>CAMCVW010000063.1 GCA_945881915.1 Thermoflexus hugenholtzii JAD2 | reverse complement strand
GTCATCTCGTGCGCGTTCATCAACGCGGTATCGGTAAAACCGATTTTGCGCGCAGCCACGGCTGGGAACTCGGCATACAAATCCGTCGTCGTCGTAAACCAGATGCTGGCCACATCGGCAATGGTCACGCCATTGGCTTCGATGACGGCGACCAACAGGGTATTGGTCGCCTCGATGATGGCTTCACGGGTGTTGCTTGCACAGCTGATGGCGCCACGGACTCCGCGACAGGCTATCGTCATTGATTGCTCCTCTGTACAACAAAACCGGCGGGAGGTTGTGCCTCTCGCCGGTCAGATACACGTGTGTTCGTGTCAGTTCATGGCGAAACAGCCGGACTCAGTTGTGAGCCGGTAAAGTAATAGCCATAACAGGTTGTCGTCTGCATCTGGTGCATGAAACGCCCTCGTCCACTGATGCGTGCATATACGACGAAAATCCCCACCCGTCAAATGGTTTGCAATTCACCATACGCTATGCTACTGTCTATTTATTGGGGCGTTTAGCTCAGTGGTAGGCCACCACGCAGCGCACTGTCAACATAGAGGAGAACCCATGCAGGGATTTGATCCAGCAACGAGTTTTGGGGCCACGGTGGCGGCACAATATGACGATCACCCGCGCGGTGACGAAGCCGCCGCGTTGCAGTTTTTGTATGACATTGCCTCGACCAAAACCGCCCTCGAGTTCGCCATTGGCACTGGGCGCATCGCTTTGCCGCTGGCCGCGCGTGGTATGCAGGTCGATGGCATCGAGCTGTCACCACAGATGATTGAGCGCTTGCGCGCCAAAGAGGGCGATGCGCACCTGCACGTCGTGTGTGGCGACATGAACACCGTCAACACTGGGCGACAGTACGGGCTGGTCTACCTAGTCTACAACACCATCTTTAATTTGCTCACAGTTGATGATCAAATCAACTGCTTTGTCAATGCTGCGCGGCATCTCGACGACGACGGCGTATTTGTTGTTGAGACCGCCTTGCCGCACACATGGATGCCCAGCGGCACATCCGATTATGTGCACGCCGAGCAGGTCAATCTTGATTCAGTGATGTTCGATGTGGCCAAGTATGACCCTGTGACGCAGCTCCTGGCCGAAAATCACGTGCGCATCGCCGCGACGGGCATCAGCATGACACCCATTGTGTGCCGATTGATTACGCCCGGCGAAATGGACCTTATGGCGCGCATCGCTGGACTGCAATTAGTGCAGCGTTTTGCCAATTGGCAACGCACGCCGTTCGATGCCCAGAGCACGGCGCATGTGTCAGTTTATGCGCGATAGACGTCGACGCGGATGTCTTCGGGTTTGAGGCTGACCTCGGGCGCATCGTCGACTTCGGGCAGCACTTCGATCAGCGCAAACGACGTCTGGCGCGTGTTGGCCGAGTTGAAGGGCGACAGACGGATGAGTCGGTGCACCCCGGCTTCGGCTTTGCAGAGGCCATAGGCGTAATCGCCGCGGATTTCGAGGGTTGCGCTTTTGATGCCGGCTTCTTCGCCCATGGTCTGGTCGACGAGGTGGCAGGTAAAGTTCTTTTTTTCGGCCCAGCGGGTGTAGGTACGCAACAGCATCTCGGCCCAGTCGGCGGCGTCGGTACCGCCCATGCCGGCTTTGATCGAGAGGAAGGCGTCGCGGTCGTCGTAGGGCCCGCTGAGGAGGACTTCAATTTCGAGTGCGTCGATTTCGCTCAGCAATGCGGCGTATTCACGCGCGACGTCATCGGCGAGCGAGTCATCGCCCAGTTCGGCGAACTCTGCGGTTGTCGTAAGGCGCACATCGACTGCTGCCCAGCGGTTGAGCTCGGCTTTGATGCGCGTCATGCGCTGCATCACCTGTTGGGCGTTGGTGGGGTTGTTCCAAATGTCGGGATCAGCAGCCTGTTGTTCGAGGCCGTCGAGGAGGGTCTGTTTGTGTGCGAGGTCAAAGCCGCCCACGGACGCCGTCGAAGCGTTGCCGTAGGATCTCCACTTCTGCGAGGGTAATAGCCATGAGCTGTTCCTTTCGATAACGTCTTTATTATAGAGAAATAGAGCGGGGCTTATTGCAATAAGCCCCGCTCCAAATCGTTCAAACCTACACCGAATGCAATACCCCAGCCAAGGCATTGATACGTGGCATCAGGGTGGCGAAGTTCTCCAGCGTGAGGGATTGTGGGCCGTCCGAGGTGGCTTTGTCGGGGTCTGGGTGGACTTCGATCATCAAACCATCGGCACCTGCGGCCAGGCCTGCCAGTGCCAACGGCGCAACCAGGTACCACTTGCCGGTGCCGTGCGACGGGTCGACGATGATGGGTAGGTGTGTGCGCTTTTTGGCCAGGGCGACTGCATTGAGGTCGAGCGTATTGCGTGTGGCGGTCTCGAAGGTACGGATGCCACGCTCGCACAAAATGATATTGTGATTGCCCTGGTTCATGATGTACTCGGCCGACAACATCCACTCTTCGAACGTGGCCGATAGCCCACGCTTGAGCAAGACCGGTCGATGGGAGCGCCCGACTTCTTCGAGCAACTGGTAGTTCTGCATGTTGCGTGCACCGATTTGGAGCAAGTCAGCATACTCGGCCACGAGCGCGACATCGGTCGGTGTCATGACTTCGGTGACGATGGGCAATCCGGTCTCGGTACGGGCTTTGGCCATCAGTTTGAGGGCTTCTTCACCCATGCCGCGGAAGCTATACGGCGACGACCGTGGTTTGAATGCCCCACCGCGCAACATGTGTGCGCCGGCTTTTTTGATGGCATGTGCCACCGTCATAATCTGCGTCTCGGATTCGACAGCACAGGGGCCTGCCATCACCACGGCCGAACCACCGCCCACCAAAACGCCACTCACATCAACAATGGTGTCGCGTGGATGGAACTCACGCGTGGCAAGCTTGTACGGGCGCGAGATGCGAATCACTTCACGGACGCCCGACATACTTTCGAGCATTTCTTGGAGTTGCGGTGGAATGGGGGTACCGACGATGCCGATGATATTCTGCGATTCACCGACGGTCACACTGCCGCGTAGCTTGAATCCTTCGACCCGCGCCAACACGGCGTCGAGATCAGCCTTGGCAGCACCGTTTTGCATAATGAC
>CAMCVW010000062.1 GCA_945881915.1 Thermoflexus hugenholtzii JAD2 | reverse complement strand
AAGCGCTCTTCCCCACCGTTGACAGGGTTCCGTGTTATATGGTTGTCACGATTCAGTTGTGAAGGTGCTGAGGCGATAAAAATCAGCCCCTTGTTCAGGGCTGCCTTCTTCGCTTCGTCGTTGCCATCCGCTCGGTGGAGTGAATGTTTATATCAACGAAAGGCATATTAACACGCGGATATGGATGTGTCAAATCGAGTTTTGCGATTGGTCTGACTGAACCAGTCGGGGAGAAAAATCTTTCTCCCCGACTGGTTCATCGGCGCTGCAGCTATGCAACACAGTTGCGCTTTTTCAGTATGTTGCGGCATAGATGGGTTCGGTTGGCTGATCGTGGGGATCGAGGGGTCGGCAGCCGGCCTGGAACAACAGGTGATAGGTCTCATTGAGGAGCGGGATCGGTGGCACGTAGATAATCATCCCGTCGCGCCCGCGCGAGAGGAGGACGCGGTAGGCGTTGAGCCGGAGTTTGCGCGGATCGCGGGCGTGCGAGCGACTGCTGACCGAGGTCTGCCAAGCGCCGTCGGCGTACCAGACGTCGTCGCCCCAACAGACGATGGGCATGTCGAGCTCGAGTCCTTGGCATTGGAATTCGGTGGCCACACTCGTCATCTGACGGCACGAGTGGAGCGAATCGGCATCGTCGTTGAACCACGGGCCTTCGCGGAGCATGCGGTTGACCTGGAACTCGTTGGGGACGCCGAATTGCATCAGGCACTTGGCTTTTGAGGAGGCGACCAGGCCGTAGCGCTTGTCTGGGGCATCGGCGTAGCGCGTGGTGGCGTAGGCTTTGGCGGTTGTTAATTCTCGCGTTATGTAGAGTGAATAGCCCTGGGTGGTCATTGCTTGGGCGTAACTGTGGAGTTGCGGGAGGGTAGATAGCATTGCAGCAGTCGGACCGTCTTCGACGAGACGGGCGATGGTTTGATTGAGGAGCAGTGCCACCCAATTTTGGACGTCTGCAGCCACGTGTGCGCGGAGTGACACATCGAGATCGAGATGTGGATTTTGGATGACGTCGACCGCACTCGGGAACACGGTACCGAGACGTGGTGGCGCATGGGCAATCCAGCGCGTCCCGTAGTGCTCGTGGACGAATGCGAGCGCATCGTCCCACTGCGACAGGCCGGCTTCTTCGCCGAGGTGAATTTCTTGCCCTTGACCAATCAGCGCAATCATCATGGCCCAGTCCGTCTGTTTACTGCCGATGATAAGGAAGTCGTCGGGCTCTGAGCGAGTGGTATTCCGCTTTTCGGCGGATCGGGCGGCGTCCCAGGCACGTTGGGCTTCGTCGTAGATGACGATGTGCTCGTGCGGGAGTTTGGCGTTTGGACGGGTGTATTCTTTGAGGAAGCCATGGACGTCTTGGACAAAGACGCGGTTTTTGAGGGCATGCTGGAGGACTTTGACCAATGGGCCATTACCGCTCAACATGACTGCGTCGTGGGTCCCGCCCTGCTGCTGGGCGGTGTATTCATAGACAAAACGGATGCCGACGAGCGTCTTGCCTGCTCCTGGCACACCAGTAAGAAAGAGAATGTGCCGCTCGTGCTTGGCTTCCGCTTGCTTGGCGACCGTCATCGCGTATTCGAGTGCGTCATTGATGCCACTGCTTGCCGCCGTTTTGATTTGTGGGAATGGCTCATGGCGAAAAATAATCCGAGCAGCCTCGACGAGCGAGGGCAATGGTTGGTACTCGCCAGTGAGCCATACAGGAATGGAGTGATTTTTGACGTGGCAGCGGGCATGGAGGGTCGAAATGACATCTGCGAGAAAATTCCCTGACACTATTTGGACGGTACCTTGCGCCAAGCGAATGTTTTGCCCACGTGCAAGAACGAGAATTGGCACGACAGCGCCGTTGTAAGCACCAGTGGTGCTGTGGTAAGCCACCAGGTCACGCACATAGGCACGGACTTGATCGACATGCCCTGTTTCGATATATGCGTACCCTTTGAATTCCAGCACGAACATTGCGGTGTCGGTCAACAAAATGACATCGGGGCGGCGCCCTCGCTCACGCGGCAGTTCAAACTCGAAAACAATGAACCAGTCAGCAGAAGAAGATTGGAGTAATTTTATGTCTACCAAATTTTTCTGCATAATCTTGAGAGTATCCACCCATGCGGTCTGGTGCGAGTCGTTGGCGTGCTCCCCAGTGCACTGGTAGTAGTGTGCCTTCAGCGCTTCGACGATTTCTATTTGTGGCGTTTGGAGAAAATCCGAGACACTGCCAGCCCAGCCATAATTTGTGCCTGTCATTGATTTCTTTCACGCTTACGTAATCTGTAGCGCGATTATAGAAACAAAAGGCAGAAAGATCAAATGAAGAGTGGATTGAACAAATACGTTGACAGACGGGGTGAAAGATTTTTCACCCCGTCTGTCAGTCTGTCTGTCAATCTGTCCGTCTGTCTTCAGCGTTCCGCAAACGCGATATAGAACACAATCCCCTCGCCGGCATCCACTTCCTCCTCCAGATACGACCAGTCGTCTGTGGCAACGGCATCGGCACCGACGACGATCACCACCACGCGTTGGGTTCCTTTGGTGTAGGCAGCGCGCTGGCCGCTATAGAAATCTTCAAACGGTTCGTCTTCGGTATAGCCGGCAGCGACGAATGCGCTGTCGATGTCCCCAGCCACAGCGGCGCTATTGCCGGTGATGGCGTACCCGGTGGAGTAGGCCTCACGGGCTTCGAGGCCCATGAAGTCATTTGATGTGCTGACTGCAAACGCTTTAGCTCCTGCCGGCGCTGCGGGGAGCGATGCCCACCAACTGGGTTGGCTGACGTCTGGATCGGGGGCGCAGGCAACGGTGCCCTTGGGTTGTTCGAGGTCGACCAGCAGTCCATAGGCCACGTCATCGACGCAGGTTGCGGCCAGCAATGCGGTATGCCCCTCGCCGCTATAGGTCACCAACTGTGCAGTCGGGCCCATGTCGGCGGTCATCTTTTCGGCCCAGCGCATCGGGGTGGCAGGGTCGTTCAGCCCACCGATGACAATAACCGGCGCGCCACTGGCGTTGCTGATGGGGCTGACGGGTGGTGGCGTAATCATGGTCGTGCAGTCGTCCGGGGCTGCAAGGTCGGCTGCTCTGAGATCGCGGGTAAAGCGTGGCGAAATCTCGCGCATTTTGGCCAACATGCCCTCTGCGTCAGGGACTGCGTCGTAGAGGATGCCGCTGGCACAGATGATGACCGGGAACGCACTTTCGGACGCACTATACCGACCCTCTTCGTCACGTTCGTCATAGGTGTCGACGATGTACCAGAGGCGTTCGGTGTTGCCTTGCTCGGACTCGGCCAGGGCACGACCCAGCTCGGGCCACCACGATTGGCCATAGAGCGCGTTGCGCGTGGCATCCTCGATGGTTCCCTGATTGGCGAAACGGCCGTCTTCGGCAGTGACCGGCTTATCATCGAACTGTTGCCAGAGCGCATCCCAGCGAGCGCTGACATCAGGCGCTGCAAAGGCACAGGCGTTGGCAGCATCTTGGCACCAGACGACCCAGTTGTCCATGGCTTTTTCGAAGCCGATCAACTGCGTCGTGTAGCGCTCTTCGAGCGAGTCGCCTTCGGGCTGGAAGGCACCGTCGAGGACCATGGCACGGACCTTATCGGGGAAGAGGTGGCTATACACACCACCCAAATACGTCCCGTACGAATAGCCGATGAAGCTGATCTGATCAGCCTGCAAGGCTTGTCGGATGCTGTCCATGTCACGCGCGGTGTTGGTCGTCGAATACGCACTCAACGAGTCACCATACGTGGCAATACAGGCTTTGGCAAAGGATGCTTTGGCCTCTTCGAGGAAGGCTTTCTCGGCATCGTCGTCGGGCGTCGTGTCAGGATAGCGATATTTGTCGATGTCCGCATCGCTCTGACAGTACAGTCCCCCTGACAACCCGACGCCACGGGGATCGAACCCGATGATATCGAACCCGGTCAGACCGAGCACATCGTGCAGGTCCTGCGCACCGCCGCTCGAGCGCGTAAACCACTCGATACCAGATGCACCGGGGCCGCCTGGGTTGACCAACAATGGCCCGTGGTTGTCGGCCAAGGCGGTGTCGGCGCGGGGGAGTCGGATAATGTGGATACCAATTTTTTCGCCCTCGGGCTTGGCATAGTCGAGCGGGACCTGGACGACCGCACACTGGAAGCTCGTCTCTTCGGTGATTGCGGCATCACATTTCTGCCAATCGGCCTTGGCTATGGTAACGGGGGGGAGTGTTGCGGTCGGGGCAGCAACGGTGGGGGCGGGGAGTGTGGTGGCCACGGGTGCGGGGGTCGGCGCTGCAGCAGAAAAGAACGCAGCGGGGTTTGCGCACGCAGTCAGAAACACAGCGAGGAACGCGACGGTCACGAACATTTTTTTCATAAAACCTCTTCAATAACGAAACCGACAGTATTACGTTGACGGTGATATTTTAGTTGCATGGTTTTTCTGACGGGCTCATTGCAATGAGCCCCGCACTATTCCCAGCCGTGCGAGAGGGTGATTCACGGGCTCATTGCAATGAGCCCCGCGCTATTCCCTGCCTTTATTTGGTGGTTTTTCTGACAAAAAAATGGTGCCCCCGAGCCGACTTGAACGGCTGACCTGCGGTTTAGGAAACCGTTGCTCTATCCACTGAGCTACGGGGGCAATGCGTGTATTATACCCGGTCTGTCTGCGTCACGACGTCAGCGCGGGGCTTTTTGGCAGTAGGGGCAAAAGTGGG
>CAMCVW010000061.1 GCA_945881915.1 Thermoflexus hugenholtzii JAD2 | reverse complement strand
CGCAGAGCAGAGCGCTATACGAGCAGCAATGGAGGCTGCACGGCGCGAACGACAGAGCGTCCAAGATTCGCTGACAAGTGTTGATGCGTATCACGGACTGAGTTTGACGCTGTACCGTGACGCCCGCTTCAACACTCTCGCGATCGATGGGTGGTTGATTGCTGATGTCATCGACAGCATCGGTGAGCCCCCCATTGTAGAGGACGAAGAAGATCCGGCATTTAGCGACTATATCGTGCGTGCACTGGATTCAGTGATGTCCGCACGCATTCGTCGCGCACTCGCCGAGCAATCACAGCGGTTTTTGCCCGAACTCATCGCAGAAAACAACATCGAAGGTGCAGTATTGTTAGCCAATAATGCCTACATGACGTTGATGAGTGATGCGGCAACGCCATTGATGGTGCAATCAATGGTGAGTGGGCTGGCTGCCTACTACGACGAATTACCCGACGAAGAATAATTACCCTGCGTACCTTTTGCACCTCATGTGACGGTATATGTCACAGGAGGTGTTTTTATGTTTGCACACATTTTGAGTTGTGCCATTCGCGGACTTGACGGCGCGGTGGTAACGGTCGAGGTCGATATCGCCGGCGGACTGCCGTCATTTACCGTGGTTGGCTTAGCTGATACCGCAGTCCAAGAAAGTCGTGAACGCGTTCGTGCGGCTATTCGCAACAGCGGGTACTCATTCCCGATGCGTCGGATATCGGTCAGTCTGGCTCCAGCCGATATGCGTAAAGGCGGCCCCGCCTACGATCTCCCCATTGCTGTTGCAATTCTACTGGCAACGCAGCAATTATTCACATCCCAGACGCAGACTGCTTTTCTCGGTGAGTTGGGTTTTGATGGGACGTTACGCAGTACCGATGGCATGTTGCCGATGGTGATTGCAGCACGCGAGGCAGGGATGACACACGTCGTGGTCCCGCAAGCGGCTGCTGCAGAAGCAGCCCTTGTACAGGGAATTCGCATCGTCCCGTGTAGTTCGTTGCGTATGGTTGCAGAGTACCTCGAAGGTACGGTACGTGTAGCAGCACCAAAACCGCTTCCCACCCCAGATAACAGCAGCGAAATGGTCGATTTTGCCGATGTCCGGGGGAATCAACATGCACGACGCGCATTGGAAGTCGTCGCGTCTGGTGGACATAATATTCTCCTCACTGGTGCTCCTGGTTCCGGAAAAACGATGATGGCACGCGCATTGTGGGGAATTCTCCCCTTGCTTACCTCTGCCGAGACGCTCGAGGTGGCAAAAATTCGCAGTGTCGCCGGTATATTGGGTCGTGATGGATTCATGTCACGCATGCGACCGTTTTGTGCGCCACACCACACCACATCTGTCGCCGGATTGGTAGGTGGCGGAGCGGCGCGCATCAAACCCGGGATGGTGACGTTGGCCCATCGCGGTGTGTTGTTCTTGGATGAATTGCCAGAATTCGGCAACAAGCTCGAAGTGCTACGGCAACCACTCGAGGATCGATCGATTACCATCAGCCGTGCACACGGTTCGGTGTTGATGCCAGCCAATCTGATGCTAGTCGCAGCTCGCAATCCATGCCCATGTGGGTGGCGCGGCGATCGTGAACGTGCCTGTACGTGTCGCCAGGCAGAGGTGGAGCGCTATGCAAAGCGCGTCAGCGGGCCAATTTTGGACCGCATCGACATGCACCTCGACATGCCGCGGGTTCCGGTTGGACAGTTGCTCTCGGTAGCACGTGGGGAATCGACCGCAGACATCCGAGCCCGCGTCGAAGCGTCACGTCAACGCCAATACCTGCGGCAAGGATGTGCCAATGCCGATATGAGCATGGCGCAGATCAAGCAGTGGGCGACTCCGGATGATGCAGGCGCAACCTTAATGGCGCGTGCGACCGAAAAACTGATGCTGTCTGCACGAGCATACTTTCGCATGCTCCGCGTGGCCCGCACCATCGCAGACATTGATGCTCAGGCCAACATAAAAGCGGAACATCTCGCCGAAGCGCTGCAATATCGCGGGCAACCCGAGGCAACCCGTGACTGAGGGCACTCACGTATAATGAGCAGAGATTGTTGAAAGGAGCATTGATGCAACAACCGTCGACGTTCAGTATGCTTGCTATGTGTGTAGTCGTCATTGTGCTCATCCGAATGCGCAAAACCGCATTGTCGATGGGCCAACCGAATCGCGCGCGCGCGTTTTTTTCGGCGATGATTGCGGGAATTATTTTGTTCCTCAATGTGGCAATCCGCATGCAAACCGATTTGTTCGAGCCGTATCAGAGCGCGATTGCCATTATTGCATTCACGCCGATTCTCATCGCAGGTGTGTTTTTGGTGCGTGCAGCCCTGCGCGGCGAAGCAACCCAGATTCGTGCCGAAGTGCAAAAGCAGGCTGAAGCATTCAAACAGAGTAGTGGTACACAGCGTGATGATAAAGACGCGCAATAGCCTCATCGCCGCCGGAGTGGTCGCATTCAACGCACGGCATTGGGACGACGCATTCATGCAGTTCCAGACACACTGGCTCGCAGACCGGAGTGACGAGTCGAAGGCGCTGGCGCAGTACGCAAACGCGCTCAACCAATTAACCTTGGGGTTGACAACAGCGCCTCGTACGATGCTCAATCGCTCGCTGGAGTTGACTGCTGATGCCCAGAACTTGACGGGCGTCGACATACAACAGATGCGCGTCGATGTCAGGTTGATTTTGGGGTTAGTCCCACCAGATGATATGCCCAATCCGGGGATCGTCATTCCGTCCGTGACTTTGGAGTGGATTGCATGAGCGCACTCGTGTTTCTCTCGGAGCGGGTTGCATACCTTCCTGGTACAAACAACCTGGGTGTCATCGTGGCCCCTGATAAGCATGCAATTGCCGTTGACACGGGTATCGACAAAGAAGCAGCCCGCGTCCTCCGCCGCGCCTGCGAAGCGGTTGGATTGACCCTCGCCGCCGTCGTTTCGACCCATCATCACGCCGATCATGTGGGTGGGAATGATTATCTGGTGCGCAACATCCCTGGATTGCAGGTATTCGCTCCACTCCGTGAAGCAGCATTCATCGAAGATCCCTACCTCGAGCCGATGTATTTGTCGTCAGGAGCGACTCCGCTCGTTGCATTACGCAACAAATTCGTGATGGCGACACCCTCCCCGGTCCATCAACGCTTCGAATCAGGTTCACTGTCTGTACGTGATATCCCATTGACGATTGTGGATATCCCCGGGCATTCGTTGGCACAGGTCGCTGTGGTGATTGATGACGTCTGTTTTGCGGCGGATGGATTTTTTGGGGACCGGGTACTCACCAAATACGGCGTTCCGTATGCCCATGATGTGGCAGCACAGTGCGCATCTTTTGGTGTGCTTACCAGCTTGTCGGTGACGCATTGGATTCCTGGCCATGGCGATGCGGTGAAGCGAACCGAATTAGAACAGACCATCGCAGCAAATCAGGCGGCGATTACACACAGTCGTGCGTTGATATTGACCGCGATTCAGACGCCCAAGACGCTCCCAGCCGTGGTTGCTACTGTCCAAGCAGTGCTCGCGATGCCCTCTGCGTCGCTTGCCCAGTATGCGGTATTTGCATCGGGAATTGCGGCCTACCTCAATTGGCTCGTCGCGGATGGTGCGGCTGTCGCAGAGTTGTCGGCCGAAGGCCTGGTTTGGCGTCGCGTATGAAGGTGCAGCGGACTACCTTTCGGGCACGGTACGCCGAAACAGATGCGATGGGCGTCGTCCATCACGCGGCCTATTTACCCTGGCTTGAAGTGGGGCGTGTCAATCTGCTGCGAGAGGCAGCGATGCCGTATGGCGACATTGAAGCGCGCGGATTTCTCATCGTACTCTCAGATATTCAGGTGCGGTATCGCCGGCCAGCGCGCTTTGATGACCTCGTCACCGTCGAATCGATGTTGACGCAGGCAAAACGCCGCCGCGTGAGTTTTGGCTACCGCATTTTGCTCCATGATACGGCTGATGTTTTGGTCGAGGCAGAGACACATCACATCGTCGTGTCGCGCGGTACGATGCGCGCCACACAGCTCCCAGCTGATTTGTTTGCCGGACTGCTATCCTGGATCGAAGAAATTCCCTGACTAAATTCCTGTCGCACTGACCGCACAGAGTAACGAAAATTCATTATAAGTAACACTTCTGTGATTTGTCTGACCACGATGTACCTACCACACAGGCCATTCATTCCTTGATGCATCACTGTGGAGCCGTAGCGAGACGATTCCTTGCAACCACAACGTCTTTTGGCAGATGGACGTGAATGCACGAATGCATGCCGCATAATCCGCTGCGATGCTCTCAGTGACTGCGAATCGTTCAGTGTTTGCACAAACCCTCCCACGACAAGCGCCGAGCGGTCGTATCCTGCGAGTAGGCTACCTTGGCACCAGATAATCCCGATATGGCTGGAATTATTTGTACAGAATATGCCCCCACACCGTTTTGGCTCGACGCACCTGCCGGTTGGTGTGCGCTTATACGGTATTCTTTTTCTCGTATACATTTGGAAGCAATTCTGCCTGCGTGCAGAAGTTCTGCATGGTGCGCATCAGGTAAATTACATCTTCGAGGAGTGGGGCATTGTGTGTGCACTGCACTGATTGGTGGTATTATCGGTGCAACCTTGGGATGCGTATCCGCACCGGGCGAGCCGACGGGGTATCTCTATCCGAGGTATTCTGAATCGTCTCGTTTTCACATGGCTGATAATGGTACAGACTCAGACGGCGTCCGTTGTTCCCTCATTGGGGGCACTGAAGGAGGATGAGATGGTGAATTGGACATCGGGGTTCATTCAATCCGGCACGGTCAAAATGCACTACCAGCGTGCCGGTCATGGCATCCCTGTGATATTCGCACACGGATATTCTGATCACGGCTCATGCTGGAAGGCCATCGCAGAGCCACTGACCGCACACTTCGACGTCGTGTTGATCGATGCGCGCGGCCACGGTCAATCCAGCAATCCGGGTGCACACTACACGCCGAGCGATCAAGCAGGCGATGTGCGCGCCCTGATTAGTCAATTGCACCTCGCGCATCCATTCATCATTGGCCACTCGATGGGAGCGGGGATGGCATTGGCAGCTGCAGCGACGTTCCCTGCGGCATTGCGTGGTGTGATTCTCGAAGATCCCCCATTGCGTGAATGGGTAGAACCCAAGCCAGAACCTGCTGGCACCATTCCGCCGCATCAGGTATGGATGAACAGCATCAAGGCGATGACGACCGATCAGTTGATTCGTCGTTGCATCACCGAAAATCCCACC
>CAMCVW010000060.1 GCA_945881915.1 Thermoflexus hugenholtzii JAD2 | reverse complement strand
TTGGCACCGTTTTTGCCCGGACCTTTGGTGGGCAAAACGGGCACCCAGTATACCTGGGTCACCCCAGCCAAGAGCATCGGCCAGGTCAAAGCGTTCTGGGGTAACTTCGGGATGCTCATCCGGGCCTGGACGTACATCCGAATGATGGGGGCAGCTGGGTTACGCCTCGTGTCCGAAACAGCCGTCCTCAACGCCAACTACATCCAATCAAAACTCAGCGATTTGTACCCGGTAGCCGTCGACCGATTCTGCATGCACGAGACCGTGCTCAAAGGGCAGATTGTCGGTGCACCTGGCGTGCACACCTTGGATATTGCAAAACGCCTCATCGACTATGGGATTCATCCCCCGACGGTCTACTTCCCCCTCATCGTGCCCGAGGCATTGATGATCGAACCGACCGAGACCGAGAGCAAGCAGAACATGGACGACTTCATCGCCGTCATGCGCACCATTGCCGCTGAAGCAGTCGCCGACGAAGCAATCCTGCACCAGGCACCGACCAAGGCAGTCGTTCGTCGTGTCGACGAAGTGCGCGCTGCGCGCAATCCCATACTGCGCTACAGCAAGCCGGTGTTTGAGGCATATTATGCTGAGCCGGGACATCACACGGTGTAGGGCAGGTATCAGGCATCAGGTATCAGGTATCAATATTTTAATGAGTGCCGAGTAGTTAGTGCGCTAGCGGTGTGTTCCTTATACTGTTGATAATTTGACGTGATTCATCATTGTGAAGCGCCAATTCGGGTAATCCCGAATTGGCGTTTTCGCGAGAAAAAGTCAAACAGAGACTGAACGAACAGGTACCTGGTACGCAAATGTAAGCAATTCAGACTTCGTTATTCGCTTTTGGGCTTCCCCGGCATGACCACATCTGCAATTTTTTCGTTCTGTAATTCACGCACCAGTTCCGCTCGCGCACGTGACCATGGGATATGCAACGCACAATTGCCGGATTCGGTACAGGGCCGGTCTATCAAGACACACTGGGTATAATCGATCTTCCCCTCGACTGCTTCGATGAGCTCCAACACCGACACCTGCGCCATTTCGCCGATGAGCACATAGCCGCCGGTCGGACCCGGTTCGGAGCATACCCACCCATGACTGACTAGTGGTGCCATGACTTGTGACAGGAATCCCGGGGTGGTGCCGATTCCTTCAGCGATAGCGGCTGCCTTGAGCTTTACCCCTGCGTCGCGGAGCATGACCAATGCGCGGGTCGCGAGTTCTGTCTTGCGGGTGATTTCGAGTTTCATATTTTTTGCCTCTCCTAATCCACTCGTTCCACCTCGATAGTAGCACGACTCGACGATTCGTCAAATCATTTAGTTGAAGACTTGACAATTCAAAAAATAATCGTATAGTTTTTAACTAAAGAACAAAGTAATTCGTACTGGTTCTTGGGAGGGACAGATGGACACCACATCAAACGGGAATGGGAATGGAAAAGTCAGTGTCTTGACGTATGTCGCATTGGTCGTCGGGATCATCGCAGTTTTACTTTCTGGGTACACATTGACGGGAATGGGTGGCGCTGCGGATGCCGCAGAGGTTGCAGACGTACCTGAAATCAAGATCATCGAAATCGAGCTTGGGGACATGTATGTCAAACCAACGAGTATCGATATCAACGTTGGGGAGCAGGTACAACTCCATGTCAAGAACGTCGGAGCGATGGGCCACGACCTGAAGCTCAACGGCACTGTGGGCACTGCTGAGCTTGCCACTGGCCAAGAAGAACTGATTACCATTGGACCCCTGAGCGAAAACACGTTGGCTTGGTGTACGCTCCCTGGGCATCGTGAGTCTGGGATGGAAATGACCATCAATGTGATTGGTGCTGCTCACACGTCAGACTACGACACAGTCACCGCTCCACCAGCAGCAGACGTATCAGCCAAAGTCGATGCCAGTGCTATGCCGAGTGCAGCCTGGGTGGCGCGCGACCCCCTGCTCCCACCGGTCGCTGAAGGAACGGTCCACGAGATTGCATTGGACGCCACCGAAAAACTCATCGAAGTCGCACCAGGCGTGACCCAGATGATGTGGACCTTCAACGATATTGTTCCTGGTCCGGTGTTCCACGGCAAAATCGGCGACACGTTCCGGTTCACACTCACAAACAAAGGCAAAATGGGGCATTCGATTGACTTCCATGCCTCAAAAGTCGCCTGGAACCTCAAGATGAAGACCATCAACCCGGGCGAATCACTGGTCTATGAGTTCAAAGCGGACTATGCCGGCGCGTACATGTACCACTGCGGCACGGCACCTGCAATACACCACATCGGCAACGGCATGTATGGTGCGATTATCATCGACCCACCGACACTCGCTCCGGTCGAGAAGGAATACGTCATTGTGCAGAGTGAACTGTACTTCGGTGCCGAAGGCAAAGAAGGCAGCTTGACCAAGATGATCAACGAACAATGGGATGCAGTGGTCTTCAATGGGTATTACAACCAATACAAATTTGCACCCATTCACGTCGACACCGGCAAGCGCTACCGGGTCTGGGTGGTCAACGATGGACCGAGCGAGAATTCGGCGTTCCACATCGTCGGAACGATTTTCGACACGGTCTTCAAGGAAGGGTCCTTGATGCTCATCCCGGATGTACGCCAGGGTGGCTCACAAGTCCTGGATTTGCAGCCAGCTCAGGGCGGGTATGTCGAGTTCAGCTTTGCAGAAGACGGCATGTATCCCATCGTGACGCATAAGTTTGCCAATGTCGGCAAAGGCGCATTGGGCTTCTTTGTGGCAGGTGATGTCGATACCAGCGCGTTGGGCGGTCATTGATTCAACGATAACGAAGAAATTAAACATAGCCCCACGGCATGCCGTGGGGCTATGTATTTGCATACCGTGGAAATATGTTTTGCATGCCGTATTGACCATAATTATGTTTGGAGTAATCTGTTGTTCTCAATCGTACCTTTTCCCCGACACTGGACGGTATACCTCTCAGGAGGTATGAATTATGACCAGACTGAGGATTCCCGACTACGATTATCGCCAACCGAATGCATTCTTTGTAACGATTCTGGCTTTTCACCGGCAAGATCTCTTTGGCATTCAGACATCGTCAGGAATAGCGACCAATCGGTTAGGTGATATTGTTCATGCGATATGGCACGAAACACCTGCGCATCAGCATAATTTTCAAACAGATGCATTTATTGTGATGCCAAACCATGTCCATGGAATCCTGTGGACTACGGAAGCATACAGCGACCATCGACCAGAGGGGTTTGGCAACCCCGTCGCACACTCATTGCCTACCGCAATTCGTTCATTCAAGTCAGCGGTCACGCGCGCTGCGCACCGTGATTGTGGATTCGAACCGGCGTCACCGTGGCAACCACGCTATTGGCTGCATATCATCCGGACGGAGGCGCGCCTCAATCGAATCCGGCACTATATCGAAACAAATCCGCAACGGTCGTATCGATAATCCAAACATCACCCCAACACCCCCGACGCGCGGAATGATTCGATCTGTGCTGCGGTAAATCCAAATTCCGTCAGCAGTTCATCGGTCTGCTCGCCTAACAACGGCGGATGATGACGCACGGTGGCGGGCGTTTCAGAAAAAACGTACGGCGCACCGACAACCCGTAACTCCCCGGCTTTGGGATGCGGTATGGTCAGCACTTGCTGCAGTGCAGTGACCTGTGGGTCGGCAAAGACGCCCCCCATGTCGTGGATTTCGCCGATGGGGATGCCAGCGGGCAATAGAATATCTTCCAACTGGCGCACGGTGTAGTTTTTGAATATCGCACCGAGCTCGGCTTTGAGGTCATCGTAGTGCTCTGAACGCGACCCATTTGAGACAAAACGTGGGTCTTTCATCAAGTGCGGCGCGTTGAGTGCCGTCAGGAACTTCTGCCACAGCGCATTGGTACCCACTGCCAGATTGAACCAGCCGTCTTTGGCTTGGAATACACCGTACGGTGCGATCTCGGGATTGTGATTGCCCGTGCGCTGGGGCACGTGCTGCGTCGCGAGATATGCCGCCGCGTGGTACGACATCATCGCCAATTGGCCCGACAAGAGCGAGGTGTCGATCGATTGACCGACACCGGTCAGCTGGCGATGATAGACCGCCACCATGATGGCATAGGCGGCGTTGAGCCCGCTGATAATGTCGGACAGCGCAATCCCTACCCGCATCGGGTCCCCATCTGGGTAGCCCGTCACACTCATCACGCCGCCGAGGCCTTGGATGACTTGGTCGTAGGCGGCGCGGTGATGGTCGGGGCCGACCTGGCCGAAGCCCGAGATGGAGCAATAGATGATATCGGGCTTGATGGCTTTGCAGGCAGCATAGTCGAAGCCGTACTTGGTCATCTGGCCGGGGACAAAGTTTTCGATGACGATATCAGACTGCGCCACCAATTCGCGCATGATAGCAGCCGCATCAGGATGGCGTAAATCAATGGTCATGCTGCGTTTGTTGCGATTGACGCTCATGAAGTACGTGCTCTCGCCGTTGACGAATGGTGGTCCCCAAGCACGGGAATTATCACCGACGTTGGGTTGCTCGACCTTGACGATATCTGCGCCCATATCACCCAACATTTGGGTGCAATAGGGACCGGTCAGTGCGCGGCTCATGTCGAGCACGCGGATTTTCGTAAGCGGGAGAGTCATCGTTTTGTCCAATCGCAACAGGCATACCGGTGGAGGATGCAATGCGTCACTGTAGCATGGAACAGTTCGTAGGGGCGATGTCGTCATGCCCCGCGACGCGGGGTACGTCGCCCGTATCCCACACAGGGCGAGGTGCAGGATACTGCGGGCGAGGTGTACCTCGCCCCTGGCATTTCATGCAGATCGCCAGTTTGCACAGGGGCGACGTATACGTCGCCCGTATCACACCAAGGGCGACATATATGTCGCCCGTATGAAATCCCGCCGCCACCACCACAAACCGTACGCCGGGGGCATGCTCCCGGCATATTTTCGCATCGCCACCATGGCGGCGACCAACACCCCGTCGCCACCATGGCGGCGACCTACACGGTTCATTGCGGCATTGCGTTACAATGACACAAATCACTATCGAGAATATGCCATGCCGACCATTGCACCTGCCACCATCGAACGCGCCTTTGCGACCTACCAATACACCATCGCCGACCTGCGCAAACAGCTCAAATCCAACGAAGGCAACCTGCGCGCGGCCTTTGCCACCCTACTGCGTGATATCAGCAAGCCGGTCAAATGGACCCTCGTCGAAGAATACAGCCAGCGCATCGGCACGCGCTCGATCTACTACGACGGCGTCCTGTGCGACGAATGGCGCCTGCCCCACGGCTATTGGGAGGCCAAGGACGGCCACGATGACCTCGACCGCGAAATCCAGGACAAGCGCACCAAGGGCTACTCCTTTGCCAATATGCTGTTCGAAGACACGCACACCCTCGTGCTGTTCCAAAACGGCCTCGAAGTGCAACGCTGCAGCCTCGACGACAGCAACGCAGCCGTCAAAATCCTCGGGACCTTCATCCAGTACGAAGTCGCGCCGTTCACCAAGTTCGAACAGGCGATTAGTTACTTCGGCAAAGAAATCCCGACGCTGGCCAAAGG
>CAMCVW010000059.1 GCA_945881915.1 Thermoflexus hugenholtzii JAD2 | reverse complement strand
ACTTTGGCGGTGTTAGAAATGTCATACTTGTCAGGAATAAAATCATTATCATTGTCGTCATCGAGAAAGTCTGGGATACCATCACTATCTGAGTCCGCACAATTGGCTGTTTGATTTTGCAGTTTCTCAAAGCACTCCAGGGCGTCTGTTACCGAATCACCGTTCGTATCGGCGAGCAACGGGTTAGAATAGTACGAAAACGCGCCAATAGTAGACGGATACTTGACTTCAATACCATCATCAAGACCATCAAAATCAGTATCAGGGCTTTTTGGCCGTGTACCCAATTGTTGTTCCTGGAAATCCGACAACCCATCAGAATCCGTGTCAGCGAGCAATGGATCCGAACCAAAGAGCGTCTCTTGGGTATCGCTCAAACCATCGCCATCGGTATCTGCACTGTCTGCGGATTCAGCCCGACTCGCGGTTCGACCGGTGATACCCGCAAAGAGTGGCTGATCGAGCACCGACACGCCTGCAGCCGGCAATGCAATCGGCACACCCTGCTGGAGTGGCGACACCAGCGGGTTGAACAAGGCTGGCGGCGCTTCCGGTTGAGGGGTTGGGTCAGTCTGATTGACGGTTGCTGCCGCGGCGCGCGGCATATTGCTGTAGGGTTGATAGCCTATCAGAACGATCATGAGAAGGGTAAACGGGACAGTGAGTTTTTTCGCATGTATCAATAACGCCCGGGCTATGAAGACCACCAACGCAAGTGCCAAAACAGACAATAGCCACTTCAAGACAACCGCACTATCGAGCTGCACGAATTCACTCAAAACGTACAAGGGTTGATTCATGAAATTTTGCAGTGCCAAGCCCGAGCGCGCATAGGCAAAAAATGTCGACCGAATCGTGCTCTCTACGGCACCCTGTGTGCCATTCGCAGGGAATGAAAGCTTCAGCTCCAACGCAGAGGGTAATCCATCACTGTCAACGACGATATGTCCAGTACCCGTGGCTGATTTGAGCTGTGCCGACTGGGCCAACGATGTCCATTCATCGCGGTATGCGATGCCATTGGAACTATCGATTTTCAGCAGTCGTTCAAAGTGAGCGGCGAATGCCTTACCGTCGAATCCGAACGCATAGCCTGGGTTTGCTCCATCGACAGCGTTGGCGTTCACCACGCCCGACAAGAATGTTAGCGTATTCATCTGCGCCACGTTCGTCGTGGCTTTTACCTGTTGCCAATCCGAACCAGGCTGACGCATATAGGTGACGCCGCGCTCACGGCGGACCTCCAGCATGATGCCATTTTGGTTTTGAATGGTAATCTCGCTGGTGTGGTTTGATTCATCGACAGCGCCGTCGATGACCAACTGATCATGTCGACTCTCTTTGCCGGTGTTGGTGATGCGTGGGGCATAATCGCTGAAAGAGTCTATTTCGGTGTGAAATTTATACGCACCACTCAGCTTTGCAACCTCTTGGACGCGCCGCATACGCTCAATAGGACTCACCCGCTGATGTGCCGATACCAACAGGAAGGTACTTGCTAGCATGACGACAATCGCGAGGGCAACGACAGATGCGTACGTTAAAGTCTTGTTCATGGTAGTTCCTCTATATACCTTTTTATCATACAGCGAAGAAAAACATAATTTTGCATATTTTTCGTCGTTTTACGACGAATTTTTTGTGGATATCCTTGGCGTTAGCCACTGTATAAACATTCACACCAATACATGGCACAATAATGCAGCACTCTTTTGTTCAAGAGTACTGCATAATATGGGTTTCAGATGGTCAGAATCGTGCGTTATTCGGTATGTTACTGTGTATTATTCGTGTGAAACCTGGTGCTCATTGTTTAGATGTCCGCGTGGTGAAGCCGACACGCGTCGTGGCGATCGCTTTACGTCGGGCATTGTTGCAAGCATACTGCCCAATTGCTCGATACTGACCAGGTTGTGGACGGGGATGAATTGGTCGATATAGGGCATTGCGGCGACCATACCCTGGGTAAGCGGTTGGTAGCGTGGGTTGCCCAGCAGTGGATTCAGCCATATCAGACGGTGGCATGAGCGTTGCAGGCGAGCCATCTCTTGCGATAGGAGAGTCGGATCACCGCGATCCCAGCCATCGCTGATGACAAGGACTACCGGTCCGCGGGACAAGACACGACGCGACCAACGCACATTGAATTCACGGATCGTGTTGCCGATACGCGTCCCTCCCGACCAATCGAGGACTTGCTTACTGACCAGGGCTACGGCATCATCCACATCGCGTGAACGTAACAGTCGGGTAACCCGCGTCAAGCGTGTACCAAAGACGAACGATTCGACATGGTCCATCCCGTCGTTGAGGGTATGGACAAACTGCAACAGCATGCGGCTGTAGCGGTCCATCGAACCACTGATATCGCACAGCACGACGAGTGGCCGACGACGGTACCGTGGCGACCGATAGGACATGTGCAGCGGTTCGCCGGCAGAACGCATGCTCGAGCGCATGATGCTGCGCAGATCGATGACTCCACGGCGCTTGTCGCGACGGGACCGCCGTGTCCGCCGCAAGGCAGGGCGCCACTTCATGCGGCGCATCATGTCGCGGGCTTGTTGGACCTCGTCGTGCGAATAACTGCCGAAGTCTCGGGTGCGCAGCGTCTCGCTGCCGCTGTAGACCATGGTCGCGCCGACTTTTTGTTCTTCGAGGTCATCGGGATTTTCGCCCGTCTCGTCGTCGTTGGCACCGGGTTTGCGGCGCGGCAGACGCAACGGCCGTTGCGGTATATGAATGACCGGCAGATTGGTGGCTTGCAAATCGAGCGCCGAGAGTCGCCGAAAGTAGAATGCAAAGGCCGATTCGAAGATCGGCAAATCGTCTGCCTTGGCAATCAACGTGCACAGCGCTGCATCGTGCAACGCCTCGCGGTCGGTCACGGTCACGTAGGTGAGTGCCTCAGCAAAATCGACCAGATTACCGGTGCCGACCCGCACTCCCATGCTGCGCAGCAGGTGCACGAAGCCGACGATGTGTTGACTGATATGCCCTTCGGTCATGCCGAACCAATCCGTGCCAGAATGGCGCGCACCGCATCGCCACGAATCTGCTGGAGGTCATCTTGGTATTTGAGAATTGCACCGAGGGTGTCGTCGACTGATTCAAATGTGAGCGCAGTGGTCTGCAATGCAGCCAATGCATTCGCCCAGTCGATGGTCTCGGCGACGCCGGGGATTTTGAACAAATCGAGCCGGCGTAGTTCTTGCACAAACAGCACAATCTGACGCCCCAGAATTGCATTGATGCCAGGCACGCGTGCGGTGAGGATTTTGAGTTCCTTCTCGAGCACCGGGTAGTCGACCCAATGAAAAAGACAGCGGCGTTTGAGCGCGTCGTGCACTTCACGCGTGCGATTGCTGGTGACGATGACGATGGGTGGGTGCACTGCCTTGATCGTGCCCAGCTCGGGGATGGTGATTTGCCAGTCTGACAGAAGTTCGAGCAAAAACGCCTCGAATTCTTCGTCGGCACGGTCGAGCTCGTCGATGAGCAACACCGGTGCTTTGGTACGACTCGCATCGATGGCGTGCAACAGTGGCCGCTGAATGAGGAATTCGCGACTGAATATGTCGACTGCACTGGCCTGTTGGGTCGCTTCGGCCATGCGGATATGGAGCAGTTGGCGCGGGTAGTTCCATTCGTAAATGGCCGTCGATGCATCTAAGCCTTCGTAACACTGCAAGCGAATCAGCTCGGTATCAAGGAGTGACGCGAGTGTTTTGGCGATTTCGGTTTTGCCCACACCCGCCTCACCCTCGAGGAGGAGCGGTTTATTGAGCTTCATTGCCAAAAACAGGGCCGTCGTCAATGAGCGGTCAGCGATATAGTTGCGCTGCGCCAATGCATCTTGGAGGTCTTCGATGTGTGCAAATGTCATGCCAATGTACTCCTAACGAACGGTACTGCTCATTATACCAATACCACTGTGCGACGCCGTCCTCTATAATGCTACTATTCAGGCGAGAGGAGCTCCCGTGGGACAGACATTACGCCGGCGCATCATGACGTCGGTCATCATCGGGGTCGTCGTCATCGCCGCCCTCGGGTTATTGAGTGATATTGGTCAAGTCGGTGCCAGTCTCGAGACCTTTTCATGGTCAACCATACCAGCTATATTGGGCTTCACTGCAATCAATTATCTGCTCCGTTGGCTCAAATGGGACATCTATTTGCGTCACACAGGGGCAGGCACAGGTGTCAGCCGGACGGACAGCGCATTGTTGTTTTGTGCAGGTATGGTGATGGCCGTCACGCCCGGCAAAGTTGGTGAGGTACTCAAATCATACTTGCTCCGGCGCATCAACGGCACCGCAGTATCGACTTCGGCACCTATCGTCGTCGCAGAACGCATGACCGATGGCATTGCGATGCTCCTATTAATGGCAGTTGGACTGACACTCTACCCCCCCGCCGCACCGTTGTTTTATGTCTTGTTGGTGCTGACCGTACTGGGCATAGCCGGCATCCAATCTGAGGCTTTGGTCAATCGATTGTTGGTAATGATAGCCAAGACGCGTTTTGCCGAACCACTGCAGAATGCATATCAATCAAGCAAAGCACTCCTCGGTTGGCGCATGTTGTTGGTGAGTACCGTGCTCAGTATCGTCTCGTGGTTTTTTGAGTGTATTGCGTTCGTGTATGTGCTCCAGGGAGTCGGAATTATACCGACACTGCTGGTGCTGCAACAAGCGACATTCATTTTTGCGGCGTCGACGCTGTTCGGCCTTGTTTCGTTGATTCCGGGCGGGCTCGGCGTATCCGAAGCATCATCCACCGGTCTGTTGGTCTGGATGATCCCGATGAGCCAGGCAGCAGCAACTGCAGCTACCCTCGTGATTCGCTTCGGGACGTTGTGGTTCGGCGTCGCATTGGGCATGGTAACCCTCGGCTGGTTCAACCGACGATATCCCGAAGCGGCAGAAGGAGAAAAGGAATGATTCGCTGGTTGCTCCGTACCATCATCCTGACAGCTTGTGTCGCATTGAGTGGATGCACCAATAGTCCGCTCTTGAGCAGTGTGGCCGTCTCGGCACCGACGCTCAGCCCGAGCGGGGCAGGCGAATCCGTCACCATCAGCTATACCGTCGGGCAAAACGCCGCCGTCACGGTTGAACTCGTCGATGCCAACGGCGTGCGCTATTTACTCCGCGACAAGGTCGAACGCACAGCATCGCCCGATGCTTATCAGCTTCGTATCGACGGGACTGCACCGACCGGCGACGCAGTGCTCCAGCAACGCGCCCTGCCCAGTGGTGACTACCAAGCGGTGGTCACTGCAGAATCGTCCTCAGGCCAGCGCGCCAGCGCCCAAGTAGCACTGGCCATCAAAAGCGCAGACACGCCCGTACCGATGATAGAAAATTTAGTCGCCTTCCCAATCACCATATCGCCCAATGCGGACGGCCGCAACGACGTCACCGAGATTACCTACCAACTCCCGGTCACTGCCACCGTAGATATCAGTATCATCACACCAGACGGCAAGACATTGCCCTTCATCACCGGCGAAGAATCGGGACCACAGGTGCATCGTCAGGTGTGGAACGGCAAAACCACCGACGGCCAAATTTTGCCGAACGGGCCATATACCTATACCATCCGTGCCCAAGATTTGTATGGCAACATCGTTGTCACGAGTGACACGATTACCATTGCCGACAGCGGGCAACCCGAAGCCACGATTACGTACAGCTACATGGCACCCCAAGCGCTCCTGCTCGGCGACGTCTTGACCGTGACGATTCGCATCGAAAACACCGGCACTGTCCCGATCAGGACCTACGGGCCGGCATCGGGCTACGAGTACACTACCAACGACGTCTTTTCGTCCATCGCTGATGGCAAATACACCGCCAAATCAGGTGGCTTCTGGCGCATCGGTGTTGACTGGGATGCTAATTCTGGTGGCGCCGCCAAACGCTATCCGTATCGCTGGGCGATGACGCCGCGCACGCCCGATCAGTGGAAAATCCCGTTCGTCGAGGATGAATTCCTGCCTGGCGAACGCTGCGAAGTCGTCGCCCGCATCAAAATCCTCCAGCAAGAAAACAAAATGGGCTTCTATGTGGGCCTGATTCAGGACGGCGTCGGCTTCTTCCAAGATAAGTCGGGCCGGACAATCATCAAAGTAGGGTTTTGAGAATTATGAATTAGGAATTCGCAGATTGTCATACCAAGTGCGACATGACTGGAAAGAATTAAACACTCCACCGAAGCCTCTGTACAATGAGATTACAACAAAACAACGTACAGGAGAACCGCAGTGGAGTACCAACATTTTACCATGGGTGAACGTGAGCAGCTTGC
>CAMCVW010000058.1 GCA_945881915.1 Thermoflexus hugenholtzii JAD2 | reverse complement strand
CTCGTCAGCCCGATGCTCTACGCGCACGGACGTATAAACCCGATGATCGCATGTAACCGACAAACACCAGCTAGCGCGGGAGCCGCACAAACCCAGCCAGTTGCGCATCCCAGGCGGCGCGATCGGTCGACGGCTCGATGACGGTGGGTGGGAATGACTCGGCGATGATGCGCCGACCGGTGGCCAAATCCGGAATCGCCCCAATGGTCAACGCCTGGATGAGCACATTGCCCAAGGCCGTTGCCTCGACGGGGCCGGCCACCACGGGCAGATTGCAGGCGTCGGCGCTGAAGCGGTTGAGCAGTTGATTCTGCGAGCCGCCGCCGACGATGCGGATCGTGTCGATGTGCCGGCCCGACAAATCGCGGAGCGTGTCGAGCACGGTGCGGTAGCGCAGGGCCAAGCTCTCGAGGCAGCAGCGCACAATCGCACCCGGCGTCTGCGGCACGGTGATGCCGTGTAGGGCGCAATAGGATTGGATGGCGCTGGGCATGTCGTCGGGGTTGAGGAACGCCGCTGCGTCGGGATTGACGATGCTTACAAACGGCGCGGCGTTGCTGGCCAGCGCCATCAGTTCTTCCCACGTATACGACTGGCCCTGGCGCTGCCAGCTGCGGCGGCACTCTTGCAGCAGCCACAATCCCGCGATGTTTTTGAGCAGGCGGATGGTACCGTTGATGCCGCCTTCGTTGGTGAAGTTGACTGCCCGCGCTGCGGCGCTCAGGACCGGCGCAGGCAGCTCCATACCCATCAGGCTCCAGGTCCCACTGCTGATGTAGACGCTGTGTGGGTCGAGGCCCGGGATCGCCGCAATGGCCGCGCCAGTGTCGTGCGTCGCGCCAGCGATAATCGGCGGGGCGCTCCGTAGCCCGACGGCGTCGCAGACCGACCCGAGCATCGGCCCCAGGATGGTCCCCGGCGCGACGATGGACGGCAAAATTGTGCGCGGGATGTCCAATCGGGCCAGCATTGCGTCGGCCCAGCTGCGCGTCCGCGCATCGAGCATCTGCGTCGTGCTGGCGTTGGTGTATTCGACCGCGGCCACGCCCGATAGCCAGTAGTGCAACAGGTCGGGGATGAGGAGCAGTTTGTCGGCCGCCGCTAGCTGTGGATCGTCGTGCAGGCGCATGCTCAGCAGTTGGTAGAGCGTGTTGATTTGCATGAACTGGATGCCGGTGGTGCCGAAAATCTCGTCGCTCGACACGCGCGCAAACGCCTGCTCGAGCATGCCGTCGGTGCGGTGGTCGCGGTAGCAGGTCGGGTTGCCCAGCAAGCGCCCCTGCCGGTCGAGCAATCCATAATCGACGCCCCAGCTGTCCACCGACACGCCGGCCAAGGCTGCCCCGCCACGGCTACTGTGGAGCTGCATGCCGTCAGTAATGTGCCGCCAGATGCCCAAAATGTCCCAATGCATGCGGCCATTGACGGTCGTCGGGCCGTTGTCGAAGCGGGTGAGCGCCTCGAGCGAGATCCGCGCGCCGTCCCAGCGCCCCAACATGACCCGCCCGCCCGACGCACCCAAATCTGCTGCCAAAAAATGATCAATTGCCATTGCATCTGTCCACTCTGCTAGGTGCCGACGGGCAACGAACTACACGAACAATTCTGCCTTCATGATGGTGACGGCTTGGCCGATGAGTTTGACGCGGTCACCCACCATCTCGGTGCGCACAATGCCACCACGAGGCGAACGCTGGGCGCCGACCAATGCGGTTTTGCCGAGGAGTGCACCCCAATACGGCGCCAGACAGCAATGTGCCGAGCCCGTCACGGGGTCTTCACCCAGGCCAGCACCAGCGCCGAAGAAGCGCGACACAAAATCTATGCCGGGCGTACTACTCGGCGCGGTCAGGATAATCCCGCGTGCGTCGAGCGTCCCGAGTGTGGCGAAGTCTGGTGCATATGCGGTCACAAACGCTTCACTTTCGGCGACGACGATAATGTCCATCCGGTTCCGCCCAACCCAACTCGGTACAAAGCCCAGCGCGTCGATGAGCTGCGCAAACGGCTCGACCTGGTGTGGTGCCTCGTTGGGGAAGTCGAGGGTAATCCAGCCGTCGTTATAGCTCGCGCTCAAGATGCCGGAGCGGCTGGTGAACTGAATGGGCTGACTCGGGTTGACATAGCCGTTGGACCACAGGGTGTGGGCACTGGCCAGCGTGGCATGGCCGCACAAATCCATCTCTACCACCGGGGTGAACCAGCGCAGACTCCACAGGTCGCCTTGCTTCCACAGGAATGCGGTCTCGGAGAGGTTCATCTCGAGCGCGACCTGTTGCATCCAGACGGCGTCGCGTGGACCTTCGAGCGGGCACACAGCGGCAGGGTTGCCGGCGAACGGGACGGCGGTGAAGGCATCGACCGTATAGAGCGGAGTCGACATGCGCGTTCCTTTGGTAGCAAGCATTTGAGTCATTCTACTGTCAAAGCGGCGTTGGTGTGGCATGCGCGCGCCCACAGTGTATGATGGAAGGGAATCGGAACAGACACAAAAGGAATCAGCATGCAACTCAACGCAGTGCACCACGTCGCCGTCGTGACGGCCAACTTCGCGGCGATGCAGCAGTTCTACACCGATGTGTTGGGCCTCGAGGTGGTGGGCAAATTCGTCGGCAAAGACATCATTTTCCTCAAAACTGGCCCGCTCACCATCGAGCTGGTCAGCCGACCCGGACACGTGGCTGGCGCGAGCGGCGGCTGGGATCACTTCGCCTTCGAGGTCGACGATATCGACGCCACGGCGGCTGAGTTGACGGCCAAGGGCGTGGTTTTTCACATCCCGCCGTTCAACTTCCCCGATAATCACGCCGTGCGCATCGGCTTCTTCAAAGACCCTGACGGCAACCCCATCGAGCTGGTGCAGCCGCTCAAAGGGCGCTACCCCCAAGACAACTAAGGCACTGCGATGCTGAATTTTGCCACCGTCGACAAGTACATCGCTCAGCAACCGAGCGCGGTCCAACCGGCACTACACACCATCCGCGCGCAGATGCAGGGATTGCTGCCCGGCTCCGCAGAGACCATCAGCTATGCGATGCCCACCTACAGGCTCAAAAAGAGCAATATCGTGCACTTCGCGGCGTTCAAGAAGCACATCGGCATCTTCCCGGGGAGCCAAGTCTGCGAAGAGCTCGCGGCCCAGTACCCCGCGTACGTCAAAGCCAAGGGGACGATTCATCTGCCGCTGGATGGGCCGTTCCCCCATCCATTTATCGACATCGTGGTACACCTACGGCTGAAACATTTCGCCGAGACAGGGAAGTAGGCTCGTATGACTGCGCTGATTTTGGATGGGAAAAGCGCAAGTGCGCGCGCAAAAGAAGACCTGCGCCGCCGCGTCGCGGCTCTGCCGCAGGCGCCCAATCTGGTGGTGGTGCAGGTCGCCGGCGATCCCGCCGCCGACCGCTATGTGAAGGCTATTGGGCGCAGCTGCGGCGAAGTGGGCGTGGGCTACAGTCTGTCGGTTTTACCCGTCGACGTGCGCACGGCCCGGGTCGAGGAACTCGTCCGTGACCTGAGTGCAGACCCGAATGTGCACGGCATCATCATCCAGATGCCGTTGCCCAAACACATCGACAGCACCGCAGTGATTGCCTGTCTCGACCCGCGCAAAGACGTCGACGGGATACATCCAATCAATGCTGGCCGTTTGGCCAACGGCACACCCACTCTGGTGCCGGCGACCCCCGCGGGCGGCATGGCGTTGCTCCGCGAGTATGGCATCGCTGTCGCCGGCAAAAGCGCAATCGTCGTCGGCCGCAGCGCCGTGGTCGGTCGGCCGATGGCCTGGTTGCTGCTCCAGGCCGATGCGACGGTGACGATTGCCCACTCGCGCACGCAGGATTTAGCTGCGGTGGTGCGCCAGGCCGATATCGTGGTGGCGGCCATCGGCAAACCGCGCTTCATCACCCGCGATATGCTCAAGGCAGGGGCGGTGGTGGTCGATTTCGGCATCAATCTGGACGCCGAAGGCACACTCTGCGGTGACGTAGATACCGTCAATGTGCTCGACCTCGTCAGTGCCATCACGCCCGTGCCCGGCGGGACAGGGCCAATGACCAACGTGCAATTGCTCGAAAACCTCCTCACTGCCATTCGGCTGTGAGCAGGTTTTTTGTGCGGGGCTCATTGCAATGAGCCCTTCTCAATATCATCCATGAGCGTCACACAGCAGTGTGACGCTCATGAATATATTTATCGCTTGACGTTGAATGCGCGCATGCCTGGGTAGACCGCTGCGCTGCCGAGTTCTTCTTCGATGCGCAAGAGCTGGTTGTATTTGGCGATGCGGTCGGTCCGGGCCGGCGCACCGGTTTTGATCTGGCCGGCGTTGGTGGCCACTGCCAAGTCGGCGATGGTCGTGTCTTCGGATTCGCCCGAGCGGTGCGAGATGACCGCCGTCCAGCCGGCCCGCTGTGCTTTTTGGACTGCTGCCAATGATTCACTGAGCGAGCCGATTTGATTCAGCTTGACCAGAATCGAGTTGGCGGCTTGCTCGTTGATGGCGCGGTCGAGGCGCTTGACGTTGGTGACCAACAAGTCATCACCGACCAACTGCACGCGGTCGCCGATGCGCTTGTGGAGCAACGACCAACCGGCCCAGTCGTCTTCGTGCAGGCCGTCTTCGAGCGAGATGAGGGGGTACTTGTCGGCGATGTTGGCCCAGTAGTCGACCATTTCTGCGCTGGTCAGGGTGCGGCCTTCACGCTCGAGCACGTACTTGCCGTCGTGATAGAGCTCGGTGCAGGCGGGGTCCATGGCGATCATGATGTCGCTGCCGGCTTTGTAGCCTGCGCGATCGATGGCCTCCATGATGACCTGCAAGGCGGCTTCGTTGTTTGGCAGGCTCGGTGCAAAGCCACCTTCGTCGCCGACGGTGGTCGACAAATGACGATCGTGGAGCACTTTGCTCAGGTTGTGATAGATTTCGGCACCCCAGCGCAGACCTTCGCGGAAGCTGCTGGCGCCGACGGGCATAATCATGAACTCTTGGAAGTCGGTGCTGTTGATGGCGTGCTTGCCGCCGTTCATAATGTTCATCATGGGGACGGGCAAGACGTGCGCATGTGTGCCGCCGATGTAGCGGTACAACGGCTGGCCGTAGGCAGCTGCTGCGGCCTTGGCGACAGCCAACGAGACACCGAGGATGGCATTGGCGCCCAGATTTTTCTTCGATTCGCTGCCGTCGAGCGCAATCATGGCGCTGTCGATGGCGACCTGATCGGCTGCGTCGTAGCCGACGAGGGCCTTGGCGATTTTGGTGTTGACGTTCTGGACGGCGGTCAATGTGCCCTTGCCCAGGTAGCGCTTTTTGTCGCCGTCGCGCAGTTCGAGGGCCTCGTGGGCGCCGGTCGATGCGCCGGATGGGACGATGGCACGGCCCATGGCGCCGCCTTCGAGTCGGACGTCGGCTTCGAGGGTCGGGTTACCGCGCGAGTCCAAGATTTCACGGGCGAAAATGGATTTGATAATCGTCGACAAGGTCGTTCTCCTCATATAGCCAATACTGCGTGGGAATGCAGACTACCGCACAAAAAAAGCATGCATCTGGCACGGACGCCACTGTCTGCTTGCGCCCGCGATTATAGCCGAGGATTGGTTTTTGGGCAAATGATGACGTCGTACGGGGTTCTGATTGAGCGAGTTTTTCATTGGGCGGGGATTTAATTGAGCGGGTTTTTATTGGGTAGGGTTTCTTTTGGGCGGGGTTTATTGCAATAAACCCCGCTCAAGAGAATTAAGTGCCAGAATTTTCAATCCGCTCAATACATCATTCTTTACCAGCACGTACGTCTTCGAGCATTTCGTCGAGCGATGGACCAGGCGTGATGTGAATAGCTATTGTTTGAATTTTTTTCTGCCAGGAAAGGAAATCGAATGGATGCTGTACCGCATTCGTATGCTGTAACGATTGCATGACGCGTTGCTGCGCTGAAGCGTCGAGTTTCTTGAATTGATCGACGATGCGTTGTTCAATTGTTATCATGTGACCCTCCGATTTTAAAAATAGTATACACCTCGGAGCAGATCAGCGTGTGAAAATCTGCGTATATACGCACTCGTTCCGTGCGAAAAATCCTTGAATTCCAGAAAACGAATCCGTGCTCATATCCCGTCTCATCAGACTCATTCCTAATTCCTAATCCACAACCCGATAATCCACAACCCGATAATTCCTAATCCATAATTCCTAATTCCTAATTCTCGTAAGCGCCTATCTGCGCCACCTCGAGGGCATACGGCCCTGCTTGGCCGCTGATGATGAGTCGCATGGAGCGGATGTTGCTGGGGTCGAGGACGTACCCTTGCAGGATGTCGCCGGAGCGCTTGGGCACGAACAGCCGCCACGGCAGCCGGATGTCTTGCCAGGTGTTTGGTTGTGTCGCGAACGTGGCTTCGTAGCCGATGGCGCGGTTGGTATTGCGCACCGAGATGCCGTATGTTTTGCCGTCGCCACGGACGCGCAGCGTGAGGCCGTCGTAGCCATCGAGAGTACGGGCGTTGGGCAGGTCGGTTTGGACCGTTGCAAAGCCGCCGTTGTAGTCGAAGCGGACGACACCGCTGAACACCGCACTGCCGTTGCCGGTAGGTTGCATGGTGCTGTCACTGATCCCACCCATCACGGTGTCGGTCCGGCTGTACCAGGCGTCGAGCGACGATGCATCAGCAAACGAATAGAGGTTCCATTTACCCGAGTGGGCGTCTTGGCCATCGGTGGCGGGGCGCTGCGCCTGCAAAAAATCTTTGAGCGCGGCGATTCCACTATTGGTAAGGGTGAGGACCAAGAGCATGGAAAAGGAAAGGAAACCGTTGATCATCTTGTGCTCCATGTGTGATGCGTTTATCGTACAAAAGGAGCGTGAGTAGGTAATGAGGAATGTTTGTTATTTCGAACGGGGTTATTGCAATAAACCCTACTCGAAAGTAAAACTCCGTCCGAATGTTCACCAATCCCCCTCAACTCCCTTGAAATGCTCCGCACCGGAGCAACATCGCAACGCATCACGTAGAATCACTTCAGACACATGGCTTTACTCCATTGGCGAAGCCATTGACGAGGTCCGAAACCTGTAACCTGTAACCTGTAACCTGTAACCTGTAACCTGTAACCTGTAACCTGTAACCTGTAACCTGTAACCTGTAACCTGTAACCTGTAACCTGTAACCTGTAACCT
>CAMCVW010000057.1 GCA_945881915.1 Thermoflexus hugenholtzii JAD2 | reverse complement strand
AAGAGCGAAGGAGGAATGATTAACAGGGCAATGAGGCTCAGTTTCCAATTCATCGAAAAGATGAAAAACAGACTGCCGACCATCATGATGATGGCACTGATGAACTGAAGCAGTGCTGATGCGACAAACGATCTAACCTGTTCCACATCGCTTGTTAGGCGTGTCATCAACTGCCCCGCTTGGGTGCGGTCATGATACGCGAAACTCAAGGTTTGGATTTTTTCAAACAGCGTGTTCCGCACATCAAAAGCAAATGATTGCGACATTTTTTCGGACCAAAAGCTCTGCGTAAAGCCAAAAACGCCACGCACGAGTGCGAGTCCTATCAAAATACCTGCACCCCAGTAGACAATGGATAAATCGCGTCCATTGATGCCCTCGTCGAGGACTTGTTTGAGCATCATGGGGCTGTAGAGATTTGCGGCACTCGACAAAATGAGACTAAAGAATGCCCCAAAAAACATCACCCAATACGGTCTGAGAATACGAAACATGCGCCGAATGAGCAGCATGGTTACTCCGATCTGTCTGATCACACTGTACTATACGTGGAAATCGCTCAAATAGCCGTATGAATCGCTCTATTTGGCACAATCTCGTGTTCCACTCACCCAACGTTCATAGTGACTCGGTGCGTGAGCTCCGAACCATTTCGCATACCACTGCGCATGAGCGCCTGCATTGGAAAAAATCGGTGTGTATGTCCGGGTTGTATGTATCCGCAGAAATTCTGTACGGCTTACCGTCCGATTGCCTGGAAAGTCTTCGGGTTTTCCGTCACCGTCGCGGTCACAATTATTGTCTGCTGCGTCACAACGGCCGAGGTGCGGCCACTCACTATCGATGAGGTAATATTCATGGCGGACCGTTCCGGCGTGGTCGACATAACGATCACTGTACCCTACCAAAACGACCGCGTGCCGTCCATAGATTCGCGTCATTCCCCACTGTGCAGCACTATAGATATCCACGATGACAGGGACGTGCATATCGATCAAACTTTGAAGGACGCGCTCGCTGTCTGTTGCCCGCAGTGATCCAAAGTGACTCCCATACCCGAGTGCCCGTAATTGCCATGCTTTGAGTGGCGGGAGTGTGCCGCCCAACGTACGTTGAAACAACAAACCCACCGCACGACGAAAAACCTTCGGATCGTAACGTACTTCGGATTGCAGTAAATTCAATGCATGGGCGAGTGCATAGAAGCTACATTCGTTTTTTCCCTGCGGGTTCAGAGGCCATTGAGCCGTGGGACCCGCAAAAACTGAGTGTACGTATGATGGAAAAGACTGGTCGGTCATATTAATTCCTCTTCGTGTGCTGTGCTATTTTGACACAGAAGCCGGTTCCTCTTATACTCTCATTGCAGCCAAGGCTGTGAAAAGTACATATGGTAAGGTGACCCGCTAGCCCGGATGCTAGGGCGTAAAGGTGGAAGACGGTGGAAGTCCGTCGCTGTGCCGCAACTGTAAGCGTTGATATAACGCAAGCCAGGAATCCTGCCTTACCGAACATTGGATTGTCCTCTTCGAGTCAAGGAGGAACCATGGCGACATGCCTTTTGTTAGGGTGAATGTCCCTATGTCCCTCGCTTCGTGCGAGGGATTTTTGTTTGTCAGGTGTTTTTTTCTGTATGTAGGAGTTTTCATGTCAAAGCGATTCTTGGTCCTCGTTGCGTTTATCTTCGCTGCCTGCGCAGCTCCCATAACGAATGCTCCCAGTGAGCCGTCAGCCGTGGTTGAACCCACTGCGCCCATACCTACCCTGACAGTCGAAGTACAAACATCGGCAACGGCAGAAGCACAACCATCGGTAACGGTAATGGATGGGCTTGGTCGGAGCGTCAGTATTCCTCAGCCTGTGGTACACATTATTTCGTTAGCACCCAGCACGACCGAAATAGTAGCTTCCCTCGACGGCACCAGCCGACTCGTTGCCATCGATATCTACAGTGACTACCCGCTTGAAGTCGGCACCCTACCAAAAATAACGAACCCCGACATGAGCGTGAATTATGAACAAATCGCAGCACTCGAGCCAAGTGTGGTGTTTGCTGCAGGGATTACCGCTCCGGATGTGATTGCGGCAATCGAAAAACTCGGCATACCAGTTGTCGTGGTCGGCGGTGTCAATTCCTCATTTGCATCTGTCCTGACCGACATCAATCTGGTCGGGCAAGCCATCCAACGGGTTCCCGAGGCTACGACACTGACTGCATCGATGCAGGGTGAATGGGATGTACTGGTCGCAAAAGTTGCAGATGTGCCGACCAAACCGACGGTCTTCTGGGAGCTCGACGCAACGGATATTGCTAAACCATACACGGTTGGGCCAGATTCGTTCGTCGCTGAGCTCCTCGGTGCTGCGGGTGGGACGAATATCTTTGCGGATGTCACCGATGCGTACCCACAGGTCAGTCTCGAGCAGATTGTCTCCAAAGCACCAGATACCATCATTCTGGCCGATTCCATATGGGGCGTTACTCCGGAAGCCGTCGCCACACGAGACGGTTGGAGCACAATTCCAGCAGTCAAAACTGGTCGTGTTTTCCCGATTGATGACAGTATCGTGAGTCGACCAGGGCCACGAGTGGTGCAAGGACTAGCTGCAGTAGTTGCCATTTTGCATCCAGAAGTAAAGTAGATCAGACCATGATGCAGCGTCTACACAACCGAATACGGCACCGGTCGCGCTGGATCATGGTTTTTTTGATCTGTCTCTTGTCGGTGGCACTCGCCGGCGCACTCAGTGTCGGCAGTGTCGCCATCCCTTTCTCGATGGTTGCTGAGATGCTTTGGCATTGGCTCGGCGGCACATCACTCGGACAATTCCCTGCGAGTGCTGTAGATATACTATTCACCATTCGACTGCCACGCGTTTTGTTAGTTGCGTTGACGGGGGCTGCGTTGAGTGCTTCGGGTGCAGCATATCAGGGGTTGTTCCGTAATTCTCTCGCAGATCCCTACATCATCGGAGTGGCATCCGGTGCTGGTTTGGGCGCCATGGTAGCGGTTTTGGCGGGACCAGTATCTTGGTTTGGTACGATTGCGATGCCAGTCGGCGCATTCAGTGGTGCGATTATCGTCGTCTTGGCAGTGACAGTTGCGGCACAACGGCGCAGAGAACGTGCTACCCAAGATATGATTCTCGCTGGTGTCGCTATCGGTACTTTGGCAAGCGCTCTGACTACGTTTTTGATGATCCGGGCGGGACGTCAAGCAGGACAATTGTTGGCGTTCCTGCTGGGTAGTGCTTCTTCTGTTGGTTGGGAAGCAGTGCGAATTGTAACCGTCTGCATCGTGATTGGGCTGACATGTCTCGTGATTGCGGCACGGGATTTGAATGTACTCCTGCTCAGCGAAGAACAAGCCGACCTCCTGGGCATCGATGTACGCCGTGTGCGGGTATTGGTCATCTTTGGTGCAACCTTGATGACCGCCGCTGCAGTGGCGTTCCATGGTTTGATTGGGTTTGTTGGCATCATTGTGCCCCATGCACTCCGATTACTCTTCGGCGGCGATAATCGCACTTTAGTTCCGTTTGCGGCAATATTTGGAGCGCTGTTTTTGCTCAGCGCCGATGTGCTCGCTCGTACCTTGCAAGCACCGGTCGAAATTCCGCTTGGAATTGTGACCGCTTGTATTGGCTCTCCGGTGTTTTTGGCATTATTGTTGCGAAGGAATCGAGGGTTATGACCCCGCTCTTGACCATTCACCAATGTTCAATCTGTTTCGGACAGAAGGGTGTCGTCACAGATGTATCCCTCAGCGCAGATGCGGGTTCATTTGTCGCACTGATAGGCCCGAACGGTGCAGGCAAAAGCTCATTGCTGCGTGCAATTGCAGGTATCATTCGCCATGCAGCAGGATCCATTCGATTGGCAAGCACGGAAGTTGCGCTGATGACACCGGCCCAACGTGCGCGTATGGTGGCTATGGTTTCGCAACAGACCGTGATGCCAGAGGGTTTCACCGTCCGTGAAGTCATCGAAATGGCTCGGTATGCATACCGCCCGTGGTACGCTTCGGCTTCGATAGCAGATACTGAAGCGGTAGATCGTGCATTGATGCAGTGTGAAATAATGCAATTCGCTGATGTTCCAGCTACCCAACTTTCGGGCGGGGAACAGCAGCGTGTCGCTGTCGCACGTGCTATCGCTCAGGAATCACAGATTCTCATCCTCGACGAAGCGACCGCACATCTCGATTTGCACCACCAAGCAGCTATTCTACGAATTTCCCGTGAAATGACCCACAGAGGTGTTCTTGTCATCGCCGCAATGCATGATTTGAATCTCGCAGCGGCGTACGCGACGCACATAATCTTGCTCGACAACGGGCGTGTGGCAGCCCAAGGAACCCCCGCAGATGTACTCCAACAGATCGTACTCGAACGGGTGTATCGTACGGCATTGATCTCTATTCCTCTTCCTGATGCTCCGTATCCGCTCTATATTCTCGACCACTCGCAATCGCTATAGTTTCGTAGGGAACAACTAAGCAGTCTGCATCAATCCGCACATGCATGGCGTATTGTTTCCCAATCGTGCATCATGGAGAAGCAGGGCACATGCGACGCAACTTTTGGTACAGCCTCACGGTTCTCATTTTTTTCATGCTCTTCGTGTTCGTCATCTGGACCTACCCTTTGTTGCCAGATCAAGTTCCGACACACTGGAATATCGAAGGCGAAGTTGATGCCTACAGCGATCCGCTGACGAGTAGTCTGTTGGTCCTGGGAATGCTCTTCATTCTTTCAGGCCTGATGATTGGTATTGCCCAATATGAACGAAACACCCTCGTCGCTGAAACGCTCATCAAAATGAGTACGGTGTTGGCAGCTTTTTTGGCTGCCCTACACGTGGTCATCACACTGATAGCGCTGGGATATCCACTTGTCATCGAACGCTATATCACGCTGTGTATCGGGGTCCTTTTTCTCATCATCGGTCGCATGATGTATGGGATCCCACCCAATAGATTCTTCGGGTTTCGTACCTATTGGACGCTCCAAAATCCAACAGTATGGAAGGAAGCGCACGAGCGAGGGTCGCACTGGATGGTTGGGGGTGGCATTGCAATCGTTGTGTTTGCATTTCTCCCGATTGCTGCACCCTACCTGTTCGTTGCATTGTTTGCCACTCTTTTGCTTTCGGTCGCTGTACCCATGATTTTTGCGTATCGGCGGTTCCATCAATTGGCGAACGGATAGCATGCTCCGCACAAAACACCCCGCTGCCGAAGGCAGCGGGGTGTTTTGTAGTTGTCGTTAGTCGCGGAATGTACTGCGTAATCCATGCTGTATAAGAATGGATTTTGCAATTTTCGCCACGATGGTGAAGGCTGGATCGAAGACATTTCCGATGTGATATTCAATCAGCTGGCTCATGATGACAGCAGCGCTGGTAGCGTCTGCGCCACACTCCATCAGCAGACGATGCATTTCGGACGTTGCATGTTGCAGGGCCTGATCGAGTGGTCGCGCATTGCCGATTGTATAGAGTGCAGTCGCATCTTCGGCGCGTGGCCAGCTGATGGATTTCATTGGTGCTTTCGAGAGTCGCACATCGACTTGCATCGCTGATTCGACGCCGGTTCCGCCTATTTCTCCGCAGCCTTGTACCAAGTGAGCGTCACCGATGAAAAATAACCCACCATCGACTGCTACCGGCAAGTAGATGGTACAGCCTGTACCAAAGAAACGGACATCCATGTTGCCGCCGTGCGGTCCCGACGTCGCGGTCGAGATGGCTTCACCTCTGGCAGGAGCAACCCCAAAACATCCCACCATGGGTTTGTAAGGGGCTGTGACGACCATCCCATGTGTTCCCCTGCTCCGCACAATCCCCGCTGTTCGGTCCAGATCCCAATATTCTTTCGGTACCGTACTGCCGGGCGCATACGGGACTGCTGCTATGTATTCTGGATCGACCACATTACCTGCCAAGGTGGGATAACTCCAGCCGTGGCCACGCAGAGGCTCTAGATGTTCAAACGTGACGGAAAGGACGTCGCCAATGGACAATCCGGCGACGGCAATAGGGCCGGACATGGGATTCCCGGGTGCGGTGACCGACTGGTCATTCCCATCCACGCCGTGGGCATCGACGCATGGTATCGACACGCTGTCGCCATTTTGCACAGTAAGCGCAATCGGATGCGTGCCGATGGTCCGATAAAACTGCTGCGGGACAAATTGATGATGCACCGAAAACCTCGCTTCATTGACACAAGCATGACACTATTAGTATACTAGCGTCATGGACGACGACTATCATTCATGCCATTTAAATACTGCATAGACTAGCGTGCAATGCTCGTGGTGATACACCCGTGTGCAGGTGCACGCGGGTTTTCTGTTTTGGCAGAGGTATCCCATGCTGTTTGTGTCACAATTGATGAATCTGCACGTTCGTGCGCGAGATACTAGCGCCATCGGTCTCTTGACCGATGTGGTCGTGCGCATTGATGACCGTAGTTACCCACCTATATCCGGTATTGTGGTGCGTGACCAGCGACGGGCAATGTTTATTCCTGCGGCCGACATTGTTGAGATTACGTACGAGACAATTACCCTCAACACCATGCAACTGAACTTGCAACGCTTCAGCCGGCGTGATGGCGAAGTTTTGCTCAACAAAGACGTTTTAGATCATCAAATCATTGACATCAATGGCCGTCGAATCGTTCGCGTGAACGACATTCAGATGGCGCGTATCGAGCACGAATACTGTGTAGTAGGTGTTGATATCAGTCCGCAGGCATTGCTCCGTCGCCTCGCACCACGGGCTGCAGCGCTCTACATCGTCGGACGCCAGGTCATTAGTTGGGCAGACGCCCAATACCTCGCATCGGCGGCGCCGGTCCAACTCAAAGTGTCGTACAACCGCTTAAACGAGATGAGTGCTGTGGATTTGGCACGTATTGTCGATGCACTCTCGTACCGCGAAAGCGCCGAGATTGTCGCCGCACTCGACGACGAAACCGCTGCAGAAACCCTCGAGGAAGTCTCTGATGAACGTATGGCCGACCTGCTGGAAGGGATGGATCAGGAACGTGCCGCAGACATTCTCGAAGAAATGACGCCGAGTGCAGCTGCAGACTTGCTCGAAGACCTCGATGCAGATGTCGCTGAGCAGATTTTGGCTCGTATGGAGCCCGAAGAAGCCGAGGACGTCAAGGAATTACTCGCATACGCTGGCGATTCAGTAGGCCGTAGCATGACGACGGATTTGGTTGTTGCATTCCCCGATGACAACGTCGAAGATGTTATCCGGAGCCTGCGCGCACGTGATGAACTCCCTGACCCCCTCACGGAAATTTATGTTGTTGAGCACCACGATGTGGATGAAGGAATGGACGGCATCGGCGCACGGCTGATAGGGATTGTCCGTATTCCCAAGCTATTAGTTACCCGCTCCAATGTTCTTTTGCGTGACATCCTCGAGGAGGTTCCGACAATCCATGTCGATGACCCCTCCGAAAATGCAGCTCGCGTTCTCGGTGAATACAATTTGACAGCAGTCCCCGTGGTCGATTCTGATGGAATGCTGGTCGGCGCGGTCAGTGTTGATGATGCGCTCGCTGTGTTGTTGCCCGATATATGGCATCGACGTGGCTCACGGAACTTTGGATAAGAGGTGCGGTTATGCGTATACAAAACGAAACCCTGTCGCCCTGGCGCAGAACACTCCGAATCCTCCGTCGTTCGTGGTGGCCATATCTCGCGGCAATCGGTCCGGGGTTGTTGGCTGCTAGTGCAGGGAACGATGCCGGGGGCATTGCAACCTATGCATCTGCAGGTGCAGCCTACGGTTTTTCACTGCTGTGGATAATGGTACTCATCACCATCGCAGTTGCGGTCGTCCAAGAAATGTCTGCGCGACTCGGGGCGGTAACGGGTAAAGGGTTTGCCGATTTGGTGCGCGAGAATTTTCCTATTCGGGTCACGGCGCTGATCATGTTTACCCTTTTGTTGGCAAATGCGGGCATTATTGTGTCAGAGTTTGTGGGGATCGCAGCTGCAGCTGAACTGTTCGGAATCAGCAGGTATGTCGCAGTTCCGGTGTCAGCATTCGTACTCTGGCTCCTGATAACCCGTGGTTCCTATTCCCATGTCGAGAAGGTATTGCTTGTTTTGAGTGCCGTGTTCCTCTCGTATATCGCGTCGGCAATCATGGTCAAGCCCCAGACAGAAGATATTTTGGCTGGGTTGCGTCCAACCTTCATCAATGATGGAGATTACATCAAAATCGTCGTCGCACTCGTTGGAACTACAATTTCGCCCTACATGCAGCTCTATGTACAATCTGCGGTTGTCGAAAAAGGTGTCTCCATCAATGATTATCGCTATACACGCATTGATGTATTCGTCGGCACATTCATCGCAGGTGTGGTTGCTGCATGTATCATCATTGCAACTGCGGCGACGTTACACCCACAGCATATCGTCATCACCAGTGCCCAGGATGCTGCCCGAGCACTCGCACCAATTGCAGGCGAGTACGCCGAAGTGTTGTTTGGGGTGGGATTACTCGGTGCATCGTTACTCGCTGCTGGGATTCTTCCGCTTGCGACGACGTACATGCTGAGCGAATCGCTCGGTTTCGAGCGGGGTGTTTCACGGAGTTGGCAAGAAGCGCCGATCTTCATGGGCGTGTTCACCGTATTAATTGTCTTTGGGGCCATCGTCGCACTCATCCCTGGGTTACCACTCATCGATGTACTCGTGGGTGTGTATGTGATAAACGGTGTATTGCTACCTATCGAGCTCATCGCGATTGTATCGCTGATTAACAACAAAGAGTTGATGGGGAATTACATCAACAAACCATTCCACAGTGCAATTGTATGGATTATCGTCGGTATGGTCAGTCTGTTGTCGATTACCTACATCGGCTGGACAATTTTCGAAACGCTGTGGGGATAATTTGTCCTCAATGAACACCCAAGGCTTCCAGATAGGAAACCGTGGGTGTTGTGTTTTTGTGTCGCCCCGTGAAGTGTATTACAGGGAAGATTTGGGTACAAATGTCGGTTCAGGTTCGATAGAGTCCAAACAACGCGGTCCTGTGTCGGTCCAATCCGGAACTGATGCGAGTGTCATTTGGGGAGTGATAGACATGTCTTGGTCGACGAGAATTTGGCACGAGAGGCGAGATTCTCCGTACATACCCTTGTCCATAAGCTTGGCGTGTTCCGCCGTTGCAATGGAACTCGGTTCACCTGCGATGAACACGACGCGGCACGTTGTACACTTTGCTTTTCCGCCACAGCGGTG
>CAMCVW010000056.1 GCA_945881915.1 Thermoflexus hugenholtzii JAD2 | reverse complement strand
GTTACAGGTTACAGGTTACAGGTTACAGGTTACAGGTTACAGGTTACAGGTTACAGGTTACAGGTTACAGGTTACAGGTTACAGGTTACAGGTTACAGGTTACAGGTTACAGGTTACAGGTTACAGGTTACAGGTTACAGGTGTCACGCAACCTGTTCCCTCGGCTCAATACTGCGGACGCAAAAGTATGCCGGTTCGCAGAGATAGCGTAGGTCGCCGGCATGCTGCCGATTGAATCCTGGGAGCACGATCACGCAGAGGCGCAATGATGCGGAGCACGCAGAAATTGTGTAGGTCGCCGGCATGTTGCCGATTGAATCCTTGAAGCACGATCACGCAGAGGCGCAATGATGCGGAGCTCGCAGAAATTGTGTAGGTCGCCGCCATGGTGGCGACAGGCAGTGCTGGGGACAACGCACGATCACGCAGAGGTGCAGAGAAGCGGTGGTCGCTGAGATTGCGTAGGCCGCCGGCATGGTGGCGGCAAGAAGCTGTGAATGTCGGTTCACAGAGATTGCGTAGGCCGCCGCCGTGATGGCGACAGGGAGAAAAATATGCTCGACATTACCACGTATCTCAAGAGTCTTCCACACGAGCGGCAAGCACCGACCCAGGAATTGCATGCTGTTATCACCGATGCATTGCAACCCGGTTTTGTGGCGCAGTTGAGGGGCAGTACACTCGAATATGTCGTCCCACTTGACCGCAACCCGCTTGGATATCACACCACCAAAGACACTCCGTTGCCGTACGTGGCGATAATCAACCAAAAAAGCCATCTCGGCGTGTATGCGTTTTGTATGTACCCGTCGTCACCATTGCATGAACGCTTTGCAACTGACTATCACACAGCAACGGGGAAAGCGATAGACATGGGGGCCGCCTGCATTCGTCTCAAACGGATGGACGACATCCCGTATGCACTATTCGGCGCATTGGCAGGTCACTTCAGTGTAGAAGATTGGATAGCAACCTACGAAGCTTCGCTCCCCGAAAAGATACGAGCCAAAAGAAGGTATTCATGACCCGAGTGGGTAGATGCATGATTCGATGTATACTGAACCAGAGTCATTCCTAATTCATAATTCCTAATTCATAATTACTCTATGAACCTATCACTCATCACCCTCGTCATTCCCGACTACGACACCGCAATCACCTACTACACCGGCGTTTTGGGCTTTGTCCTGCTCGAAGACACGCCGCTCACTGCGACCAAACGCTGGGTGCGCGTCGCACCATCGGCTACTGCCCAGACTGCGATCCTGTTGGCACAGGCGACCACTCCCGCACAGCAAGCGGCCATCGGCGCACAAGCCGGCGACCGGGTGGCGTTTTTCTTGCACACCGAGGATTTTGCGGGGACGTATGCACGCTACCTCACCAACGGCGTCGTGTTCCGCGAGGAACCACGCCACGAATCGTACGGCTGGGTGGTGCAGTTTGTGGATGGCTACGGGAATCGCTGGGATTTGATAGAAATCCTTGAAAATAACACCTGACTTTTTGAATGCATTTTACGTGAAATAATCAATACATAAATTATTTATACAAATATATAAAAACATAATCATTAGCGCACTTTGAACATCTTTTTCATCCCAACATGCAAGATTTTGTTGACACTATTTTTCTGACAGAGTTGACAAATATCTGGTTGTGTAGTTAACTCTTAATAATACAATTTGCAATTACGACAAAACCTCCAAATACCACATTTATTTCAATTATTCGGACACATGTACACAATCCGTATGGATACACAGGAGTATCAGTATGCAGATTAGCGTCATCAGCGATTGCTTTGATCGTACATCGGTCAGTGGGATGCTCGATGCGTGTGTAGCGCACAATGTCGACGCAGTGGAGCTGGGAACGGGTAATTTCTCGTCGGCACCGCATTGTAATTTACAGGAATTACTGCATGATGCGGGGCAGCGAAAGCGTTGGCATGCAGAATTCCAGAGTCGCGGGATTCGGATTAGTGCCCTCAATTGTTCTGGTAACGTACTCGATGGCGACATCCAGCGCCGCAACCGCGCCCAACAGGTCTTTAACGATACCCTGCAACTCGCATCGTTGCTCGAAGTAGAGCACGTCGTTGCAATGAGTGGTTGTCCCGGGGAACCACACACCAACGGCTCTTTCCCCAATTGGGTAACGTGTGACTGGCAGCCTGAATTTCAGACATTACTCAACCAACAGTGGGACCAGATTGTGACTCCCTTTTGGCAACAAGCAGCATCCCAAATCGCAGGTCATGGCGTGCGCGTCGCGATTGAAATGCACCCAGGCCAAGTCGTGTATAACCCGCATACTTTTTTGCAGCTCCACCAAATCACCGGCGACGTCGTCGGGGTCAACCTCGACCCGAGTCACTTGTTTTGGCAAGGGATTGAACCCATCAGAGTGGTGGAGGCATTGCGCCGGCATATTTTTCATGTGCATGCCAAAGATTGTTGGATCAACGAAGACGAACTGCGCCTCAATGGCGGTCTCGACACCCGTCAAGGCAATGATTCTCCACGGGCATGGGGGCATTGTTTGTGGGGCGAAGGGCACGACGAAGCCTATTGGGCTTCCTTTGTGGACAGCCTGCGGCGCAACAATTACACCGGTTTGCTCAGCATCGAATACGCCGGAGCGCACGAAACAGTCGATGCAGGGCTTGCAACAACGGTTGCATTACTCAAGCGGATTACTGCTTCATAACATAACAAGGTACTACCAGCCGATGGCTGTATGTATAAATGGCATTCTTGGATTGCGGAGGAGAAACACATGGGCAACGATCAAAAAATTCCTGGTGCAAGTCTGAGCCGACGTAACATGTTACGTATGATGGCGACTGCATCGGGTGCCGCAGTGCTGGCAGCTTGCGGCATTAGCACAGGCTCACCCGCCGCCGGGGATACAGCAGGCGCGGAGCCAATTGAATTGACCTACATGACCCCCGATCGCGAATTGGGACAAAAGGTCGACCAAATGGCAATCGCCAGCTTCAATGCACGGATGAAAAAAGAAGGCAAACCGTGGAGCGTCAAAGGCGTCCCCGGACCGGCAACCGACAACGACTACAACACCAAAATCAACGTCAACGCTGGTGCAGGTACATTGCCTGACATCGTGTCGCTGGGCGCAAGTGTCGTCGCCGACCTCGCAGCAGGTGGTGCATTGGCCGACTTGAGCGGTCATATTGCCAAGTGGGACAACTATGCCCACATCTACCCCGTACTCAAAGAAGCCAATCTCATCAATGGCAAAAACTACACCACGCCCGGCAGTGCCTCGACCTTTACGTTCTTTTATCGCAAAGACGTATTGGCCAAAAACAACATCAAAGATGTCCAACCCAACACCTGGGACGACTTCTACGGGATGTGTGACAACATCGCCAAAGCCGGTGTGGCCGCCGTTTGTCTGCCCGCAGCCACTGCATGGGGCGGCGGTTCGTGGGAAGAAGGCTTCCGCCAAGTATGGATGAGCTTCAACGGCGAAATCTACAGCGAAAGCGAAAGCAAGTGGGTTGTTAGCAGCCCCGGTTTGCTCAAAGCCTTGACCGTCTACCAAACCTTGGCCAAAAACAAGTGGTTGACCGTCGATGCCTTGCTCAATCCAAATCCATGGGAACCAACCAAGTACCAAATGTTCCCCAAGGGTGAATTGGCCGTCGTCACCGGTGGTGACTGGCAATGGACGTTTGACTGGGGTCCGACCGGTGCAACTCCCATCGACGGGTTGTTCGAGAAAGTCGGCCGCTGGCAATTCCCCAGCGAAGACGGGAAGCCGTTCGTCTTTGTTGGTACCGGCGGTGGACCTGCCATCAGCGCCAAAACCAAAAACCTCGATGCCGCCTGGGCATTCCTCGAGCACTTGTCCCGTCCCGATGTGGTGTGTGAAGCCAACAAAGTCTACCTCGGTGGACCTTCGGGCATGGACAACTTCGGCGAACTCTGTCCCGACTACAAAACCCAAGTCGGTGGCAAAATGCTCGAGGCGACGAGTTTCTTCAATACCGGCAAGATTTTGCGCAATCGCGTGGGCGAATCCAAAATCGTCGACGGCATTTGCCGTGCCACCGAGGACGTGATCACCCTCAAGTCAACCCCCGAAGAAGCCATGGCAGCCTTTGCTGCAGCCATGAAGGATTCGTTGGGTGAAGACAAAATCAAACAAGCCTAATCCCTGATCCACACACCATCCTCGCGGCAGCGGTGCCGCGAGGATGGTGAACAAAGGAGCCACCATTGATTAGTCGTCGTTCAGAACGGACCATGCTTGCACTGTTTTTGGGACCAGCAGTGCTTATTGTGTTGGTCTTTACCATTTTGCCGGCAGTGTGGGCTGTTTATGTAAGCTTTACCAATCGGGCATTGACCGGTGAACGTTCCGTGGTGTATGAATTTGTTGGGATAGCAAATTATGTCAAATTACTAACCAATGAAATATTCCTGCATTCGATAAGCCTGACCTTGTGGTACACGTTGTGGACCAATATCGGCCAATTTGTGCTGGGTTTAGCCACGGCATTGTTTCTCAATCGTGCCAATTTATGGGGCAAAACGTTTTTGTTGGCCGCCGTGGTATTGCCAATGGTCATCCCTGCGGTCATTCAATCATTGATATGGTCGTCGATGCTGGCGATGGGTGAATACGGCACACTGAATCGCATTATCGGATTGTTGGGTTTTGAGCCGGTGATGTGGTTACGTGAAGCACCGATGGTGTCGGTCACACTGGTGAATTTTTGGAATAATTCTGGGTTTGCGATGATCTTGTTTTTGGCAGGACTCGAAAACATTCCGCGCGAAGTCATCGAAGCAGCACATATTGATGGTGCGAGTGCGTGGCAGACCCTGACGCGCATCCGTCTGCCCTTGATTCGCTATGTGATTATGCTGTGGCTTTTGCTCAACACACTGGGGTGTTTGGGGGTATTTGACCTTGTCTATACACTTACCCGTGGTGGGCCGGGCAACAGCACGCAACTTGTGGGTATCTATATTTACGATCAAAGCTTTAAGTTTTATGAGTTGGGCATGGGAAGTGCCGCCTCGGTTATTTTGCTGTGTATCAGTTTAATTATTGGGCTGATTTATGTGCGCGTCTTGCGCGTGACACTGTAGCGAGGGAACCATGCAACAAACGATACCACCGCAACTGCAACGCACTTCCTTCGCACGTCAGGCCTTCCAAAAGCTTCCGTTGATTGGCATTTATGGCTTTATGCTGTTGCTCTGCCTCTTTTGTTTGGCCCCATTTGTGTGGCCAATATTGAGCGCGTTTAGCATCAAACCCGAAAACGTCTCGGGGCTGTATTTATACATTCCTGCTGCTTGGACGCTCAAAGGCTTCGACGATGCGATTTTTGGGCGTGGCCAAGCGTTGATTTTGCTCAAAAACAGCTTGCTTACTACCGTGGGCGGAGTCGGGTTTGCGGTGATTTTTAGTGCGATGGGGGGCTACACGTTGTCACGGAGCGATTTTCGCTTCAAAAAAACATTGATGTATGCCTTTTTGTTGATTCAAATCATCCCCGCCACTGCCACGATTTTGCCTTTTTTCATCATCATGCGAGAATTGCATTTGATTGACTCGTTGTGGGGCGTGACGATTGGGTTGACGGCTGGGCAAATTCCCTTTTTGTTGTGGGTCATGAAGGGCTTTTTTGATGAAGTCCCAAAAGAGCTCGAAGAATCGGCGGCTATTGATGGTGCGACGCGTTTCCAGATTTTGTGGTATGTGATTGTGCCATTGGCGTTGCCGGGATTGGGCGCAGCCTCGGTCCTTGCGTTTAATTCGGCGTGGTCGGCGTTTTTTATGCCATTGATTTTGTTGTCATCGCCCGAAAAATTCTTATTGCCGCTGGGGTTGTTTCGCTCCATTATTGGCTACACCAATATCGATTACCGCATGATGAACGCCATGTCGATTATTTATCTTTTGCCGTCGTTCTTGTTTTTTGTGTTGGCGCGACGCTACCTCGTGCGCGGCATGATGGCCGGAGCCATGGCAGGGAATTGACGAGGTTTGAGATTGCAGGTTACAGGTTTGAGGTGTCACGCAACCTGTCACGTTGTCACGTTCATTCGGCGGACGCAAATGAATGTCTATTCGCGACAATTGCGTAGGTCGCCGGTATGCTGGCGACAATCCGCCCACATTCGTCCATCGGAGCACGATCACGCAGAGATTGTGTAGGTCGCCGGCATGATAGGTTTGAGGTTACAGGTGACAGGTTTGAGGTGTCACGCAACCCGTGACCTGGTCATGTTCATGCGGCGGACGCAGATGTATGTCGGATTGGTGCGGTGGCCCCACGGTGGATTGAATAAACATAGCCCCACGCGCCCATGCACCTGCGTGCGCGGGCATCTCGTGGGGCCATAGCATATCGCTAACCTCAAACCTGTAACCTCAAACCTGTGACCTAGTTGCTCGCTTCGGTCAACGACGCAATCGCTTCGGCTGGCAACACCAGATTGGCCGATGCGGTCAAATCCTTGACCTGCTCGCTGGTTGTCCCGCTGGCGATGGCAGCCGTGATACCAGGCCGTGCCATAATCCAGGCCAACGCAACCTGACCAGAGGTGGTGTTGAGTTGTTTGGCGACGGCGTCGACGGCAGCCAGGATTTTGAAGCCGCGTTCGTTCATGTAATTCGCCTGCACGCCACCGGCACGAGGGCTGCTCGGCAACGCCTGGCCGGCACGGTATTTGCCCGAAAAGAAGCCACTGGCCAATGACGAGTACGTAATCACGCCGACGCCTTCGCTGATGCACATCGGCTCGAGCTCGCGCTCGTATTCCTCGCGCATCACCAGGTTGTAGCGTGGCTGTACGCACTCGTAGCGTGCCAGGTTGTGGCGTTCGCTGACCCACAAGGCCTTGGTCAAACGCCAGGCAGCGAAGTTCGACGCGCCGATGTAGCGCACCTTGCCGCTGCTGATGAGGTCGTCATAGGCCCGGAGTGTCTCGTCCAACGGCGTATTCAGGTCGTCGGCGTGGGACTGATACAGGTCGATGTAGTCGGTCTTGAGGCGCTTGAGGCTATCTTCGACGTGCTTGATGATGCGGTAGCGCGACAAGCCCTCGCCGTTGGGACCGTCGTCCATGCGCATGCCTACTTTGGTGGCGACAATCAGGCTGGTCCGATTATTCCGGGCTTGCATCCAGTCGCCCAAGATGCGTTCTGACTCGCCACCGACGTGACCGGGTGCCCAACGTGAGTAGACATCGGCACTGTCGATGAAGTTGCCGCCGCCGGCCACAAAAGTATCGAGTACCTCAAATGATCGTTGTTGGTCGGTCGTCCAGCCCAAAACATTGCCGCCGAAGCAGATCGGCGTCACATACAATCCGGTCCGTCCCATCCGTCGCGTCTGCATTTCTCTGCTCCTTACATGGTAGTGGTTCTATTGTACGGGGATTTGCGTGCTGTGGAATTCGTGCGGTATATTCTGTCGGACGCGGTATACTGTAGCCACGCGCCGAATACACGGGGATGGGGATGTCTGCCAGCAAATCAAATCCGCGCCTCTGGGCCGAACTCGACACAACCGAACTCCTCCAGCGCGAAATCGCGGAGGCTCACCGCACCATCAAAGCGCTGATGCGTCGCCTCGCCGACGAACAAGAACAGTCCTACAAAACCCAGACCGCCTACGAACAGATGAAGAACAACATCGTCGAGATGAACCGAGAGCACACCATCGTCGAACGTGAACGAGATATGTGGCGCATGCGCGCCGAGCAGAGTGGTCTGCCCAACGGTGATTTTTTGCCGGTCCTCACCAACGAAGAAATCAGCTCCATCCGCCGTGCCATGGCCCGTATCCATCACCCCGACACCGGTGGTGACAGTGACCGCATGAAGCAGTGGAACAAGCTCCTCGATGACTGCGAAGCCAAAATCTCAGACAAACGTACTCCCCGCGACGCGAAATAATCAAAAAAACAGAAATCGGAGTGCCACCATGCGACAGAGCGGGATTTTGCTACACCCGACGTCACTCCCGAGCCATTGGGGCATCGGCGATCTCGGTCCTGCCGCGTACCAATTCGTCGACACGTTGTTGGCCACCTCCCAAAAAATCTGGCAGGTATTGCCCCTTGGTCCTACGGGTTACGGCGACTCCCCCTACCAATGCTTTTCGGCATTTGCCGGCAACCCATTGCTCATCAGCCCCGATGTGCTCATCGACGCCGGTCTGCTCGCCACAGATGAACGCACGCAGTACCCGGTCTTTTCTGACCGGCTCATCGACTACGGCGCCGTCATCCCCGCCAAATTTGCCCTGCTGGCACGGGCGTACGACGGATTTCGCAGCGGCCAACACGGTCTGTACACCGAATACGCGCAGTTCTGTCACGATGAAGCCCGTTGGCTGCCCGATTATGCACTCTTTATGGCACTCAAAGCCGACCACAATGGCGTCACCTGGTCAGCGTGGGCACCCCGCTACGCCCAGCGTCATCCCGAAGCCCTCGCCGAGGCTCGGACGCGTCTGGCCAATGCCATTGCACAGCAGCAGTTCTTGCAATTCGTCTTTTTTCGGCAGTGGCGCGCCATCCGGAGCTACGCGAACGCCCGCGGCATTACGATTATTGGCGATGCACCGATTTTCGTCGCCTACGACAGCGCCGATGTCTGGGGTGCGCCCGAGCTCTTTTGGCTGGACGAAGCGGGTCTACCGACGGTGGTCGCTGGGGTGCCGCCGGACTACTTCTCCGAAGACGGTCAACGCTGGGGCAACCCGCTGTATCGTTGGGATGCGCACCGCGCCCAGGGCTATGCCTGGTGGATCGAACGCATACGCAGCAACGCAGGGCTCTATGATTTAATTCGGCTGGACCACTTCCGTGGCTTCGTGGCGTATTGGGAAGTGCCGGTGAGCGAGCCTACCGCCCGCGTCGGTCGCTGGGTCGACGCCCCAGGGGTCGAGATGCTCGACGCCCTCACCCAGGCGTTGGGCACACTGCCCATCATCGCCGAAGACCTCGGCTTGATTACCCCAGAGGTCATCACACTGCGCGACACGCACAAACTGCCTGGGATGAAGATTCTGCAATTCGCCTTCCACGGCGACCCGGCCGAGGCATTCCTGCCGCACCACCACATCCGCACCTGCATTGTCTATACAGGCACGCACGACAACGACACCAGCCGGGGCTGGTACAGCACTGCGAGCGATACCGAACGTGCCTGCCTGGCAGCGTATCTCGGCAAACCCGCCGATCAGATTGACCCCGCCTGGGATTTAATGCGCCTCGCCTGGGCATCGGTCGCAGATACCGCGGTTGCCCCGCTCCAGGACGTCCTCGACCTGCCCAATGCTGCCCGCATGAACTACCCCGGCCGGCTCGGCGGCAA
>CAMCVW010000055.1 GCA_945881915.1 Thermoflexus hugenholtzii JAD2 | reverse complement strand
AGCTGCTCACGTTCACCCATGGTAAAATGTTGGTACTCCACTGCGGTTCTCCTGTACGTTGTTTTGTTGTAATCTCATTGTACAGAGGCTTCGGTGGAGTGTTTAATTCTTTCCAGTCATGTCGCACTTGGTATGACAATCTGCGCATTCATAATTCATAATTAAAAAAACCGCCAGCCATATATGGCGGCGGTTTTTGTGGCGGGGAGGGAGAGATTCGAACTCTCGATAGAATTGCTTCTATAGCGGTTTAGCAAACCGCCGCACTAGGCCGACTATGCGACCTCCCCAGAGTATTGATGTGGTGTGTTCGTGGAGGAGAGAGAGGGATTCGAACCCTCGGAACGTGAGTTCTCTCGTTTTCAAGACGAGCGCGATCGACCACTCCGCCATCTCTCCGGATGATGTGGTCAGCGTGGTTGGTTTGCACCAACCACGCATCTTTGGCAGGCGGGACAGGAATCGAACCTGCAACCTACAGATTTGGAGGCTGTTGCTCTGCCTAATTGAGCTACCCGCCTTCACACCGTAACTAGTATACCGCAAAAAAATAGCCATTGCAAATAGACTTCATTCTCGGCGCTCGCTTCCACATGCACCCTATGCGACAAGAACCGGAACCATAGCGATATGAACAGTGGTAAAATTTCTAAATGAAGTAAATCATTCCCACGTCCACCACACACCCAGCAGCTGATTCCCGTCATGATGAGTACGCGGAACAGTCCCCCGCACAGAATCGTCGCATAGCTATGCACAACACCACAACACGCCGGCACCGTATCGGCATCTCTCTCCTCGTTGTCTTGATTATCACAATCTGGTTCATGCGTGATGCCACGCGCGCCAGCACGGATAATCGCTTCTACGACATCGGCACCCCCACCCTGCAGACCCTCTGGGTCGACCCCATCGCAGGGCTCGACAGTCACTCCGGTAGCACACGCGCCAACGCCTTGCGGAGCGTCACCGCAGCCTGGAACAAGATTCCTTCAAGCACATCGCTGAGTACCGGCTACCGTATCGCGCTCGTGCCCGGCACATACGACACGAGCCTTTTGCCCAACTATTGGGAAGACAAGCAGGGCACATACGCAGCTCCCATTCTGTTGACGGCCGCCGATGGCGCAGGCACTGTCACCGTGACGCGCGACCTCAACATCGCCAACGTGAGCTACCTTTATCTCGTCGATTTGGTCATCATCCCCGCAGGGGGAGGTGACGTCGTGCACTGCGAGCGCTGCGACCACTTCCTCATCCGCAACAGTACCCTCAATGGGGGAGCAAGTCGCTATGCCGACGAGACTGCCCACGAGACATTAAAGGTCAATCAATCACAATATGTCTACCTCGAATCCAACGACATCAGCGGCAGCTCCGAAAACGCCATCGACTATGTCGCCGTCCAATACGGACACATCCACGGGAACCGCATCCACAACGCCGCCGACTGGTGCATGTACACCAAAGGGGGTTCGGCATATTTGCGTATCGAAGCCAACGAAATCTACGATTGCGACGTCGGCGGATTTGTGGCTGGCCAGGGGACTGGTTTTGAATACATGATGACCCCCTGGATTCATTACGAAGCGTCTGACATCACCTTCATCAACAACATCATCCACGATACCCTGGGGGCTGGCATGGGAGTCAACGGTGGCTATAACATCCTGCTTGCCTACAACACCCTCTATCGTGTAGGCACCACCAGCCACCTCATCGAGGTTTCGTTCGGGAATCGCTCCTGCGACGGCGACACCACTACCGCGCCTACCACTTGCGCCGCAAACTTGACCAGTGGTGGCTGGGGCACCACGACGGTCGGCGGCGAAGGCGAATTCATCCCCAACCGCAATGTCACCATCGCCAACAACATCATCTACAACCCGCCCGGTGTGCAGAGCACCTGGCAGCACTTCACCATTCAAGGGACGCACAGCGTCGGTTCTGACAGCAATATCATCAATCCGAGTCGTGCCGATACCACCCTGCGCATCCACGGCAATATCATCTGGAACGGGACATCCGCCATGCCCCTCGGCCTGGGTACGGACCAAGGCTGCCTTGACAGTAATCCCACCTGCAACACGGCCCAAATCATCAGCGCCAATCGCATCAATACGCTCCAGCCCCAACTCGTCGACCCTGCGCGCGGCAACTATCGCCCGCTTCCTGGCGGGAATCTCAGTACACTCACGAGCGACACCATCCTGCCGTTCACGGACGCACGCACAAGCCGCCCGCTCGCACCGATCGGTAACCTGACCAACATCGTCACCCGTGACTACGCCAACGTCGCCCGCACATCTGGCATACCCGGTGCCTACGCGAGCACCAGCAGTGAGGCACCCACCGTCACACCCATTGCTGCCTCGCCAACTGCGACGCGCACCGTAACCACGCATACTGGCAGCATCACCCGTACCCGCGCGGTGACCCCCACCAGAACACGCACGCGCACGCGCACACGCACACGCACACGCACACCAAACCGCACCCTGCGTGCCACAGCAACGCGCACCAAGACGCGAACACCGACGCGGACCGCCACACGGGCGCGTGTGACTACGCGGACTGCCACCCCCCAAACGGTCGTCAATATGCCCGTGGTGCCGCGTATCAATGCAGCCCAAAAATTCCGCCTGCGTGCCATTCTGGCGACCGGGCGTACACTGGGGAATCGCGCGGGAGTATTTGCCAAAGTCGGTGACAGCATAACGGCTTCGGGTTCATTCTTGACCGATATCGGCTGTGGTAGTGCTGTTTTGGGCGGTTACAGTAGCCTTGCAAGCACCATTACGTTTTTTGGCACAACGATTTTTTCGCCCAGTCTGGGCAGTGCTTGGTGTACTTCGTCGAATGCATTCACGGCATACAGCGTCAGTGCCGACAGTGGCTGGACGGCCGCGAACGCTCTCGACAGCAGCATCCTCGACCCCACCGCAGCTCTGGGTTGTCCGAGCCCGACCAATACACCGCTACGCTGCGAACTCCTGCGCAAAAAGCCCAGCATCGTCCTCATTATGTACGGCACCAATGACCTCGAGCGGAGCGCCACGACGACAGCCTTCAAAAGTGCGCTTACCACTATCGTCCAGCACAGTATCAATGCCGGCGTCATCCCCGTTTTGAGCACGATTCCCGCGCGCCAGGATGCATACTCCGCCCGGGTCGCAGCCTATAACCAGGCCATCATTGCCGTGGCACAGGCCCAAAACGTCCCGCTGTGGAACTACTATCGCGCGCTCCGTTATGCCGGCATGGTCAATCTCGGCATCGACGCGGACGGGGTACATCCTAATATCTACGACGGTGACCAAGGAGCGAACTTCACCACCGCTGGACTCACCTATGGCTACAACCAGCGTAACCTGACCGCACTTCAGGTCCTCGCCCACATCCAAAAAGTCGTCCTCTCCAACGGCACACCGGATCCCTAAGCAGCTCCCGCGATCCGCGCCAACAACTCGCCCGCTACCGCCCGCAACCGCACCGGTTCGACCATCACCGCCTGACCCGTCGCCCGTGCCGCCAACACCGCAGCAACCACTGCCCGCGTATCGCCACTCAGCGACGGCAGGAGCGCTGCACCACCCGCTGATTTGGATAACACCACCCCGTGCTCGCGCCACCAGAGCGTCCGACACAGGTTCAAAATCACATACACCGGATTGTCTGCCACATCCGCCTCTGCAGTGGCGATGTCATACCACACCGCAGCCAACGCATCTGCCTGCGACGGCACCGGCCAATCGACAGACCCATGCAACACAATCCCCGCCTGCCGGGCAACGACAACATGCACCGTCAGGTCCGGGTCGGTACGCTCCGCCAACCATTCTGTGGCAGGATCAGCGAGCATCTGCGTCATGCGGGTGCGCCAGGCCTCGGAATAATGGAACAGATACGGCGCAGGATGTACCCACGCTGCAAATGCCCGCCGTTCCAGCACCGATACTTCGATGGGCGCGGGCTGCCCCGACACCGCCAACAACCCCGTCGCCAAGCCCTGCGCCTGCACGCGAGTCAATGGCCCATCCACGAACACCAGCACATCCACATCGCTCTGCCCCGGCCGGAACTCACCCAAGGCTAGCGACCCGTGCAGGACCACCGCACTATCGTCACCCAAACAATCGCGCAACAATGTGCCCATCTGTGTAATCTGGTGCTGCACGTCGCCGGGGAGACTCGTGATTCTTGTGCTCAAAACCGTACCCGCACGTCGTCACGCCGGCGCGTGATTTTTTTGTCGTCGAGGTATTCCAGTACCGCCAACGCATATTTGCGCGTCGTCCCGAAGCGGTCACGGAACTGCCCCACCGTCACACTCCCCGCGTCGTCAATCGTCGTCAGGACCCACGCTGTCATTTCTTGCCATGCCGTCTGCACAAAAGCGACATCTTCGGCGATTTCGATGATGTGCCCGCTGCCGACGAGGAATTGCTGCAGTTCACGGTCCAATCCGGTCGGCGGCGGCGCATAGGCCTGTCTGCGCAACGCAGTCAACGCCGCATCCACCAGCTGCTGTTGCGTGCCCGTCAACGTGACCATCGCCCCCACGCGGCGCAGCAACCCGTCGCCGCAGCGCTCCAACACGCCCTGCCATGCATGCACGATGAGTGCATCAAATACCCCCGGCTCGATCCCCAACCTGCGCCGCACATCCTCACGGGGCATCCCAATGCGCAGTGGATTACGCGTCTTGTAGCCGTCAAGTGCCTTCTCGGCCTGGACCAACAAGCCGTCTGCATAGACCGCGTCAAGGACCCAGCCATCGCCCAATTGGCGTACGGTGGTCATCTGATCGATGGTCTGCTGTACCCGTGCGACGTCCAGATGCGTCACATGGGCCAACTGCTCGATGCGCATTGCCGTCCCACGCACTGCAGCCCAACACAAATCGGCTGGGCTGGCACGTTCCAACGCCTGCAGTCGCTCGATGACTTCGCTCCGGAAGCGACGGTGGCGCAACGGGTGCGTGTCGATGACACGGCCACCGGCGAGTGTCATGCTGGGCGATGGCTGGCGCAGGACGACCCGATCACCACGCCACAATGGCAGCGTGTGCGCCAAGTGGAGCTGCGCATAGCCGTGCTCACCGGGACCGATTGCGTCGCAGTCGAGCAACGTCACGCGCGCAGCGGTCTCGGCGGCGCCGACAAACACATCCACCTGCATCCCTTGGGCCAAGGGGCGCGGCGCCACACTGGCCAATGTGAGTCGCACGTCGATCCGATCGGTGGGCTGGATGGTACTGGGCAAAACAATCAAATCCCCGCGCGCGATGTCGTGATGCGACACACCAGCGAGATTAATGGCCACGCGCGCGCCCGGTGCAGCCTGTTGCAATTTTTGGCGATGCATCTGCAGGCCGCGGATGCGCGCGCGCAACCCGCGGGGCAACACCTCGACCTCGTCGCCCACCTGCAGTGATCCGGCTTGCAATGTGCCGGTCACGACGGCACCGAATCCGTCCATGCTAAAGACGCGATCGACCCACAGTCGCGCTGGTTCGTCGAGTTTGGTCGGCGCTGCCAACGAGTCGATGAGCGTATCGAGGGCGGCACGCAGTTCGTCCATGCCCAGACCCGTTTTGGCCGATACCACGACCAATGGCGCCTCTGCCATGCGACTGTCAGCCAGCTGCAGGCGGATGTCGTCGACCACCAATGGCAGCCACGCCGGATCGACCATGTCGGCCTTGGTGACGACCACGATGCCGCGTGGAATCTCGAGCAGCTCGATAATAGCCAAGTGCTCACGCGTCTGCGGCATCATTGATTCGTCTGCTGCAATCACCAACAATGCTGCATCAAAACCGCTCACGCCGGCCAGCATCTGCTTGATGAAGCGTTCGTGACCGGGTACGTCGACCAAGCTGATGTCACGGCCCGACGGCAATTGCATCCACGCAAAGCCCAGTTCGATGGTCATCCCGCGGCGTTGTTCTTCACGGAGTCGGTCGGGATTGATGCCGGTCAAGGCTTCGACGAGCGTCGATTTGCCGTGGTCGACGTGTCCAGCCGTACCAATCACATACATGGAAGGTCCTCTCGTGCGCAGTTTTGACGTATTTAGGAGATTGCGTATAGCGCACTAGAATCAATGAAACATTGGTTTCGTGAGGTGCAGACCTGCATATGGTATTATACCTGCAACAGTCCAATTCTACCGATGGTTAGGAGCATCCTCCATGCAACAGCGCCGCGTCGTCGTCACCGGTATGGGCGCCATTAGCCCGTTAGGACTCGATATCCCCACCCTGTGGGACGGCATTCGTACCGCCCGCAGCGGCACAGGGCCGATTACGATTTGTGATGTCAGCAACCTCGAGACACGCTTCGGTGGCGAGGTCAAAAACTTCGACCCCATCAACTATATGGACCGCAAAGAAGCCCGCCGCAACGATCGCTTCATCCACTTCGCCATCGCCGCCGCCAACGAAGCCATCGCCATGGCCGGCATCAAAGCAACTCCCGACAACGCCGAAGACATCGGCGTGGTGGTCGGCTCCGGCATCGGTGGTATCGCCACCATTGCCGAAAACGTCCTTACCATGCACGAAAAAGGCCCTGGCCGCGTCAGCCCATTCATGGTCCCGGCGATGATAACCAACATGGCCGCCGGCCAAATTTCGATGATGCACGGCTTCAAAGGCCCCAATTTCTGCCCCACATCTGCCTGCGCAACTGCCGCCCATGCCATCGGTGAAGCCGCCGAAATCATTCGGCGCGGCGCAGCCACCATCATGATCGCCGGCGGCTCCGAAGCCCCCATCACCCCACTCGGCATCGCAGGGTTCAATGCCAACAAAGCCGTCTCGACCAATAACGACAACCCCACCACCGCTTCGCGGCCATTCGATGTGACCCGCGACGGCTTCGTCCTCGCCGAAGGCGGCGCGGTCGTCGTCCTCGAATCACTCGAATCCGCCATCACACGCGGGGCTACGATCTACGCCGAACTCATCGGCTACGGACTCTCTGCCGATGCCTACCACATCACCTCACCCGCTCCGGGCGGCGAAGGTGCAGGCAGAGCCATGAAGATGGCCCTCAAGACCGCCGGCATTACCCCCGCCGACGTCCAATACGTCAACGCACACGGCACCAGCACCAACGCTGGCGATATCGCCGAAACAAAGGCCATCAAGACCGTCTTTGGGGATTACGCGAGCAAAATCGCCGTCAGCTCATCCAAGTCGCAACTCGGTCACCTGGTCGGTGCAGCAGGTGCCATCGAGGCGGTCATCTGCATCCTCGCTATCCAAAACAACCTCATCCCCGCAACCATCAACTTGCACACTCCCGATCCCGAATGCGACCTCGACTATGTGCCCAACACTCCCCGGCCCGGCACAATCGATATCGCAGTCAGCAATTCGTTTGGGTTCGGCGGGCATAACGTCTCACTGGCAATTCGCCGCTGGAGCGGCAAATGACCAAACCGGTGGTCAGCCTGCCGGACCGCCTCGGGGTACCGTTTGCCGATATGACGCTGTTGCGCGGTGCAGTCATGCACCACTCATACCGGTACGAGCGCCCCGAAGAAGCCATCAGCCATCCTAATACGCAACGCCTCGAGTTCCTCGGGGACGTCGTCGTCAGTATGGTGGCAACCCAATTAGTTTTTGATGCGTTCCCCGATGCCGATGAAGGCACCATGACGCGCCTACGCAGTGCACTCATTCGCACCGAAAATCTGGCAGCCATCGCAACCCACTACAGTCTCGGCGACTACGTCATCGTCAGTAAAGGCGAAGACCACTCCGGCGCACGGACCCGTGTCAGCCTCCTGGCGGACGTCTTCGAATCGATTGTCGCAGCCATCTATATCGACCAGGGTATGCAGGCGGTTCAGGCTTTTCTGACGCCGCTCTTCAGCGCACACCTCGAACAACTACGCCGCGAAGGGACTCCCAACGACCCGCGCAGTCGATTGCAAGAAGAAAGCCAGCGTCGCTTCAATATCACCCCGCGCTACCGCACTGTCGCGACGAGTGGACCAGAACACCAACGTTCGTTTGTGGTCGAAGCCGACATCGGCACACACACACTCGGGGCAGGCAGCGGCTCGAGTCAACCCATCGCACGTGCACAAGCCGCAGCAGTGGCACTCCAATTCCTCACCGACCATCCACGCTTCGACCCGACAGTCCAGCCATTATTGTGAAAGAACTTCCATGCGTCTCTATGTGACCGGCGGATCCGGCTACCTCGGTTCTTATCTCATCAGCGCTGCCCACGCCCTCGGCTGGGAAGTACGCTCGTGTCACTACAACCACCCATCTAATACGACGCAGGATACCGTCGACCTGCGCGACCGCGGAGCGTTGACACGGGCAATCAACGCCTTCCGGCCTGATGCGGTCATCCACACCGCATACCGCCAAAACGACCCCGATTTGCATGCTGTCACCGTCCTCGGCGCTGTCGAAGCCGCCGCTGCCAGTGCCCTGCTCAATGCGCGCCACATCCACCTCTCGAGCGATATGGTCTTTGCGGGCACAGCGGACGAATACGACGAAATAGACATGCCAGACCCCATTGTTCCCTATGGCGTCGCCAAAGCAGTCGCCGAAGCAGCGGTAGCACAAGCCCACCCCGAGGCGAGTATCGTGCGTACATCGCTCATCTATAGCCTGCCGTCGGACACTCCCGGCCGCCATGACCAGATAGCCCTCGACGCCGCAGCCGGCAGGAACGCAATGTCGTTTTTCACCGACGAGTGGCGCTGTCCCGTGCTCATCAATGAGCTCGTCGCAGCACTCTTGACCCTGGTAGCACACGATCATCGTGGCCCGCTCCATTTGGTCGGTGCCGAGCCGATATCCCGATACGACTTTGCGCGCGCTATCGTAGCCGCCCGGGGCGGCGATCCCGACCGGATCGTCGGCGGACGCCTGGCTGACAGCCCTGCGCCACGACCCGCGCGCCTCATCCTGCGCAGTAGCTATTCCAACCCCGCCTGGCAGCTACGCTCTGCAGCAGCGGTCCTGAATCACCTGTAAGCCAGCCATACACACGCCACACCAGGACGAGTGCGGTTGTTCCATATGCCTCAAGTCTTCATCGTGTATACGCTAACGCCATGCCATGCCACGGCCATTCCATCTGCACCAATTGCCCGGATCGCCCCAAAGTGACAAATGCCGTCTGTAGGTCGACCCCACCAAAACAGATATTGGTCGTGCCTGAATCACCGGTCGCGTAGCGTCCGAGCAGTTCGCCCAACGGCGACACCACAGCAATCGCCCCACTCCCCAACACGGCCACACACACATTACCTGCGCCATCAATGGCCAACGAATCGAGTGCGTCACCAGCAGAGAATTGATAGAGCAAGCGGACACTATCTGGCTTCGCCACCCCATGAGATCCAAGTTCGGCCACCATCAATCGACCACGCATGGTCTCGGCCCAGTACAGTCGCTTCCCGTCCGGTGATAGACCAATCCCATTCGGTCCGTCTGCAGCGGCGACACACACCACAAGACCCGATCCATCAGCCTGCGCATAATAGATGGGCGATGCAGCCACGATACCAGGCACAGGGTACCCCAAATCGGTAAAGTAAAATCCACCGTTTGTATCAAATACCAAGTCGTTCGGCGCACGCAGCGGCACACCATCACAGGACCGGTAGAGGGTACGCACCGTCCCTGTCGTGCGATCAACGACGTCGATTGACCCACCCACATAGCGGTCCAACGAAGAATACTCGACATCGATGCCACCATCAGCCTGTACGAGCGGCGCAAACGCGGCACCATTATTACAGACGAAAATGCTCCCATCAGGTCCTACTGCGGCCCCGTTTGGCCCGCCGGGAATCGTTGCGACCACAACAACGTCACCGTTTGGAGCGACACGCGTCAGCGATGGTCGGAACATTTCGACCAACAGAACCGACCCATCGGAGAGCGCGATTGGACCTTCCGGGAACTGCAACCCACCGACCAACACTGTGAACGACATGAAGCCTCCTGAAGCATCACATACCGATACCATGATGCTCGGTATCCTAACACAGCACGTACACGCCGAATACCAAACTCCGTTTGACATTTCATTTTTGGCACCGTATAATACACTTCGTTGTCCAAACGACAACACCTGTGGGTCGATACCGAAGTGGCCAACCGGGGCAGACTGTAAATCTGCTGGCTTACGCCTTCGCTGGTTCGAATCCAGCTCGGCCCACCAAACATCCTTCATCGCGTTCTGGCCAATGCGACACCGGAGTGATGTCGGTAGTGCCCACGTGGCTCAGTGGTAGAGCACGTCTTTGGTAAAGACGAGGTCATGGGTTCAATCCCCATCGTGGGCTCCACCAATGTATTGGGTTATGCGGCGGGGGCTCAAGCCTTTCGCTGCATTCGTGTTCATGGAGAATGATTTAAATGGGTAAGCAAAAGTTTGAGCGTAACAAGCCACACATCAACGTCGGCACCATTGGTCACGTCGACCATGGCAAGACCACGTTGACGGCAGCCATCACCAAGGTGTTGGCACTGCGCGGCGGCGCAACGTACACGGCGTACGACCAGATCGACAACGCTCCCGAGGAGCGCGCCCGCGGTATCACGATTGCCATCCGGCACGTCGAATACCAGACCGAAGCCCGTCACTACGCACACGTAGACTGCCCAGGTCACGCTGACTACAT
>CAMCVW010000054.1 GCA_945881915.1 Thermoflexus hugenholtzii JAD2 | reverse complement strand
GGAGTTGTGATCGAAATTGCAACGCCGCTCCGGCCAGCACGACCGGTTCGGCCAATGCGGTGAACGTAGATTTCGGGATCGGGTGGCAATTCGTAGTTGATGACATGGGTGACGTGATCGACGTCGAGTCCACGTGCCGCGACGTCCGTAGCGACGAGAATGTCGCTCTGGTTTGTGCGGAAGCGGTGCATCACGCGATCGCGCTGAGTCTGTGACAACTCACCATGCAGGGTGTCGCAGTTGAACCCACGGGCGGTGAGTTTTTCACCGACGTTGTCGACATCCATGCGGGTACGACAGAAAATCATCGCTGCGCTGGGTTGTTCGAACTGCAGCAACCGCGACAGGACTTCGAAGCGATCGCTATGCAATGCTTCGTAGGCACGTTGTTCGATGTGCTCTGCGGTCTGCTGCTTGGATGCAATTGCGATGAGTTGCGGATTGGTCATATAACGCTTGGTGAGGCGCAAGATGGCATCCGGCATAGTCGCAGAATAAAGGGAAGTTTGATGAGGGGTTGGCAGGCCGGCCAGAATGGTCTCGACATCGTCGATAAAGCCCATTGCCAACATTTCGTCGGCCTCGTCCAAAACGACACTCTGGACCGTCTTGAGCGAAATGCTGCCGCGGTTCATATGGTCGATCAGACGACCTGGTGTTGCCACCAACACATGAACGCCAGCATGCATCGAACGCAGCTGTGTGGAGATTGGCTGTCCGCCATATATCGCGACGACGTTGAGGCGACGGTGTTTGGCATAGCCCTTGAAGGCAGCTGCCACTTGTACGGCCAACTCACGAGTTGGGGTCAATACAAGTACTTGTGCCTCACGACGATCCGTATCAATGCGATCAATCAACGGCAATGCGTATGCTGCCGTCTTCCCGGTTCCCGTTTGTGCTTGGCCGATGACATCGGACCCTTGTAGCATGTAACGGATAGAGGCTTCTTGGACCGGAGTCGGGGTAACATACCCAAGCTCACCAATCGTTGCGAGCAGCCCCTGACTCAACCCAAGCGCCTCGAATGTGTTTGTCACACATCTCTCCTTATTCACTATAACCAATCTATTATACACGGGATTTGGTTATGAACATAAACAAGAGATGAATGCCGCCCATTCCGGGTGCTACGAAGCCTGCTCATCGGATTCTGCATACTTGGCAGCCAGCTCACTCGCTGCTTGACGAAACATCGTCACGAGTTCCGCCGGTTCATTTACGCGGCACGCTCCGCCATACCGCATCAGAACTTGACGGGTGGTCCAGAGATTCGTCACCACTGCCCGGACCGTGGCAGTGTCATCAGCGTGGTATTCGATGGTGCTCTCGGGGAAGAAGGTCGCCAAGTCACGCCGACGTGCCACTGCCGCATCGAGCGTGTAGACCAGATTAAAGCGCGGCTGCGGCGGGCGTTCAGCGGGAATAACGGTAGGGAGGAGCTGCGCGGATTTTTTGACGATGCGTTCAAGGCGGTACTCGACCGTGGTGTACGGCACGGCATTGCCTGCCGGTTCCACATGGAGGAGGACCGCATCGAGGTACATGTGCCCGTCACGCATGAACAATCCATACGGTGCGACCGTGTGTTTGCGCGAGCCGTTGAGCTCGAAGTTACTGGTATACGAAAAAGAGAGTTGCTGCCGGTTTTCGACTGCTTTGCGCACCGTACGCATCGTCGGTGCATCAAAGACACGCTGCTGACGCCCAAAACTGCGAATCGTCAACGGGCTCGGGGGAACCGACCGACTCGGGTCGGGGAGGAGCATGCGCATCTGCCGCAGGAGTTTTTGGACGCTGACAAACGCAGACAGCATGTGATCTTCGGGGAAGTTGGTATCCAAAAAGGTGAGTGCTTCGAGGCTCTCGCGCGGGAGGTCGAGGATGGCAAAGTCACCGACGTGATGGAGTGAATAGCTCCGTAGTGAGCGGTCAAATCGAATCTCACAGCCGTACTCGCGTTTGAGTGCATCGAGATCATGCTTGAGTGCCATTGCTGCAGCGCTCGGGTAGCCGTCTTGGCCGAATTCGCCGTTGACAATGCCAATCAGCTCGTCTGCTGTGCAAGGTTGGCGGAACAATGACCGGAAGATGACGAGGCGACGACGAAACGTTTGCTTCGAACTGCGACGCACTCCACTAGGACGATTCGTCATGACTCACCTCATTCATCGATGTCGATTGCCCATTGTTCGGTTCTGACCACCTCATCGAGCCCCTTGAGGAGCCGACGCAGGTGCACAATCATCATGCCCACTTTGATGGGTGCGTTTTCGTCACGGTCGAGCCAACGCTGCAATTGCCCTTCAGCAAACGCACGCAGGAGCCGATCGGTTTCGTCGACCATGTGATCCAGAGATTTGATTTTCGCCTGGCGAATTTTGCTGCTCCCCAGCACACTGTCATCGGACAGGTAGTCCCCCGCGTCGCCTTTGGCATGCAGGCTGGGTTGTGGTGCGGCGAGTTCGAACTCGTGCAATGCGGGTGGCAAATATGTCGCGTCATCAAACCCTTGGGGTACACTCCCCGTGGGTGGTTGTTGGAAGGATTGGATGGCACTATCGAGTGACTCGTCGGGGTTGGCGGCAAAAAAGCTGGCCAGTCGACTCAACTCTGCAGCCGACATTCCTTCGTCAACGGCGGTGCGTGCCAGTTCGATGCGGGTCTGCTCGTTGCTGATGCGGCGCAGGTGCTGCGCTTGGGTTACGGTCAATTGGCCAGTGCGTAGGAACGATTGGATGCTGGCGTCCAGGTCGAGCAACCCCAGGTAGCGCCGGACGGTGCGTGCCGACAAGCCAACAGTCTGCCCGACTGCTTCGTCGAGGGTGCCTTCGTCGGCGTCTGGTGTCGCTGTAGAAAATTGCAGGCGCAAACGGGCGAAGGCATTTGCTTGTTCGAGATCGTTCAGATCACGGCGCTGCAGATTTTCGGTCAATTGGCGGACCAGATTACGCTCGGCTTCGTCAGCGAAAACCAGGCAGGGGACGGTGGCCAACTCCAATTGCAGGGCTGCGGTGCGTCGCCGCAGACCATAGAGCAACTGGTACGAGCCGTCGCGGTGCTGAACCACGCCGAGGGGCTGGAGGATGCCCTGATCGGCAATTGTCGCAGCCAAGCCCGTAACGTCGCCGACGTCTTCGCGTAAGGTCGCTTGTGCAATGGCTATCTGTTTGGGATCGAGATCGATGAGTTGCATGGTTCCTCAGTGGGCACACAAAAATGTATGCTCCTAGTATAGCAAACGAAAATAGCGCATATGTGGACGTAATGATGGAATTAGGCAGTTTGATGGAGTGATTTGTTGCGGTCGACATAATCGATGACCGCCAATGCTTCGTCGATGTCGACGAGACTGACCAAGCCGAGGTAGTCTTTGCCGTTGAAGACGGCAGCGACGTCGTCGCTAGCGGCGCTGATGGTCATGCGCACTTCGTCGAGGGTCATGGTGTAGGGTACGCGCACAAATTCGCGATTCATGATTGCAGCGACGTATTGATCGACGGGTTCGGTCGAGAGTGCTTCGAGCACGTGTGCCCGCGTGACAATGCCAAGGATGGCGTTGCCTTGCATGACCGCAAAATCGGGTTGGTATGAGGTCAAAATCATATCGACCACGTGGCTGGTGCGGTCCGCGGGGGACAAGGTGAGTGCTTTGCGATTGTAGGCGTCGCCCACGCGGCGGGTATCCAACAACGTACGAGCGCGGGTCTCGCCACGCTCAGAACCAGCACTGAAGAAGATGAAGAGAGCAGTCACCGCCAAGAAGATCTGCCCGCTCATCACGGCAATAGTGCCAATCACGACGGCCACGCCCTGTCCGATGACGGTGGCGTAGGTGGTGGCAGTTCGTTCGCTCATAATCATCGCGAGTCCTGCGCGTAGAATGCGCCCACCATCGAGCGGGAAGGCAGGGAACAGGTTGAACAACACTAGCATCACATTGGCGGAGTACAAGCCGGTGAGCAAGAGATTGAGGCTCGGCGCTGATTCGGGGCCGGGGAAGTTGACAAATGTCGCAGCCACCCCTACAAACGGTAATAATGCCAGGGCGATGACGACATTGACGAGTGGTCCTGCGATTGCAATCAACAATTCATCGCGGGGAGTCTTGGGAGTTTTGGTCAGATAGGCGATGCCACCGATGGGCAGGAGCAGAATCTCGCGCACGGGGATGCCCAGTGCCCGAGCCACCAAGGCATGACCGAGTTCGTGCAGAATGACGCAAGTGAACAACAGCACGGTCAGACTAATCCCGAAGGCAATACCGGTGATGCCGTGTGTGCTCCAGATCCATGCTTCGAATGCGAGCAGGAGCAGAAACGTGACGTGCATTTTGATGGATATATCGCGGATGCGCAGAATGGTGGGTGCCCAGTTCATGGCGGTCAGCTTTCTCTCGTGCAGACGATTGTGACGCAATATCTGTGTAAGAGTATCGTACCAGATTGCATAGGACGAGGCGCACCGCACACACGTACATTCGATTTGCATTCTACATACTTGGGTGGTATTATTGTGTTGGTTAACTCGCGCTGCTAGCTCAATGGTAGAGCAACTGACTCTTAATCAGTGTGTTGATGGTTCGAGCCCATCGCGGCGCACCACGAAAAAACTCCTCACCGAACGGTGGGGAGTTTTTGTATGGCCAAATAACAGGAACGATCACGCAGCCAAAATGGCGCGAACACGCAGAGGCACAGAGACAGGGAGGGAAAAGAGAGGTCTGCCATCCGAAAGAGGGGAAGTCGATGATGTTGTGGGCATGCGAGCGTCGAGTCCGTAGGGCCGAGGCATGCTTCGGCCGTCATGCGATATCACGCCGCAGTATGGGCCGAGGCATGCATCGCTCCTGGAATTTCAACGAGACGAATGACAGGGGCGAGTGTATCGGGAAAAATCAACTGGCGAGTACCCCGCTACGCGGGGTATGACGACCTCGCCCCTGACATCGACCGTACACCTCGCCCGCCCAGACCGCCCCTCGCCCCAAAACAGAGGTACCGCTGAGCCTTACAGCGTCTGGCCGACGTAGTCCTGGGCGCGGTAGAAGTGGCCCGTGGTGCCGTCGTCGATGAGTACTGGCACGAGTGCACCGGGGAGGACCGACTCGACGGAGTTTGGTGCGTTGGGACCGCCCAAATCCGTGCGCAACCAGCCCGGATCGAGCAGATTGATGAGAATCCCGTTGCCCTTGATGTGATTGGCGGTGTCGGTGACAAATTTGTCGACGGCTGCCTTCGAAATCGAATAGGCAATCAGCTGTGGCTGGTCCTGAATACCCGACGTGACATTGACGATGCGACCCCAGCCGCGAGCCTTCATCCCAGGGATGAAGCCGTGACAGATGCGTATGAGGGCGACCACGTTGACGTCGAAGCTTTTGTGGAAGTCGTCAGCCGGCACATCCAACCATTCGCCACGATAGGGTGTCATGACGGCAGCATTGTTGTAGACGATGTCGATGCCAGGCGTCTCGGCGAGGACCTTGATGATGAGCTCGTCGACGTCGCAGCTGTCGGACAACTCTGCCGCGACCTGCAGGACCTGCACGCCCAGTGCGCGCAACTCGGCGGCCAAAGCATCGGTGCCGCTGGTCTGACGGCTATGCAAGACCACATTACAGCCGTACGATGCCAAGCCACGGCTTACTTGCTGGCCAATACCCCGACTGGCGCCGGTGACGAGGGCCCATTTACCGCGGATGTCTGCTTTCTGCATAAAAATACTCCATTTGCATCACAATTTCACCTGTAGTATAGGTCAATTTGTGCACGTTTGGGAAATTAAAGAACTGGTGCAGAGATAGAACGAAAGGACGGTCACGCAGAGACGCGGAGGCAGGGGAGTTAGCGCAGGGAAAGAACGGAGTACGAACACACAGAGGAGCGGAGGAACGGAGAGTTGGATAGGGAGTTGCGTTTTTCGAACATGTGGAACGCCGTTGGTGTTGGCGGGCGTGGGTGAAGAAAATCTTAAGGTCGGGGTACGTGCAATTGCATCCACGGGCGATGTCGTCATGCCCCGCGAAGCGGGGTAACTCTCCCGTTGATTGGAGCAGAGGATCTGATGGGGTCGGGGTTACGTCACAAAGTGTTGTGTAATAATACGTTTTACGTTATAATGATACAATTATAGCGTGGAGGATATATGAAGAAATATCTATGGATAATCTGTCTGGTTGCTATCTTACTTGCGAGCTGTGGGGCGAATCTGAGTGCTTTTAATCCGTTCCAGCCAACGCAAACTCCCGTGCCTCCGACCCCAACCCAGGGAATTACCTGTGAGGAGTTAGTTGAACGTTGGAATGACTCGTTTGCACCAATGGTGTTAACTTTTTTTCCACTCGTCATGGGTATACCAGAAGGCAAAATGCCTGCAATGTCTGCCAGTGATATTGATAGGGTGATGCGGATACAAATGGGTATGGGCACTTCAGCACCAGACTGTGATTCTCAAATTTTGCAGCGAACGAGGGCTTCGCTTCTGCAATCGCGCACTACTGGGATTGGCGTGACTATATGGCGAGTGGTCGGACGACCGATGCGCGCCGTGTGGAAGAAAGTTTATTCGAAGTATTTGATCCTGCGATGAAGACATATACTTCGTATCTCATGTACAAAAACAACAATGCTGTTTTGAAACAGATTTTTGGCAAAACTATAGCTGAGGCGCAATCAGATCAACCGTAAATAGTTGCTTCTCTGAATCAAGTAATTTACAAATGACGTCCCTATCTCTCAGCAATGGGAGGGTTCAATACTGGCTTGAGATAGATTTAGTTTCTGGGACAAAGTTTCAGGCATACTGAATTGTTTGATTCACTACGGTGAGTAGATCTATGGAGTTCATGATGAGAAAAATTATTTGGCTGTTTATTGTCGTAGCGCTTGTGGTGTCGAGTTGTGGGGCAGAGTTGCGATATCCTGAGAGTGGGATGATTGCCGCAGATGCTAATGTTGCAACTGCTACGTCAACTGCAAGTGCAACCATTGTGGCTACAGTATCATTCACAGCGACACCTGATTGTGCTGTGTTAGTAAGTTCGTGGAATCAGAAGTTTGCGCCAATCTTTGCAGCGCTGATCAATACTGACGACTCGCTCCCCAACGAAGAATTGGTTGTGTTCACCAAAGCACGTGACAGTTTATTGTCATTTAATGCTCCATCATGTGATGTTGACAGCGTTTTTGTGCATACTCGCACTTTGAATTCGTTGCATCGGTATATCGATTGGATAGATGCGGCGTTAGCTGGCGACAGTGCTGAAGCACAGCGACAAGAGACCGAAGGTGATTTGTTATTCGGCCCAGCGGTGCAGGCCTATGTCGGGTATCTGATCAAAGAGGGTGACGAAGAAAGTATCAAGTTACTCTTCGGAAAATCAATTGCTGAATTTCTCGCAGATGGACCAGACGTACCGAAAACAGCAGATGATACCGAAGTGCCTGCCGTTCCTCCAACTGCGACAATTACCCTTCCAACTGCAGCACCTACCAAAGTACCACCAACCGCAATTCCCACCAAGCGTCCGCCTACCGCTGTGCCGACCAAACGTCCACCTACCGCAATCCCGACCAAAGCCGTCGACTCCTGCAAGCCACAGCTTGCCACGTTTGTCAGTAGTGTCTCGAAAATGGTCAGTGTGTCGAGTTCGTTGCTCAACAATATGAGTAGCTATGCTGATTATGGATCGAAGACTTCATTCAGTTCTTCATTTGTGGAACGCACCTTCTCAGGGTTGAACGGTATTTCCGTGCCGACCTGCGCAGACCAACCAACCGAAATTGTCTACAGCTTGGGGCTCATTCGCGACACAATGTTCCCGGCATACATCGAAATGGAAATGGGCGGGGCCACGTCTTCGTCTCGATCCGACGTCGGGCGCTGGCGTGACGAGGTCAATGGGCTGCTCAATGACGTCGAACGGCTGATGGGCCAGATTGATTGACCATGGACCTTTGTCCATGGTCACGAGATGTTTCATCGCACGCAAGTGGATGGAATTGCATCTACGGGCGACATCCGTGAAGTTGCATCTACGGGCGACGTGTACGTCGCCCCTGAACAACTGACGTCATGCAACGACTCTAAGGGCGAGGTACACCTCGCCCGTAAATCCCCATGTCGCCCCTGAACAACTGACGTCATGCAACGACTCCAAGGGCGAGGTACACCTCGCCCGTAAATCCCCACCTCATCCCCTCTGCGGTACTGCCCGCTTCGTGAGGAGCGGGCACGCTGCGTGCGCGCGCTCCTCCCTTCATTCCCTCTCAACTATTTTGTCAGCAAACTGCAACACGCCGGCCTGTGACGCTACGACACAGCATGGTACGCTGTGTGTAGTATGCGTTCTGTTGGGGAATGCACGATAGTCTGTCAGGGTTTGCATGTCGAAATTTCTACTGCGGAGCGTTATCACCTTCGTCCTTATCAGCATGTTTCTCACAATAATCCCCGTGCAGATTGCTGCCGCCAGCGGTGATCGCTGTTTCGCCGAGACAGGGTACTGCATTGCCGGCCCGATTCGCGACTATTGGGAGCGCAACGGCGGTTTGCCGGTATTCGGATTCCCCAAGGGGCCACAGACCAGTGAACCGGTCGAAGGAGTGCTTCTGACGGTCCAGTGGTTCGAACGAGACCGGCTCGAAATCCAATCCAACGGGTTAATCACCGCCGGTCGGCTCGGGGCACGCATGCTCGAACTGCAACAAACCCCATGGCAACCGGGACCACATATCGGTCCAGCGGCGGGCTGTCAAGGATTTGGCCCTACCGGCTATAACGTGTGTGGTGCGTTTGCCCAATATTGGACCAAAAACGGCGGCTTGATGCGCTTTGGTTACCCAATCACTGGGCCATTCCAGACGACCATCGAGGGCAAAACCCTGATTGTGCAGTACTTCGAACGACGGCGCTTCGAATTGCATCCTAATAACCAAATCATGCTTGGGTTGCTCGGCAACGAAGTCCAAGCTACCCTTTCCAACGCCGTACCACCCTTCCCCGATGCCGCGAGTAATCCGTGGGGCAACTTCGTCACCGCCAACGGCACGCAATTGATGGCCGGCGGTGCACCGTTTGAAGTACGTGGAATCAACTATGTGCGTGCCACGGGCGTAGACGCCTCCAAATGCTGGACGTTGCAGTTTGGTGCAGACCCTAACTGTCCATGGGACCAAGCTGCCATTAACGCAGATTTTGACCGTCTGGCCGCCCGCGGTGTCAATACCATCCGCGTCTTTTTGAACTACTACGTGTTTGGCGGTGCAATTCCGCTGTACGGTGCGAATGGTCCTGGGATTGCCTTGCAACATTTAGACGCACTCGTCGATGCGGCCAACGCACGGGGCATGTATGTGATGCCGGTGTTGCTGTTCAACTACCCGCGTGAACTCCTCGGCCCAGCCCATTACGAAATCGCATTATCGACCCATGTCCGCCCATTAGTTTGGCACTATGCTGGTAGGCCAGGGATAATGGCCTGGGATTTGTTCAACGAACCCGACATCGGCAGCGAAGTCGATCTGCGCTGCTGGGACTGGGACAATGCCGATTACCCCGAGTGTTTGCCGATGGCAATCGAGCGCCAACGCTTTTTGATGGCAATTGGTGCCGATGTGGCGGCCAATGATGCGACCCATCTGCGTACTATCGGGATGGCGTTTGCCAAGAGTTATTTCGAGCCGGTCGATTCGCCCATCCGGCTGGCCTACCTCGTGGATTTTTATACATTCCACTACTATGATGATTCGCCATATGACAGCGGTCGCTACAAAGCGCATTGGTACTACGGGCGCGGATTCCCGTATGATTTGAATCGCTCGATCCAAGAGCTGAACGTATTGGGGCTGAACAAACCATTGGTCGTGACCGAGATTGGGTTCCCCTCCAAGCCTGGCGAAGGGAGCCGAGATGCAACGAGTTTGGCTCGCGATCTACGCGCCGCACGGCAGACGATTCATACCAATGGCGGCTCGGGCATGGTCATTTGGTCGTTCCAGGATTCGTTTGATGAGCTGCTTGGTGATGTGTATTGGTTCAGGTAGATTCGTCCGAGGGGGGAGCGATCGCGCAGAGACGCAGAGTAGATTAGTGCGCAGAGGAGTGAGGAGTTTTAGCATATGGACGAGGGGATGGCTATTCGTCTTCATTGTAGTTATGCACGACACGTCGAATACCGTTTTTGAGCAATAATTCACCGAAATTGATGAGTAGCCCGACAGGGATATTCATCAATTTCATATACGTCAGCAGCTGCTTTGCATGAACGGGATGCAAGGATTCAACTGACTTTAGCTCAACGATAACCTTCTGTTCGACATACAAGTCGACACGGAACGCGTTGGTGTATGTGACTCCAGCGTAGTCGAACGTCACAGGATGCTGTGTAATGAGGGCTAAACCTCGGTCGCTGAGGCTTTTCGCCAGAAGTTGCTCGTACACCGCTTCGAACAGACCAGGTCCAAGGTCTCGATGGATTTGCATGGCACAATCGATGACTATGCCTGTTATGACATTTTCTTTTTTCAAATGGTGCCTCCCGCAATTGCGTTCAGCATATATACCGTTTCGGCAGTCAAAAAAGGTACGCCCGCATCATACATTGGTACCTTCTCCGCGTTTCTCCGTATCTCCCTGCCTCTGCGTGTTCGTCTCTGCGTTCCTCTGCTTCTTCATGCCTCTGCGTGATCGACTCTTTTTTCAATTGACAAAATCCCCCGCAACCAGCATGATATGCATATACAAATCAAATCTAGGAGGTCAACGATGATCCCAATTGCTAAACCTGGTGTGATGACCGAACACGAGCGCTTTATGTTCGACACATTCGGGTACCTGATTATTCCCGATGCGTTGTCCCCTGCAGAGGTCGATGGCGTTCTGGCAGCTTCGCGACGTGCCCACAGCGCCTACCCCGCTGGCGAATGGCGCCAGCTCGGCCATTTGTATGAGTCCGAACCTGCCATCGAATCATTGATTGATCATCCGTCGGTGCTGCCCAAAATCCGCAATATGATGGGTGATTACTTCATCCTGCAGAGCACCTGGGCCACTGTCCAGCCGGCCAATACCAAGGGTGGTGGCTACCACCAGGATGGTTCAGGCGTGTACGAATTTCGCCGTTTGTCATCTGCCCAGACACCCATAATGCAGCTGCGCGTC
>CAMCVW010000053.1 GCA_945881915.1 Thermoflexus hugenholtzii JAD2 | reverse complement strand
GCAGCGCGCAATTTGGCCCAATCACAACGGGGGATGATCGCGTGGGCAGTGGGTATCGGCCTCGTGGGTAATCTCGGTGGGTTCATTCTCACACTCGTCATCAATCAGCCACCAGGACCGGTGCTTGTGGTGACCGTGAGCATTATCACGCTCTTGACGTACCTCAAACGTCGTTGACAACCGACCCATCACAAAGACACCGCCTCCCGTGAGTGCACATATCGAGGTGCCCTTCGCACAGTAAAATGTATTCCATCCACAGAACAAGGAGCATCAACGATGAGAGCGGTCATTGCAGAATCACGTGCATTTGCCTGTTGGAGTGACTATCAAGAGGCCCTCATACGCGCGGTTGCGCCATTGACACCCGAACAATTGCAGCAGCGTCCCGTGCCTCTCATGCGTACTGCAGGCGAAATCGCCGCGCATATTGTCTATGGCCGGGCGTTGCATCTGACCCATAGCCTTGGGAGTGCCGCTGCTGCCGTGCAGCCATGGCTCGCGTGGGATGGGAGCAATGCGGGGCCACAGACTGCTGCACAAATCGTCGACGGGCTCGAAGCGACATGGAAGTTACTTGCCGACACGCTGCAGCGGGGCGCACCGACGGATGAGGTGACCGATGACGACGACGCTACGCAGATACAAACAATCTGGGGATTGCTGGACCACGACCTGCCACACGCCGGCGAACTCTCGCTGTTGTTGGGTGCGCAGGGGTTACCCGGGGTCGAGATATAGGCAATACCGATGCATATCTCCATGAGGTTGCCCAAGCACATAGGTTGATTTGTCGTATTTTGGCAGGTGACACTTGGGTTGCCGTTACGGTCGCGCGTCAATAGAGACAAGTGCTAAGAGCGAACATTCCGACCGTGGTGTTATTTTTTTGTCTGCTATAGTACGTTTGGTAGACCACGAAAAAGATGCAGCGACCCGGAAGTACAGCCGTTGGAGTTCGTGTGTATGGAATCGATCCCCTCCTGAAAGAGAGTACCGCAATGCGTGTGGCAGTATTGAGTTTTTGGCATGTGCACGGCAAAGACTATGCAAACGAAGCCGTCGCGCACCCCGGCACCGAACTGGTGGCCATCTGGGACGAAGACGCCACCCGCGGCCAGGCCATGGCAACCCAGTATGGGGTCGAATTCATCGCAGACTATAAGATGTTGTTGGCCCGTACGGACATCGATGGGGTTATCGTCACGTCACCCACCAACATGCACCGTGAGCTCATGGTTGCAGCGGCCAATGCGGGCAAGCATATATTCACCGAAAAAGTCATCGCAGCCCATGTACGCGACGCCGAAGCCATTATGGAAGCAGTGACGCGCAATGGCGTGACCTTCGTCGTGTCGCTGTATCGGCGCTACCACGCCTCGAGTGTAGCCATCAAGGCCATCATTGACAGTGGGGCGCTGGGCGAACTGACCTATGTACGCGTGCGCGATTCGCACAATGGAGCGCTGCGCACCGCAGAAAATCCCAATGGCTGGTTGGTCGCGTCGTTTTTTGATCCCATTCAAGCCCAAGGCGGCGTGGTCACCGATTTGTGCCATCCGGTCTATCTGACCCGCTACTTCCTCGGTCGGCCGGTGAGCGTGAGTGCAACCTACGGCTCGTACAGCCAACGCCCCGTCGAAGATAACGCGGTGGTGTCGTTGCGCTATGCAAACGGCGCAATTGGCATCGCCGAGACGAGTTTTGCGGCACGGTATTCGCCGTTTAGCGTCGAAATCCATGGCACCGAAGGCTCGCTCCAGTACGAACAGCTGGGTATAGGCGAGATGATTGATGAACGACGTGACGCAGCGGCCGGCAATCCGCACGACCCGGCCACGCGCTTGTATGGCATGCATCGCGTGTTGCGTGTGCGCAGTACCACGCTGGATGATGCGAAAACCGAGTGGATGCAACACACCATTCCGGAACAGAGTGACCCACCCACCGCGTATAGCCAGTGGGTTCGGCATATCGCAGAAAAAACTGCGCCAACCGAAAACACCCAATTGGCAATGGATTTGACCGCCATCGTGGAGGCCGCCAATCTGAGCGCGGTAGAAGACCGCGGTGTGCGATTGGATAGCCTTGCTCACCATGTGTGAAAGTTATCAGTTTTCAGTTATTAGTTTTCAGTGTAAATAGTCGTACGCTAGACGGCAGAGGTAGGCTGCGCCGGTCGGCAAAATGGCATCGTTGAAATCGTAGGAGCTGTTGTGCAACGGCGTGTTGTACGGCGCGGTATCGCCATTGCCGATAAAGATAAAATTGCCGGGCACGGTGGCGAGGAATGCGCCGAAGTCCTCTGAGCCGAGGAGTGGCGCCACGGTATCAGTGACGCGTGCTGGTCCGACGACGGCGTGGGCTGCTTGCACGGCCGCGGCGACGCCGGCACTGCTGTTGATGGTGGGCGAAAATTCGTGGGTATAGCTGACAACCCCGGTGGCACCGTAGGCAGCACAGATGCCTGCTACCAATTCCCGCATGCGGCGCTCAAGCAGTGCTTGCACCTGCGGTGAATAACTACGTGTATCGCCTTTGATGGTGACGTGGCTGGGGATGGCGTTCCGGATGCCGTCGGTGATGAATTCGGTGCACGAGACGACGGCTGGCTCACTGGGTGGGACTGAACGCGCCACAATGGTCTGCAGGGCCAACACAACCTCGGCACCGATGACGAGTGGGTCAATCGTGGTATGCGGACTGGCTGCGTGTCCACCAATTCCTGTTATGTCAATGACGAAGTTGTCTTCGCTGGCCATAATGCCGCCGACGCGCGTGGCGAGGTTGCCCGCAGCGAGTCCGGGCATGTTGTGCATGCCATAGATGCAATCGACGGGGAAGCGTGTGAGGACTCCATCGGCAATCATCGCATGGGCACCGTGGCCGTGTTCTTCGTCGGGTTGGAAGAAAAAGCGCACTGTACCGCACCAGGAAGCGTCGCTGGCCATTTGCGCTGCTGCTCCGAGGAGCATGGCCATGTGTCCGTCGTGGCCACAGGCGTGCATGCGTCCTGGCGTACGTGAAGCATAGGGACGGGCGACAGCCTCGGTGATGAGTAGTCCATCGAGTTCGGCACGGAAGCCGATGGACTTGGTGCTGCTGCCTTGCGTTATGCTGGCGACCACGCCGGTCCCGCCGATGCCGGTGGCGACCTGATAGCCGAGTTCGGTGCAGACTGCTGCGATGTATGCGGCGGTCTGATGCTCGTTGAAGTCCGTCTCGGGGATTTGATGGAGGGCATGACGCCACGCGGTCATGGATGGGTGCAGCTGATTCATTGCGTTGCTCCTGCGGCGAGGGGATGCTGCTGCATCCAAATGTGTTGGTGATCGACGATCGTGGCGGCACTGACGCCGGTCAATTCTTGGAATACGGAGGGCGCGGTGGCCCCTTCGGTGTTGATGACCAGGATGCGTGCCTGTGCATCGAGTGCCATTATGCGGCGCAGGTGGTCATCAGCACATATGGAAACGAGGCCAGCCAGGCCGGCAATGCCGGATTCGCCACCAACAATGGGAATGTCCCCGTGCTGCGGAATGGCGACGGTGCGCATGGCGGCGACGGCAGCGTCATCGGGAATGATGACGAAGTCATCGATGCAGGGTGCAAGGAATTCCCAGGCGAGCGGCGATGTTTCGCCGCAGGCCAATCCTGCCATGACGGAATCGACCGACCCCGTTGCGGTGGCAGGACGGCCGAGGATGGCGCTTTGGTAGAGGCAATCTGCTTCGGCAGGCTCGACGACGATGAGCCGTGGACGATGGACGCCGAAGTATTCCCACAAGTAACTCGCCACCCCGGCAGCAAACCCACCGACGCCGCCTTGCAAGAAGACGTGGGTGTATGGGCAGTGTGTCGGGCTGGCAGCCGTATGGGCAATCACCTCGGCGGCGATAATGCTGTAGCCCTGCATGACGTCACGGGGGATGTCGGTGTAGCCGGGGTACGAGGTGTCTGAAACGACGTGCCAGCCGTTGGCAGCGGCCAGTTCAGCGGCGTGCACGACGGACTCGTCGTAGTTGCCGCTGATGCGGATAATCTGTGCGCCATAGGCGGCAATGGCATCGGCGCGTTCGGCCGAGACATTGGCGTGGATGACAATCACACAACGACAACCCACGGATTGGGCGGCGGCAGCCAAGGCACGACCGTGGTTCCCATCCGTCGCAGAGATGACCGTGAAGCCCGTCAACAGATTGCGGTGCACGCCACGCAAAAGGTCAGCAACGGCTATGGTGTGTGTTGGCCAGGTGCGTAAAATCAAGCGAACCAGCGCGATGGGTGCGCCGAGTGCTTTGAAGCTGGCGAGTGGCGAGCGGACGGATTCGTCTTTGAGGTCGATGGTTGCAACGCCGAGGGCGGCGGCGAGACCAGGCAGTGCCACGAGTGGGGTAGGCTGTGGAGCGATGTGCTGCCAAGAGGAGAGCATCGCGCGACTGTGCTCGGCCTCGGCGACGGACATGATTGCTCGCAGTGCTTCGGGATAGACAGCACGAGTGGCGCGTGGATTGGCGTGATACATAGAAAATCCTTTGGCTAGATAGCTATGCCGAGTCGCGACGCGACGACATCACAGAGGACGCGCAGACCGGCTTCGAGGTGGGCAGGATCGGTGTGTTCGGCGGGGCTATGGCTGATGCCCTCACGACTAGGCACGAAAATCATCGCGCTGGGCGCGATGCGGGCAATCATCTGGGCATCGTGGCCCGCACCCGAGACCATGGAACGGCAGGCGATGCCTTGCATAGCGGCGACCTGTTGAATGGTGTGCACGAGCTCGGCTGCAAATATGACCGGCGAAAAGCGCGCCAACACATCGCAGTGTACCGATACGCCTTCGGAGATGGCGTATTGTTGGAGAAGCGATTGGAGGTGCGCTTCGGCATGGAGAAGGGCAGATTCGTCGGGATCGCGCAGATCGACGGTGAAGGTAGCTGTGTGCGGGATGACATTGATAGCATTGGGGGCAAGGGTGAAGGTCCCTACGGTGGCCAGTGTCGATTCGGTCGCACCCGCATAGGCACGCAAATCTGCGATGACTTGGGCTGCGACGACTGCGGGATCGTGGCGCAGCTGGAGTGGCGTGGTCCCAGCGTGATTGGCGGTACCGGTAATGGTGACGCGCTGCCACGAGATGCCTTGGAGCGTGTGAACGGCACCGATGGGCGTGCCTAGGGTGGCCAAGATGGGACCTTGTTCGATGTGGAGTTCGATGTACTCGTGAATGGGGATGCTCCCGGGAATCAGAGTGCCGGCATAGCCGATGCGTGCCAACTCAGTGCCGTAGCTGGCGCTATCGGTGGCCTGGAGTGCATGCACAACGTCGACAGAAAGTCCCCCGGCAACCGCCAGCGAACCGAGCATGTCGGGTTGGAAGCGGACTCCTTCTTCGTTGCTGAAGGCTACCACGCCCACGGGTCGCGGGGGAGTGGTGCCGGCAGCGTGGAGTGCGCGTAGGACCGCGATACCTGCCAAGACGCCATAGCAGCCATCGTAGGCACCGGCTTCGATGACCGTGTCGATGTGTGAGCCGATGAGAAAAACGGGCAGATGGGAATTGAGAGGGTCGGGCTCGAGAATGCCGTAGATGTTCCCCACTGCATCGATGTGGATAGTGAGATCGAGTTCGCGGAGCCAGGCAACGAGCTGGTCTCGACCGAGCTTATCGGCATCGGTGAGGGCCAAACGGGTTCGTCCTGGGGAAAGCATATCCGTCCCGATGCAAGCCATGTGTGCCAGCTGCTGGTGTAGGATGTGTGGCTCGAGGAAGGCACTGAGCGGCATGTTAGACTCCCGAAGGTGCTTGATGCGGAGAAAAATCCCGTGACATACGCTTCTCGACGAAAAAACGAGCGCAGAGGAATGAGACGTGAGCGCGTTGCCTGCACATTAGCGTCCCGGGACGGTGAATTGCGCAGGAAGACTGGTGAGCCCACGCAACTCGATGCTGGGACGCCACGCGAGCGGAGTAGCCGATTCGCTGAGCCGGAGTGATGGCAGGCGTTCGAGGAGAACACGCAGAGCAACTGCACCTTCGAGGCGTGCTAATGGTGCTCCCAAGCAGAAGTGAATGCCATGGCTAAAGGCGAGATGTTTGGCCTCGGTGCGATCGAGATGATACGCGTCGGGGTCCGTATAGAGGCTGGGGTCGTGATTTGCAGAGCCGAGCAGAAGTTGGATGTGTGCGCCACGGGGAATGGGAACGTCGGCAATGGTCAGCGCTTCGCTGGCAAAGCGATTGACGAGTTGGACGGGGCTCCCGAGGCGTAAGAGCTCTTCGACGGCGGCGGGGATTGATTCCGGATGAGCAGCGAGATGTGCGAGATGTTCGGGTTGCTGGAGAAGGGTGGCAAGCCCGTTGCCAATCAGATTGACGGTGGTTTCGTGCCCTGCAATGAGAAGCAAAACTGCAGTGCTCATCAGTTCGGTACCGGAGAGCTGATCGTCACCGAGGCGCGTCTGCATGAGCTGGCTGAGCAGGTCGGTGCTGTTGCCACCGCGGCGCCGGCGGATGTGCCCCCGCATATACAAGCTGAGGCGCAGAATGTCGGGATTGAGGTAGGAAGCACCGCCAGAAATGACGCCGGAGTTAATGATTTTGGTAGACCAGCGATGGAAGCGTGGGTGATCGGCGACGGGCACGCCGAGCATATCAGTGATGACGGTCAATGGCAGCGGTAAAGCATAATCGCGGATGAGGTCGATGTGTCCGGAGGGCGCAATGGCATCGATGCGTGCATGTGCGATGCGTTCGATGTGGGGTTCCCAGGCAGCGATGGCACGGGGCGCAAAGGCATCACTGGCGAGACGGCGCAGACGGGTGTGATTGGGTGGGTCCGCTTTGAGCATATTAGAGCCGACGAGACGGCGCAGGACGGTGCGTTGGAAGAACGTGGTTGCTCGTGCGTTATACATGTTTTTGAGGAGGCGGGGATCCTTGAGACACTGCATGATATCAACCGCACGAGTAACCAGATAGACTGGTGCACCTGATGGGAGTGTTGTCTGTATGACGGGCGTAGATTCACGCAGAGTAGCGTAGGTTGTATAGGGATTCGCCCGGTATTCCGGCTGGGCGTAGATCGATTGATGGTGCAAAAGGTCACCTCGGCAGTGGATACGTTTTGTCCATGATAGCGGATTTCGGATGGTTCCTCTGCGTCATGGCGTACCGGAGGAGCGCACGGGGGGAGTCGGGAAAAAGGGGAATGGACGTGGCGCTGCGGTTTTCTGTGCCCCACCAGCACACACGCTGTCTGAAAGCTGCGAAAAGACGGTGTGCCGGACCACCTGGTGGAGCGCGGGCGAAGCTTTTTCACACAGAAAAAACGCGGTAGGATATCACAACACGATAGTGAAGAGGAGCGAGAAATGGCACGAGCACTCAGAGTGGTGCAGGTCGGTTGTGGAGGACGCGCACAATCGCATCTGGCAGCGATGCAGGCCAGTGGCGTGGTGGACATCGTTGCGATCTGTGATTTGGACGACAAAAAACTGCAAGAGACGGCCAACAAGTTTGGTATTGCTGCGCGCTATACGGACATGACTGCAGCGATTCGGGAGCATACACCTGAGCTGGTGGATATCGTGACGCCCGCACACATTCGGTTGGGGATTGTGCAGTCGGCAATTGCGGCAGGGGCAGCTGCGGTGCTCATCGAGAAGCCGATGGCCTTGACTGCGGTTGAAAGCGACGCGTTGGTTGCGTTGGGACAGGAGCGGTTGATTGCGGTGAATACGCAGTATCGTTGGATGCCGCACTGGCAAAAGGTATGGAAGTTGCTGCGCTCCCAAAAGCTCGGGACAGTGCGCACCATCCGTGCCAGCACCGGGGTGAACCTGTGGGAGCAGGGACCACATGTGCTCGATCTCGCGATGTATGCAGCGGAACTGAGCGGTTGGGGCCAGCCAGAGTGGGTGCTGGCACAGTGTGTCGGGGAAGAGTTTTTCGGGAGCACAGCGGTACCGGCAGACACGAGCGCAGTGGTGGGGTATGGTGATAACCGGATGTGGATTAATGCGGGTTCGTCTGCACCGCCGGTACCGCAGGAGTCGGTGATTTGGTACCAGCAACAAATTGAAATTACCGGGGATCGGGGTCGCATCTGGGTATCGCTCAATCAGGGCTGGACATTGTGGTTGGATGGCAAGCGGACGCAGGGTGTGACGGGTTGGCCAGCTGATGATGAGATCGCACAACAGGCATTGTTTGTCGATATACGGCAGGCGTTGCGTCGGCGCGGAACTGGCTGGCAGAGTTTTGCGACCAGTGTCGAAAGCGCTGCAGTCCGGCAACGCGTGATGGATACGTGTGCGCGCGCGGCGCGGGAAGGGAGACGTATGCCTGTGTAGCAGGCTGCGTTGGCGGAGGAGCGGGCTGCAACGGCAGCCCGCTTTTTAGCGCACACTGGGAGTTGGTGTGCGGGTGACTATGGCGTTAAACTCTTTGGAACCGTATGTTAGAACCTTCCCGTCTCGCAGAGTGACGACGGTGTTTGCGTAGCCAGCGGTCGCTGGGAGGACATTTGACAGCGCATCGGGGATGTTACGTTGGCCCCAGTTATTCGTCCCAAAACTGAAGATTTTGTTGTCTTTTGAACCGCTATCCACACGGAGTACCTGCGGTTGCCGCAGCTGGTTCGCGGTTTACTCGGACGGAAGTACATGCGCGGTCGCAGTGATTCTCGCGGTGGCACTGGTGATACTGTCGTCGTAGCCGTTTGCGAAGCAGTCGGCCTTGTTAGTCGCCGTGTTCGACGCCGTTGGCGTATGGTCGCAGTACGCAAAGGTGTGTAGGGTCCGTTGCCGTGCTCGACGTTGTGAAAACGTTTCTGCGACGCTAATTCCCGTCTACTTCGGCCAATTCCTCGAGCAGTTCTTTTAATTTCCGTTCTGACAACAATGTATCGCCCAACTCTGCAGCTGGACTCACGCCTTCGAGTTCGAGATAATCACGGATGTGGTCGGCATGCCGTGCCAGCAATGCCGGAGACAAAATTTCACTCAAACGGACATTCATGCACTACCTCTTGTACGAACAAATTCTCGCTCACTCCATTGTAATAGACCATCGTGGCTGCGTGTTATACTCGGGGTATGAGCACACCCAACGCCCGCATCTATCTCTGTCATGGTCCGTTTTGTCACGGTGAATCACTTCGTTTTGCACTCGAACAAGCCATTGCGCAAGCCGGGCTCACCGACACCTGCGAGGTACGCCCAAGTGGTTGCCAGAGCCGTTGCGACGACGGCCCCAACCTCACGATTTGGCCTGGTCCCTTCCGCTATTGCCATCTGACCCACGCCAATATCCGCACCATTGTGAACCAACATCTCGGCAATCAACAGATTGTCCGAGAGTTCCTCCATCCTACGTCACTGCAGGCATTCCCTGACACTGAGTAGTCCGCTATGGTACAATTATCAATATTCATTGAATAAGCATGCGAGCACTTCATGGCACTCTTTTCGCGTAATGCACTGACCGAAGCCACTATACTCGACGCCCTCCGAACCGTCCAAGAGCCTGAACTCGGCGGCGATCTCGTATCGCGCAAAATGATCAAAAACATCGTCATCACCGGCGACAAGGTCAGTTTTGCGGTCGAACTCACCACCCCTGCATGCCCACTCAAACACGAAATTCGCACGTCCTGCGAAGACGCGGTCCATACCCTGGCAGGCGTCGCCCGTGACCATATCACCATCGAGTTTACTGCCCAAGTACGCACTCACGGTGGCACACTCGACAAAGCAGCCATCCCCGGCGTCAGCCATGTCATCGCAGTATCCGCAGGCAAAGGTGGCGTCGGTAAATCAACGGTCGCCGTCAATCTAGCGACTGCATTGGCCGCCGAAGGCGCCCGCGTCGGGATCCTCGATGCCGACATCTATGGTCCTTCGCTTCCATTGATGCTCGGTGTGACCGGCCAACCCGAGGCCGAGACCGGACCTGACGGCCAACCCCGTATGCAGCCTTTGCTCGCCCACGGCATCAAAGTCATGTCCGTCGGCTTTTTGGTGGACGACAGCCAACCCGTCATCTGGCGTGGCCCGATGGTATCGCAATTGCTCCGCCAATTCCTCTATCAAGTCGAATGGGCACCGCTCGACTACCTCATCATCGATATGCCTCCGGGGACCGGCGATGTTGCACTCACCTTGGCACAATCGCTCCAGAACGTCGGTTTGACCGGCGCGGTGACGGTCACGACACCACAACAGGTGGCAGCCATTGACGTCATCAAAAGCATGGAGATGTTCCGCAAGGTCAATGTGCCATTGCTCGGCATCATCGAAAACATGGCCTACTTCATCGCCCCTGACACCGGTGCCCGCTACGACATCTTTGGCTCAGGCGCAGCCAAAGGCCTCGCCGAACGCTTGGGCGTCCCGCTCCTCGGCCAAATCCCCTTAGGCATGAGCATCCGCGCCGGCGGGGATGAAGGTCGGCCAGCAGTACTCAGCAGCAACGCAGATGCATACGCAGATGTCTTTAAAAACATCGCGCAACAGCTCGCTGCTCGCGTCAGTGTATTGGAACACGTCTAGACAAAACGGCACGCGCTGCGGCGTGCGCCGTGACCGCGGGGCGATTTTTCCCGCATACCGAGAACATCATGCACAACGAAGAATCACGCCTCCAACCCATCACGTTCGTCGATCCGATGGCTATTGAGCGTCCCACCTATGACGCATCGGTGCCCGCCCTCGACAGCTATAGCCGGCGCATCGACTACCTGCGTATTTCGTTGACCGATCGCTGCAACCTGCGCTGCGTCTATTGCATGCCCGAAGTCGGGATGCAGTTCATGCCCAAAGACGAACTGCTCAGCAACGAGGAATTGTTGCGGGTCGTGCACGCCTGCGCGCAGGTGGGCTTCCGCAAAATCCGCCTCACCGGAGGCGAACCAACGCTTCGTCGCGATCTCGTCTCACTGGTCGCGGCCATCAAGGCGGTGCCCGGCATCGAGCACATCGCCATGACCACGAACGCAGTCAAACTTGCCCCCATTGCGCACGAACTCAAGGCAGCAGGACTGGATCGCGTCAACATCAGCATCGATTCACTCGATCCACAACGCTTTGCGCAGATGACCCGTGGCGCAAAGTTTACTGACGTCTGGGCTGGTATCCTCGCTGCCGAGGCAGCCGGGTTGACTCCCATCAAACTCAACATGGTGGTCGTCCGCGGCCTCAATGACCACGATGTCATCGATGTCGCTGCGTTGACACTTACCCACGACTGGGATATCCGCTTCATCGAAGTCATGCCCCTCAGCGGAGTGGCCGATGTCGCCAATGACGGGGTAGTAGCAAGTGCCGAACTCATCGGACGCATCGAGAGTGAATTCGGCCCTATCAGCGACCTCGGCATGCATGACGCCGATCCAGCACATCGCTATCGCATCAATGGCGCCCGCGGGCATCTCGGCTTCATCAGCTCGATTAGTGAGCCATTCTGCAGCACCTGCAATCGCATGCGCTTGACTGCAGACGGACGCCTCCACCTCTGTTTGCTCCGTGATAACGAGGTCGACCTGCGCGGTGCGTTGCGGTCCGGCTGCGACGATGCCGAGCTCATGCAAATCATCCGCCACGCGGTCTATCTCAAACCATGGGGGCATGGTCTGCCTGATGGCGTCTTGCCGACGTTGCGCGGCATGAGCAGCCTCGGAGGCTAGGAGATAATTAGAAATTATGAATTAGAAATTAGGAATTATTCCTCATTTGTTTGTTTTTGTCTTCAAGACATGCAATACGCATGGGTAATAATTCATAATTCATAATTGGCAGATTGTCACTTCAACTGCGACAACGCTGTAAGGAATAACTCACTCGTCGATCGCCACTGATGACATTTCCGAGGACGGTAATTAATCAGCGCAACAGCTGATGAAAGCTGCTGGTTTGAGACGGTG
>CAMCVW010000052.1 GCA_945881915.1 Thermoflexus hugenholtzii JAD2 | reverse complement strand
GCATTCCTCAACATCCAATCGAACACCGCAGCTTCGCTCTGTGTCGAGTATGGCTACGACGAGCCAACCAAAAGTGTCGTCGTGCGTATGAACTGCACCAGTCGCGATACCTACTCCTTCCCGATCAATGACTCTGCCTGGCATAGCTTGATCATGACGAGTAGTTGGGCAAACGCAACGGGAGAAACGTTGACGTTCAGCCTCGACGAGAGTATGAGCACACAATTTACCCTCACTGGTCATTGGAACGATGCGAGTATCACATTCGGAGCCCCAGGTAGACGTGCATTCAGCGAAACAGCTGCAGCCCCTTCTCTTGCTGCAGTCGGGGTGTCGGTCGACGATATCGCGGTATTCTCCGGAGTACTCAGCGCTGTTGAAAAAACACAGTACACCTATGGCTACGGAACGGTGTACCACGAAACATTCGATGACCTGAGCATCCAGCCAGGACGCATCAGCCTCGACGAATCCAATGTCCCCCAGGACAGTGTCTATACCAGCACCGATGCGACATTGGCAACGGTGCCAGGTTTGATAGGCAACGGTGCGTTGCGCTTCGATGGCAATGACCGCGTCATCCATCGTGATATGCAGGGTGCAAGCTTTGCGCCATACAACGCCCCTTGGAGTATGTCGCTTTGGTACAACACGGCAACTGCTGGGCAGAACGCGACCTTGGTCGATGCAACGGCAAATGAATACCGCTACCGGCTGTTGTTGAACGCCGGCGTGCCGACATTCACCATGGCAGGAATCACACTTGCACCGTCGACACAACCGAGTGTTGGTATACATCACATTGTCATAACATCCGATGGGGCGCAGGCACGGATGCTCATCGATGGGACGCAAGTAAGCGTGCAGAGTACGTCATCGGGTGGTATCTCGTTCCCAGCATCGCTGAATGCAAATGCGATAGCAGGAGAAGGGGCGAATGCAAAGATGTCAACCCCATCAACGCTCGGTACGAATTTGCCGGCAACGCAAATAATCGATGGGATGCTCACCAACAATGCATCAACAGTGTCGATGCAGTCACCAGCGATGGAGGTCGATTTTGGTTCAACCAAAACCTTTGATCGTATCGTCCTCCATAACGCGGTCGCTATGGCCGTTCCCCTGCGTAACTATAGTGTCTACGTGCTCAACACTGTGCTCCCGTTGACCGCTACGCAAGCGCAGTTGAAAAGTGCAGCGGTTTGGAGTGGTGATTTTGTTGATCCTGTCCGTGGGAGATTCACCATCGAGGTACCTGCCCAGACCAGCGGTCGCTATGTGCGTGTCGTTCAATCGGGCATAGGAATCCTCGCACTCAATGAGCTACAGGTACTGCAGACACCGCAAATCGTCGTTGGCACCAACTTTGTGGGAACAATCGATGACCTCCGTGTCTATCGGCGACCGCTGTCAACAAGTGATGTGCAGCGAATGCAGGCGATGCGTTGGCGCACCAGTACGCTCACACCGCGTATCGATGGCTTCAGTTGGGAAACACCACAGCTAACCGATATTGAAGTGACTGCTGGTGTGCAGAGCTTTACTGCTGACAACAATCAAAATACCAAAGCCGCCGAAGGGGAACACATTCTCTGGTCGGGTAACATCGATACCTTAGCACCACGCATGCAACAAACGTTGACCAGCGCGGGCGCATATGCCGTCACCATCGAAGATCGAAATCTCAATCCAGCGCTGCTGATGACCCCCTGTGGATCACGTCTCAACCGTGTCACCTCTGGTTCAGCGTCGCTGTGGACACGCACGCGTGAGAGTGTCATTGATGGGACAATCCAGTCCCAGACCCGACTCACCGGCACTTGTACCTTGAGTGACATCCCAGAAGTCATCCAGCAGACTACCGCCACGGTCTCTGCGACCCTCGCCCTCGATTATGGCACGTCGTACACGTATGTCGGCAATACCAATGCACTCGATATCTATGACATCAACAACACCGCTTCGCCAAAGGTAGGATCGATACTCGTCACAGGTGTGGTCAAGGCAGTCCATGTGAACTCAGCAAATACCAAGCTCTATGTCCTGACCAAGACGGCAACGCAGGGCTTTTTGACCATTTTTGATCTACGTCGTGATCCACTCAAACCAAGCAAATTGGGTGAACTGGGCATTCTGCAGGATGCTGCACTCCAATTTTTGGACTTTGCCATTGTGACGAATGGGACTGACGATACGTTTGTATTGCTGTTAGATACCGCATCACCGCAGCAGGTCACCCTGGTGAGTGTCACCAACCCACGGATGCCCACACAAATTGGTATCGCGAGCTTACCGACCGCCACGAGCTATGGAATTTCTGCACAGAATGACATTGTTGCGCTCGCACAGGGTGAGTCGGGTGTTTCGATCATGCGCGTCGAATCCTCGGGTGCGCTTACCTACGAGCGTGTCTACATTACCCCAGGGTACGCTCAAGCAGTCAAACTCGACCGCAATCGGCTGTTGATTTTGGACGATGATGAGCCCGTAAGTGAGAGCATTGTCCTCAGCTCGCCAAACACCCTCCGTGTCGTGCCGTTGATTAATCGTATTGATGGGCAAAGTGCTGTTCTCGTCGATGAGCTCGCGGAGTCGATGAACTACATGCACACAACCCCAATCCACAGCGACGCATTCGCTGCGTACCGTGTCGTAGACATGTCAACGACGCCGAATGGCGATGTCATGCTGTTGGGTGTCGACAGTGATGTCCCTGCACTTGGTCGATTGGCAATCATGGATGTCAGCGGTGGAACGCCAATTCTCAAGTCAGACACACGACTGGATGTTCCCAACGTGAGACGCGTGGTGACCAACCACGCAGGAGTGGTCCTGCTCTCTCAGGAATCTACGCAGACGAGACTCACCGGGTATGCGGTATCAGATCGTGCACTCAGTGCCATGACCTGTGACCGGGTCCAAAACTGTACAACCGTCCAACCGGCACCGTTTGTATCTCGTGCATTGGGAACAACTCCGCCATCACAATCTTCGGTGCGGATTGTGAATCCGGTGACCAGCTACACGACGACACGACAAACCATCGTCGTTGCTGCCGAATCGGCTGTGGCTGATATCTCATCAGTCTCGCTCTGGGTCAATGGGGTACAGAGCGGAGCAGCAGTGGTCATCACCGACACACTCCGTGCGACCGAAGCCACTTTTGTTCGCGATATTCCTGCTGGCGCACATGTTATCCAAGCGAGGTTTACTGCTGGGGTTCAGACGGTAGTCAGCAATCCACTCCCGGTGACGGTTGATCTTGCTGCACCAGTGGTACGGTTGATAGACACGGTGATTGGCTCGGAGAGTGTCATCAATGACTTCATGGTCTTTACCATTGCGATAACCGATGAGTCCGCAATCGAATCGATCCAGCTGGTCAACACACTGAGCAAATTGGTTGTTCCATTCACACTCAAGACAACCGGTAGTGGTGTCACGGTGCGAGCACTCTACAACCGACATCCCTCCGATGGCACCGCGTTGCCCATTCGTGCCGTTGTTTCGGATCGTGCAGGTCGCACGACCATTGCCCCGCTGTCCGTCCTCTTTGATCGTACGCCCCCGGTTGCAGTCGGATTGGCTGTCAATGCCAAAATCGCCGCGAAGCCGGTTGTACTGGCACAAGGAGCAGTCATATCGAATCCCGCCGGTGCAGACCTGCATGTCGCATGGAACGCGATAACGGATGCTTCCGAAGTGCGTGTCAATCAACTCGAATACACGGTGAAAACCAGTGCTAGCACTACGGCATACACTGCCACCAACGCCATTGGGATGCCGCCGATCGCCGGAGCACGGGTGACATTGCCGATGCTCGAGGCAAGCCGGATTGATGGCAACATGCGGCTGACCGACAAAATGGGAAATAGTGCGCTCACCCCTATCGCAACGGTCTTTGTCGATGCCCCGAATACTCCTGACTATACGATGATTGATCCGAGCGGACCTGTCTATCGTGGATTTTTGAACAACGGTTGTGCCGTAATGGGCAAAGACGAGCGTGTCTGGGCAAAGGGGCCACAGCAGTTTGCCATGACATGGGATGCCACGTCACTCCGCTTAAATTGGCAAGGCGCAGATTGGGATATAGACGGTGACCTCTTTGTCTACCTTGACACCTTGGCTGGTGGAACTATCCAACCATACCGGCCTGCAGAGTATACGCACACAATTACTGATAGTGTCACGTTCGGGGAGTCGTTCATCACCCTTCCGGTCAATATGACGGGCAGGCCAGCTGCGACCACATCCGTTGCCGCGTATGTCAACTCCTTCCAACGTCAGTTGCTCGCATCCCAGCGTGGAGAACGTTCGGCAACGATCGAAGGAGCTGAGTATGTGGTGCATGTGCACGATAACAAAAGCGTTTCGTTGCTCCGCTGGGACGGAACGGCGTGGGTTGATACCAACCGTAGCCTAAACTTCCGCTTCACCGTGGAAGGGGAAACGAAACACACAGATATCGTTTTGAATAAGGCCGATGTCGGCTACACCAATGGGACTCGTTTCGGCGCTGTAGCATTTGCAACTGCCGAAGACGCACTCTTGCCATGGAGCACGTTCCCGACCACCAATCCGATTCAGAGCGAACAAGGCAATCAAAAAATCCTCGTGACACCGCTGTTGAACGGCTACGCATGGCCTGCGTTGAATGCCGGAATCTGCCCGAAGACCGCTGCAGGGAATCTTGACAGCATGAATTTCAGTGCCACGGTAAGCAGTGTGCCCGTTGGGATAACCAAACGTGCCATTGGCGATTCGTTTGCCAATTCTGATCCGGATGCAATCGGCGAAATCATCGCGCAGACCAGTGCGCTCTGTACTGCCACACCGAATGACGAGTGGTGTCAAACCGTCAACATGTTCCAAAACAGCACAGCCGCTGGGACATCGTTGATCGATGGACTTTCCAATGAACTCACACAGCAGCAGATCGCGAATGTCGGACCAAATTCGACGGTTGCCTTCACCCTGAGATTGCAGAACAGCACGAATGTTGCAACCAAACCATTGTTTGCCCTCGTGCAGACGTATGGCGGGATATGGTTGACAGATCCTAATTCTGCAGCAACGCTGCCAATAAGAATTTTGAACGGTGGTATCTACGACTACCATAGTGCGCCCGGCAGTGGCAAACGCGACTACGTTGTGCTTTCCATTCAGTCTATCCCGGCACGTACAACACGGACGTTTGTTATCAACACCATCATTGATCCAAATAAAGTACAAGCGGACAGCGTCGATCGCGAACGCACAAAGAATTTCGCCAAAATCGAAATTCGCTTGACCGATAGCGGTTCAGCCAGCGGTGTCACCAACAGTCGCACCCTCGAATGGCTGAATGCAGCGGTCCGTATTGACAGTTCGGGACCTACCGAAGTGGTCCCAAATGCAGAACAGAGTACGCTGTCTCGCGGGAGCGCAGTGACGACACTCAGTGGAAGAAGCACGGATGATTCCGCCTCACAAGTCCAGGTGCAACATACATCGGTTGAGGCACTCGATAGAGGTGAGATTGTTCCAATCACTACCCCCTACAATGGGACACTGCAAAATTGTGGGGCGGTCATCGCCGGTCAATGGACATGCAGGTTTGTCAGCAGTGCTCCCAAAACATTGATAGCCTATCGCGTCAGGGGGGTTGATCGATACAACCAAATTGGCTCTTGGAGTACGTGGTTCTACGTGTATCCGAACTTCAGAGCGCCGAGCTTTGCGTTCGATACGGCAACACAAAATCTGTTGAGCTTGGGAATCTATGGCGCTACGTCGAAGTTCTCGGGTACGCTGAGCGATCTTGACTCTGATGCAGCAATCAGCATATGTAACCAAACAATCCTTCGCTGTAGCTTGGTAGCTCCGACAGGTGATGAAAATACAATTTCTACGCGTACCACCGAAAACACCACGAACACCATCGTTGACGCGAAGCCCTGTAGCACACTCGACCTTGCGGAGTACACCACCATTCCATTAGACACCGATGCAGGATTCAATATGCGTGTCAATAGTTTGACCGTGGATGTGACTGCATCAGCGAGCAGAGCAGATCAACTCAATCTGACACTGCTTTCACCGTCGGGAATTGTCGTGCCGCTCATGTCATCCGCACGTAGCCCTCTGAACAACCTGCGGGTGCGATTTTCAGATAATTCGTCCAGAACTACATTGGAATTGCCCAGCAATACCAGCGTCACCGGTCCGCTCACGGTGACAAAACCAGATCGATTACTCAGTGCCGTGACGGGAGAACCTGTGGCAGGGGCATGGACACTGCTAGCGTGTCAGCGCACTGCTGCCGCTTTGCCGGCTTCTATTCAATCTGTCAAGCTCAACTTTACGAGCGTCTTACAAAACGGGATGTCGAACGCTCGTTGGCAATATGCCGCAGAAGGCGTGAGTACGGCAGACAACGAACGACACGAGTTCATTGCCTACGCGCAAGATGTCGGTGGCTTGCGCTCCCCGTACCGTACATTCTTCCTGAACGTCGATACCGTGGCACCAACGCTTGTGGTCAAACAGCTGGTCACACAGATTCTTCCGGGGCAAAACACGCAAGTATTCGATGGCACCGTGGCAGACGGGTCGCTCGTAACCAGCATGAGTGCGGATATTTATTCTCGTACCAAGCTCATCAAGCGCATGACAATTGTTCCGAATCTGATCGCCAGCCCAGATGCAGGACGGTTGCGGTTCGTGCACGGCAGAGCAGCAAATAGCTACACGTGGAGCATGCCATTCACGGCAAGTGACATGACGTCGGGCTCCTATTCTGTGGTATTGAGTGCCACAGATCAAGCCGGCAACACGCAGACATCTGCCGCATATACGATGCAGGTCCCAACGATGACCGCGCCTGCGCTGTCACGCATTGCACAAGGATTCAGTCAAACAGCGGGGACCACGGCTCTCGAATTCAATCTCGACACAGGCAAAGATGTGAGCTCGGTTGAAGCACTATTCACTATTGATTCAGACATAACGGCGCCTTTGAGCTCGACAACGTTACTGCTCCGTAAAGCAGATGGCACCGCAGAAACGTTGGCAGCATCGATCCCTGTTGCGGCGCAGAATCAACGATTCACGCAGCTCGAGATGAACGATGGTGCAGCGGTTGGACTCTTGCCGAGCGGGACGCTGATCAACTGGAACACCGGGGATACCGCTACCCTAGTTCTGCCCAGTTCGATTGCAAATGTTACGCAAATTGCTCTTGATGATTCGGGGAATCTGCTGACCTTATCTACAACGGGAGTCATTACTTCGTATAGTTCGGGAACGGTGAATCAGGTCGTTGTCGAAGGTCCCGCGACCCAGATTGCAGCAGGCAAGAACCATTACCTAGCAGTCCTTCGTTCGGGTAAAACGGTGACATGGGGGAACAGTAGTAACGGCGAGTCGACGATTCCGTCCTCTGCACTGTATAACTTGACACAAATAGGTGCGGGTGATGGCTTCAGTGTCGGTCTGACGGCAAATGGTGGAGTGGTGGCATGGGGCAAAAACACTGCCAATCAAACCTCCGTCCCGATCAGTGCGACTACGAACATCACGCAGGTTGCAGTCGGTACTGCACATACCCTCGCGCTTTCCCAATCCGGCACGGTCATTGCTTGGGGTGACAACACAGCGGGCCAGACAACGATTCCGTCGACAGCAGTGAATGTGATAGCCGTCTTTGCCAATGCGAACGCCAGTGCGGCGATAACCAAGTCCGGTGAACTCATCGTCTGGGGATCGCATCAGTTGAGCGATGCGTGTTGCAGCGGCGCGACACAGATTGGGCTCAACAGCACCCAGATGCTCGTTAATCTATACACGTCGCTCACAACGTACTCTGCGACGTTCGAGGCGACCCAAAATCCGAGCACGAGAGTCATGCGACTCGAGGGGCTGATGCCCGGTCGGAAGTATCGCTATCGCATCACAGTGCAAAATAGCAAAGGATCCAGAAGCTACACCGGGATTATGACGACTGCACCGCAAGCAGGTCGTGTGTTCACCCCGTACATACTCACCCTGGGTTCGTCCAGTGCGACATCACGAGAGAAATAAGGAGTCCATCATGAAGTTTCAACATTTTTTCTTGTCAGTCGTATGCGCACTGGTTTGTCTCTCAGGGGTATCCCTTTCCACAGGGATTACGCGTGCAAAAATCCGTGTTGCATCGATTACTCCATTACGCACCAATACACCGCGTCCCGTAGCGTCAACGAATACGCCTATACAACCGACGAGCACCCCAACTCGGACTACGAGTACGTCAATACAACCCAAAAACACGCTAATACAATTGCCGCGAGGCGATGGTTCGTCTGTTTCGACATCGTCAGGCTATTACCCATTCCGGCTTGCACAAATACCTGATCAAGGAGACGGTGATGTTGTACAAATAGCGCTCAGTGCAAATCATGCGCTCGGGTTGAAACGTTCCGGGTTCGTGTTCGGGTGGGGTACAAACATCAAAGGTGAATTGTATGTACCTATACAAGCGCAATCGAACGTCGTTCAAGTAGCAGTTGGGCAGAATTTCAGTGTTGCACTCAAAAACACCGGCACCGTGGTGTTTTGGGGTGATCAATCGGTTATCCCCTTACCGACTGATGCAAGTATTCCAACAGACGTGATCATGATTGCTGCTGGCAATAAGCATACGGTGCTGTTGCGGGCAAATGGCAAAGTCGTCGTCGTTGGTGCCACTGACCAAAAAGCAATCCCCTCAGCGCTCAGCACAAAGACGGTGGTCAGCATTGCTGCAGGCGCAACAAGCTCGATGGCACTTACTTCTGAAGGTGCAACCTACATATGGGGACGAACACAGACCATTCCAGATCTTGCGAAAGGGAGTATCCGCAAAATATGGGCGGATGGACAGCTTTTCGCTGCGTTGCGCACTGATGGACGTCTTGTGGTGTTCGGTCATACCACAACGCTTGCGGCAGAACCAGCACTCACAGCCAATACCCTGACGAATTCTGAACCAGGTTGTCCGTGTACCATTGTCGGCGGGATGACAAATCTTGAAGAATTCCAGACTGCAAGCTGGGGTGCAGTCCTCCGCAAGACGAATAATGGGGTATTTGGGCTCGGATATCTGACTAATGCATCGATCCCGAAAGTGCTTGTCGAAAATGCAAAAGGCATCGCTTTTCATCAGAGTTTTTCAAGCGGGTTGATGCTTTCTGAGGACATGAGCAAAGCAACGCACACACCAACACTGTTCCCGTCACCAGCAGCGCTCCTCAGCGTACGCTCTGCTCAAGACAAGAAGTACATAGGATCAGTCGGATATAACGGATCAATAGGAGCCCCAGATACATTTTCTTGTGTGAATTCTGCCTGCAACACACTTGTACGCCAAGTCGTCGCTGGTCCGGATTACGCAGCGATATTGTTGAACGATCATAGCGTGCTTGCATGGAGGCAACCGAACACCACGTATCGCTTCGGACAAATGACGATACCTGTCGCTTTACAAACCCCCTTCGCGCCGAACGACCCACTCCGAGTTGTTGCGCTCGCGGCAGGCGGCTCTCATATGCTGGCACTCCGCGCAAACGGCACAGTGGTTGCTTGGGGTAACAATACGTCTGGTCAGACGACCATCCCGGTCGGTTTGGGCAGGGTCGTCCACATCGCAGCCGGGCAAAGTCACTCAGTCGCACTGCTCGATACTGGGCGCGTTGTTGTGTGGGGCGACAACAGTTTTGGTCAGTTAAATGTGCCAAATACGGGAAATGTGGTGAATATCAGTGCAGGTGGGTATCACACTATTGCACTACGTTCCAATGGATCGGTTGTGGGCTGGGGACGAAACAGCGATGGACAGATAAACTTTCCTACAACCTTCAATATTGTCGATATTGCGGGGAACATGTATAACTCTGTTCTGTTGGCTTCAGACGGAGTTGTCACTGTCTATGGAAATGCACAATACGGTCAGACAATGATTCCAGAAGGTAGGTATTCCCAAATTGCTGCAGGTGGCATGTCGATTATGGCAGTCGACAACACCGGTAATCCGGTCGGATGGGGTCTCTCTGTTTCGGATAATTTTGTGTTCCCACAGTGGGATAACAACCTTGCGAACTGCGATACGACCTGCAAAATCCCGAATATTTCCAGCATGGCATTAGGGAACAGCTTCGGTGTCTATATGTGGGGTTCACTGAACGCAGAGGATAATGCGCAATTCGTTGCCACGAGGACATCGACCAAGACACCAACTTGGGGATTCCCTGTTATCACACCGACGATACAGCAGGTTGCAAGAGGTACCACCTATGAAATTTCACAGAATCGTTTAACGACTACATCGGGCGCGAGTTCATTTGTCACAAATGGCATGAATTCACTGAAAGCGCATATTATCGCATTGAGTGGACTGATGATGCTTGAAGGAGATGCATCATGCGCTGCGGGCGAGGGTGAATGTGGTCCGTCGCCAATAGCTGATCCTGCGGTCTGTAATTTACCATATTGGGACGGGAACAATGTTCCCGCGTGGTGGTTAGGGCAAACGAAGGATATCAAATTCTCACAAACTGCTGGGTTTATGTTAAAGCAAAATGACTTTTTGTGGACCTGGACCGGTTGCCCTGAATTTAATGGTTTTACCTTAAAGCAGTCAACGCTGCACCCGGCAGACAAACCAATCCCGCCTGAATTTTTGTCGAATGTCAAAGCATTTGACGTCGATCAAACCAAAAAACCGGCGTTGAATTATACTCCTGCGAATATCATCATATTGCGATATGACAATAATTTGTGGTCACCGAAGTGTACGTTCCCGACCTTCAAGAAAACCATCATTGATGTGGCACTGACCGATGTACACTGTGCGGTGTTGTTCGAAGATGGAACCGTATGGACGAGCGACCCTGTCATTGCGGTGCCGGCGGGATATCCGCCGTTGGTTAATATTGAACTTGGCGCGAAAGTAACGCATAAGGGCAATACCTCTTTTTCAACGGAGTACGTATACGGTCTTGGTTTGACGCAGACCGGTGAAGTTATTGGTTGGGGAGAAGTTTCGCGAAAAGATGAAGTCCTTGATATTCCGCTCGATGCGCGCGCCTCCGTCATAGACATTGATGTGTCTCAAACACAAAATGTTGCACTACGTTCGGATGGCAAAGTCGTGATATGGGGTGCTCCATACGGTACCGGCAAGCAATCGATATGGGAACCAATTAATACGCAAAGCGCAGCATCGTTTGTGAATGTGGGGTTCGGTGGCACCATAAACATTCTCGCAGAGGGTGCGGGCCAACCACTGCCTCCGGTGGTCTTCACGGCAGTGCCAACCGCTACTGTTCCGCGTCGGACAGTCGTAAGCGTGAATGACAATATGGTTGGGGGATATGATTTTGATTCCTTACCGCCAATGACGCAATTTCAGTTTCCTGGTGAGAACGCACTCACTACATCATGTCGAAATCCGTTCTGCCCTGAGGTTGTCTATCAGAAAGCAGAGAGCGATACCGCACCGTTCTATGCCCTGAAATTCCGCGAATCCAAAGGTAATGAACTCACCACAACAAGTGCGGTCAATCTGAGTGGCGATTTTACCATCGAAGTGATGATGCGCCGAGACAGACCGTATCGCGAGGACGTCGCGGTCAGCGCAGGGCTTCCCGGTCAGTTTCGTAGGTATCTCACCATTGGCGTAGATAGAGAAAATCGACCCTACTGTAGTTTTTTTGGTGATGATCTGCGTGGGAGTCCGCTGACGCTCGACCGTGAAGCAGCAATGCATGGCTATGCGTGTTCGTACAACGCCACGACGAGAGAACGGATTCTCTCCCGTGATGGCAGGGTTATCGCCAAAGACATCGCGTCGGGTCCGTTCATCGTGCCGAATTCGCCACTCTTGATTGGTCGCAGAGCCGACACCATGGCCGGTCTTGATGGCACCATCGCAGCGGTGCGCTATTGGCCGAGTGTGGTGACGACGAGTAGCAGCTTGAGTGCCGCTTTCTCTCCCGCTGCAATCCAGTTCCCCGGTCTGCTGCCAGGACAACGGCCAATCGAATGTGGATCGACGAGTTTGTGTCCGAATATCATCCATAATTCTAGTGACGCGCATGACGGTGGGTACCTTGGGTTTGTGCGCGGCAATAGTCTCAGTATGCCAATGCCCGAAAACGCCAATGCGTTTACCTTTTCGCTTTGGATGAATCTCACTGAACTCTATACATGGGAACGGATGGGTTCTGTTTTTGCACGCCTCAACCCAGACCAATCAGGTATCGTGATGCGTATGCATGCAGGAAACTTGTGGTGCGGGAAGATGATAGTCTCCGGCGCAACGATTCTATACGAAGCAAAAGCAGAAGCAAACTCGATGGTGATCAGCCAAGGTTGGCATATGTACACCTGTGCGATATCCAATAATCTCATTGAGTTGTATATCGATGGGAACAAAGTTGCACAGCAAGCAATCACTCCGGCGACGTACGGGAGTACCGTGGTCATTGGCCAGGTGCCTGGGGTGGCGGTGACGGATTGTGCGTACATGTTTCCGACGTTTTGTAATATGCTTCGGTACCCGATAGACGATGTCTACGTGTATCAAGAGGCACTTTCGGCGCAACGCATACGTGATTTGTATAACGAGACTGCGCGAATCCCCGCGATCCCCACGCAGACTCCTAACCCATTGATTACTTCTACGCCAACCCCAATCCGCAGTGCCACTGCTACCTTTACACGTACTCCTACGGAATTCACGCGTACCCGTATTCCAGCGACACTGACCATGACGGTCCCGCCAACCCAGACGAGCACACGGACGTTTACGATGACACGCACAAACACCAGTACCCCGACCTTCACCAGCACGGTAACGTCATCGCCGACGATTACACCGACACGGCCGACTTCGACGGTCTTTCTCAGCCCGACAAAAAGCATGACGCGGACACGCACTGCGCTCGCAATCACACGGACGTGGATGGCACGCCGCTCACCGACGTTTGCGGTACAAACGATGACCGCAGTGGCACGCTCCGCGAACCAGACCGCGACGGCACTGCGACTCACACAGACTGCGGTCGTCGTCGGTACCCCGACCAACACCGCTACGGCATACCCCGTACCGAGTACAGAGACGCCGTTGCCGACTGGATATCCCACTCCATAACTTACACTTAGTTCCACCCCCTCACATCAAAAGATGTGAGGGGGTGTTTTTGTGTGCAACGCATCAGTTTACGCGGATTGAAAACACGCATTGGGGATGAAAAGATTCTCGTTCTCGTTGCATTATCCTGTTGCTCGTTGGTTCGTCAACAAGCGGTTACGAGTACCGTCTTGTCGGATACTCCGCACTTACGCTCGGTGCTTTTTCACTTGGTTACCCTCCACACCAGCTTTCTGAGAAATTTACGCCAAGACACCAATCCCATCGCTATCGGAGACAGGTTGAACAAAGCGCATTCCCACCGCGTTCACCACGTACTGTATACACACGAGTGCAGTTTTCTGCTTCCGGTCAGATACATCTGCGCGGGACTGCATCTGGCATCATCTTATGAAAAAATATGAGTCCGTATTTTCTTAAATAATTAAATTTATTTTTATTTCATAACAGGGATAATACATAAGTTTTTCTATTTTTTGTCATACATACAAACAGTAATTGCTCATTGTATTAAATATAGTGACAAAATACCTGTAATTAAATGTTATTTCATATATTCATGTTTACGTTGTTTGACGACGAAAAACTAGCAATATTCCTAATAGTATGCATGTTATTGTGTAGATACATTAAGTTGACATAACTTTCTATCAATGACTCATGTTGAGGAACAGCGATGAAAAACACATTCACCTATGCATCTGTCGTCTTGCTTTCTATCGTCTTGCTTTTGGCAAGTACCTTCCTGTTGGTATCAGCACATCAGCGGGTGAGTCCGATCGAGCGTATGCGGCGCGTCCAAGAGGTTGCAAAGCTGAGTGGTGCGTACAAATTCCACACCGAAATAGACTCGGTCAGCGATTACGCACCGCGCATCACCAACATCGGCAAAGAGAGTCGTCATGATCAGTTGGTCATTGACGGTGCAGTCGATGAGTCAAATAACACCAGCGAGATTACCATTCAAAACCAGAACGGGATTATGCTCGAGGTCCGCCGTGAGCGCGGCGTCACCTATATGCGTCAGCCTGGTTCGGATTGGCAACAGGTAAAAGCCAGTACGAATGTCGCGCAGATGAATACGCTGACATTCTTGTCGGGCGTGGTCAATGCCAATGCTGTCGATGGTGCCAATCCCGGCTATGCGTTCGGGTTCGATGGTAAGGCATTCGCCGCGCATTTCGAGCGGTTACTCAAAATCGACAGCTCCAATGGCATCGCATACCGCGATGAATGGACATCGTTGGCCCAGTCGGCACAGCTCAAATCTGCCACGGGTACAGGGCACATCGTCGTTGACCGTGATGGATTACCGTCTGCGCTCGAGCTGAAGCTTTCATTCCCGGCGAATGGCACACAAGGTGTCGTACAGAGCACGATTCGGTCGACATTTTTTGCGTATGCGCGCTCGGGCTTGGCACTGCAACATTTCATGAATCAACCCTTGTATGTGTTGAGTGAATTTGCGCAGCTCGATAGTGCGGTTGTCTTGAAGTGGTTGTTGTCTGTTCTGGCACTTGCGTTGGTGGTCTTCATAGCGCGGGCGTTATTGATACATGCGAAAAAACTCACCGTCCCATTTACCCTTCTCATGGTCGTTCTGATAGGCTATCAACCCTACAGCAATATTCCGCACGCTGCTGCTGCAACCGTCAATCAGACTGACCCAAACCCAAAGCCTGAAGCACCCCCAGCCCTGTTCAACCCCTTAGTGTCGCCACTGCTGCAAGGAGTCCCCGTAGCACTCCCCGCTGCTGGAGTGTCGGTGCTCGATCAGCCGCTCTTCTCGAGAAGCACTGGCCGCACTGCAAGCCGCGCTGATGCGGCTGATTCTGTCGATACCGATGGTGACGGTCTCACCGACACCCAAGAAGCGCTGTATGGCTCAGACCCATTGCTCGCTGACACGGATTCTGATGGGTTGTCGGATTTCCAGGAACAACAATTGGGTACACGGCCAAAAAGCCCTGATACTGATTTTGATGGTCTTGATGATGGTATTGAAGTCAAGTATCCTTCTGCTTTTGGCGCGTTTTCGTACTATTCTAACCCGTTGCTCGCCGACACGAACGGTGATTCGGTTACAGACGCCCTGGAGTGCTTTGAGAAACTGCAAAATCAAACAGCCAATTGTGCGGACTCAGATAGTGATGGTATCCCAGACTTTCTCGATGACGACAATGATAATGATTTTATTCCTGACAAGTATGACATTTCTAACACCGCCAAAGT
>CAMCVW010000051.1 GCA_945881915.1 Thermoflexus hugenholtzii JAD2 | reverse complement strand
AACCCGTATCGCCGAGCTCGGCGAACTCATCACGAACGACTACCGCGGCCGCACGGACATTGTCCTCATCGGCGTCCTCAAGGGCTGTACGGTCTTTATGGTCGATCTCGCGCGCAACATCCATCTGCCGCTCTCGATCGACTTCATCGCCACATCAAGCTACGGCAGCGGCACCCATTCCAGTGGTGTGGTCCGACTGCTCAAAGACCTCGATATGGACATCGCCGGCAAGCACGTCATCATCGTCGAAGACATCATCGACAGCGGCTTGACCTTGGCCTACCTGCACGCCCAGTTCAGCAAGCGCGAGCCGGCCAGCATGCGCATCTGCACCCTCCTCAACAAACCTGCCCGGCGCGACCCCGCGGTGACGCTCAGCGTCGACTACTTGGGCTTCGACATCCCCAACGAATTCGTGGTCGGCTACGGCCTCGATTACGCCGAACTGTACCGCAATTTGCCCTACATTGGCGTTCTCAAACCTGAGATTTACACACAAGAATAGTTTTGGGCTTTGCAACCGCTCTCACGGTGAGTGATGGCGGTTTTTTGTCGTATCTTTATCGCGTTAGAGTTGCATAAGAGTCACCGTTTCGCCACTTTTTGGACTTGCCCCACGAAAAAACACGATGATATAATGACAGGGCTATGAACTATAGCGTGTTCCCCCGCATCCCCACTGGAGCACACCACCCACGGAGTGCCATCTCCTAGATTGAGAAGAGATATGGGCGAAAATCGCTGGCTCAAGAACAGTTTCGTCTACCTCATCATCCTCGTTGCTGCCCTCGCATTGTTTTTCAACTACTTCAGCAGTGCACAGACCGTCAACGAAGAAAAGGGTATATACACCGTACTCGCGGACGCCAAAGCCGGTTTGATCAAACAAATCGACGTACAGGCAAGCAGTAGTGATATCCTTGTCACCTATAAAGACTCGACCACTTCCTCACCGCGTGTTTTTCGTTCACGGATTGAATCCAGGGATAGCATTACCACCCTGATGGTTCAAGCAGGCGTCCCACTCAACACCGTCGACATCAAAATCGGCGCTGCACCCGCCTGGGGCGGTCTCTTCAACATCATCTCCGTTTTGCTGCCGGTCGTCCTGATGATCGGATTCTTCGTCTTCTTCATGCGCCAAGCACAAGGCTCGAATAACCAAGCCATGTCGTTCGGCAAAAGTCGTGCCAAGATGTTCTCGGGCGATAAGCCGAGCGTCACCTTTGATGACGTCGCCGGCCAAGAAGAAGCCAAACAAGACCTGAGCGAAATCGTCGAATTCCTCAAGTTCCCTGACAAATTCTCGGCACTCGGTGCGCGCATCCCGCGCGGTGTGCTGATGGTCGGCCCTCCGGGAACCGGCAAAACCCTGCTGTCGCGGGCCGTCGCCGGCGAAGCTGGGGTTCCGTTCTTCTCGATTTCGGGCTCTGAATTCGTCGAAATGTTCGTCGGCGTCGGTGCAAGCCGCGTCCGTGACTTGTTCGACCAGGCCAAACGCAACGCCCCGTGTATCATCTTCATCGACGAAATAGACGCCGTCGGTCGGCAACGTGGCGCAGGCCTCGGCGGCTCACACGACGAGCGCGAGCAGACCCTCAACCAAATTTTGGTCGAGATGGACGGCTTCGACTCTACCACCAACATCATCGTGATTGCAGCCACCAACCGGCCCGACGTCCTCGATCCAGCCTTGGTTCGCCCAGGCCGTTTCGATCGACAGGTCATCCTCGACGCTCCCGACCTCAAAGGACGCATCGCGGTCCTCGGCGTACACACCAAGGGTAAACCCCTCGGCGACGATGTCGATTTGTCGGTGGTTGCCAAGTTGACCCCAGGGTTCTCTGGCGCAGACCTTGCCAATGCCGTCAACGAAGCAGCCATTCTGGCAGCCCGTCGCTCCAAGAAGCAAATCAGTCAGCTCGAGTTGACCGACGCCGTCGAACGCGTCGCCCTCGGTGGCCCAGAACGCCGCAGCCGTGTGATGACCGACCGCGAAAAGCTGCTGGTCGCCTACCACGAAGCCGGTCACGCCATCGCCGCAGCCGGGATGACCAAATCGCACGCTGTCCAAAAGGTCACCATAATCCCCCGTGGTCGTGCCGGCGGCTATACCCTGTTCCTCCCCGAAGAAGACAGCCTGCGCTATACCACTGCATCGCAGTTCAACGCCCAGCTCGTGTCGGCTCTTGGTGGTCGCGTCGCCGAAGAAATCATCTTTGGCATCGAAGAAGTCACCACCGGCGCATCGGGTGACATCACCCAGGTCACCCGCATCGCCCGCTCGATGGTCACGCGCTACGGCATGAGCGCCAAGCTCGGTCCGATTGCGTTCGGCGAAAAGGAAGAGATGATCTTCCTCGGGCGTGAAATCAGCGAACAGCGGAACTACAGCGACGCTGTCGCTACCCGCATCGACGATGAAGTATTCCGTATCGTCGCCGAAGCCTACGACAAGACACGCACGATTCTGAGCGCAAATCGCGATGTCCTCGACGACATGGCAAACGCCCTCATCGAGTATGAATCCGTCGATGGCGAACGCCTCAAAAGCCTCATCCACCGCGTCCTCCAGAACAACGGAGTCGCCTCCGTCGCGGCGAACTAACACTTCCCTTCATCTTCACACCCCCGTCTGCAGTGCAGGCGGGGGTGTTTTTGTGATGTGCTATGGTACCCGTCTATCCCGCACTCTATCCCTATAGAATGCCCTGTGGTATAATGCACGGAATACGCAGTTCGATGAGGTATTTTTATGTCCGGTCACTCCAAATGGGCTACCATCCGACGCTCAAAAGGTGTTCTCGACCAAAAACGCGGTCAACTCTTCACGAAACTCGCCCGCGATTTGTCGATTGCCGCCCGCGAAGGTGGTTCCGACGACACCGATGCAAACTTCCGCTTGCGCATTGCCGTTGATCGCGCACGGGCCGCCAATATGCCGATGGACAGCATCAAGCGCGCCATCGAACGCGGCATGGGCAAAGGCAACGAATCCCAGCTCGAAGAGCTCTACTACGAAGGCTATGCTCCTGGAGGCGTCGCCGTCATCATCGAAGCCGCCACCGATAACCGCAACCGTACCGCATCGGAGGTACGCGCTGCCTTCACCAAAATCGGCGGCAATCTGGGTGAGTCAGGCTCAGTCAGTTATATGTTTGAACTCAAAGGCCTCGCCGTCGTCGACCTGAGTGCCAGCGGCGTCAGCGCCGACGATGCCACGATGATTGCCATCGACGCAGGCGCAGACGATGTCGTGGACAACGGCGATACCCTCGACATCTACACCGAATTCAAGCAGCTCATCACCGTACGCACCAAACTCATCGCAGCCAAATTGACCGTCACTTCGGTCGAAAAGACCATGCGCCCCAAAACGCTCATGCAAGCCGAAGCCACCGAAGCCCTCAGAGCACTCAAGCTCATCGACAAGCTCGAAGACATCGACGACGTCCAAAAGGTCTACAGCAACCTCGACATCACTGACGAATTGGCCGACCAATTCTCGAACGCCTAATCATGCGTACCATCGGGATCGATCCTGGCACCGCAATCATGGGCTGGGGAGTAGTCGATCAGCACGCAGGTGCGGTAACACTCATCGCCTGCGGTGCCTTCACGACACCCAAACTCATGTCACAGCCTGATCGGCTCGTCAGCCTCTATCGGGACCTCGTAGCCTGTATCGATACCTACCGCCCCGATAGTGCCGCCGTCGAAGAACTCTTCTTCGCCAAAAATGTCAGTACTGCGTTGACCGTCGGCCAAGCACGTGGCGTCGCTCTTCTGGCACTGGGCCAGGCAGGAGTCGACATCCACGAGTACAAACCGATGTTCGTCAAACAGACGGTGGCCGGGTACGGTAAAGCCGACAAAGCACAGATGCAAGAGGTCGTTCGTATGACTCTACGCATGCCCGCTATCATCAAACCGGATGACGCAGCCGACGCCGTTGCCATTGCCTTGTGTCATCTCTATAACGCGCCGATGTTGCAGCGAATCAAAGACGCTCGCACCTCATAAAGGAGTCACCTCATGAAGCTTCTACTCTTTGTCACAGAGGATGCGGTCGCTGATGCAGCGGTCGACGCACTCGTCGAACAAGGCTTTCGTGTGACCCGTTTGGCATCCAGTGGCGGTTTTTTACGCCGTGGCAATACCACCATTTTGGCCGGCGTCGAAGACACCGCCGTGACCAAGGCCCAGCAGACCCTGTCGGCAGTCGCCGAAGGTGCTCTGTGCATCGTCCTCGACCTCGAGCGCTACGAGCGCATGTAACGCCTGTGAAGATCCTCTACATTGCCAGCGGCATCCCCGTTCCGGGGAATCTGGGCGGGTCGACGCACACCTACGAAGTCGCCCGTGGCCTCGCCCAGCGCGGGCACGAGGTCCACGTGGTGGCAGTCACCCGCGAAGGGCGCACGCAGCTCGCACACCTCTGGCAACCGGCCCAAGTCCACTGGCACGGATTCACCATTCATCACATCGACATCCCCAAAATCGCCTCGCTCGTGACGCTCATTCCCATTCTGCGTCTTGTCAAACAGCTCCGCCCCGATGTCATCATCGAACGCTACTACAACTTTGCCGGCGCCGGGATGATTGCCGCTCGACTCTCCGGCATCCCCACCCTCCTCGAAGTCAATGCCCTCATCATTGATCCCCCCAGTGAACGCAAGCGGCGCATCGACGATCGCCTCGGAGGTCCACTCCGACGGTGGGCGACGTTGCAATGCCGCTGGGCTGCTGCCATTGTCACTCCACTGCACACCACCGTTCCTGCCGGCATCGACCGCGCCCGTATCCACGAACATCCCTGGGGCGCCGATATCGATCGCTTTGTGCCGTCTGACCCCGCCCACGATCCAGCCCTGCCGCCCACAATTCTGTTCATCGGCTCCTTCCGCTCGTGGCACGGCGCCGTCCATGGCGTCGCCGCTGCCCGACGCGTCCTCGACGCAGGTCTCGCCTGCCGTTTCGTCTTTGTCGGCACCGGCCCCGAACTCGCCGAGGCCCATGCAATGGCGGAAGGGTACCCCGCCATCATCTTCCGCGGCGCACAGCCGTATCCCGATATGCCCGCCATCATTCAATCGGCCGATATCGGCATCGCACCGTTTGACACCAGCAAACATCCCGCCCTTCAGGCTGCGGGGTTCTATTGGTCACCCCTCAAAATCCACGAATACATGGCCTGCGGCCTCGCCGTCATCACCAGTGACATCGTGCCCCTCGACCGGATTGTGCGTCACCAGTCCGAAGGGCTGTTAGTCCCCGAAGGCGACATCACCGCACTTGCTACAGCCATCACTACCCTCGTCCAAGACCCCGTCGCCCGTGCACGCTACGGAGCCGCTGCCCGCGCCCGCGTCGTCGCCCAGTATTCATGGCAACACCACTGCGCCGAACTCGAGGCGATTTTGCGTACCATCCAGCACAGCAATGGCTGATACCGCATCGAGACAGACGCTCGGTGTCCTTGACAGACGCACTGCCACCGGCTACAATGCACTCCAACGGGCGGGAGTGGCGCAATGGTAGCGCATCTGCTTCCCAAGCAGAGGGTTGCGAGTTCGAATCTCGTCTCCCGCCCCACTTGAACTCGGCTCACGCCGGGTTTTTTCTTATATGGAGGGCACCATGATCGCCCGTATCCATGGCATCATCGTGGCACAAACCACCGATTCCGTCATCGTCGACACCCACGGCGTCGGCTACGAAGTGCATCTCTCGCGCACGCTGCTGTCCGCACACAACGCAGGCGACGACGTCACGTTCTATACGTCGTTCATCGTGCGTGAAGACGCCCAAACTCTGTATGGATTCGAATCTCTGAGCCAGCGTGCACTGTTCCAACAGCTCATCGGCGTGACCGGTATTGGTCCCAAAGTCGCCATGAGCCTGTTGTCGAGTCTCAGTGACGCAGATCTGCGCATCGCGGTTGCCAACGGCGATGTCACGCGCCTCAGCAAGGTGCCGGGCATCGGCAAAAAAACCGCCGAACGCCTCATCCTCGAGATGAAGGGCAAGCTCGACCTGCGCGGCATCGCCGCAACCCCGACTTCGGCACGTGACAGCGACGTCATCGACATCCTGCAAGGGCTCGGGTACAGCGCCGCCGAAGCAAACGCCGCCGTCGCGAGCATCACCGCAGATGCCTCCGACGCACTCGACGATCGCATCCGCCTCGCCCTCCGTTACTTCGGCGGCGTCTAGTTAGAAGGACCGCTCATGCGTCTCTTGTTATGGGATATCGACGGTACCCTGCTCTACTCCGGCGGCGTCGCCGGTGAAGCCATGCGTGCTGCCATGACGACCCTCTTTGGTCAACCCTCGAGTAACGACCGGCGCGAATATGCCGGCAAAACCGATCAACAAATCATCATCGAAACCAACCCGCACCTCACTCCTGCATACATCGCCGATCAACTCGACACCTTCGCTGCAGCCTATATGGCCGAGCTGGACACCCGCCGTGACGAAATGGCCGCCCGCGGTCGCGTCCTCGCCGGCGTCCATGCCGCCCTCGCCCATTACCAACAGCGCCCCGACGTACGCCAGTCTGTGCTGACCGGCAACATGCAAGCCGTCGCCGCCATGAAGCTCGAACTCACCAACCTCTTGCCCTACATCGACATGCAGGTCGGTGCCTACGGCAGTGACCACGCCAAACGCGTCGAGTTACCCCGCTTCGCCCTCGAACGGATGCACCGCCTCACTCCCCATGCCCTCACGGGGAGCGACATCGTCATCATCGGCGATACCCCCAACGACATCTCCTGCGGAAAAGCCCATGGCGCCCGCACCGTCGCGGTCGCCACAGGCCCATTCAGTGTCTCCGATTTGGCAGCCCATCAGCCCGATGCCGTGCTCGCCGATTTGAGTGACCTCGACGCCGTCATCGCCGCCATCGGCTAATAGCGTTCCTTCAATAATTTGCCCCAGGCGGTCATCCCCTTGATGAGCTGTGATTCGGGCTGGCCCGAAAAATTCACGCGCGCATGCTGATGCTCTTGATGCAATGGGAAGAACGTCGCCCCGGGGACATACGCCACCCGCGCCTGCGGCAATACCACGTCCTTCATGAACTGCGCCGTGTCAAACCCCTTCCGGAAGCTCAACCAGGTGAACAACCCACCCTGCGGTGTCGTATATGTGACATCAGCTGGGAATTCCTGCCGTATCATCTGCAGCATCACATCCCGTTTGCGTCGATACGCCGTACGCAAGCCGGCGATATGCCCGTCGAGGTCATAGTCGCGCATAAACAACGTCACGATGGCCATGTTCAACGTGCTGCACTGGGTGTCTGCAGCTAGCTTGAGCATGGTCAATTTCTCGATGAGTGGCGTGGCTGCCACCGCCCAGCCCAAGCGGAGCCCCGGCGCCAGAATTTTCGAAAAACTGCCCAAATAAAACACCCGTCCTTCGGTATCCAGACTGCGCAACGTCGGCAATGACTCGCCTTCAAACCGTATTTCACGATACGGGGTGTCTTCGATAATCATCACGTCGAAGCGATTGGCCAGCTCAATGAGCCGTTTGCGCCGTGGCAGACTCATCGTCACACCCATGGGATTATGAAAATCCGGGATGGTGTAGATGAATTTCGCACCGGGATGCTGCATGAGTGTTGTCTCGAGGACATCCATATCCATGCCTTCGTCGTCCATCGGCACAACCGTGTACTGCGGTTCGTACGGATTGAATGCCAGCAGTCCGCCCAAAAACGTCGGATTTTCGGTGATGACGACATCGCCTTTGTCCAAGTACATCTTGGCAATCAAATCCAAGCCCTGTTGCCCACCATGCAAAATCAGCACTTCGTCGGCATCAGTGGGTGTCCCCTGCGCTGACATTCGTCCTGCGACCAGTGCACGCAGTTCGTGCGGCCCATTCGAGACGCTATACTGCAAGTTGATAGCGCCGTTTTCGACAATCGCCGCCGTGGCAATCGCAACCAGTTCTTCGTAGGGGAACAGCGCCGCATCGGGGTACCCGCCACCAAACGAAATCACATCCGGCGCAGCCCCCAATGCCAATAATTCACGGATGGCTGATGGTTTGACCAACTCCATGCGCTGTGCAAATCGTGTTGTCACATTCGTTCCTCTCGATTCACGTTCCCTACTCCCCCAAAACCCCACGTTGGTCGGCCTGGGCCAGCACCGCGTTGATACACGCGACTAAGCGCCGTGCCGACGCGACATCCAGCTCGACCGCCACGCGCGCCCCAGGACCGAGTGATTCGTTGACGAAGTCAATGTTGAGTGCGTGGTCGAATGGTGCTTCGAATGGGTGGTCATACGACACATTCGCCTCGCGTAGTTCGAACCACCCATTCCCCGCTTTGCCTGTCCCTGCGACGGTTATCTGCGTGGCAATCATCGTGCACATACCGCTATTTCCTTTTTTATATGCCAAAAAAGCCTTAACCCGTGACGTGTTGCGCCAAAAACGCCCAAATTTTCTTCCACCCATCCATCGTCTGACTTTGGCGATAGGCCGGTCGGTCATAATAGAAAAATCCGTGACCCGCGTCTGCGTACATGTGAAATTCATGTGCGATTCCCTGTTTTTTGAGTGCCTGCTCCAAAAGCGCCACCTGCGCCGGCGTCGGACTACTGTCTAGCTCGCCGAAAATGCCTAACACCGGGCACTGCAGATCCTTGGCGTAGTCCACCGGTGCCACCGGCTGATTGACAGTAAGCTCGCTCGGTTCCATCGTCACGCGCCCACCCCAGCAGTTAATCAGGGCAGCAAAACCGGGAACACGTGCTGCAGCGAGGAAGGCGTGCCGTGCCCCGGAACACGTCCCAAACACCGCCACCTTGCCGGTGCACTGCGGTAGGGCACGGACAAATCTCAGCATCCCGGCTACATCACCCACGACCTGATCGTCCGGCACTCCGCCTTGGGCACGCACCATCGCAGCCACATCCTCTGGGATGCCGTGGCCGGCGCGGTGGTACAAATTGGGCGAGATGGCGATGTACCCGTGATGGGCAAACTTCCGCGTCACCTCGCGATACCACTCGTCCCAACCGGGCATGTGGTGGATTACCACAATTGCGGGGAACGGCCCTGGCCCCATCGGCCGCGCAACATATGCGCCAATCAAGTCGCCGTGATGCCCGGGGATGAGCGTTGTTTCGGCGAGCATCCCCTCGTATTGATTCGTCGCGTATTGCATCACTGTACTTCCCTCATCACGTCAATTAATGCCCGTCGACGTCTGAATCGACCCGCTTTTCGGCACCCGTATCGAGTGCGCTAATCGCAGCAACTTCGGCAGCAGACAGCCCAAAATCAAAGATGTCCAGATTCTCAGCGATGCGCTGCTTGTTGGCCGATTTGGGGATGGGCACCAGCCCTAATTCGATGTTCCAGCGCAACACAATCTGTGCGGGCGTTTTGTCATGCCGTGCTGCAATCTTCGCCAACACCCCGTCCTGCAACAAATCGCTGCCCTGCCCCAATGGACTCCACGACACGGTCACAATCCCATGGGCGGCGTCGTAGGCGACATGATCGGTACGGGTAATGCGCGGGCTCAACTGGATCTGGTTGGTCGCGGGCACAACGTTCGTCTGCGCCGCCAAGTGCTCCAGATGCGCGGGTTTGAAATTCGACACCCCGATCGACCGCACCTTCCCACTCGCCTGCAGACGTTCATACGTCTGCCAGGTCGAAACAAATTCGCCACGCGCCGGGATTGGCCAATGGATCAATAACAAATCGACGTATTCTGTGCCCAACTGCCGCAGACAGTCATCCAATCCGGCCACTGCCTTGTCGCCACCCTGATGTTCCCCATCCAACTTCGTCGTGATGAACAACGCCGCGCGGTCAATTCCACTGTCGCGGATGCCCTGGCCGACACCCTTTTGGTTCCCGTAGCGGAATGCCGTATCGATATGCCGAAAACCCGCTTCGATGGCCGTCACGATGACCGCCGGTGCATCGTCGTCCTTCAATGGCCAGGTGCCCAATCCAATCTGCGGAATCATCCGGCCATCATTCATCTGCACCGATGGAATTGTCATCGCGCATCCCTCCTGTGTGGGTATTTTGTTCTCGTCGTCTGGTCACTTCTATTCTACGACATCCACAAACCTTCACTACTGAAAGTCATACTTGATTAAATTTATAATATATGTTTGTTACAATGAAGGTACTTCGGGCCCACGTGTGAGAACTCCTCACCGCCCCGTGATCAGGAGGTCGTATGAAGACGACGTATGAACAACTCCCGGTACTCGACCTTGCCCGACTGGAATCGAACCCTACCGAACGCGCTGCATTCATTGCCGAACTGCGCAAAACTGCGTATGATCTCGGCTTTTTCTATGTGACCGGTCATGGAATCGATCAGACCCTCATCGACGAGACACTCGCCGTGGCACGGCAGTTTTTTACATTGCCCGAAGCCGACAAAATGGCTATCGAAATGGTCAATTCGCCGCACTTCCGAGGCTACAACCGGCAGGGCAACGAATTCACGCGCGGTCAGCGTGACTGGCGCGAGCAGGTCGACATCGGCGCCGAACGCGAGGCATTAGCATCCGTTCCCAACGACCAGCCATGGATGCGCCTGCGCGGACCCAATCAGTGGCCGGCCAACCTGCCCGCCTACAAAGACACCATCCTGCGCTACCAAGCCGCAGCCGCTGGATTGGCCATTCGCCTCATCAAGACCTTTGCCGTTGCCATGGGCCAGCCCGAGAACATTTTCGAAGCCATCTACACCCCCGATTCACACTATTTGCTCAAAATCATCCGCTACCCCGGTCGTGACGCCACCGAGAGTAGTCAAGGTGTCGGTGCCCACAAAGACGGTGGGTTTGTGACGGTATTGCTGCAGGACGTCCAGAAAGGGCTCGAGGTCGAGCACGACGGCGGCTGGATTAGCGCACCGCCCATCCCCGGAACATTCGTCATCAACATCGGCGAAATCCTCGAGATGGCGTCGAGTGGCTATTTGCTCGCCAATGTGCACCGCGTAGTCACCCCGCCGGCAGGCGCGCACCGTCTGTCGGTTGCATTCTTCTTCAACGCCCAACTCAACGCCACCGTACCGGTGTTGCAGTTACCGCCCGAACTCGCCGCCCAATCACGCGGTGCGACGGCCGACCCCCTCAACCCACTCTTCCGCGAGAACGGCAAAAACCAACTCAAAAGCCGCCTGCGCTCGCATCCCGATGTCGCCCAGCGCCATCACGCAGATCTGCTCGACAACACAGAATACGCGCCGAAGAAATAAACACGAAGCGTCCAGAACGTCACACAGCTGTGTGATGTTCTGGACGCAGAAGCAAAACCTACATCCGGCGGCGTGGGCGATCGCCATCACGTGGCGGACCACGGAAGGCTCCGCGATCGCCGTCGCGTGGAGCGCGTTCGGGTCGTGGTGCGTTTTTCACATCGTCCGGAGACATGCCCGTCAGCACGGCTTTGCGTGACAGACTGACTTTGCCACCAGAATCGACGTCGATGACCATGACGTTGATTTCGTCGCCGATATTGACGACATCCTCGACGACATTGACCCGACCGACATCGAGCTCAGAGATATGGACCATGCCGTCTTTGCCGGGGATCAAGTTGACGAAGGCCCCGAACGGCTTGATGCTGACAACTTTGCCCAAGAAGATTTCACCGATTTTGATTTCACGCGTCAACGCTTCGATCATGGCGACGGCCTTCTTGGATGCTTCGCCGTCAGCGGTGGTCACAAATACGCGACCATCGTCTTCGACATCCACGGTCGCTCCCGTGCTCTCGATGATGCCACGGATGGTTTTGCCACCAGGGCCAATCAGGGCGCCGATTTTGTCGACCGGAATGTGCATCGTGATGATGCGTGGTGCCGTGGGCGACATTTCGTCACGGGCGGTCGTGATGGCAGCACTCATTTTGTCGAGGATGAATAGCCGACCGCGGCGTGCTTGCTCGAACGCAATTTTCATGATGTCGTACGTGATGCCGGTGGTCTTGATGTCCATCTGCAAGCCCGTGATACCTTCGGTGGTACCAGCGACCTTGAAGTCCATATCACCCAGGTGGTCTTCGATTCCCTGAATGTCGGTCAAGACCCGGAACTTGCCCTGCTCACCGGTCACCAGACCCATGGCCACACCAGCGACGGGGCGCTTGATGGGCACGCCGGCGTCCATCAACGACATACTCGATCCACAGACCGAACCCATCGACGACGAACCGTTCGACGACAACACCTCGGACACCAGACGCATGGTGTATGGGAATTCGTCTTTGGATGGCAACACGGCGATCAACGAGCGCTCTGCCAATGCACCGTGCCCAATGTCGCGGCGACGTGGTGCGCCGAGGCGCTTGACTTCGCCGGTCGAGAACGGTGGGAAGTTGTAGTGGTGGATATAGCGCTTGCTCGTCTCGATACCCAGATCGTCGAGGCGCTGCTCTTCGGCAGGTGAGCCCAGTGTGGTGATGGTCAACACTTGGGTCTGACCGCGGGTGAACAAGCCCGAGCCATGGACGCGTGGAATGACACCCACGTCGACGCTGATGGGCCGGATTTCTTCGGGGGTACGACCGTCGACACGAATGCCCGAGTCGAGCAATGCATTGCGGACTTCGTCGTACATGATGTTTTCGAAGGCGACGTCGATCGCCTTTTTGCGGGCAGAGACTTCCTCTTCGGGCTCGTCAGCAGTGAAGTGCGCAATGACGGCTGCGTGCAGCGCATCAGTCTGGTCTTGGCGGGTGGTCTTGTCACTGTTGTGCAATGCATCGTGGAAGCGGTTGCCCATCCATTGGCGCATCGCTTGTTCGAGCGATTTGTCCTGAGGTGCTGGGGTGAAGGCCTGCTTTGCCTTGCCGCACATGGCGACGAGTTTTTCTTGTAGGGCACAGATTTCTTTGGCGACGCGGTGGCCTTCGATGACCCCGTTGAGCACCTGCTCCTCGGTCAATTCGAACGCACCGGCTTCGACCATCAACACGGCTTCTTTGGTACCGGCGACGACCAGGTCGAGGCGGCTCTCTTGCATGGCACTCATGGTCGGGTTGACGACCAATGCACCATCGAGGAACCCAACGGTGACAGCACCGACCGGACCCGAGAACGGAATGCCCGAGATGGCCAAGGCTGCTGATGCGGCAATAATCGAACACGGACCAGGATCGTTGACCATGTCAATCGAAAAGGTCGTGACGATGATCTGGACTTCGTTGAAGTAGCCTTCTGGGAACAGCGGGCGCAGTGGGCGGTCGGTCAGACGCGACGTCAAAATCGCGGTCGTCGTGGCGCGACCTTCGCGCTTGAAGAAGCTGCCCGGGATTTTGCCCGCAGCGTACATTTTTTCTTCGTAATCGACGGTCAATGGGAAGAAGTCGATTCCCTCGCGGGCGGATTTGGAGGCCACGACGGTGGCCAAGAGGACGGTGTCTCCGTAGCGAACGGTGACGGCACCGTCGGCCTGCTCGGCGAACCGACCCGATTCGAGGGTCATGGTACGGCCGGCGATTTCAGCACTGACGCTGAATACTTTTCGTTCTGTCATGGGCTCCTTCTTCTCTGCCACCGTGTGTGGCAGTTGCCATGTGTTAGGTACTGGAGGATGCTGTCCGCGTGCGAACGCCATTCTCCAATCCCTAACCACGTGGTCTTTTTTGATAATGGACGAATCTATAGATAAAGCTGCGGGATGTATGTTGTACATGCCCACAGCCACATCGTCGTACATATTGAACGCGGAGACTGCGATTAGCGGCGCAGACCCAAGCGCTCGATGGTGCTGCGGTAGCTGGGGTTGTTTGTGCGGCTCAAGTAGGCCAACAAACGACGGCGGCGGCCGACCAGCTTGAGCAAACCACGGCGGGTGGCGTGGTCGTGCTTGTTTTCGCGCAGGTGGTCAACAATCTGGTTGATGCGCTCGGTCAACAACGCAATCTGCACTTCAGACGAACCGGTGTCGGTTGCATGCGTCTGAAACTTGCCAATGACGGTGTCTTTTTCGCTTCGTTCCAAAGCCATGGTATGGTACTCCCTCATAATCGCGCAGAGACTGGAGTGGTCTGTGCGTTCGTTGCGACGTTAATCGGAATGACTAACGGTTGTATTATAGCACAAGTACGCGCTGAATGAATCTTGACGTGTCGGTGAGTTGTGAGTAGAATGATGTTTGTGCATGAATCGCAACACGTAATTTCATATACCGATGTAGCGACGCGACTCAGCGCCGCACTGATGTATGTGCCTGGTGTTCGCCCTGCGAAACCACCCTACGATGCACCACAAGGCGCAACAATAGGTCATGGGATTGCAATCAGTGTACAAGGTACCTCAGTGGAAGTTCGTTGTTTTGTGGTGGTAGACCCGGTCGTCGCCCCAAGCGTCGTCGCGCAATCACACCACATCAGCGCACTCGTCACGTCGCTCTGCGAGCGGATGAACCTCTCGGATGTCACCGTTTTCGTCGTCGTCAGTGACGTACAAACCCAAGGAACGCATGCCTAGCCAAGCACGGCTCAAGCCACGCACCCAAGCAGTACGCATACTGTACGAACTCAGCCAAACCGATCATCCCATCGATGCCGTGTTGGACCGACATCTCTCGCAACCCATTCTCAACGACGTGGATGACGATGGCGACCCACTTCCCATCCGAGCCGCTCAGCGGGTATTCATTCGGATACTCATCAGCGCGGCCATCGAACATCGTCATGCGCTCGATGCACTCATCAGCGATTTGGCGCCCACCATTTCGATCGACGAAATGCCGCTTCTCCAACGTGCAGTGTTGCACATCGCCATCGCCGAAATGCGCTATAGCGAACAAAAGGGCGACACCCCGGTCATCATCAACGCTGCCGTCGAGATTGCTCGTGCATACGTCGGTGATTCGTCCGCCCGCCTCGTCAATGGGATTTTGGGGACCGTAGCTGCCCGCTACAGCCCGCCACCCACTTCACGGTAGCCAACAGGTCTGACCTGTGGTGATAATCATCGAACACAACACGTGTACGTAGAGGTTGCGAAAGGAGCACATCAATGCCGTCAGCAGAGATGGAATCACGTCTGAAGAAAATTGTCGCAGACCGCTTGGGTTGCGAAGAATCAGCAATTGTCCCATCCGCCCGCTTCGCCGAAGAACTCAAGGCAGATTCCCTCGACCTGGTCGAGCTAATCATGGCCCTCGAAGAAGAATTCGGCGTTGACATTCCTGACGAAGCCGCCGAAAAGATTCTCACGGTCGGCGACGCCATGTCCTACATCGACGCCAACGGTAAGTAATTCGTCGACTGGAGCCCCCACTGTACAGACAGTGGGGGCTTTTTCGTGTCACAATCCCGTCAGTCCCCACGGAGTGTTGTACAATCTAGTCAGGAACGCGCGCGGGCGAAAGTAGGCTGTATGAACTTCCTCGGGATTGGCCCCGGTGAATTTTTCTTTGTGATTCTCTTCGCACTCATCGTGCTCGGACCGGAGCGATTGCCTGGATTCGCGCGCAGCCTCGGCAAATCAATTATTCGGCTGCGGAACTGGATGAATGCATCCCCCGATGCAAAAGTGCTGTTACAAATCCAACAAGAACTCCAATCCGAAATCAACGACATTCGCTCGACCCTGCGTGAAGTCACCAACAGCGTACGCACTGACCTCAACGATACCTCCAACAGCATCGCAATAACGACATCGTCACTCAACACGGCCATCACCGGAGCAGTACAGACATCCTCCGCAACGATGAACCGTGCACTCAATGACGCAAATAGTAGCTCACCTGAGTCGCAGCGTACCATCGCAAAACACGCAACTGACGAACCTGCGCCCACTATAATCGACCCCGCGACGGCAACACCAACCGACGCCACGCTGGCAGTCGATGCGGTGCTCCCTCCCGAAAAACCGGCCCCACCGGTCGAAGTCGTTGCGCGCTCGTCCAAACCCAACTGGCTGAGTCCAGCTCCATCAGCCACCCCATCGAACGACACGTCAGCAGCCACCCACTCCGACTCGCAGACACATACGGAACCAGCTACGCAAGAAGCAAGTTCTGACAATCCACTCCATGCCCAAATTCGTGGTCTCAGGGCCGAGATTGCCCTGCTCAAGGGAGACACTGCACCGCAGGAAGCCAGTACATCGCTGGATACTCTCCCAGACAGCGCACTCTACGCCCAGATTCGCAGCCTCAAGGCTGAGATTGCCCAACACAAGGCTGATACCCCTACGCAGCCAAGTATCCCTGACAGTCCGCTCCATGACGAAATTCGTAGCCTTCGTGCAGAAATAAACCGGCTCAAAATCACCAACGGAACTACAGTTCAGGCAGACACCGTCAGTATGTTACAGGTCACGGTCGAACAACTCAGCCGCGATCTCAAGGAACTCCGTTCGGCTGCAACCGTCGCATCCAAACCAGCAGTCGATTCTGATACGATTATGTTTCTGCGCATCGAATTAGGTCAGTTAACCAATCGAATTGACGACCTCCAGCGCGAAATACGCAAAGCGAACGTGGAGCCCAACCCATGAACGATACGAATCTGGTATTCCTTGCGTCGCTATTAGCCGGAATGATTCTTTTCCCGCTGGTCGTCCTGGTGCTGGTGCGTTGGCTCATCCCTGCCGAAGACCCGATTGAAAACAGCACTGAAGTGAGTACTGATCCCGCCCCTGCATCGCTGGGTGACTTCTGGGATGGCCTCAAGCCGCACCTCGTCGAATTACGCGACCGCCTTGTGAAGGCATGTGTGGCCATCGGCATCGGCGCCAGCATCGGCTTTTATGTCGTCAATAACCCGGTTTTCTTTGGTGTGCCGTTGCCGGACTTTATGGTGCAACAACTCGCTCCCAAAGGTACAGTCCTCAAAGCGGTGCAGGTCGGCGAGATTTTTTTACGCTACATGAACATAGCACTCGTGGTCGGCATCATCGTGGCAATGCCGGTCATCATCTACCAACTCGTGGCGTTCTTTTCGCCCGGGTTACTGAATAAAGAAAAACGCATCGTCTATACCACGTTGCCGATTGTCACCGAATTGTTTTTGGCGGGGATTATCTTTGGGTGGTTCATCACTATTCCTGCCGCGCTGGGTTTTCTCCTAGGCTACGGGAATACCGCGACCATTCAATCCGAACCCACCGCTGATAGTTTTTTCGACACCGTATCGACCCTGCTCTTGTGGAACGGTATCATCTTTGAATTGCCCGCCATTATGTACCTTTTGGCTCGCCTCAATATCGTCTCGACCAAAATGCTCACGTCGACTCGTCGCTATGCCATTGTGATTATCACCATCATCGCGGCATTGATTACGCCCACCGGTGACCCGTACAATTTGATGCTCCTCGCGGTGCCCATGTATCTGCTCTACGAATTGGGTATTCTGCTGACTCGAATGGTCCCCAAGAATGAATCCGTTTTCGAAAATCCCAGCGAACCTGCCGTTTGATCGAACCACCATTCTGATCAATAATTGACCTCGCCTGGTGCCTCACCAGTCGAGGTCTTTCTATGGCAACACGTCCCCCACATCTCAAACCGTTCCTCAAATGGGCTGGTGGCAAACGCCAACTCCTGCCCGTCATTCGTGCGGCCATCAACTCAACTCAACTCAACTCAACTCAACTCAACTCAACTCAACTCAACTCAACTCAACTCAACTCAACTCAACTCAACTCAACTCAACTCAACTCAACTCTAT
>CAMCVW010000050.1 GCA_945881915.1 Thermoflexus hugenholtzii JAD2 | reverse complement strand
ACTACGACCCACCCCCTCTACCCACCGCCCCGACAGACGCAATCCTCACGGCCGCACAGTCACCGCATTACAGATGAGTCGCCCCTCGGTCAGGACCAGGCCGACGCTGCCGTGCGCATAGCGCGTATCGGTTGCGGTGAGCGTCGGCCCACCGTCGATGGTCCCGACGATGTCGCTGCCGGTCACCTGTATGCGCATGGTATATTGCCGCTCTTGCTGCCAGTCGTAGGCGACGCGGGCCAACACCACGCGCTCGGCGTCGTGCTGCGCGATGAGTTCGACGCTACCGCCATGGACAAACTGGAGCGCGTAGTAGCGCGTCAACCCCTGTGCCCGGGCGACCAAGCCACCGTTGGCCAGCAGATGCGGGATGATATCTGCCTGCACGGTGTAGTCGCACCAGTCGGCAGTGCCTTGGAGCAACAGCCCGGTACCGCGGTTCTGGGCGATGCGGATGGGGTCGGGCCAGCGATGGTCGAACAGATCCGTGGCATCGACCCAGGCGCGGCGCCACACGGTATTGGCGAAGGCTGGTCGGCCCAGATTGGCCGTGGGTGTGCCGCCCCAGGTCATCTGGTCGAGGTAGATGGTCCCGTTGGCGCGGGGCATGCTGGTGACCTCGAGTCCGACCTGCAAAATCGGCGCGCCGCCGGTATCGGGCACACGCCAGCTGAGGATTGTCTGCTGTGGGCCGGCGATGGTCTGGATGGGGCCACGGATGGTCTCGATGGCGTCACCTACACCGTAGATGCGGGCAATCAGTTGCACGTCGACGGGCAGCGTATTGGCGGCATCGGCCGCCACGACGGCACGGACGGTCTGGCCGCTGTGGAGCGTCGGCGAGGCCAGGATGTCGTACGAGCTGTTTGTAGTGAGGCTGTCGGGTGGGATGAATGTCGCCGTCGTAGTCACGGCACTGCGGCCGCGGGCCAGTTTGGTATAGGTGATGGCTAGCGCAGGACTGCTCCCGCCATTGTAGCCCTGTACCTGGCTGATGACGGCCACCCCGCGACTGCGTTCGTTGTCGTCGGGCACAAAGCCCTGGACTGCACCGGGGAGCGAAAAGTGGAACTTCGCGCCATCCTTCGGAGCCAACGCCGGCAGACCCTGGGCGGCCCGGCCCATGTTGATGACGTGGTAGCTCTCGGTCAGGGCGTCGCTGATGGAGCGGCCGCCGTCGCCGGTGGGCAAGAACAGTCGATCGGCCACAGGGCCGCGCCAATCGGGACCCTGGTCGAAGAGCGCCAAACCGTTTTTGATGCCCAGCAGACAACCGACGTTGGCGGCGTTGCAGTCCGTATCCCAGCCGGCGGTGTTGGTAATGAGCATGGCTTTTTGGAAGTCGTCGCCGCCGTACAAGAGCCCCATGTGGATGATGGCGTGATTGGGTACCATGTGACAGTTGCCGCCGTACGTGTCGTAACCATAGACACGCTGGATTTGGCGGAAGGTGTCGTGCCAATCGGGGTATTCGGCGTGCCAATCGCGGACGTCGTGTACCAACCGGGCGATGATGGAGTCTTTGGGGATGTGCTGCAGGCCGCAGTCGATGAGCTTGTTGAGATCTGACTCGACAAAGGCTTGGGCCTCCATGGCGGCGATCATCTGCGCACCATAGATGGCCTCGCCGTCGTGGCTGACCTGCGATGCCTTGCGGGCAAGGGCGGCAGCAAGGGCAGGATCACCTGGGGCGACCATGGCCCAGCCGTCGATAAAAATCTGCGAGCCGATTTGTTCGGCGACGACCTTGGAGTTACGGGCAATCGAGCCACTGTCAGGCGCCAGGATGCCTTTTTTGAGGTTCAAAAAAGCCGTGTGCTCGGTCGAATTGCCCAGGCCGCCCCACCACAGGATGGTGCGGTTTTCGACGATGTAATTGAGCCAACTCTGGCCGATCTGGGCGGCGCTGAGGGTATGCGGGTTGCCACCGTGGTCTTTGAGGGCTCGTAGGAAGGTAAACATGCCGGTGATATCGTCATCGGCGACGATGAGATTGACGTTGCGGCGCTCGTGGACGTAGTACTCGATTTCGCCCAGATCGCGCATGATCTGCTCGTGAGTCGCGCTTTCGAACGGACGGCCGAGGTAGACGCCGATGATTTTGCCGAGGACGCCGGCATAGACGCGTTGTGCATAGTCGTGAGGGAGCATCGTTGCCTCCATGTAGAGTGAGCCGTGCCTCTATTATACGGGGCTGCCCTGCCATGCCCCCATCAGGCATGCCGCGTGTATTGCGTAGCTGGGTACAAAAGATTAGAATACTGAATAGAACGCCACGTTGAGCATTGATACGAGTGAAGGAAGAGACGATGAGCACAGTACCTACCAAAGCGTACGGCATCCTCGAACAGACAACGGTCGACAGCGCGCTCGACGAAGCCGTCGAACAGATACAACACCTCGGCTATGCGGTGCTCGATGCAGGGTTCAGCCCCGCCGAGGTGGCCCACATCGCGGCTGAGTTCGACACCGTCCGTGCCGAATATACTACCAAGTATGGCCTCGAACTGCTCCAATCGGGCAACGAACACAACACCATCCGCGGCATGTGCACGAGTGGGCATGACGTCTTTATCAAACTGGCACTCAATCCAAACTTGATGCAGTTGCTCAAAAAGCTCATCAAAGGATCGTTTGTGCTGAATCAACAAAACGGCATTGTGAACCCTGCCAAACAGGGCTACAACCAAGGCTCGTGGCATCGCGATTTGCCGTACCAGCACTTTGTGTCTTCGAGCGTGTTGGCAATTAATGCACTGTATTGCGTCGACGATTTCACAACCGCCAATGGTGCGACGTTCGTCTTGCCAGCCACGCATTTGCGCGAGCCGTTCCCATCGGCGCAGTACATCGCACGTCATGCGGTGCAGGCAGAAGCCAAAGCCGGCAGCTTCATCGTGTTGGACTGCATGATTTATCACTCCGGCGGCTTTAACTCGACCGACAAAGATCGCCGCGCAATTAATCACGTCTACAACATCCCGTTCTTCAAGCAGCAAATCAATTTGCCCAATAGCATGCCCGACGTGCCATCGGATGAAGCAAAACAGATTCTCGGGTATGCATACGCAGAACCGCAGTCGATCGATGCGTACATCGCGTCGCGGGTGGGGAAGAAATAGCATGACGCAGTCGACGGTGTTGCCGCCTGGGACAATCCTGCAACTCATGCATGTGCGTGAGCGGCTCACACGGATCAAACCCGGCGTGTTTGTGGAGGTAGGTCCTGGTACGGGCGAAATCACGGCACTCTTGCTGGAACTCGGCTGGCGCGGTACCGCGTATGATCTCTCGACAGAGACCGTCGAATCACTGCAGAACCGTTTTTCTGACGCCATTCGCAGCGGCACACTTGTGGTGGACGAAGCAGATTTTTGTACGCTCGTACTCGAACCACAGAGTGTTGATTTGGTGATTTCTTCGATGGTCATCGAGCATCTCGACGACGCCACCGAAGCACAATACTTCGAGAAAGCCCGCGCTTGCCTCACGGCAGGGGGTGTTGCGATCCACTTGGTCCCTGCACACATGCGCTATTGGGGCATCGAAGACGACATCGCCGGACACTTCCGGCGCTATTCGTGCGCATCGACGCAGGCCCTTGCGGATCGCCTGGGTTGGCAGATAGAACACATGTCTGGATTGACGTTCCCATTATCGAACCTGTTGTTGCCGCTTTCGAATCGACAAGTCAAACAGCACGAAGCCGACAAACTGGCATTGACGTACCTCGACCGCACCAAGGACACGGGACACCGAAATGTGCCCTACAAAACGACCTTCCCACCGTACTATCGGTATGTTATGAACAGATACACCCTTTTTCCGTTTTATGTCCTGCAGAGCATGTTTGCACGGACATCACGGGCGATGGTGTTGTACGTTGAACTGAAACCAATACATTCATCATGAAACATGCACTGAGCGTGTTGAAACAACAATTGAACCCGATTGCCCTGTGGCAGCTGATCCGCTACGGAATTGTGGGCGTGACGACCAATATCTTGGGATATGGTGTTTTCCTGCTGGTGACATCGCTCGGCGTCGACCCGAAATCTACGATGTCTTCGTTCTATGTGTTGGGGGCGGTGCTGGGCTTTTTTGGCAACAAAAAACTGACGTTTTCGCACACCGGGAACCTCTACGGCTCGATTTTCCGCTATATCATTGCACACTCCATTGGATTCACGCTGAACTTTATGCTCTTGACGGTGTTTTATGAATGGTACGGGTACCCCTATCAGTATGTACAGGCGGTGGCAGTGTTTGTGGTGGCTGCGAACCTGTTTGTGTTATTCAAATACTTCGTGTTCCCTCCAGAACACGACCACGAACCGCAACCTTCAGCGCACTGATGTGCGAATCAATGCGGTGGTATAATCCCGCCATGGGTACACTACCCTGACTGAGACTGCGCACCGGTGCGCGGAGGAGCGAATCATGCAGAACCATACCGTCCCTTCGGAAATGCGTGCGTTGGTATGGCTGGGCCCACATCAGATGGAACTGCAAACGCTCCCGACTCCTGTGCCACAGGCACACGAAGTCCTCATCAAAGTGGGCGCAGTAGGAATCTGCGGGTCAGAACTGAGTGGGTATTTGGGGCATAATAGTCTGCGCGTCCCGCCGCTCATCATGGGGCACGAAGCAGCCGGTACCATTGTGTCGGGCGGGGGAATCTTGGCGGACGGCACCCCGGTGCATCAAGGTCAACGGGTGACGTTTAACCCATTGGTGACCTGCGGTACCTGCGACCGCTGCAAAGCGGGTCGGGTGAACCTCTGTCGTTCCCGCAAGCTTTTGAGTGCCCATTTGCCCGGCGCCTTTGCGCAATATGTGGTCGTGCCGGCAGATTTGTGCTGGCATTTGCCCGAAAAGATATCATTCACTGCCGGTTCACTGGCAGAACCATTGGCCTGTGCCGTACATGCGGTCGAGCTGGCCGATGCCCAAGCCGGCCAATCCCTGCTGGTACTCGGCGCTGGCCCGATTGGGTTGTGTGTGATTGCCGCCGCCAAAGCACGTGGCGTCAAGCAGATTATTGTCAGCGATATCTCGGACACCCGCCTCGACGTGGCCAAACACTGGGGTGCTACCCATACGATTAATGCAAAATCGGCCGATACGGTGGCCGCCACGTTGGCAGTCTACCCGGGCGGGGTCGATATCGCGGTCGATGCAGTCGGCACCGGTGTCGTACGCAATCAGGCGATCAAAGCGGTCATGCCGGGCGGGGCGGTAGTATTGATGGGTCTGCACGAAGACGAAACGGCCATCCCCACCAATTACATTATTCGCCAAGAAATCCGCTTGATGGGGAGCTTCTGTTATAGCCGTGAAGCCTTTACGACCGCCGTCGATTTGATCGCCCGGCACGTGGTCAAAGCGACGCCCGATTGGGTGGTCGAACGACCGTTGGCGGACGGCCGAATGTCCTTCGAGGAGTTGCTGGCAGGGACTGCCCCGGTCACCAAGATCGTTTTGCTCCCATAATCACCCAACCAAATAGCCTACACAACGACAACACCCACGGCGATGCCGTGGGTGTTGTGCGTCCTGCCGAGGTCAGCGAAATCGATTGGCCAACACTAACCGAATGGCACGCAGATAGTGCCCGTTGACCCAGGCGACGATGGCTTCGAGGGTGGTGTTCGAGATTTTGCCGCCGCCTGACATCAGCAGAACGCGCAACGGCGCTTCTTCGGCCATTGCTTCGAAGAGCTTATTGGTCGGGCCATCCGTGTCGCTCGATGCAAAACGCTTGAGCCCCGCGCGGACCTGTGCGTGTACGAGGCGCCCAAGCATGCTCTCGTGCATGTCGGCAATCGGGGTGTTGGTGGTAAACGATCCTCGTCGCTTCGCCGAGGTAGGCACTGGGCCGCCCCACAATGCGCTGAACGACGTTGCCGAGAACCCAGCAGCACTCGGCTGCCAATATGCCTGCATCGGTGCGGTGGTTGCCGATGGGGTAATGATGTCCGTCGAAGCGACGTCGACCGTCACCGATTGGCGGATGTCGCGCGACGAGGCACCAATGTGGATGTCGTATGCACCCGACTCGACCACCCAGCATGATTGTGCGACGTCGTAGTGCGCAAACGCACGACGTGGCAGATGCAAGGTGACCTGTTGGGATGCACCGGGTTGCAGGTGCACTTTGGCATATGCTTTGAGTTCGTGGGTGGGTTTGAAGACCGTCGCGGTCTGGTCGTGGACATACACCTGGACGACTTCGGCACCGGCGACGGTACCGGTATTGGTGATGGTCAGCGACAAGTCGACACCGTCGTCTGCGGCAACGGACTGCTGGTTTAGGGTGACGGTGCTATAGGCAAACGTGGTGTAACTGAGCCCATATCCAAAGGGATAGCGGACCGGCGTCTGCGCGGTGTTGTAGTAGCGGTAGCCGACGTAGATGCTCTCGCGGTATTCGACATCGGTTGGTGAGCCTGGGAAGTCAACATGTGCTGGGTGATCGGTGTGCGTGAATGGGATTGTCTCGGCCAGTTTGCCGCTCGGGGTGACGTCGCCGACGAGGATGTCGACCAACCCAGACCCACCCGCTTGGCCACCGAGATACCCTTCGAGGATGGCTGGTACCTGATCGTGCCAGGGCATCTCGACCGGTGCGCCGTTGCTGAGGACGACGACGGTCCGCGGATTGACGGCGACGACCGCAGCAATGAGGGCATTGTGCGCCTCGGGCATGCGCATGTGCTGCCGGTCGAGGCCCTCGGTTTCTTCGACATCGGGGAGTCCCCCACAGACCACAACGATGTCGGCAGCACGGGCGACTGCCACTGCGGCGGCGATGCGGTCGGCATCTGGCGCAGTAGCACGGGGTGTGTAGCCCTCGGCATAGCTGACGCTCCCATCAGCGCCGACACGTGCGACGAGGGCATCGTAGAAGGTATCGAGTCGATGTGGGCTAATCATCGAACTGCCGGCGCCTTGGTAGCGTGGGGTTTTGGCGAACGACCCGATGACGGCGATGGTCTGGGTGGTGGCGATGGGGAGAATAGCGTTGTCGTTTTTGAGGAGGACTGCGCCGTGGGCAGCTGCTTCACGGGCGAGGGTGTGGTGGGCGTGCTGGTCGTAGCTGCGGGGGTCGTTGTAGGCAGTCAGCGATTTTTCGATGAGGTCGAGCAGGTGCGAGACGCGTTCGTCGAGCATGGCTTCGGTCAAGGAGCCATTGGCGAGTGCTTCGACGACGGACGGGCCATGGATATTGCCGTTGCCTGGCATTTCGAGATCGAGTCCGGCATTCAGGCTGGCCGGGCGTTGATAGACCGCACCCCAATCCGAGACGACGACGCCATCAAAGCCCCATTCGGTGCGCAGGATATCGGTCAGAAGTCGGCCGTGTTGGCTGGCCAACTCGCCGTTGACAGCGTTGTAGGCGCACATGACGGTCCAGGGTTTGGCGTCGATGACGGCATGCTCAAAGCTGGCCAAGTAAATTTCACGCAGTGCCCGTTCATCGACGTGGGTGTCGATGGTCATGCGGCGGTATTCTTGGTTGTTGGCGGCAAAATGTTTGATGGAGGTGCCGACGCCCTGGGATTGGACGCCGTGAATGTAAGCGGCCGCCATGTGTGATGAGAGGAACGGATCTTCGGAAAAGTATTCGAAGTTGCGTCCACCAAGCGGTGAGCGTTTGATGTTGATGCCGGGGCCGAGGACGACACTGACTTTTTTGGCACGTGTTTCGGCACCGATGGCACTCCCCACGCGCTGGATGAGGTCGCGGTCCCAACTACTTGCCAGCGCTGATGCGGTGGGGAAGCAGGTGGCTAGCTCGTTATGATCGAGGTTGACCTCGGTGCTACTGGCTTGTTTGCGGACGCCGTGTGGGCCATCGGTGAGCATAATGGCGGGGTACGCGAGGGCGGGGACGGCGTGCATTTCCCAGAAGTTTTGGCCAGACAGCAGGCGAATTTTTTCGGCACGGCTGAGTTTCGCGAGGCGCGCATCGGGCGTCGTGCGACGAGATGACGTCATGAAGTGGTCCTTTTGCGCTTGGCAGCACGCTGCAATGGGTCAGTGGGATGCCCGATTGTACCATGCAGAGACCGATTGCGTCATGAGAGGGTATAGATGTGGGTGGTGCAGAGCGGCACAAAACCGAGAGATTGGTAGAGGGGGATGCCCATCTGCGACGACATCAGGACAACGGTGTGGATGCCAGCAGCCTGATCTGCGGCGAGGAGTGCACGCATGAGGTCACGGCCGTAGCCTTGGCGGCGTGCAGGCGGCGCGGTGTAGACCATGCTGACGTAACTGGTGCCGTCGGCGAGGCGCAGGGTGCGCGCGCGGGCGTGGATGTGAGCGCCACTGCGGATTGCGACGTGTGTCATGGCGGGGGACGACACGTTGACGCTACTGAGCCACAGCATAGATTCGGGGTCTGCCATATTGGCGGCGCTGATGTCGGCGACGGTCAAGATGTCGACTGTTGTCACGGGGGGCGGAATGACCGCGGATGTGAGGTCAATGAACATCAAGCATTCGGATGAGTCATAGACACAGCCGAGTGCACGGTAAATGGCATCGGTGGCATCGGACTGGGCAGCGACGGTGAGGTACGCCCGTGGGGCGGGTGGCACGGAACGAATCGTGGCAATGATATGGGGTGCGTCGGCGTCGGCGGCGTACACATAGTAATCGTCGATGGGCGTCTGTTTGCCTTCGGGATCTGCGAGGCGCAAGCCGATTGCGGGCGCACATGAAAGGTCTGTACGGAAGGGCATGATTGCAGGCGTACCTGCATACCCATCGATGAGTGTCTGCCATACGGTATGAATAGAACGCGTCATCGTTCCTCCGATAGTACAGTAGCGAACAACAATCCGATTATGTGGTGGGTGAAATCGGCAACGTCGGATGACGGTAGGGGTGATTGCGGCGGAACAATGACGGAATCCTGCGCACCGCTTCGCCGAAATTGCCATTGATGATTGCCAAGAGCCACTCGATGTGATCGAGGGTGATGACACCTTTTGAGAAAGTCATCGCGATGCGCAGTGGAATTTCTTCGGCGGCGCTTGCGAACAATAACTCTGTCGGTCCGCCCGGATCGGGGTGCGTCATAGCACGTAATTGACGCTTGAGCAGGCGATGAATGAAACGTCCGATGACAGATGCATGCATGTCGACAATCGGCGTGTTGATCGTATAGTTGCCACGCTTCGGAATCGACGGAATCGGTTCAAATCCCAAGAGCGCATGAAATGCCTCGGGAGTAATGGCCTGGCTGCTTGGGTCATAGTAGGGCGCTAGGGCAGGGTTATTGTGGGGAGCAATGACATCTGCTGATGCGATATAGACCATGGCGTGGCAGCGGATATCACGGGAAGATGCACCGACGCGGACTTCGAACGCGCCGGATTCGACCAGCCACGCACCAACACGGTCATCATACGCGGCGAATGCACGGCGCGGCAGGTGGAACATGAGGGTGGTCCGTTCGCCGGGCGCGAGGAATATTTTGCGGAATGCTTTGAGCTCTTGGTCGGGACGAAAAAGGGTACTGCTGACGTCATGGAGGTATATTTGAACGACTTCGGCCCCCGGGAGTGTGCCGGTATTGGTAATGTCGATGGCGAAAGAGACGCCGTCGTCGGGATTGAGACTCTCATCAGGAACGCGCAGATTGTCGAAGTGGAAGGTCGTGTAACTCAGGCCATGACCAAAAGGAAAAAGGACGGGGACGGTGGCAGTGTCGTAATAGCGATAGCCGACGTAGAGACTTTCGCGGTATTCGACGTCATATGGTGTGCCAGGGAATGACAGATGCGCAGGATGATCCTGCCACTGTTTGGGGAAGGTCTCTGCGAGTTTGCCGCTCGGGTTGATTGTACCGTCGAGAACGTCGGCGATGGCACTGCCGGTTGCTTGACCGGACAGATATGTTTCGAGGATGGTCGGGACGGCGTTATGCCAGGGCATTTCGACCGGAGCGCCATTACTGAGGACGACGACGACGTTGGGATTAGCGTGGACAATTGCGTGGACGAGTTCGTTGTGGCTATCGGGGAGGCGCATATGGAGGCGGTCGAGGCCTTCGGTCTCGGCAATATCGGGTAAACCGATGCACAACACCGCGACATCTGCATTATGGGCGAGCGCGACGGCTTGTTCGAGGAGGTTTTGGTCTGTATCGTTGGAGCGTTGGGTATAGCCGGGAGCGTATGTGAACGCAATACCACGCTCTTCGAGCACAGCGGCGAGGGTATCGAGGCGGGTGGGGGTGATGCGTGAGCTACCTGCACCTTGGAAGCGCGGCTGCTGTGCAAATGTCCCTATGAGTGCAACACGTTGTAATGGTTTGAGGGGGAGCAGGTCTGTGGCGTTTTTGAGCAGCACGATGCTCTCGGCGCCAGCGCGACGGGCGAGTTGGTGGTGGGCCGAGGTGTCATATGGCGACGGGGCATCGAACGCTGGTTTGACCTGACTGAGGAGCGTCAGTAATCTGCTGACAGACTGGTCAATAGTGGCAGCACCAATAGTGCCGGCACGGAGTGCATCGGCGATTCGCGCTGCGTGTGCATTTGCATTGCCCGGCATCTCGAGATCGAGCCCTGCTTGGAGGGCGGCAACCCGGTCACAGACTGCTCCCCAATCAGAGATAATTGCGCCTCGATAGCCCCAATTGTTACGCAGAATCTGGGTGAGAAGATGGGGATTTTGGCTGGCGAGTGTCCCGTTGACACTGTTGTAGGCACACATGACGGTCCAGGGTTGGCTTTCGATGACCGGTTGTTCGAACGAAGCGAGGTAGATTTCGTGCAATGCCCGTTCGTCGACGACAGCGTTGATGGTCATGCGCCGGTATTCTTGATTGTTGGCGGCGAAGTGTTTGAGTGAAGCGCCGACACCGGTCGATTGCATGCCTTGGATGTAGCGCGTCGCAAGGATGCCCGACAAGTGCGGGTCTTCGGAAAAGTATTCGAAGTTACGACCGCCGAGGGGGGAACGTTTGATGTTGACCCCGGGGCCGAGGACGACGCTGACTCCTTCGGCACGGGCTTCTTGGCCGATGGCTGCGGCAACGGTAGCGACCAACTCGGGATCCCAACTGCTGGCGAGAGCCGAGGCGGTGGGGAAGCACGTAGATGCGACGTTGTTGACGAGCGAGATATCGTCGTTGGAATGTTGTTTGCGTAGGCCGTGCGGACCATCGGTGAGGATGACGGCCGGGAGGTCGAGTGCAGGGACTCCCTGCATCTGCCAATAGTTTTGGCCAGAGAGCAGGGCTATTTTGTGTTCGCGTGACAACTGATGCACACGCGGATCAATGGGCAAAGTGGGTTGGCTGGGCATCGCACTGCTTTCGGCATCATAGGAGTCGTGCCTGGATTTAGGCGATGGGAGGGACTTTTTTCTCGTAACAGAGGCTGACACCGTCGTCCTGGTAGGGACCAAAGGCGGGAATGAGGCAAAACCCAAACGACTCGTAACGGGCATTGGCTTCGGGCTGGTGAATGCCAGTCTCGAGACGAAGCAACGGAATGGACTTTGCCTGGGCGACGGCTTCGACATGCTCCAAGAGACGCACGCCGAGTTTGTGACGGCGAAATGCAGGGCGGACGTACATGCGCTTTATTTCGGCATAGTCCGGCAAACAGTGCAATCCGATGCAACCGGCGGGACTCCCGTCGACGCGGAGGACGAAGAAATTCACCCCAGCATCTATCAGTTGTTGGACACTATAGCCGTGGCGGTGCTCGGGAGCGTAGAACGACTCGAGGTAGGTTTGGAGCTCGTCGATGAGTGCGATAGCCTCAGGCGTATCGGGACGTTCGGTTGTGAGTGTGTATTGCATGATGATGAATGATGAATGATGAATGATGAATGATGAATGATGAATGATGAATGATGAATGATGAATGATGAATGATGAATGATGAATTATAAATTAGGAATTAGGAATTAGGAATTAGGAATTGGAGTTACCGTTACAGTGTGTGGCAAGAGCGCGTGCACTGTATCATTCATGAAAAAGTCCATTCCACGGAGCTACGTTCCCTGGCAAGGCGCTGCGTCGGTTCACCTTATAGCCACGCTGTATTGGATCAATAGGTCGGAGGATGCCAGCCTGCGAGCACCCAGAAACTACACACGTGATGGCATCCGGGTCATCACTGAGATGCAACGCAACAACAGTCGCACGACCGATAACGGCTCCGGCAGATCAAGAGAAATCGTTTTGCTCATACAGGTCCTGATCTGGATGACAAAGCGTGACCTGCATTATACCACCATGCTAAATATCCCCGCGACCACTTGCTTGCTAAAGAACCAGAACCATGGTTAGCGAGCTCACCGGAGTTCTTGATTGACTTCTTCGCTATCAAACTGCTCGGGATCGAATGACCCTCCGACCCACTCCAACGACTCGTCATGTTCCGGATGATTCGCATCAGCGATGGCTTCCAGGAAGCTGGCATAACCCCAGATCCCGCCACAGTCCTCGGGCGGGCAAGCGCGTTTTCCTGCCGTGCAGCGTGGATAAATGACGTCTGGCTCTGGCGCGATCGCCTTCTCCAGAACAACCTGGTGCTCCCACCCATCGCCGAAATCATACTCATATACCAATTTCTGCTTCGGCGCACTCAGAAGCTGGTTCAACTTCACCTTCCGCTCATCGCGCACCTCAAGCACGTCATCCGGATCCGGTACCCCATAGGAGACACCACCGATCACGAACTGGTGTAAATGGTAGTCGCTCCACCCCATCGTCACTTGGAGGATCTGGTGCAGCCGAGCTAGCGTGACAGTATCGGCAACCTCGATACGACGCCAGATCGGCGGCTTGCTCCCTTTAAGCGTGATCTTGAGCTGGTAGATGCGCTCAGCTTTTGTTGTACGCTTTGGCATCACATCCCTCCATAACTTGGCAAACAATAACATGTGTGACCGCATGGTATCACAACGAATGAGGCGAGCCTATGCCGAATAGTCAGTACGAAGAGTTTCTCACCCTCGATCGGCCGCTCAGTGCCGAAGCGATCGCCATTGCACGCGCCCTCTCGCGCCGGGTGCAGCCAACCCCAACCCAGGCTATCTTCACCTACTCCTATGGTGACTTTCCCGCCAGCCGCCGACCTGCGCACGAAGCACTACGATATCATGCTCTACCTGGCGAACTGGGGCTCAAAGCAGCTGGCGTTCCGCTTCCTGAACGGCGCGATCGATGAGGGTGGCGACTGGATTGAGGAAGAGGGTCACTCAACACCGCTGGCACCCCTAGGTGACGATCTTCTGCGCGGTGATCTGCGCGCACTCTAATTGGCCTGGCTCGCCTCAGCGTCACGCTGGGCAGGTAGCAGCGGTGCTGAACATATCGAAGAAAACGAAGCGAAGGAAGGTGACGAGGAGTGTGCAGACGCATCGCAGACGACCGCGACGCGTCAGCAAAAACAGCGACTGTAAGGGAAATATGCATGATTATTGTGAATAATGAATACGCAATGATGGATTGCGGGTTGCCGGTACAACGTGTGGCAAGAGCGCGTGGGAGTCGAACCCACCAACGAGGCTCGTCACCCCGTTCGCCCGTTTTGAAGACGAGGACAGCCACCGGACCACATGCGCTCTCGTGGGTATTGTAGCATTAGAGACAACGGAGGTGATACCGCGAGTGGTAGAATAAAGTGATTGATGCGGAGGAAACATGAGCGACAACGATACGACATTGTCTCGCGTGGATGAGCTTGTTCTGGGCTCGACACGGTATATTGCACTGCTAGCAGCGTGGATAGCGACGGCAGGGAGCTTATTTTTCAGCGAAGTGTTGGGCTTCATCCCCTGTACATTGTGTTGGTACCAGCGGATTTTGATGTACCCCTTGGCGATTATCATCGGATTGGGCATTATCCGGCGCGAAAATGACGTGCACCGGTATGTTTTGCCTTTTTCGATCGCGGGGATGGCGGTGTCACTGTATCATTATTTACTGATCAAAACCGATTGGTTCCCGCCGCCGCTGTGCAAAACCTCGGTCCCGTGCAATGTTGACTACCTCGATATTTTTGGATTCATAAACATCCCATTCATGGCATTCATGGCGTTCACGATTATCACGCTGATGATGTTGATGTCACGGTTGTGGCCGATGGACGACAGTGACGCAGAAGCCGAAGGGTTCGAAGCGTGGTTCCACGCCGATGCATACCCGGCGTATGTGATTGTCGCGGTGGTGTTAATCGTGATTTATGTGCTCGGTGTAGTGTACGGACCAACCAAGGTGAATTAGGAATTATGAATTATGAATTAGGAATTGGAGTTCCGCACTTCACGTGAAACGGTCGTTTTCAGGCAATCTATCAACAGTTGCACACAGGTCTCGATGAGGGCTTCGCCGTGTGCGGCGGTTGCGTCGCGCGGGTCCGGACCACCGACGCCTTGTGGATAAATAGCGCGGTCGGTTGGTAGTGCAGACAGGTCGATGAGGTCTGGGTGAAGTGCCAGCATGAGTGACGTTTCGTTGATTGCGGCGTGGTCGATTTGGCTACACCAGGCAGGCCCGATGTCGCGAGTGACGCCGATCAGACGGATGCCGTATTGGGCCTCCCAGAAGGGTGCCATGCGGTTCCACAGAATCCGTGACGGGCCGTGCCCATCGGCGACCAAGGTCGTAAATCCGGCCCGTTTGGCCTGTTGGATGAGGTTCTCGAGCACCAATTGAAACAAGCCCTCGGGGAGCCAATAACAGCCGCCTGCCAGTTGGTGGGGCGGGGTGGTCGAATCAGCGTATTCCATCCCTTGCAGCGATGAACCATCTGCTTCGAGGCGGATGCGGTCAGGCCCCATGTAGACCGGTGGGAAGACAATCCCGCCGTATTGCTGCGCCACGCGCGCGAAGATGCCCGTCGGGATCATGGCATCGGTGCCCAGTGCGCCGTGTTCGCCGTGCCATTCGAGCGTCCCCAATGGGATGTAGCCGACGGGACAGGCGGCGAGGCGATCGCGGAACTGTTGCGGGCGCAGGTGGGTGTAGAACGGTGATGTGGTCATGCTGGTGCCTCCACGACGGTGCAGCGTCGCTGCGGTTTGATGAATCTTTACAATACACCTATTTTCTGCTAAAGTCTGTGAATGGATTCACAACGCCTGTTTCACAGACAACGCTACCTATTCATAACGATACCAAGCCGGATGACGGATTGGGTATCGATGTGTGTCGTTTGTCTGTTGCTGGTGTTGAACCCACTTGCATGCCACATGCACTGTTGGTCGATGCATGCCGAGCACGGCAAGGCACACACGACACTGTACGTCTGCGACATGGGCAGTGGTATGCCAACACCGACAGTGCTTGCATCGTCAGTGCCGACTTCGTCAGCGAGCACACTCGTGCCGTTGAGTGTCTACCCGGCGGTATTCGGTCTGACGGCAGCGATGACGGTCAGCATGTTGTTGATTGGTGCGATCACAGAATCGCTCGGACCTATCGCATCCTTTGTAGCGCTCCCCACGGCTCCCCCACCCAAATAACTCCTTTTGGCCATCGTCATGTTTATTTTTGCTCGCCGCCACTGTGGTGGTGAGGACATGTGCACAAAAGGGAACTCACTATGCGTATATTCCGCACGATGATGGTCTGTCTGACCATCCTGGGTGTATTGATTAGCTGTGGCCAACAAGCACCATCGACGACCGAACCGACTGCCGCACCAGCCGGCGAGGGTGCTCCCGCATCCAATAGTCTCAAAATTGTTGCTTCAACCAGCTGGGTTGCCGCTTTTGCCAAGGCCGCTGGCGCAACCGACATCACCGTTATTGCCCCTAGCTCGCTGCAGCATCCACCCGACTACGACCCAAAGCCATCCGATCTGGCGGCTATTGCCGATGCAGATTATGTGCTGCTGGCAGGATTTGAGGGGTTTGCAGCCAAGATGACCGAAGCGGTTGGCGCAGACAAGACCAAATTGGTCACCGTTGCGACCGAAAACAGCCCTGAGGGCATCCACAAGGAAGTCACCCGATTGGGCGAACTCTTCGGTACCGTTGAGCATGCGAAGGCGTATCTGACCGCGTTCGACAGCGACTATGCAACATTGGCTGCTGACGTCGCAAAGAGCGTCGGCACGGCCAAGCCGGTCGTGGTCAATCAGCTTTTTGTGACGCCGTTTATCTACATGGCAGGATTGACAAGTGCAGGCAGTTACGGCCCGATGCCGATGACCCCCGAAGACCTGAAGAAACTGAGTGACCTCAAACCGGCATATGTCTTCGAAAACGCACATATGCCCGCAGGCCAGGCAATTGTCGAAGCAACCGGAGCAATCTCGGTCGCTTTGATCAACTTCCCCGGTGATGACTACGAGTTAATAAGCGTATTCCGCAGCAATGCCGAGACCATAAAGAAGGTATTCGGGACGAAGTAACTCCTCGGAGCGAAAGAAGAACACAACGGTGAGGAGCGGGGTCGCCCGCTCCTCTTCATCTGACGCGGATCGATTTCGCATACTGGCGTGTTTTGCGATGAGACAAGCGCCGACAAAGGTTTAGCGCACCAAGATGATGTACGCATCTTGACGAGGCTGTGTACTACTCAATGGTGTCTGGTATGCATGTGGAAAACCACCGTCGATACGAGGCCGCGTAGCTGCTTTGGTGCGTGTTGCCGGTTCTGCAATGAATCATTGAGAACTGCAACCTTCGAACACAACGCTGCGAGTCGTCATGCATACAACAATTACAAGCTACATGGCATGAAACCTCGCGATGGCGCATGAAAACGCCCATCTAGAGTAATTGTATTCTGAAGAACGGTTCGCGGCAGTTGAATTCCTCCGAACTGGGCAACGAGAGACACAATAGAGCGTGACAATGATGAACCACAGAGAATCGGATACACACATACCTGCGGTGCTTGCCACCGATGCACTCTCCTGCCGGTATGGCACCACGGTCGCAGTGCGTGATGCGACGCTCGTCGTACGTGCGGGGGAACATATTGCGTTGATTGGCGGGAACGGATCAGGGAAGACGACATTCCTGCGGGCAGTGATGGGATTTCACCGTGTGTACTCAGGGCACATCGCAATTGGTGGGCGTACGGTGCCGAGCCGCGGCAACCACCCCTGGGTCTATCGGGCCATCGCCTGGATGCCGCAACGGCAGGCGACCGGAGCCTTCCCGCTCTTGGTACACGAGTTGCTCGATAGTAGCCTCGACCCCGTGGCTGCGCGACAGGCGGCGATTGACCTCGCTATGGAGCCCTTTCTCACGCGTAATCTCTCGACGTTGTCCGGTGGTCAACTGCAGCGCGTTTTTCTGTCACGTGCACTCGGAAGTCTGACGGGTGGGGCTCAACTTCTCGTCGCAGACGAACCGACGGCTGCACTTGACTTTGCAGGGCAACAGGCCATGGCGCGTTTGTTGACCGAATCGGCACAGACGATGCTGGTGGTGACGCACGACCGCGCACTCATCGAGCGTTGCGACCGCGTCTATGAGATGGCGGGTGGGCAGATGCGTGAGGTGCAACGATGACCATTGCATGGTACGAGTATTTTGCGCTTATCCCTGTACAGCGGGCTTTTGTGGCGTTGTGTATCAGTAGCGCGGTGTTCCCCGTCGTGGGTGTGTGGATTCTGGGACTCAATATAGTGCCGGTACGCTTTGCAATGATGCATGTAGCATTGTTGGGGATTGCATTGGGCATGGTCCTCGGACTGGACACCATGTTGATGGGGGTGGTGTGCTGCGGGATTGTGGGAATTGCACTCGCGCCGCTCGCGGACAAACCAACGGGATTGGCCGGACCAATGGGGTTGGTCATGACCCTTGCGATTGCTGCAGCACTGCTCGTACTCTCAATTGCGGGGGTAAATGCAAATGGCGCGTTTGAGCTGTTGTGGGGATCGATTTTGGCCATGCGGGAGCAGGATGTTTGGATGATGGCGGGAATTGCCGCGGCCGTGGTTGGAGTCGCAGTGGTGTTCCGACGAGATCTTACCCTGCTACTCTACGATCGAGAAATCGCACG
>CAMCVW010000049.1 GCA_945881915.1 Thermoflexus hugenholtzii JAD2 | reverse complement strand
CTTGCGGTCTTGGCTGTGGTGTGCGCCCTTGCCAATGATGTTAATTTTGCTGCGGATGCCACGTTCGCGGACCCATTTACCGAATGTACGTTCGTTGTCCCCGCTGCCGTAGACGTGGGCGGTGTCGAATGTGGTGCAACCCAGATCGCGGATTGCATCGAGCAGATAGAAGCACTCTGGAATGGCTTTTGATTCAACCATCACGCTGCCTTGGACAAGGCGCGAAATCGGATTGGGCACACCTGCGATTTTGCCATACTGCATTGTTTGTGTTCCTTCGTTATCAACCTGAAAGCACGGTGTATCGAAACGCTCCGACTGGATTACTCCATTGGGTAGCGCAAACCCCATTGTTCGCGAATGCGATCCATTGCCTGCATCGTATGTATGGTATCGCTCCAGGGCATGATGTCGCTCTCGACACGTTTTTCGCGGATAAGACGGCCGACTTCTGCAGCCTCGTAGTGATAGCCGTTGCCTTCGAAGGGGACTTCGATGGTCTCGCTTTTTCCATTCGTGGTGATGGTGATGGACTTGGCAACGAACCAGGGTGAATTGATGCGGATGGAACCTTCCGTGCCAATAATCGTCGCTTCCATCGGGGTGGTTGTACGCACTCCCGTCGAGAAGTATGCCAATTTGCCGCCGTGGAATCGCAGCACTGCAGCACCTTGCTCGTCTACACCGGTCGACCCGATATCGGCCAAACCAGCCACTGCATTGACGGCGCCGAGCAGCATGACTGACAACGACACACAATACACACCCACGTCAAGCAGACCACCGCCACCGTAGTTGAGGTCAAAGAGTCGTCCCTTCGGGTTGACGTTCGTGCGAAAACCGAAGTCAGACTGGATCATGCGCAGTTCGCCGATGGCGCCGGACTCGATGAGCTCAACAGTTTTGCGGACTGCAGGCAAGAAGCGTGTCCACATGGCTTCCATCAGCGGAACATTGGCAATCTGGGCGGCTTCGAGCATAATCTGCGCTTGGGCAGTATTGATGGCAAACGGCTTTTCACACAATACGGCCTTGCCTGCGTCGATACAACGCAGCGTCTCTTCCATATGGCCAGGATGTGGAGTCGCTACATAGATGGCGTCGACTTCTGGATCATGCGCCAGATCCGCGTAGCTTGCGTGGACGCGGGGTACCGCATATTTGTCAGCGAAGCGTTGGGCAGACGCAGCGGTGCGCGAGCCAACTGCAACGAGTTTTGCATCGTGTTGTGCCTTAAGGCCTTCGGCAAAGACACCAGCGATACGGCCAGTACCCAAAATTCCCCAACGAATTGGCGGCGTCGTCATCTTCGACTGCTCCTTGTATGAATTGGTACTCCAGTGGTCGTGGATATTGTACAACTAAATTACATGGTCGACTGCATTACACCGTCTCCCGTGTCGCGCCGACTGCGTGGCAACAGGCGAAAGTAGCAGCGCAGTCCGAGTTCGATTGTCACACGTATTGCTGATTGGGAACGCACACACAACGCTTCGCCCGAGCGACTTGGTGCCCAAACCCTCACAGGACACGCAACCGTGGTGTTTGCCGGGTCCCGATTTGTAAAAAAGCAAAAAAATCCGCGCCGTAGATAATCTACGACGCGGAGCAATTGCAAAAACTAGGAGACTACCTGATCGACGACTTCGATATTTGCTTTGCCGCCGTAGAAGTCCCACCATGGCTTGGCACCCTTGGCCAGCACGGCGTTGAGGGCTTTGACGTTGGTGATGCCGCGGTCGAGCAACCACTCCTCGAGCGCTGCAACGCCCTTGGTGGCGTACGAAGGGATGGCATCCTGCCAGGTGGCACGACCACACAGTACGCCCGAGAACTGGGTGCCGGCTTGAGCAGCGATTTCGAGTGTTTCACGGAAGATTTCGTCAGTGACTCCAGCGCTCAAGTAGATGAACGGTTTGGAAGCAGCGGCACCTGCTGCGCGGAAGTGCTCCTGCGCTTCGGCAACGGTGTAGGCCTGCTCGCCGTTGAATGCACGAGTGCCCGCGACATGCTTGATGTTGACCGGCACTTCTACTTTGAGGATGTCGACGCCATACCGAGGCTTCGAGAATTCCTTCATGTATGCAGTGACGTACTGTGGCTTGACCTTGGCAAAGGCAAAGCCAGATTCTGGACCGACGTTGTCGTCGTATGCCAATGGTTCGAGGAAGAACGGAATATCATTAGCAGCACATTCTGCACCGACACGCTCGATGAATGCATGCTTGATATCGTTGATGTTCTGATCATCAAACGCATTGTAATAGAGCAGAATTTTGACGCCGTTGCCGCCGAGTTCGACGATGCGTTTGACGCTCCAGTTGGGCAGCAAATCAGGCAATCGACCCTTGACACTGACATCGTAGCCGGTTTTTTCGTACGAGACAAGGACGCCTGAACCTGGCTGACGAGCCTTAATTGCTTCCATACCGTATTCGGGGTCCATCAAGATTGCACTCGAGTGCTGGGTCAAAATTTTGGTGACGCTGGTTTTGAAGGCACTCAGATCCTGTGCGGTGGCGGTGCCATTCTCGCCTCGGGCTTTTGCAATAGCCTTCTGCAGGGAACCACGCTGATCAGCAGCAGCAGCGGCGATGATGCCATTGCTGTCTGAGCAAGCCAATAAATGGTTGTACTTCCCTGTAGTCATTTTGATTTTCGCCACATTCCACTCCTTGTGCAGACGCACCTAAACTACGCAATATAGCGATGAACAACATAGACGACCATCGTGGCCAGAACCGTCCCTGCGGTGACCTGCCCGGAGCTATGATTGCGCGTGCGTATGCGCGACCAGGCAACCATGGCGACCACCATCCAAAAGACCATTCCCAGGCTGCGCGATTGCATCGTTGCAATTGTCGCCACTGCAGCAATAGCCGAGGCATGCATGCTGATCTTCCACCACACGTTAATGACACCACAAGCCGCGCCGATGAGAAAAAACGACAACGCCACCTGGGTAATAGACGCAGGCGCGCCATAATACCCCATGACCAGCACTGCTGTCAACATCGACACCGCACCGAGGATGTATACCTCATTCCGGTCGGTTCTTTTCGACATGTCTGGATCAGAGTAGCGGCCCTGACTCAGGCGAATGCGGTAGAGTATCAAAGTAGGAATAATCTGAATGCCCATCGATAGCATTGCCCAGCCGAGGACTGCACGTTGATCCTCGGCAACAAATACTACAACGCTGTACCCACCGATAAAACCGAACAGGGGTGAAAAAAATTTCGAGAGGAACAGTGCAATCCGATCGAGATTGTCTGCAGGAACGAGCATGACGTCGCTTGGTATTTTGGAGTGAGCCATGGGATACCTCATTTGTTGCGTTGCGTGAGCTGTGCATACTGTCGAAGCACGGATTGTGCTGCGGTTACCCAAGAAAAAGACTGTGCCTGCACTGGTCCAGCTATGCGCAACGCCGCGCGGGTGTCATCGTCAGAGACCAATCGTATGAGTTCTGTTGCCAACGTGGCAACATCGGTCGGATCGACCAACAAGGCCGCTGTACCGACGACTTCCGGCAGACTCGACACATTCGACACGAGAGTCGGGGTGCCACATGCCAACGCCTCTAGCGGCGGCAATCCGAAGCCCTCGTAGAGCGATGGATAGACAAATGCCCATGCGAGATTATACACCGCCGGCAGGTCAATGTCGTCGAGATAATCAATGAAGCGTACCGAATCGGCAATGCCGAATCGCGCAGGTGCAGACAGAATGTCTTCGTAGAGCCAGCCACGACGCCCAAACACGACGAGTGGCGGCATCGCGTACTGGTTTTTTGCCTGTGCATACGCTTCAAACAACCGCACATAGTTTTTGCGTGGTTCCAGTGTTCCGCCCGATAAAATGAACTGCGGCGGGAGTGCGTACTTGGTGCGAATCAGCTCGATGACGTGGGGGTCAAGCGGTCGAAATCGCGGAGACACAGCTGCATAAACGACCTCGACCCGTGTCGGGCTAATCGCATAGTGCGTTTGCAGGTCGCGCTGCGTGGCAATAGAATCCGCAAAAATTGCTTGCGCCCGGGCTAAGGACGGCGGGACTGCGTAGCGCAAGTATCGTGCGACGCCAGGCACCGCACACTCTGGGTGTACCAAATACGACAAATCATGAATGGTCACAATCCCTGGTTTGGCCGTCGGGGCGATGACAAAATCCGGCGCATGCAAAACATCAAACGTCCCGGTGATCCATTCGACCCGGAATGGGATACGCAATCGGTGCCAAAACTGTGTTAATCGCCGTTCTGGTAACGGAATGGGGCATATCTTGGTGCCTGGACGGAGTGCACACAACGCAGAAATCTCTTGTTGATAGGGAAGCGTGGTCCCTGGCCATCCTGCAGCGTAGAAGAGGACGAAAGCATACTCTGCGGGAGCGCTCTGAAAAACTGCGCGGATGAGTTCACGCGTGTAACGCCCAATGCCTGCACCTTGCCATGCACCTGCGGTGTAGTCGATGGCAATACGGACGCTCATCGGCGCTTGCTCACCAAATAGAGGATGAGACCAAAGATGATGATACTCCAGAAGTTTATCAGTCGATCGAGCAAGGTAATGGCCAAAGCAACCGGGCGACTGAGGTTAACCACCGTCACGAATACCGCGGTGACTGCGCCTTCGACCAACCCGAGGCCAGCAGGGGTGAACGGGACAACCGTCAACAGAGAAGATGCTAGCGACACAAACACGACCAATGGGAGCGGGAGACTCAAATTCATCGAAACGATGACAAAGTACAGCCTGCATCCCTCGAGGAGCCAAATCAATTGGGTCAATCCAATCAGCCGCGGCAGCATTGCCGGCTGAAATGAAGTCAACGCAGAAGCCGAAAAACGTGCATAGCGTTCTTTAAGTCGTTCAGGGATGAACCGCTCTACGGTAGGTCCCAACCAGCGCAAACTGAGCAGTACCAGAATGATGACGCCGACGAGCCCCGCACCGATGAAGAATAGCCATTGCGTCTCTTCGGGCAAGTGCGTGCCGAACAACGCAAATCCCGATACGGTCAAAAACGTGAACAGCCCAAGCATATCCAAGAGACGTTCTGCAAAAATCGTGCCGACAGTAGAGGCAAACGAGGTTTTTCCATTGTGCTTCAACAGATACCCACGATACACATCTCCTAACTTCGCGGGGACGACACAATTCACGAACCATGACAAGTATATGTATTCCATCAGGGCAGGAAGCGACGCCCAACTCTGCCGATCTGCTCGCGTGGTAATCTGCGTTTGCTCGAGAAGCATACGCCAGCGTACCGCACGCAGCGGGAAGGTGAGATAGAAAATCAAGAGCGCTAAAATGAGATAGAAGGGATTGGCAAGACGCATTTCAGCTAGTGTTTCTGCGACACTTATATCCAAGCTTTTGAAGATGAAGTAGATCATCATTACCGCGAGCCCGAACGAAACCCACGTCCGCGGGCGCTTGAGTGATTCGGCCAGCGAAAACGAATTCTCGGAAGTTTGTTGTTCAGATGTCATATTCGCTGCGATACCATTTCCAAAATGCTGATAGCCCGACGTCGAGTGACGTTTGCGGTTGAAATCCGAGCAGCGCCTGTGCGCGCGAAATGTTGGCGAAGGTTCGCGGTGGATCTGCGGCTGGCAGCGGTTTGTCTTCGATGATTGCAGCATACCCTGTAATTGCCTCGAGCATGCGCACAAACGATATCAGCTCCACGGGAGACGAATTACCGAGATTGAATGTTCCGAATGCGACATCAGTATGCAATGCTGCCACGATTCCCGCAATGATATCGGCAACATACGTCCAGTCGCGATATACCCCCATACCACCATTGAAGAGCGTAATCGGTTTGCCTGCGAGCATACTATCGACAAACAGGCTCGGTGTCATATCAGGGCGCCCACGAGGGCCGTAGACGGTGAAAAACCGGAGTACCCGTGTCGGCACACCATATTGGTAGTGGTAGGTATAGGCGAGGAGTTCGGCAGCCCGTTTGGTCGCAGCATAGGGCGACAGCGGTGTGTCGGCACTCTGCGACTCGTCCCACGGCGTTGGCAGCGCGCCATAGACCGATGAGGTCGATGCAACAATCATTCCTTGCACTGCATAGAGACGTGCCAAATCGAGGATATGCATCGTCGCGCGGACGTTGACTTCTTCATACAAAAACGGATGCGCTACAGAGTAGCGTGGTCCTGCCATCGCACCCAGATGTGCAATGTGCGTCGGCCGGTGCTGTAAAAAAGCCGCATCGAGGGCACCGCGATCGCGGATGTCGCCTTCGATGAGCGTAAAATTGGCATGTGTCAGCGCAGCCGCGATATTCCGTCGTTTGCGGGCGGGATCATAGTAGTCATTGAAGTTATCGTATGCCACGACAGTCGCACCCCGTGCAAGCAGGGTATCGACGAGATGACTCCCGATAAATCCTGCCCCACCGGTCACAAAATACGTCATAACCGATCCTCCACATCCACCAACCGAGGCAATACACCTGCCAAACCCAAAACCGCAGCCAGATGAACTGGGAGATAATTGACTTGCAAATACTCGAAACATTCATGCCCTGCAACAGCAGCTGCAGTTGCACACACGCCGATAGCTGCGAAGCGGAGTATCCCCGAATGCGTTCGCAAACGGTATCCCCGCAGCGTAGATACCCAGAGCAGGTAGATGTAGGCGATTAGTCCAACCAAACCTTGCTCAGCGGCAATCTGCACGTATGCGTTGTGGGCGTGACCCCGTGATATCCACCATCCATTATACGCAACATCAGGATAAGCCTGCGTATACGCCCCCGGTCCGATACCAATGAGCGGCGACCTCCGCCACAAATCCAAACCGGCTTGGAATTGCATGGCGCGTTCGACCGCGGCGTAGATGTCCGGCCGCTGCTGTGCAGCGTCACGCGCAATCAACGGTGCCGAAAAAATCTGCGTTGCACTACCCAGCCGCACACCAATCGGTCCCGGAATCACGCGCCAGCCACCAGCAAAGACGACGCACGCTGCCAGCACCACCATCACCGCAACGCGCCGCCACACACCACCGGCGACGACCAGCATCGTACACAGACCGACTGCAGCGCCAAACCATCCCCCGCGTGAAAAAGACAAAACCAACACTATCCCACACAATCCCAGTCCAGCAGTCAGATACCAACGCCAGCGGCTACGTTGTTTGTGAGCCCAGATCGTCAGCGCAGCGATCAGCGGCCATGAACCATTCATATACCCGGCAAACGAATTGGGCTGTCCGATGGTTCCATTTGCACGCGTAAACGCCGTGCCGGCGATGTCAAACGCTGCTGGACCGACCCCCCGGAGGCTTTGGATGAGCGCATACACGGCAGCACTGATTGGTGCAAGGCATAGCACAATGAGAATTGCGTAGACGTCACGCCGGTGTTGCGGAGCTACGACGACGAGGTAGCCGACCAGCAACGCCACCCCCCACCGGCGAATTTCATCGACGCCAGCCTGCCATGAATACGACGAAAACGCTGTTGCAGTGACCAGTGCAGTCACCATCGCGATACGTGCCCAGAAGGTCGCGTCAGGCGCGACGGTGAGCGGACGATACAGTCCCCAATGCAGAATGAGCGCGCTGAGGAGTGTGATAGTCGAAAGCTGGCTGTGGCTGAGCCCACCAATCATCAGGTAGTCTTGCAGTGGCACGGCGGCAATGCAGTAGCACACCGCGACAACCAATACCGATGGCAGACGCATACCACGGACCAGGATCATGCCAATTCCCCACGTGTTATCAGTTCGTTCCGAAACCACGGAATTGTCTGTTGCAACCCCTCCTGGAGCGACACGCGTGGTGCCCAGCCAAGTATCTGACCTGCACGAGTAATATCCGGTTGTCGTACCTGCGGATCGTCCTGGGTGCGCATATCTTGTTTGACAACACCTGCGGGGTTACCCGTTAGTTCGTTGATGACTTCGGCAAATTGCAGAATGGTACGTTCCTGGGGATTCCCAATATTCACCGGATCGCTGTAGTCACTCTGGAGCAACCGGTATACTCCCTCGACAAGGTCAGAGACATACTGGAATGAGCGCGTCTGGCTACCGTCGCCATAGACGGTGATGGGCTCGTGCCGTAATGCTTGCTGAATGAAGTTCGGTACGACGCGACCGTCTCGCAGGCGCATGCGTGGTCCGTATGTGTTGAATATCCGTACAATCCGAGTCTGTACTCCGTGGCTCCGATGATAGGCCATGGTCATTGCCTCGGCAAATCGTTTGGCTTCATCGTAGACACCACGCGGACCAATGGGATTGACGTGACCGTAGTAACTTTCGGGCTGAGGATGAATTTGTGGGTCTCCGTAGACTTCCGACGTCGAGGCGAGCAAAAATCGGGCGTTTTTTTCTTTGGCCAGTCCGAGTGCTTTGTGTGTCCCCAATGCACCAACTTTGAGCGTCTGAATCGGTAATTCGAGATAATCAACGGGTGACGCTGGTGACGCAAAATGAAGAACGGCGTCCAGGGCGCCATCGATGTGAATATAATCGGTGACATCATGCTTCATGAAGCGAAATCGTTCGTGACCGAACAAATGCGCGATATTCTGCGCATTCCCGGTGATGAGGTTATCCATTGCGATGACCGTGTGGCCTTCGGCGATGAATCGGTCACTCAAATGAGAGCCGAGGAAGCCTGCGCCTCCGGTAATCAATACTCGCATGTCACACCTTTTCGTCCGAATCGCGCGTTCAATCCACCAATACGGTCAGTAGGCACCCCGTCCCAACAACACCGTCGGGATAGTCTGCAACACAATTCTCAGGTCCATCAGCAACGACCAGTGTTCGACGTAGTAGATATCGAGGCGGACCATTTCTTCAAACGTCGTATCACTGCGACCCGACACCTGCCAGAGGCCAGTCAGACCGGGTTTTGCTTCGAGACGGCGCAAATGCCACGGGGCATACAAAACGACCTCGTTGGGAGTCGCTGGGCGAGGACCAACCCAGCTCATTTCGCCACGGAGAATGTTCCACAATTGTGGTAATTCATCCAGACTTGTGCGACGCAACCACCGGCCAACACGGGTGTGCCGGGGGTCATGACGAATTTTGAATATCGGACCGTCTGCTTCGTTGTATTCTGTCAATTCTGCTTTGATTTGCTCTGCGTTGACCACCATTGTGCGGAATTTATACATCGTGAAGTGACGCCCATTGGTGCCCACACGCTTTTGTGTAAACAGAATTGGTCCAGCAGAATCGAGTTTGATTGCGATCGCGATGAGAGCCGAAGCCGCCAGCACCAGTGGGCTGATGAGTAGGGTGAGCGCTATATCACTCGCCCGCTTGAGCAAAAAGTTTATGCCCCGAATCGATACTTCACGCAGCCCGATGAGCGGCAGTCCATCAAATTCACCGATTTCAACCCGATCAAAGCTCAGTTCCAGCAAATCGGGAACGAGACGGAAGTCCACCTTCGTCTTGCGGCAGGCTTCGACGACTCCGGGTAGCAGATGTTGTTCATTAAATGGGAGTGCGATGATGACTTGATCGACGACGTAGGTTGTCAGTAAGTCACGCAGTTTCTCGACCCCTCCGAGGTAGTGGAAGTGCAGCGGTTGAACCCCGTCGGTTGTACCAGTCAGTTCCTCCTCGGATCGATTGGCGACATAGCCAACGAGTGCATACCCCAGGTGGGGACGCGCTACAATCCCCGTCATCAACATATGACTGATATCTCCACCGCCCACCACCAGATACCGCTCACTTCCGATGCCACGAGACCATCGTAAACGTCGGACCAACACCAATGCGACCCGCACCATGCTGAGCAACAGGATGACAAATGCGAACGCTAGGGCAATCACGAGACGCGAATAATACAACGGTCGATACGAAAAAACCACTACCACCAAAATGGCGGCAGCGGTGGTCGTACTGTTGAAGATGATGCGCAGATGCGCCGTCAAGCCGGCATTCGCCGGCAGACGGTACATTCCACGCACCGTGAACTGGACCTGAATCAATAACAGCAGCAAGATGCCGATCGGGAGGAACGCATTCCACTGTACGTAGAATTCATCTGGCACTGCACGAACGATATCGCCGACCCACCCCGGCCAGACGACGAGGTAGCGGACTGCGTATGCCATACCGACGCTGGTCAAAATGACCAAACTATCGAGCAGGAACATCGCAAACCAAGACGCTTCTTCGAAGAGACGTTTTTTGGGATTCCGGAGCGGGGTCGTGTTTGTCACGGTCGTTCTCCGACAACAGAGCGGGAGTTAGGGGACAAACTCTTCCGTCCAGGTCAGCGAAGCTTTTTCCACATAGACGGTCTGGCCTATCTCGATCCCATTTTGGATGAGTTCTGCAGAGATACCAGTTGCTTCAAAGACACGTTGGAGTCGCGACAATGACTCAGATTGTGCAAAATTCGTCATCGAAACCAAACGTTCGATGCGGCGCCCGTGCACACGATACCCGTGACGGGTACGTTCGATAGTGAATTTGTATTCATCTTGCACTGGTATGGGCCAATCGAGGGTTTCGTTGCGTGGGGTCCGATCTACCAATACCGGCTGTGTCGCCATAATCGCCACAATTTCACGCACGAGTGGCTCGAGCCCGGTCCGGGCTGCAGCAGACACGACAAACACAGGGCGACCTTCACTCTTGAAGCGTTCGAGATACTCGGTCAAGTAAATCTCTGCATCGGGCAAATCGGACTTGTTGAGGACGATAATCTGCGGACGCTGGGCTAGTTCCGGTCGGTAGCGGATGAGTTCATCGTTGATCCGTACATAATCTTCCCACGGATCACGCGTATCGACTGCAGCAATGTCAATCACGTGCAGAAGGACGCGGGTGCGTTCGATGTGACGCAGGAAGCTATGCCCCAGTCCCACTCCTCGATGCGCCCCTTCGACCAGACCGGGAATGTCCGCAATCACAAAGGTATCATCACCGTACGCGACAACTCCTAGATTCGGCTGGAGCGTCGTAAAGGGATATGATGCAATCTTGGGTCGAGCTGCACTGACCGCGGCAATCAATGATGATTTGCCAGCGTTCGGGAATCCTACCAGACCGACATCGGCCAAGAGTTTGAGTTCAAGTCTAAGTTCCAGCTTTTGGCCGGGTTCGCCCAGTTCGGCGATGCGCGGCGCCTGCTGCGTAGCAGTTGTGAAGTGCAGATTGCCCAGACCACCTTTGCCGCCGCGTGCAGCGAGCAAACGCTGACCTTGAGCGACCAAGTCAATGGTGTATTCGGCACCGTCAATGGTTGCATGCACTTGCGTACCAAGTGGCACTTTAATAACGACATCGTTACCATCTGCGCCGTGACGCCGTGCGGTCCCGCCATTGCTGCCACTGCTGGCTTCAAAGCGGACCTTTTCGCGGAATTGCAGCAACGTATTAATCGATGCGTCTGCCTGCAAGTAAACATGGCCGCCACGACCACCGTCGCCGCCATCCGGGCCTCCACGCGGTACAAACTTCTCACGGCGCATGGTAGCCATACCATCTCCGCCCGTGCCTGCATGGAGAAACACCGTTGCCTGATCAAAATAGTCTGCCGTCATACCACCCATATCCGATAAAAATGCCAGCGCAAACGGCGCTGGCATGAAGGCACAGTACCTAACGACTCCAGCCGTTCTGAATCCCAGTTACTTGGCTTCGTCGTCTTTCTTCGCAGAATCTTCATCCTTCATCGCAGTCCGGAAGGCTTTGATACTTCCACCCAACGAAGAAGCGACTCCGGTAATGCGACTCGCGCCGAACAACAGGATGACAATGACCAAAATGATGACTAACTCGGTTACGCCTAGTTGTGGCATGACATCCTCCGCAAGCATGACTGTGAACTTATACAATTATACTCTACAAAATGAGCATGTCAACGCCGTGAAACGGCTTGATAGACTGCGTGGGTCCGCTTTGCGGTCTCGAGCCACGAAAATTTGCCCGCTTGGACGATTCCTTTGGCTCGCATATCCGCTTGCAAATCGGTGTCGTTGAGGACACGGCGCATCGCATCTGCCAACGCGTCGATATCATATGGATCTACCTGCAGCGCTGCACCACCGACTATTTCGGGCAGGCAACTGGCATTGCTCGCGATGACGGGAGTCCCACAAGCCATCGCCTCGAGCGGGGGCATCCCAAAACCCTCATAGAGCGATGGAAAGACAAACGCAGTGGCAGCCCCGTACCAGAGATGTTGCTCTGCTTGGGGTACATACCCGACAAAACGCAACATGTCACCGAGTTGGAGTCGCTCAGCCTGTGCCAGGATGGGCTCGTACAGCCAACCCTTCCCGCCCCCAATCAACAGTGGCACACCCGATTCCTTGGCAATCTGCGCGTATGCATCAATCAGACGCGGAATGTTTTTGCGTGGCTCCAGTGTGCCGAGATAGAACAAATATCGATCAGGGAGGTTGTTGCGCTGTCTGAATGCTGCGAGTTCTGCGGGACTGGCCGGAGAAAATCGCGCATCACATGCGTCATAGGTCACAGTGACTCGCTCCGGAGTCACGCCGAGATGATCGACAATTTCTTGTTTTGCATGCTCCGACACCGTAAATAGGTGCGCCGCATGCTTGGCCGACCGACGAATCGCCCACTTCGTGTACATCCGATTTATCCGCCGGAACGTCTGAGGGAACAAAATGGGACTGATATCGTGAATGGTCACGACAGATGGCACTGTTGCCAATACGGGCATCACATTCAAGACACCGTGATACACCGTCGCGCCGTCTCGTGCTAACAGCAGCGGCGCCAACAGCTGCTCCCAGGGGATGCGCACCCGTGGATTGATCGTATTGAAGCGACTCGGTCTCACGCGATAATTCGCAGGGAGCTGTAATGCCGCAGCGTCAACCCCCAACGTGGTATAGACCGTGTACGGATTCATCGTATCGATTTGCCCCAGATGTTCGAGCAATGCCTCGATATAGTGCGATACTCCAGCCCTGCGAAAATTGTCGGTGTGTGCCAAAAGGTGTGCATTGACAGCTACATGCATAGATGGTGCGCCCTTTGCTATGGGGTTGTGGGTGCAGTGGCAAATGGATTATATTGGGCGATAACACCGATTTGATCATTTGGCCAATACGAAACCCATGCTTGCCCAATGACTCGCTCCAACGGCAACACACCCCACTCACGCGAATCGCTGCTGTTTTCGCGGTTGTCGCCCATCACGAATATCGCACCCTCAGGAACGATGACCGCGTTCTCGACGCACGGGTCCATCATTTGACAATACGTCGGGGCCCCCTGGAGATATGGTTCAAATAGCTGCGTTCCATTGACAAAAACCACCCCATCACGCACTGCCACTTCGTCGCCTGGACGTCCGATAACACGCTTGATGTAGTCTTTAGAGGGATCGTTGGGGTATTCAAAAACAACGACCTGACCATAGCGGGGAATTCCAAACGGGTAGATGGTGTGCGGTGTGGTGTTCGGAGCAAATATCCGTGCTGGTGCTTCGAGATCAAAATGGAAATACGCCAATTTATTGACAAGGATAAACTGATTGTTGTGCAGCGTCGGCTCCATGCTCATGCCCTCGATGAGGAAGTTTTGCATGACACCACGTACCATAAAAAACAAGAAAAAAACAAATAACAGCATCTCGCTTATTTCCCGCACGACGCGGGAAGGAGGGTAATACGCTGGTGGAGGTTGGATGGTCTGGAGAGTCGTGAGTTCCAGTAACTGTCTATCGGCTTCGCGTTGTTCCCACGGATGCATACGCGTCTTTCTTCCCATTGACTCGTCGCAGCGCGACGCAAGAAACGTTCAACTATCACACGTGCAGTGTAGCACAAAGCGATTTGATTCCATGGTTTGCTGACTCTCGGAAACGGAGAAAAACTATGCTATACTCAAACCAATTAAACGTCGAGTGACGACTACCGAAGAGCACTGCTAACCGATGCAGTCGCCGAAGGAGCAAGGTCCGAGTCAGCCGCCTCGGACGGAATCTCTCAGGCCCACGAACGGTAGTCTGACGACACTCTGGAGAGCCGTACGGCACCGACGGAGCAACCTGCACCCGCAGGGCACCTCTCAGGTCAAAGGACAGAGTCACAGGCAACGAGCGTCAGCGATGACGCCGAAGCGTGTGGTGTCTGTTTTTTTGTGTTTTGTGACACAACGAGCAGTATTTCATGCTTCCACCTCCATCACGGAGTGTGGATGTTTTGTTTTGAGGAGGAATGATAGATGAGTAGCCCACTGTTGCGCACGGCGCTCCATGCTGAGCACCTCGCGCTCAACGCGCGGATGGTGGAGTTCGGCGGTTGGGACATGCCGGTGCAGTATACGGGGATCATCGACGAACATCGTGCCGTTCGCGAACGGGCGGGTATCTTCGACGTGAGTCATATGGGGGAGTTTTGGGTCGAGGGCCCAGACGCGCTCAACTTCTTGCAATACGTCACCACTGCAGACATCAGCCAATTACCGATCGGGCACGCTGGCTATGCATTGTTTTGTCATCCGAACGGTGGCGTCGTCGATGATTTGTTTGTCTACCACATTGCAGCCGACCGCTATCTGCTCGTGGTCAATGCATCGAACATCGACAAAGATTGGCAGTGGATACAACCGTTCATCGGTGCGTTGCGCGTCACCCTGCATAATGCATCCGCCGACACCGGACTGATTGCATTGCAAGGACCACAGGCAGAAGCCATTTTGGCAACGCTGCTCGACCACGTGGCAGTCGACTTGATCTTCCATGGGGTCACGACGGCAACCTGGGATGGGGTAGAGCTCATCGTGGCGCGCACAGGGTATACCGGCGAAGACGGCTTTGAATTATTCGTCGGCAATGCACATGTCGCTGCGCTCTGGCGCGCACTCCTGTCTGCTGGTGCGCAACCGTGCGGCCTCGGTGCCCGAGACAGCCTGCGCTTTGAGCCCTGTTTGGCCCTGTATGGCCATGAACTGGATGATTCTATCAACCCCTACGAAGCGCGCCTCGGATGGGCAGTCAAACTCAACAAAGGCGATTTTGTGGGCAGCACTGCCCTGCACGACCTGAAGTCCAGTTACACCCGCCGATTGGTGGCGTTCGAAGTAACCGGCAAGGGCATCGCCCGCGGTGGGTACCCGGTGCAGAGCATCGACGGCCAACACATCGGCACGGTCACAACCGGCATGCCGTCACCCACATTCGGCAAACCACTCGGAATTGCACTCATTGACCGTGCACATGCCAGCGACGGAGCGGAATTGGACATCATCGTCCGTGAGAAACCCGTCCGTGCCGTCGTTGTGAAATACCCGTTTTATCAGTCGCGCTACAAAAAGTAGCCCGTAGAAGGAGCCTCCGATGTCGTTCAAAAACCCAAGCAATCTGCAGTACCTGTCGTCACACGAATGGATCCTCATCCAAGGAGATGTTGCCACCGTCGGCATCACCGACTACGCGCAGGACTCATTGGGCGATGTGGTCTACGTCGATTTGCCGGCTGTGGGCACCACGTTCGCCGCTGGCGCCGAATTCGGCGTGGTCGAGTCGGTCAAGGCTTCGTCAGAACTATATATTCCTGCGGGCGGGACGGTCACCGAGGTCAACGCAGCAGTCAGCGAGCGCACCGAACTGGTCAACACCGACCCATATGGCAACGGGTGGCTCATCAAAATTCGGCTCGTTGGCAGCACAGGGACCCTTCTCGATGCCACCGCGTATGCCGCCCTCGTCGATTCCATCAAACACTAGGAGGTATTGCCGGATGTCACACTATATTTCGATAACCGATGCCGAACGCAGCGAGATGTTAGCGTCAATAGGGGTCAATAGCGTATCGGAGTTGTTCGCAGCGATTCCCGCTGATGTACGCTTCCCCACGTTGGATTTGCATCGTGCGTTGTCTGAACCAGAAGTCCGTCGTGAACTTGCCTCGATGGCCAACCAAAACGCAGGTGCACATACACACAGTATGTTCCTGGGTGCAGGTGCGTACAATCACTTCGTCCCGAGTGCCGTCGACCAAATCTTGCGTCGTTCGGAGTTTTATACGGCATATACCCCCTACCAGCCCGAAGTCAGCCAAGGGACACTCCAGGCGATCTTCGAATATCAGAGCCTGCTGTGTGCGTTGACTGGCATGGATGTGGCCAATGCGTCGCATTACGACGGCGCCAGCGCAATGGCTGAGGCTGCCGTCATGGCAATCAATATTCTCAAAAATCGGCGCAAAGTCGTCATCACCGCATCCATTCATCCACACTACCGCAGGGTAATCCGGACACTGCTCATTGGGAGCGGGATCGAAGTCGTCGGTGACGAAAACCTGGCTGCTCCGCTCAGTGATGTCCTCAATCACATCGATGACCAGACCGCAGCAGTGATGGTACAGAGCCCCGACTTCTTTGGGACCATTCATGACCTAAAGCCCATTGCGGCGGCTGTACATGCCAAAGGTGCGTTGCTGGTGCATCACTTCGATCCGATTGGGCTGGCATTGTTCCAGACCCCAAATGACAACGGTGCCGACATCGCAACTGCCGAAGGGCAGCCGTTGGGCATCGGATTGAACTTTGGCGGTCCGTACCTGGGTATCTTTGCGACGCGCAAGCAATTCGTCCACAAAATCGCCGGACGTATCGTCGGCCTGACCCGCGATGTCAACGGCGCTATGGCGTATGTGATGACGCTCCGTGCCCGTGAACAAGACATTCGGCGTGAACGCGCAACCAGCAACATCTGCACCAATCAGGCGCTGATGGCACTCGCCGCTGCCGTCTATATGTCACTGATGGGTCGCCAAGGATTACGTCAAGTTGCAAATCTGACCTACCAAAACACGCACTACACCGCCAAGCAAATCGCTGGAACACGCGGGTATGAGGTCGTCAACAACGGTCCGTTCTTCCGTGAATTTGTGGTCAAGTGCCCCAAACCGGTGCATCTCATCAACGAGCGGTTGGCAACACTGGGAATCATCGGCGGATACGATCTGGGCCAAGATTACCCACACTTGCACAACCACATGTTGGTAGCGGCTACCGAGATGAACACCAAAGCCGACATCGACACCTTCGCGCAGCAGTTGAGCGCACTGGCATAGGGGTAGGCATGACCACACCAACACACATCTTGCTCCGAGCGCTCCTCCCCGAACACACCGTGATCCGGCTCAGTCCGGACGAAGTGCGTGCGCAGACCGCCGACGGCAGTGATGTGACGGTCTGGTGGTTCCGGACCCCGCAACAAGCACGGACCGTGGTGACTGCGCTCGATGCACTCAATGGCACACAAGCAATTCCGCTCGTGCGCGGGGCAGACATCGCCGGCAAGTTGACTACTCGTCCCGCAGTCGTGGTCAATAGCCCAGCGGGCGTGCCGTTCCACAGCATCAGCGATCGCTTGACGAGTCCGCAACTCCATACGTTGGGACGGCAACTCGGTCACCTCGTCGCCGACATCCATCGACATGCGGCGATGCACTATGGGGCACTCGCTGCACCGGGCTTCATCAGCCAGCAGGCACTTTTGCAGCACCGCGCCCACGAAGCATGCGCACGGCTGTGCGATGCCGGCTTACTCACGACCCAACGTGCTGATACGCTCTTGACCGTCATTGCAACTACATTCACGGACGACACGGCTGCTGCGTGCTTGGTACATGGGGCGCTCGCACCCGAACATCTCTGGATTGAGCGCAGCGGGCAACACTACACCATCGCAGCTATTACGGGCTGGAACGCTGCCTTCGGTGGCCGACCAGCTGCGGACCACGTCCGCATGGCGGATGCATTTTGCGCAGATGCGCTCTTTAGTCTCCGGATTGGGTATGGCGAGGTCTACGACGAACGCTGCCAACGCCCTGCAGATCAACTGCGTGAGCGTGTCCTCCTGCCCGAACGACTCGTCTGGACGCTCAGTCGCGCTGGGCATGCAGCCAGCCACGCGCAACCCGACGAAGCCGCGCGCCTCCTGTCCATTGTTCACCGCTGGTGCGAAGCCATCCGCCAGTCGGCAGATTCCACAGAAGAGGATGAAATATGACCACATTTGAACCACCCATATTTGAACTCGCAGCACCGGGACGCATCGGCGTCAGCTTGCCGGCCTGTGAAGTCCCAATCACCGCGTTGCCTGCACATCTGCTGCGCAGCGACGAATTGAACGAGTTACCCGAGTTGAGCGAGACGCAGGTCATCCGGCACTTTACGCGCATCTCGCAGCGCAACATGTGTATCGACACCACCATGTACCCGCTGGGCTCCTGCACCATGAAGTACAACCCCAAAATCAACGAAGAAGCTGCGCGGATCCCAGGGCTGGCCGCAGTGCATCCCATGCAACCCATCGCGTTGGCGCAAGGCGCTTTACGGCTCATGTACGAGCTTCAACACGATTT
>CAMCVW010000048.1 GCA_945881915.1 Thermoflexus hugenholtzii JAD2 | reverse complement strand
ACGGGTGGCATCAGTGTCGGTCTCATCATTGGGCCGACGGTGGGCGGCATCCTCTACGACGCGGCAGGATTTGCAACGCCGTTCTATGTTTCGGCACTGATGGCGTTTTTGGCGTTCGGGCTCGTGGTCTTGATGGTTCCCGAGACACGGAGCGCCGACCTGACCGCAGTTGATCGCGAGCACATCGGGATGTTCGACGTCTTGCGGAACCCACCACGACCGCTCACAGTACTAGGCATCTTGCTGTGGGTCGACTTCATCTGGGTGTTTTCGTGGGTGGCTACCGAGCCGTCCATGCTGAAGCATCTGTATGGCGACCTGGGCTATTCTGCTACGATGTTCGGCACATTGGTAGGTGTCTTTGGAGCAGCGACAGCGCTGGTGTCGATGATTGCTGGTGGGTTGAGTGACCGGTACGGGCGATTGCCGCTCATCGCAATCGGGATGCTTTTGAATGTCTTTTGGTACATCGGCGTGGTTTGGTTGACAGACTATCAGGTCATGTTAGCTGCGTCGATTTTGTCTGGCGTGGGGGCAGGGCTGGTCACTCCTGCATTGAGTGCTGCCTATGTGGACATGACAGACCCGCGCCATCGTGGCCGCGTCGCTGCACTCAAAGAGATGATTATTTCGGTCGGGGGCATGGGCGGACCGTTGTTTTCGGTCTATATGACCGAACGGATTGCTCCTCCGGACCTGTTGGGTGGCACCGCAATCCTCATCGGAGCAACGGCACTGGTCGTGGCGATGATGGCATATTTCCGTCGAAATGCACCGCCGGTACGCGGCTAGCGCGAGCACCTGCTCGGCGAGGAGAAACAACGATGCGTCGCACGTATGCACCGCTCACGATTATTCTGCTTTTGGGATTTTGTGTGATGATGATGTTCATCGGTCATACCATGCCCTACCCTGTCATGGCTCCTTGGCTCAAGGAACTGGGGCTTGGCATGGGGGCGTTGGGGTGGGTCAGCCTCAGTTTCTCTTTGGGGAATCTCATCGCTGCACCGTTCGCTGGCACATTGGTGGACCGCTGGGGGCGGCGGCCGATGTTGATACTCGGATTGTTGACGATGGTCGTGATTAATGCAGTGTCGCCTCTGTTTGGGTCTTTTCCGGTATTTGTTCTGTTGCGTTTTGTACTCGGCATCGGGAATGCCGGCATCATGCCGGCTGCCTTGGCCGCAGCAGCCGATATAGCCCCGCCCGAACAGCGTGGCCGATGGTTGGGTATCGTAGGCGGTGGAGTGAGTCTGGGGACTATTTTTGGGCCGACCGTGGGCGGCGTTCTGTATGACGCGTACGGCTTCGGAATGCCGTTTTATTTGTCAGCAGTGCTCGCCGGGCTGGCGGTCGTCTGTGTCTGGCTGATGGTGCCCGAAACCCAACCGGTTGCCGCTGCTGACGCTCCTCCTGCCGAGCAGATGCGCTTTATGGATGTCTTCCGCAATCCGCCACGACCGCTGTCGATGTTCCTGATTCTGTTGTGGGTCGACTTCATTTGGGTGTATGCATGGGTTGCAACCGAGCCAGCAGCATTGGCATTGCTCTACGACGACGCTGCCTACACTGCGACCATGTTTGGTGTGGTGGTGGGTGCACTCGGGCTGACGGCGGCCGTGAGCGAACTGTGGTTGGGGAACCTCAGTGATCGCTACGGCAGACTCCCATTAATTGCAGTGGGTATGATTGTCCACGTGACGTGGTATGTCGGGGTAGCGTACTTCTCGGACTATGGCACACTCATCGGGCTTGCGTTGGTGTCGGGATTTTCGGTGGGACTGGTCACTCCGGCATTGTCGGCTGCCTACTTCGACATTGCTGATCCGTCGCAATTTGGCCGTATCGCCGGCATCAAAGAGATGATCTATTCGCTCGGTGGCATCCTCGGACCGCTGACCGCAGTCATCATGACCGATCGTATCGCTCCCCAAATCATTTTGCTGGTAGGAACGATTTTGTGTGTGATTACAGGGGTTGTCGTCGCGTTGGTGGCCACACGTCATCGCATCACGCAACGGGTCTGAAGAGGCTCTGCGAGATTCCGGCTCCTGAACAGCGATTATGAAAATGAGGGTGTACGGGTTTGATATTGAAAAATTTGGGGTGCAGCAGTTCATTGCAATGAAACGGCGGTCGTGTACTGAGACCCGTCTGTTCCTGTATGGGTATAGACCGCTGACGCACTCGTCGTGACCAAAACAATACAGGGCACTGCGGCCTGATTTCGTGCATATGCGGACTGCATGTCGGGTGCATGGCGCGCAGGCTTGCATGACTATCGACAACTGGTTTGCATCCGTCACCTTGGGCAGTGCGCGCCAGACAGCGCAGAACCGTTTTTCCACAAAAAAGACACACCCCCAAAACGAGAGTGTGTCAGGTAATACAAGTAAATGAGTGGTAACTCCTAGTACATTGCTTGCCCACCATTGATGATGATTGTTTCGCCAGTGAGATAGGCGCTCATGTCTGAAGCGAGGTAGATTACTGCACTTGCGACGTCAGCGGGAGTACCCTCGCGTCCGAGGGGGATGCGCCCACGAACCGCAGCACGCATGTCTGGCGGTGTGTGGATGTCGTGGAACCGCGTATCGATGAGTCCGGGTGCTACACAGTTAACGCGAATCTGATGCGGTGCGAGCTCTTTGGCCAAGCCGCGATTGTAGGCCAAAATTGCACCCTTGGTGGCTGCATAGTAGGTCGTCCCGACGCCGCCACCATCGAATGCAGCCTGCGAGCTCATCATCACGATGCTGCCGCTGCCTTGGGCAATCATCCCCGGAATGACCGCTTTACAGCACAGAAAAGTACTGGTGACGTTCAACGCAAAGGCATCGTCCCAGGTTTGGCGGGTAATCTCGAGCGTTGGTTTTCGGCCCAGAATACCGCCGGCGTTGGTGACCAGAATATCGATGCCTCCCATGAATCCTTGGGCATCCGCCACTACCTGGGTCACCGCTGCCTCGTCGGTCAAATCTGCGCGCAGTGCCTTGGCCTTGACGCCGCAGGCCTGGGCGTACGCGATGGTCTCTTGGGCGCCTTGCGTCGACGAGATGTACGTCAACACCACGTCGACCCCTTGATCGGCCAGTGCCTTCACAATACCTTGGCCAATGCCCGAGGCACCGCCGGTAATCAACGCGCGCTTGCCGCGCAGTCCGATGTCGCTCATGTCATACTCCTATCGTGTTGGAATGGCTGCCAATGTGCGTGAAATTTGCTCGAGGTGACTGTCACCATGATTGACATAACTTGTGAGCATCGATACCAGGGTGTTGCGTCCGGACTCGGGATGGTGACCGGCGCGCTGCCAGGCGTCGGCGGGTAAATCAGTATAGAACGCTGCCCAGCGGGCATGCAAACCCGCGAGGATGGCCAGCGACGCGCTCAAATCAGCGGCATTGGCATCGGGCATGGCTGCCCAGAGGTCTTGGTCATAGGGTTTAAGCGGTGGTTCTACTTCACTGGCGATGAGCTTGCAGCGGACATAGCAATTGAGGTGGGAATCGGCGAGATGGTGGACGTTTTGGGCGATGCTCCATTCGCCGGGCAGGGGCGTGGCCGTCAGTGTGGCTGCATCGAGATGCGCCACCGCTGCGTGGAGCGCAATGGGGAAGGTGCGCAATCGCTCGATGAGTGCGTGCTGTTCGTGCATACGTATCTCCGTTGGTTGGATGCTCCATTGTAGTCCATTTGTGACCACGTGGGGTTCACCTGCATTACAATAAAATAACCCGTAGCGTGACAAAGGAGTCCCGAATGACACATGAGTTTTTGCATGCAGCCCATGGGGGATCGAACTGGATTGGTCGTGCCGCTGATACGCTCGCCAACATCGGCGTGACCACCGAGTATGGCCGCTTGCGGCGTGTGCAGATGCATCGCCCTGGGACCGAAATAGACGGTATCACCGATGTCGAAGTGGCCCTCTGGAACGACCTCGTCGAGCCCACCAAAGCCCGTCAGGAACACGATGCACTGACTGCAAAATACCGTTCATTCGGAATTGAAGTCATCGAACTCGACCCTGGCGCCAAAGCCACCCCAAATATATACTTCTGTCGCGATCACTTTTTCATGACGCCACGAGGCGCAATCATGGCCCGCATGGCGTCCAATGCTCGGGCCGGTGAGGAATGGGTGTCGGCTCGGCAATTACTCGCCAATGGCGTACCCATTGTGCATGGAGTCCACGGTGATGCCATCTTCGAAGGTGCCGATGTCGTCTACGTGCGCGACGGGGTGGTGTTGGTCGCCACGGGGTTACGTACCGATAGTGACGGCGCAAATCAAGTCGCCGCCGAGCTCAAACGGATGGGATTTGACCCGCACATCGTCAACATGCCCTGGGGCTGCGGCCACATTGACGGTGGCGTCAACATCGTCGGTCCGCGCACGGCAGTCATGGTGCCCAATAATTCGCCACACGCCGCCTATGAACTCCTCAAAAAAATGGGCTTCACCATCGTCAACGCCATGGATGCCCGGGGAGTCAGTAACTACGGAATGGCAATCAATATGGTACCGGTTGCTCCAAACGTGGTCGTTATGCCTGCAGGCAACCCCAGCATGCGCGCGTTGTTTGAAGCGCATGATATCGAATGCCACGAAGTCGATATCGCCGAACTGAGCAAGGGTGGCGGTGGCGTCCATTGCATGACGGGTGTCATTCACCGCGATTCGTAGCATTCTGCACGCAAATCATAGACCACGGAACGAATAAGCCCGTTCCGTGGTCTTTTGTGTGACTACTTCTTGCTACAATGTGTAGCAAGAGCTAATTCTGCCGTGAGGTCCGCATGTGACAGCACCGCACAGCACAGCGAGCAATTCAGAGCATCTGGGTGATGCTCGTGTTTGTCGTGACCTGGGCCCGCACGCCTGTGGTGACGCACACGCATGCAGCGTCGTCGATACGCGACGGGTCATTATCACGCTCAATCAAGGGGGCATCCTCCCTACGCTCCAGGACGAACCGGCCCAGCTGGCACGCAGGAGGGCAGGTATTTCGCGTCAACAAGTCCAAATGCTATTGCGTCACACCGATCTCGAGCAAACGTGTGTGCCAATCGGCTAGCATCCCAGTCATCATCGCTGATGCAACGCCCGACCCGATCGCAGCACTGCGGGCAGATCCCGCCGTGGCTTCCGTACGTATCAGTCGGCTCTATGCGCCCGTATTGAGCGAAAGTGCGACGCGCATCGGTGCACGCATTGCCCGTGCGGTCGGCTATGCCGGCGCTGGCACGAGTGTCGCTGTCCTCGATACGGGGGTCGACAAAAATTATCCGTTCCTCGTCGGGAGTGTGGTCCAAGAAGCCTGTTTTTCGACCCTTTTAAGCGCATGCGGTGGGACCCCCCTATGCCCGGCACGACGGAACAATCGACGAGTGTCGACAGCGGCATGCCATGCCCAGAGTCGTTGGGCAGCTGCGATCACGGCACCCACGTCGCAGGGATTATTGCGGGTCGCCCAACAGTCGTTGATGGCTTGCGCATGAGTGGTGTTGCTGACGCTACCAGAATCATCGTGATACAGGTATTCACGCGGTTTGACTATACCAATGCAGCACAGGTCTGCGGCGTGAGTGCGACCCAAGATTGTGTATTATCGTTCCAATCAGATGTGCTGGCGGCACTCGATTATCTGGCGACCTACCGTACGACCGCGATCTGGGGTACGCTGGCCGCGGTTAATCTCAGTCTCGGTGCAGAACCCACCGCCACTGCCTGTGACGCAGACCCCATCGATGGGATGGGCACATACAAGGCAAATGTCGACGCCTTGCGCAGTCTCGACGTTGCAACGGTGATTGCTGCGGGCAATGATGGGGATACCAACGGTATCAGCCATCCCGGTTGTGTCTCGTCGGCGGTGACAGTCGGTTTGACCGACACGCTTGCAGCTGGTCTGGAGCATGAAGATGACGAGTCTTCTTTTTCCAATGCAGCGAGCGTCGCGGCGAATCACCCAAATGCGCAAGGCGACCGTTTGCTCGACATCTTGGCTCCCGGCGGGACAATATTCTCTGCTATGGCATATCCGAGTGGCACCTATCGTGCCTTGTCTGGTACCTTGATGGCAGCACCACACGTGGCTGGTGCATGGGCGGTCCTGAAGGGCATTGCCCCCACTGCGAGCGTCTCGCAATTGCAGACGATTCTGCGCGATACGGGGATGTCAGTGAGTGACACATGCCGCAGTGCTGCCGACCCACTCATCGTTCCTCGCATCGCTACCGACGCGGCCATCGCAGCACTCCGCGCAGACCAGATTCCTGTCAGCGTGAGTGCGCTGGGTCTCGAATTTGCTGCAGTCCAGCGCGGTACCAGTGCAGTCCAACGACTCGTCCTGCAGTACCGTGGCAGTGCTGTCCATATCAGTCGCTCTGCCGTGCTCGCGCCTTGGTCAGTGACTCCGATTGGGTGTAGCACCCTCATCGAAGATATTGCCGACACCTGCATCCTCGAATTACGCTATGCCCCCAGTAGTGCCACAGTACTCGGCTATGACGCCACGACCCTTTACCTTGATGCTGAACGGCACAGCGACGGGCATCGGACTGTCAGCACAAACGGTCGCAGCTGCACCTGCGCGTGCACTGACCCAAACAGCGCTGGTCGGCAACGCTGCACTGACGCGTACTCCGACGCAGACTGCTTCGATGACACCGATGAGCCATGCTGCTGCGCAGACCATCGTCGCCAACGCCACACGCACGTGGCGCCGCCAGGCTACGTTGACCATCGCTCAGGCTGCCACGCAACAGACGGCAGCCACATTGACGGCACAGACTGGGCTGGTAACGCTGACCAGCAGCGCCAGAGCAACCGGCAGCCACATTGACGACACAGACTGGGCTGGTAACGCTGACCAGCAGCGCCAGAGCAACCAGGACCGCCGCTGCCGTCACCAAGACCATTGGTGCTGCGCGCACCGCCACGGCACGCCGCAATAACGGGCTCACCCAGACGGTCGTTTCGCTGCGGACACAAACCGCCGTTGTGCACCACACTGCAACTGCCCGGAGTGCCGCTGAGACTGCCGAAGTCAGCGTAGGATCACCATCGCGAACGAGCACCCGCACACCGACGGTGACGCGTGCAGGCCGCAGTGCGACACTGACGGTCACCCGGACGCGCACCCGTGGGCCGACGTTGAGCCCAACCGTAGCCCCCATTGTGGCCCTGAGCGTCACCGCAAATGGCCGATATCAAGCAATGATTGTACGCAATACGGGAACGATAGCGGTCCTCATTCACAGCGGCAATCGGCTCGACAACGACACCCCGCTGCTCACACTGGTTGGTTTGAGTGATCTGCAGTTCGGCACCGGTGTGGTCATCGACGGACAGACCGTGACTGCATTGACTGCAGACCCGATGACGACGGACCGCTTGTACATTGCGGGTCGTCTCGATTGGAGTTCCGGATATCTACAAGCAATCAGTGTGGCCTCTGGCCGTATTTAGGTGCATGCGACGACCGTGTTCCCACTCCCACCCGGCAGTGATGTGCGCTCCCTGCAGGCGATCGACAGACACGTCTGGATGGGCATCGCGCTCTCGCATAGTCCATCACTATTGCTCAGTGGCCAACTGCGCTGCTTCGACAGCGCGCTGGTGCCGGTATGCGAGTCGCCTATAGCCGTTGCCGGCATCCCGACGAGTATTACCCTATCGATCCCAGTGACGAACGGCTCGTTGTGGCTGGCCGTGTCGATACGAGCGGGAGTGATACTGATTTTGTGCAGGTTCTAACACGTGATGGCGCATCCTGGTCGGTGAATACGCCGATTGTGCCCAACTCCCATTCACAGCCGGTAGCGCCACCAATCTGCTGGCGGATGCCCAACGGACGGTGTTGCTCAGTATGGTAGATGGCGTTCGTATTGCCCTATATACGTTGGCTGAAGACAATTCCATGGTCTGGCGCAACCATGATGTGCGCACCCCTGCGTGTCTTGTACACAGTGACGGCGGTCTTATTGTCGCATTCGGATACTCGTGGTGGACTGCAAAAACATTCTGACGGTCTATCAACCCCTCGGTGACACGCTGCAACGGCGTCGGGCTGCAGCACTCACTAACCGCGCGGGTGGGATTGCCGATATAGCCTTCGGCTCTTCGTGGCTCTATCTTTTCGATGCACCGCGCTTGACCCGCACGAATTGGCCATGAACCCGAACTGGGCAACCCGTTTTCTGAAGGCATACATCCCAAAAAAACGCTGGAATTATACACATACCTCAACCCAGCTGATACAAACATTTAAGCGTATCAGTGAATGAACACACCCGCTCTTGCCCCAGTGCAACGGCGGATATAGTGTTTTTGAATGATACATAGATAAACATCTATATTGACAAACATCTATATTCTGATTATACTTTGGTCAGAAAGGGGCAGTGATACAGTGATTGATACACCACAGATAGCCCAACACAACGCACTTGTCGCGTGTTGCAAGGCATTAGCAAGCCCGATACGCATGTCGATTGTAGGCCTTATTCATGCCGCCAACGAGCCGTTGTGTGCGTGCGATATCGAGCAATCGTTCGACCTCAGTCAGCCGACGATTTCGCACCATTTACGCATCCTGCGTGACGCAGGGATCATCGCGGCGACATCCCGCGGGACCAATGTCTACTATCACATCGAGCGCGCCAAACTCACAGCGCTTGTCTGTTGCATCGAACAATTCGCACAACCGAACGGAGTCTAAGTATGACCAGCATCAACCCAAACGACATTTATCTCAAAGTCACCGATACCTATCGCGCGGTCGCCCTCGACAGCAGTGCCTGCTGCGGCACCACCAATTCGTGCTGCGGGAGCGATCTGTATGACATCGACCTGAGTGGTGCACCTGCCGATGCGGTCGCTAGTAGTCGCGGTTGCGGTAATCCACAGGCGATTGCCGCACTGCTCCCCGGCAATGTGGTCCTCGACCTCGGTTCCGGCGGGGGGTTGGATTGCTTTTTGGCGGCTGAGCGCGTCGGGCCAACCGGGCGGGTCTATGGCGTCGATATGACCGAAGAGATGTTGACCTTGGCCCGGCGCAACGCCGACGCCATCGGCGTGCAGAATGTCGAGTTTCGTAAGGGACTCATCGAGCAGCTGCCGATCCAAGACAGTAGCATCGACGTCATCATCTCGAACTGTGTGATCAACTTATCGCCAGACAAGCCCGCTGCCATGCGCGAAGCGTTCCGTGTGCTCCGTACCGGCGGCCGCATCGCCATGTCGGACGTGGTCATCGATGGCACGCTCAGTGATTTGTCGGTCGATGAAGCGACGATTCGTGCCAGTCTCGATTGGTCGGGGTGTATCGGTGGTGCATTGACCATCAGCGACTTTACCCTCGTCCTGGAGCAGGCGGGCTTTGTCGATGTTGCCATCATCGTCACCCAACACTACGCGCCGGGTGATTTGTACGGACTGATGCCGGCCACCCTGCACGAAGGTCTCAATGACGCCGAACGGGCCGACATGGGCAACCTGATCGGGCGGTTCGCCAGTGCACAGATTAGCGCTCGCAAGCCACTCACCGCTCACCGGCCACGGAGTGGTTGCTGTAGCTAGTATCGAGGATCACGCATGGACCGTGTCACCAGACGCGCCTTCTGGGCCGCATTTGCCGCCACCATTTGCTTCTTTGCAGCGTTCTATGCGCTCATCGTGCCATTACCGCTCTACATGCAGGCAGAAGGCATCTCGGATTGGCATATCGGCATCGTGATGGGCGCATTCGGTATCGCCTCACTCATTGGTCGTCCGTTTGCGGGCGCGCTCAGTGACCGCTATGGGGTCCGTCCGGTGATTGTCTACGGCACGATTGCGTTGGCAGTCGGTGGCAGCATGGTGGGATTGACTACCAACGTCCCGCTGCTCTTTGTGTTACGACTCTTGCAGGCATCGGGCTATGTCGCGTTCACGACTGCTGCCACAGCCCTCGTGTCGGGGTTGGTCGCCGCCAATCACCGTGGCAATGCGTTGGCGCGCTATGGCACCGCCGCCAACATCGCAATCACCATTGTGCCGCTGGTGGTCAGTAGTGCCTTGCCTATCATTGGGACGCGCGGTGCATTTGTTGCCACGGGGATTGCCGCATGCATCGCGGGCCTCGTCATCTGGCAGATTATTCCCGCCCAAACCGTCACACAAGCGGCGTTCCCGTGGCGTTCGATGTTCTCGTTCCCACGCGTTATCTGGCCGGCAATGGCGACGACGTTTTGCTTCGGCGTGGGGTTTGGCGCCTACTTCCAATATCTGCCGCTGCTGGCCGAGCGGCGCGCAATTAGCCCAATTGGCCCGGTGTATGTAGCCTATGGCATCGCCATCATTGCGACCCGGCTGCTCAGCGGGCGATATATCGACGGTGCCGACCGGCGTATTGTTCTGCTGTCCGCCAGCGTGTTGACGGTGGTGGGCATGCTGCTTTTTGCCCGCGCAGACAGTCTGCCGCTGCTCATGCTCGCTGCCGCCTGTACCGCAAGTGGCGGCGGCCTGTCGCACCCCGCGCTGATTGCCATCCATGTGGACCGTGTACCTGAGCGTGGCAAGGCAACTGCGGCGTTCTATTTGGCCTTTGATGTGGGCATCGGGATTGGCTCGTGGCTGTTGGCTGGAGTGCTTCACTACGCAGGCATCAGCATGTTGTATGTGGCAGCTGCCGGAGCGTCAGCGCTGGCGATACTCGCGCTCCGCAGGATCCGCCCTATTCCGACCCTGGTGCCGAGGAGCGAGTGAAAACGGTATCGCGGCGTCCCCGACAGGGGTGCAATGCGACGGCACAATACTGCTCGCCCTTCGTTTTTGAGCCACGAACATCGCGGCGCCAGATGCAATCCACCGTCCTTCCCGTGACCGTATGCGCCACCCGCTGCATGCATGGTAGCACCCACAGTCACACCAAAGCCCCCCACCTACAACACAGGTGGGGGGCACGCGTGCCGGCCTTGTTGTTTTTTGCTGTCCTAGAGATCTGAATCACTGTCGTCGATGTACCACTCGAGGTCATCGGCGGCGAAGTCTTCTTCGGATATAGACAAATCGTCGTCGGCCAAGTCCTCATCTGACTCGTACGTGCCATCGCCGGTTTCGTCTACGTTGTAGTCGAGTGCTTCACCCTCGGTGTCGATCGAGTCCATATCGAACTCGATGTTGCTCTCATCGATGGTGGCCACGTCGTCGATCGAAAAAGCCACATCGCCCTCGGCATCGGAATTCACGATGTCGAGGTCATAGGCACCGTCGTCATTGCCGTCGATAACGAAGGTTCCGTCTGCATCGTTGAACTTGAACGTGACGGGTTGGTCTGCGGCTAGATCGAAGTCGGTCAACTGTGCGCTCAGTGCGGAGTCTTCTTCGTCATCTTCGTCGCCGAAGTAGATGTCGGCGTCGTCATCGGCACTGCTGTCGAGCGAAAATTCATCGAGACCATCCCCAAACAGCACATCGGTCGACTCGTCGTCTACCGCGAGGTCGTCGATGCGGATGACTCGGCCATCACTGAATGCGCTGACGACATAAGTGGCTTTTTGGCTGCTGGTCATCTGGAGAATCACGGACTCGCCTGCCGGGATGCGAATCATCGGCGCACCACGGGTATCCCAGACGCTGGGACCGGATTTGACCACAGTCAGGGATGCGCCGTCTATCTCGTTGATGAATTCACCGTCCAGATAGCCAATGCGTCGACCGTCGGGGGTGACGAACACCGACGAAATTTCTGTATCGCTGTCGGTGTTGTCGACTTGATTGATAAAGAACACCGTGTCGCCTTTGCCGCCGGTGCTCCCTTTTTGACCTGCGCAAAAGTCGCAATCCTGCAGCAGCAGACGTGGTGCAGAGGGGGTCAACTCGAGGGTCTGTGTATCTGCGTCACCTTCGTAGCGGTCACTCTCGATTTCGGGGTTGGAAGAACCATCGTATTCCCACGTATTGGCGACCATATCGACGTGAATGGCGCGCAGTTCGTTGGGGTAGTTGTTGTCATACACCATGATGTCGACGATACGGTCGTCGACGGGTTGGATGGCGACGGGCGAGATGGCATGGCCGCCGGTCCAGTCGCGTTTATAGATGCCGATTGTGTATATATTGTCGGCTGTGGGGGTGTTTTGCATCCATTCCGAAAGGGTGCGGACAATTTCGGCAGGCGTACCGTGATTGAGTGAATCAGTCGTCGGAGTGGTCATCTGTGTGGCCCACCAGTAGGCGATTTCGCCCTGGAGTGCATCGTTGCTGTACAAATCGAAGTCTGCGGTTGTATCGACCGCAAAATCACGACGGTCAACGAGGTTATGGTACAGATGTTGACTGAGGACCGCCATTCCTTCGCAGTGGCCGCCGTCCATGGCATTGTTTATCTCACGCATCCACTGGCGGGCTGCCGGGGACAATGTGCAGGTGTTGTTTTTGACACGACTACAGACAATATCGCCAAACAAGCGGCGCATATCTGCTGTTTTGAGGTTGCGCACACCAGGCTCGTTGCCGTAGTTTTCGAACGAGAATCCATCCCGCGTCACATCAAACCCGCTGGATGCCTTCAATCCTGCCAATTCACTGACCACATTGGACTGCGGGGTGGCAGTGCGCCGGCGGCGGGGCGTTTTGGTGGGCACTTTGGTGCGCGTCGTGTTGCCCGCGCTGCTGCCGTCACTCGCCGTGTCTGACTGGATCGCGCTGTCTGGAATGGCAGTGGAATCGAGTGCCACACTACTCGGATCAGAACCATTGAGCCCTTCGACAATCGCCCAGGCGGCGATGGCGATGACGATGTAAACAATCAACGATTTGCGTGAACGGAGCGTCTTGTTCATGGTAGGGAATCCTCATTCTGCGCAGTGTGGGAGGTTTTATCGATGTATCCAGGTAGGATGCGCGTGCATGGCATCTCGCAGCGAAGCTTGCGCTGCGCCGTCCAGCCACGATACCGCTATGGCGGTTTCGATGAGCCGACATATGGCCACTTGGTCGATGCCGAAGGTAGCGACGAGTGCGCGATATTCGTCTGCAAGGGTATTATGAAACATTTTTGGGTCGTCGGTGTTGATCGTCACCACCAAACCGCGTGCAATGAATTCACCCACCGGGTGCGCTGCCATCGATGGATAGACGTTTGTGCGGATATTCGACAGCGGGCAACACTCCAGCGCCACTCCATGCTCCGCGTAGTACGCGAGCAGTTCAGGATCTTCGATGGCACGACCTGCATGCCCAATCCGTTCGGGTTGAAGCGCCTCAATGGCGCCCCAAATACTGACCGGACCTGCTGCCTCGCCGGCGTGCACCGTCGTGTGTAATCCATATGTGCGTGCAGCGGCAAAGACGGGCGCAAACGGTTCTGGAGGATGTGACTGCTCCGAGCCGCCGAGTCCGATCCCGACCACCCCCAGGTGTCGCAGACTAGCTACTTCGTGCACCGTCGCGAGGGCGCGTTCGATGGGCGAGTCACGTACGACGTCGCAGATGAGCATGACCGTCGTGCCCGTGCAGCGGTCGAGCCCGGTACGAATGGCCTGCGTTATTTGGGTAATGGTGAATCCCAACGCACGGAAGTCGGTTGGGGAGTAGTGGGCTTCGACATACCAGATGTTTTGGGCAGCATAGTCGCGCGCTACCGCCTCGGCGATACGCGTGAAGTCCGCTAATGTACGGATGTAGCGATTCTTCCATACCCACGTCTGAATGAAGTGCCCAAAATCCGTGTATCGGAACCGTTCTGTCAACGCGCCACGGTCGGGCACACTCGCATCGCCCCCGTACTGTTGGATGAGTTCCCACAGGGTGTCGAGTGGAATCGATCCCTCGAGGTGGACGTGTAATTCGATTTTGGGGACGTCGTGATACCACGAATCGGGAATGTGGGTCATTGTGTATCCTCGAGTGGGGAAAATCCGCGAATTTCTCCCACTTCGGCGGTCGCTGCGGCTAGGTGCCTTCTTGCCAACTATGGAGGTAGGTGTCTTGTGCGCTGGTCAATGTGTCAAAGCGGATACCCATGGCTTTGAGTTTGATCGACGCAATCATGGTGTCGAAGCTCTGAGGGAGCGTGTGGACGATTTTGGCCATGGATGCAGCGTTGCGGGCGAGCATTTCGGAGGCTAATGCTTGATTGGCGAACGACATATCCATCACCGCGGGCGGATGCCCTTCACCAGCAACCAGATTGACCAAGCGGCCTTCGCCGAGCAGGTGGAACTTCCGTCCGTCGGCGTGCACATAGCTGGTGACGTGGGTACGAGGTTGTTCTTTGCGTACGGCAAGTGCCTCGAGGGCTGCCACATCGACCTCGACGTTGAAGTGCCCGGCATTGGCGAGTACACAGCCGTCTTTGAGTTGTTCGAGATGCTCGGGGCCAACGACGGTCCGATTGCCCGTCACTGCGATGATGATGTCGGCGATACGGACTGCGTCCATCATGGGCATCACACGGTAGCCGTCCATGGCCGCTTCGAGTGCTTTGACCGGATCGACCTCGGTGACGACGACGAGCGCTCCCAATCCTGCCGCCCGAGAAGCCACACCGCGTCCGCACCAGCCGTAGCCAGCGACGACGATGGTTCGTCCCGCCAGGAGCAGGTTGGTTGCCCGGATGATGCCGTCGATGGCACTCTGGCCCGTTCCGTAGCGATTATCAAACATGTGTTTGGTCAGAGACTGATTGACGGCGATGACGGGGAAGGGCAGAATTCCCTGGGCTTCCATGGCTTTAAAGCGTTTGACGCCGGCGGTCGTTTCTTCGGTCGCACCCATGGGCATGACCCCTGCGTTGAGCCCGCGCTGCAAGAGTGCGCTGGTCAAATCTGCGCCGTCGTCGCAGAGCACATGTGGTTTGACGTCGAGAGCGACGTTGATGTGTGCGCGGAAGGTGTCGAGCGATTCGCCACGCACACCATAGACCGGGATTTCGTCGTGCATGACCAGCGACGCTGCCACGTCATCCTGGGTGGAGAGCGGGTTCGAGGCAACCAAGACGACCTCGGCCCCACCCGCAGACAAGGTACGCATCAATGCGGCTGTTTTGGCGGTTATATGCAGACAGACCGAAATGCGCAGTCCCGCCAGTGGGCGTTCTTTGCGGAAGCGCTCGCGAATGCCCAAGAGCACGGGCATGTCGCCTTCGTTCCAATTGATTTTATTGCGACCGGCATCCGCTAACGACAAATCGGCAATCTCGTAATCAGCCATGTGTGTGCTCCTCGTAGGTGGATGCGTTCATGATATAGGAAGTTCCCTCCACTGAAAAGCCGTAGCGCCTGTCCAGTGCATTCAAGGCCTGTGGTACCATGCGCACACAGCAACAGATACACGCAGGAGGAATCGAAAATGGCCAAAATCGCTTTGATTGGAGCAGGGAGCGTGGTTTTTACGCGCAATCTGTGTAGTGACATCCTCCTTTCGCCGGCACTTCAAGGCTGCGAAATTGCCCTCATGGATATTGACGCCACGCGCCTCGAGACCGCCCGCCAACTTGTCCAGACCATCATTGACAAACGGAGACTCGCAGCCAAAGTCACCGCAACGACCGTTCGTCGTGACGCGGTTCGTGGCGCACGATACATCATCACGACCTTCCAACAGGGCGGATTAGGCGCATACCAACAAGACATTGCCATCCCCCAAAAATACGGTGTCGAACAGTGTGTGGGCGATACGCTCGGCCCCGGCGGTGTGTTCCGTGCGTTACGGACCATCCCCGTGCTGCTCGATCTCGCCGACGACATCATGCAGGTCGGCCATCGCGATGCGTTGTTGCTGAACTACGTCAATCCGATGGCGGCGAATTGCTGGGCCGTCGACCGGGCCAAGGGCATCCAACACGTCGGGCTGTGTCACAGTGTGCAGGGCACCAGCGAGATGATGGCCACGTGGGCCGAGGTACCATATGAGGATGTCGTCTATCAGTGCGCTGGGATTAATCACCAGGCGTTCTTCCTCAAATTCGAGGACAAAAAAGGCACCGACATCTACCCGGTTATCCGCGAAGTCACCACCCAGGCGGACATATATGGCAGTGAGCCGGTGCGTATCGACATGATGCGTCACTTCGGATTGTTTGTGACCGAGTCGAGTGGTCACGCCAGTGAATACATGCCGTACTTCCGCAAAACAGCTGCCATGGTCAATGACGTGCTGGTTCCCTCGTTCACCAGCGCACACGACCACTGGTTCGATAATGGCCGTACCGGCGGGTATCTGCGCCATTGCCTCGAACGCGAGGTCACCGTGGCACAGGAACGCGAGCAGATGATTGCTGGCGCCAAAGACATTCCCACGGTGCGTTCACACGAATACGGCTCGCACATCATCGAGGCCATCGAAGCGAACAAGCCGACGCGCATCAACGGCAATGTGCCCAATCGTGGCCTGATTATGAATCTGCCCCAAGGGTGTTGTGTCGAAGTGCCTTGCTTGGTCGATGGGAATGGCATTCAGCCGACGACGATTGCACACTATCCGATCCATTTAGCAGCCCTCAACCGAACCAATATCAACGTCCAAGAGCTGATTGTCGAGGCCGCATTGACGGGCAATCGCGAAGCGGTCTACCATGCAGTCATGCTCGATCCGTTGACTGCGGCGGTGTGTACCCTCGACCAGATTCGGGCGATGGTCAGTGAGTTGCTCACCGCACAGGCACGCTGGTTGCCGCAGTTCAAAGGGTAGGTGCGCACAGGCAAGGGCAACCGCACGGTTGCCCTTTTCGTATGGCAAAAATCAATAGTACAATAGACGTGTTGCACACCGGTCATCAGTCCGTTGTGCAGATTCGTGCGCATAGGGTGGTTTTTTGGAGGATGCATGCGTTGTCCCTATTGTTCGCACAACGAGAGTGATGTCATCGATACCCGCAAGTTGGACGACGGCAATTCGATTCGGCGCCGCCGGCGTTGTCCACAATGTGGCAAACGCTTCACGACGTATGAGCGCATCGAGTCGGTCAGCATCACCGTTGTCAAAAAGAACGGGGAACGCGAGCCCTATGAACGCGACAAATTGTTCCGTGGCATTATGACCGCCTGCTACCGCCGACCCGTGTCGGCACAACGGGTAGATCAGCTCATCAACGACATCGAGTCAGAGTTATTGAGCAATAACGAGCATGAAGTCAGTTCAGCCCACGTCGGTGATGTCACCATGCGCTTGTTGCGTGACGTGGACGAAGTCGCCTACATCCGCTTTGCGTCGGTCTATTTGTCCTTTGCCGACATCGCCCACCTTGGTCGGGCAGTCGACGAACTCTTGTCCCGCGAGAAGCCGCCTACCCGTTAGTAACAGGATTACATCATGAGCAACACGCCTCCGTTGGGCAAAATCAATATGCCCGCCAAACAGTACATCACCGAAGGGCTCAAGTCTGTCAACTGGTTGACCGTTATCCTCTATGGAGTCGGTGCTGGTTTGGTCATGCCATTAGCATTGACGCAGAATTCGGTTTTTTCGGTTGTCGCCGGTGTTGTGCCGGTGACCATTGGGTTGCTCCTCGCGCGTTCGGCAAAAGGGTATTTTGGACTATTGGGTTTTCTGACCGGCGTCATCGGGGCACTCACCAGTACCGCGTTCTTGGGGGTGTGGATTTTTGTACTCGGTAATGCTGAAGCAGTGGCCGCGCTGGCACCCGATTCGACCTCGGTGACGAGTACATGGTTGACGGCCAGTGGCTTTATCTCGTTTTCACTGATTTCATTTTGTACCTTCGGTGCATCGACCTCGGGCCGTATGGAAGAACGCAATCGTGAAGCGCGCGCAGTAAACAGTGTACGCGGCGGCCAGCTCGAAAAAGCCGGTGCCATTCGTGAAGCAGGCGACATCCGTGGCTTGACGTTGCCGCAGCTCGGGTGGGTCGTCAATAATCTCTTCAAGAAGAAGGGATTCACCTTCAACGAATACAAGTTTGTGGACAAAGACCGCTTCGTCGACCTCTGGTTGACCCACAACGAAGACCAGTACCACATCCGCTGCACCATCGCCGAAAAAGTCACCCCCGGCACCATCGAAAGCCTGCTGCAAGAGATGAAGCGGGAAAACATCACCAAGGGTATCATCGTCTCGTCGACCGAGTTCACCGCTGCAGCGCAGAAGTCCGTCAAAGAGAAGCCGATTGTGCTCATCGATGCGGTGACGTTGCTCGATTTGGTCAAATAAGTCGTCCGAGAGACCGTATGTCTCGTAACAGTGAAGAGGAACGCAGCATGCAGATTACACTCAGCGATCGTGTCGCCATTGTCACCGGTGGTTCCCGTGGGATTGGCCGGGCAATTTCGTTCGCACTTGCCGGTGCTGGTGCGACCGTCGTCGTTAATTATCGCGGCAATACAGCCGCCGCCGAAGAGACCCTAGCAGCCATTGCAGCCATGGGCGGTAAAGCCATTGCCATTCAGGCAGACGTCGCCAATGGTGACGATGTCAAGCGCTTGTTCAGTGAAGTCAACACCGCCTATGGCCGCATCGATATTCTGGTGAACAACGCAGGCATTACCCGCGACACATTGATGATGCGCATGAAGGACGAGGATTGGGATGCCGTCATCGACACGAATCTCAAAAGCCAATTTTTGACCACCAAAGCGGCCATCAGCCCGATGGTGCGTGCCCGCTCTGGTCGCATCATCAATATCACCTCGGTTGTCGGATTGATGGGGAATGCCGGCCAAGCCAATTATGCTGCAGCCAAAGCGGGGATCATCGGCTTCACCAAGTCAGTCGCCCGTGAGATAGGATCGCGGTCAGTGACGGTCAACGCAGTCGCGCCCGGCTTCATCGACACCGAACTCACTGCCGTGCTCAGCGAAGACATGCGCGAAGGACTCAAGAAGCAAATCCCCCTTGGCCGCCTCGGCTCCCCCGAAGACGTCGCTGGCTTGGTGGTATTTTTGGCGTCCGACCAGGCTTCATATATCACCGGGCAGACATTTAACTGCGACGGCGGGATGGTCATGCATTAATTATGAATTATGAATGTGGAAGTATGAATGAACGCAAAAGCACCCTAATTCCTAATTCATAATTCATAATTGGCAGATTGTCACTTCAACTGCGACAACGCTGTAAGGAATAACTCACTCGTCGATCGCCACTGATGACATTTCCGAGGACGGTAATTAATCAGCGCAACAGCTGATGAAAGCTGCTGGTTTGAGACGGTG
>CAMCVW010000047.1 GCA_945881915.1 Thermoflexus hugenholtzii JAD2 | reverse complement strand
TGATGGGTGATTACTTCATCCTGCAGAGCACCTGGGCCACTGTCCAGCCGGCCAATACCAAGGGTGGTGGCTACCACCAGGATGGTTCAGGCGTGTACGAATTTCGCCGTTTGTCATCTGCCCAGACACCCATAATGCAGCTGCGCGTCGGGTATTACCTGACCGATCAGTCTGAGGACGGTATGGGCAACATGGTGATGATCCCTGGCACGCACAATCACATGACTGCTTGGCCCAAAGACATCAAAGCAGACGAGAACGATTTGCCTATTCGTGATGTCATCTGTGGCAAACCGGGCACGGCGCTGTTGTTCCACCAGGGTGTGTTCCACCGAACCGGGCGCAACGATCGTGATTTCGACCGGCACACCATGCACATTGTCTACTCACCACCCTGGTTGATTCCTTCGGACCGCTTGCGCAACGATCCCGACTTTGTGGCACGCACGACCCCACTGCGCCGCGCGCTCGTCGGTGATTGGAAGCGCCCGGAAGAGCCATTCGGCGTCGGGTACCCCCGACCACCGTTCGCGGACTAAAGCGATTGTTTGACCCGGATGCCCTGCGGCATCCGGGTTTTTTGTGTATTCGAAAGAGCATTCTACTGCGGTAGAGACGCATTCTGCTACACTTGTCATATCTCAACCCATCCTACCAAAGGAGTCACCCATGCAGCATGTCACCCGCGCGAAACCCCGCATTGGTCTGTTTGCCATTGGCCTCGAAGCCTATTGGGATCAGTTCCCCGACCTGCGTGGCCAACTCTTGTCGTACTACGACGTCATCGCCCAAAATTTGACCGCCCTGGGTGCCGAGGTCGTCGGCGCAGGCATGGTCGATACCGCCCAGGCAGCCACTGCAGCGGGGCAGTTTTTTGCGAAATCACAAGTCGACCTGCTCATCTGCCACACCGCCACCTATGCCACGTCGTCGCAGGTATTGCCCATCGTGCAGCGCGCCAATACCCAAGTACTCGTGCTCAACCTGCAGCCGGTGGCACAACTCGATTACCCCAATACCGATACTGCCAATTGGTTGGCTGCCTGTGCCGCCTGCTGCGTGCCCGAGATTTCGAACGCGTTCCGGCGCGCGCACATCCCATTCCAAGTCGTCTCGGGTACACTCCACAACGACACGCGCGCTTGGGGGCGCATCGGCGAATGGATTCGAGCTGCTGGTGCCGTTGCCGCCCTACGCAGCGCGCGCATCGGCATGCTGGGTCACCCATACCCGGGCATGCTCGACATGTACACTGACCCGACCATGCTGCATGCACAGCTGGGCGCGCACGTCGAGTGGCTCGAATTCGACGAATTGGCCGCGGCGTCACAGGCGGCCAGTCCCGTTGCCGTTGACCAACGCATTGCAGATATCCGCAGCGAATTCGTCGAAGCGCCATCGGGCATCGATCGCATCTCGCGGCCGATCACGCATGCTGGTCTGACCAATGCAGCACAGACGTCGCTTGGGCTCGACACCTTGGTGAATCGGCATCGCCTCGACGCGCTGTGCTACTACCACCGTGGGATTCCCGGGATGCCCACTGCAGACGCGGCCGCACACCTCATCGTCGGGGCGACGCGGTTGACCTGGCAGGGAATTCCTTGCGCCGGCGAGGGCGACCTCAAAACTGCCGTTGCCATGTACATCATGGATTGCATCGGCGCGGGCGGCTCGTTTACCGAATTCTATGCGATGGACGTGCCCGACCAGTTTGTCTTGATGGGGCATGATGGCCCCGCTCATCCACACATCAGCGACAAGCAGCCCTCGATGCGTGCGTTGAGTCTGTATCACGGCAAATCGGGCGAGGGTATCTCGATTGAATTGACCGTCAAAACCGGACCCATCACCATTCTGGGTATGACCCAAGACGGGAATGGCAACTTGCGTATGCTCGTCGCCGAGGGCGAATCCATTCCTGGAGCAGTGCTGCAAATCGGCAATACCAACAGCCGCCTCAAGTTCGCCCTCGATCCTGCGACCTTCATGGATACATGGTGCGAACAAGCGCCCACCCACCACGTCGCACTGGGAGTCGGTCATCACGCAACCGTCCTGCGCCACGTCGCCCGCTTGTTGGGCATCGAATGTGTGGTGGTCGCATGACGAGCACCGACGCACTGCAGCGACTGATGCACCCCGATCCGGCGTTTTCGCCGGCACCGATCTGGTGGTGGAGCGGTGAACGACTCGAGCCCGCCCGGTTGACCTGGCAACTCGAGCAGTTTGCCGCCGGCGGCGTGTATAACCTGGTCATCCTGAATCTGGCGCCATCGGGCCCGTTGCATGGCTCATTGGCAGATCAGCCGGCCTTCCTCACCCAGGAGTGGTGGGATATCTTTCGCGGGGTGTGCGCCGATGCACGGCGCTTGGGGATTCGAATTTGGTTCTATGACCAAATCGGCTTTTCGGGTGCCAACCTGCAAGGGACCATCGTGCGTGGGCAGCCGCAGTTCGCCAGTCAAGAGTTGGCCAGTCAGCGGATTGCCTGCCCCGAGGCAGGCGTCGTGGCATTCCCCGCAGGTGGGATTCCGTTATCCGCTTGCCAAATTGATGCCGATGGCAAGGTGGAAGTCTTGCCCATCCATGACAACGCAGTCCAGACGACCATGAAGGAATCGCACCATGTGCGTCTGGTCTATATGGTCCAGCGCGGCTTCGATTACCTCAATCCAACGGCGTGTTTGGCGTTGCGTGCAACGGTGCATGAAGCATTTGAGCGCGAAGCGGGTGACTACTTTGGTGACGTGATTGTTGGTTCATTCCAAGACGAAATGCCGTCGATGCCCACCTGGAGTGCCGATTTTGCTGCGTCATTCACCGCCCATTACGGGTATGATTTGACCGAACGGCTGGCGTCGCTGTTCGAAGGTAACACTCCTGCCGATCAGCAGGTGCGTATCGACTATCAGCGCTGGCGTGCCCACCGCGCCGAACAGGCATTCTTCCAGCCCTTCTATGCATGGCACGCCCAGCACGGCCTCATCTGTGGGTTCGATCAGCAGAGCCCTGCGCGGATGGCATTGCCTATCGGCGCGGTCGACGAATACGCCGACTATATGCAGACCCACAGTTGGTATGGCGCGCCGGGCAGTGACCACCACGGCAATGGCAAAATCCATTCCTCGATGGCACACCTCTACCAGCGCCCACGGTCGTGGATCGAGGCGTTCCACAGCAGTGGCTGGGGCGGCACCATCGAAGAAACATTCGATTGGCTGGTTCCCTGGCTGCGGGCCGGCTTGACGCTCTATAATCCGCATGCGGTCTACTACTCGACGCGTGGCGGCTGGTGGGAATGGGCGCCACCGTCAACATGCTGGCGCCAACCCTACTGGATGCATTACCGTGTCATGGCCGATGCCGTGATGCGATTGACTGGTATTTTGTCCCTCGGCCGGCATGTCTGCGATATCGCCGTGCTGTTCCCCACCACCACCGTACAAGCCCACTACCGCATGCACGGGCCAGATGCTGCTGCCACCCGGGCCGAGCAGTGTTTTGTGGCGGTGACTGGTTCGATGTTTTGGAACAATCCCAAACCCGGTGTGCTCGACGACGATCGGCGCGACTACGACATGATCGACGACGCATCGATTGCCCGTTCCGTTGTCCGTGACGGCCACTTGTGCGTCGCCGACGAAGCCTTCCGCTGCCTCATCCTACCTGCCATTACCCACATCGAACCGACCGCCGCTGCGACAATCTCTGCATTTGCTGCTGCCGGCGGATTGGTCATCGCGGTAGAGACCATTCCTGACCAGTTGCGCACCTGCCCTGGCATCGTCACCGTCACCAGCGCAGCGGACATTCTTGCGCAGCTGCATCGTATTCCACGGCGTATCGACGGGCCGGTCCAGACACTCGAACGCCAGGTCGACGGTGGTAGGGTCGTGTTGGTGACCCCACACGATTCGGCGTCGACATTCGCCTGGACCGGCCACTGGAACAGCACTCCCTATGCCTTTGACCGGACGCGGCTGCCCACTGAGCTCCAAATTGCGATCCCCGGCGTACGTGCAATCGAACAGTGGCATGTGACCGATGGTACGCGCCATCCCATCGCTGCCGCGGCGGACGGGCAGTTTCGTCTTTCGTTCGCTGATGCACCGATTGCCCTCCTGTACATACCTGACACAGCTCTGCCCGTCGCCGGTGCCCATCCTGCACCGGAACGTGCTCCTGCCGCCCAGACATACCTGCTCGATGGTGCATGGGAGCTGGCCATCGAACCGACGCTCGATAATCGGCACGGTGATTTCGTCCGTCCATCCAGTGACCTACTCATGCCGCAGACGCTGCGGTTTGACAGTGACAGTGGTGTCCAAACGCAAGGATTTGGCACCTACGGCTGGTACACCATCGCTGCAGGGCAAACAGCGCACCTCCCTGCGTTGCAGGCGGGGGCTGACCCATTGGCAACGGCTGGCTGGCAGCCACTGGTATATTCGCTGACCAAAGGAATCCACAAGGATACATTGCATTGGGGAATGCTTGGTCCAAAAGGATACGTCCCCGAAGAATTCATGGCTTTTGGAAAGGTTCGTGCGGACCAAACCGTGTGCGTCCGGACGACATTTGCGCTTGATGCAGCAGTCAGTGGCGCCTTGGTGGTATCTGCTGCGGCAGCCAAACATATCTGGCTTGATGGGGTACTCGTATCATCAGAAAGCCCCGGCTATGCAGCGATTGTGCCGTGTGATTTGCAGGCGGGCTTGCATCTGATCGAGTTCCACCTGACGCCCGACCAGGCAATGCAATTGCGCGGAAGTTGGGCCGTCCTGCGCCATCCTGATCGCTATATCCGCCCGACCTGGATGGAGCAACCCGATGCGCCGGTTGCGTCGACATACGTCACATTCGGCCACTCGTTTGCACTCGCGCACGATGCACCCGACGGCGCACTGATGGTCGTCGCCGATGTGCCGGTCAGCGTGCGCATCGATGGCGTCGAAATAGGGCGTCAAGGTGGGTTTGATCCATATGGCAGTACCGTGCGTGTCCAACCGTACGCGTTGGGTCCCCTCGCTGCCGGGGCACATCGCATCGAGATTCATGCGCTCGATAGCGGCCGCGGCGTCTCGTTGATGGTCGATGGCAGGTACAACGGGGCCAACGTTCCGACACGTCTGTTGAGTGGGTCCGGATGGCAGTGTATACGCAGTGGCGGGTCGCCGGTCACTGCCAAACTCCGTCGCCGCCAATGGGTCGATTTGACGTTCGCCACCGACCCCGAGTTGTACAACGACATGGACCCGGGTTGGCCGCTGATTGACCGCCGGCCGCATCCGTTGCCCGGTGCTGATTGGCTCGAAGACCAGTCGGCAGACGACACAGTGGTACGACTCACTCCCGATGCGTTCCCTGGTCTCGAACGGGCGACGGTATTGCGCTGGCGTATCCCGCGGGGCGCCACGCAGATGCGCATCGCGACGAGTGCTGCCAGCGCGTTGATCGTGGATGGACAGGTCGTTGCGCCCCACGGCGGGTCTGTTGCGTTACCGCCGAACGCGCAGTCTGCTCAACTGACCCTGACGTCGGTTGGTGGCGCGGCTGGTGCAGCAATGCTGTTAGCTCCCATCCAGTATGACTACGGGACCGCAACGGTCCAACTGCCCGCAGACTATGCAGCGCAGGGCTTGGGTGATTATGCCGGCGCAGTCTGCTATACCCGTACGTTTACCGTCGATGCTGATTGTACGCACTGGATGCTGGAGCTTGCGGATGTGCGCGGCACTGTAGCTGTTGCCATCAATGGTGTCGCGCATCAGCCGCGCGTCTGGGCGCCGTACCAGTTCGATGTCAGTGTAGCGCTGCGTCCTGGGGTGAACACAATTGCGATAACCGTCACCAATACCCTCGCGCCATATATGGCTGCGCACAGTCCGAGTCACTACACGAGTACACATCAGGAACAGAGTGGCATCCTCGGTCCAATCACACTCACTGGGTACACAGTTATCTCGGCCAATTGACCTGCGGTAAAATAGTAGTATTGCGTCACAAAAGAAGGAGGTCCCTATGAAAAACACACGGCTTGTGTCACTGTTGCTCGCTGGCTGTGTCCTCGTTGCCTGTGGAGGTGGTGCGACACCAGCAACCGAAGTTCCCGCACCCACTGAACCGACTGCAGCCCAGCAAGCCCCTGTGGGTGAAGAATCTGCTGATCAAGAACCAACCGAAGCCGTTCAAGCGCCATCTGAAGCCGTTGCAGCCGACGTCTGGAGTGCTGAATCCTACTCTGATAGCCTGCATCTCTTCGATAGCTACACGGTGAAGTTCACCTCCTCGGTCACCACAAACGGGCAAAAACAAGACTGGGTGTACACGCAGTCCGTCCAAATGGAACCTGAAATTATCTTCGCGACCTGGGAAGGCACCGCGTCTGCCGGGATGGGCACGATGGCGATGATTACCACCGAAGACAAACTGTTCCTCCTGTCTGGTAATCCGCAGACCTGTATGGTATTGTCGAGCCCCGATGATAATCCATCCATTTTTAATCCGGAAACCATCATGGATTCGTTTGCTTACGATCTCGTTGCTGCAGGCGCAGGCCCCGATGTCGCTGGTCGGGCGACCGACAAATACGTCTACGACAACACACTCGCCGATGGAGCCAAGTACTACAGTGAGGTCCTCGTCGACCGTGAAGAACAATACACCCTCACATGGGACGTCTCAGGCGAAAACAAATTTACAGACAAACTTGAGCCGTTTTTGTGGTCCTACAGGCTCACAGAGATCAACGCAGTTCCTCCTCTGGCCATTCCTGCGGCATGTCTGTCACTGACCGATACGACGTGGCCCATGCCCAGCGATGCCCAGGTCACCCTGCAAACCGCTGACATGTTCTCGCTGACTTCTGCGCAATCAGTTGCTGACGTCGCGAAGTTCTACGCCGAAGCAATGCCCGCAGCAGGGTATCGCGTCGCTGACGGCGGCATGACGACTGCTGACATGGCGTTGCAGGTCTACACCAAAGCTGGCAAAACGGTCACCGTCATGTTGACTGCGAGTGATGGCACCACGACGGTCATCATCACGCAGAATTAGGATGTTTTTGTTGAAAAAACACCCCCGTGCGACCATTCGCACGGGGGTGTTGCGTACCACCAGGAACGGCGGAATGCCTTGGTGAATAACCTTTACAGCGCTGCAAACCTTACTGCTTCACCATACGAGCGGCGGCTGTCTCAACCATTGGTCGCTGCGTGTGTATTAGCATCAGGTTTTTTGATTACTACAACGTCAACGCAGGCTGGTTCGTAGTGTCCGTTACTCTGGGATGTTCAACCCGGCTCGAAGCGTCTGCATCAATTCCAGACTCGAAGACGGATTGTCCGGGTTCAGCGTCATCCGGGTCTTGGTGAAGCCCACTGCCAGATTGTGTTCCGGATCGGCATAGCCAATCGCACCGCCAAACCCATCATGTCCAAAGCAGGTTTGGCGTGACGACATCGTCGGGACACTCCCACCGAGGATATATCCTAGCCCAAAGCCCATATCGCGACCGACCAGCGTCTCGTCCATCGCCCAACGCTGTACCATGGTCATGTTGTTCACCCGCCGCGGCGGCAACAATCGCGTGCCGTTCACACCGGTGCCGACCAAGCTGGCATAGAATCGTGCAATCGATCGCGCATTTGCCATCATGTTGGCCGCTGGGATACTAGCCGTCTGAATGAGGGGATGATTTGCCAATGCAACGGGGTTTTGGGTGGGCTGTACATACTCAGGAACGACCGCCAGGTCATGGCTCAAGCGCGCTTTTTGGCCGGCACGTTCTGCTGGTACCCCAAAGAACAAATTCTTGATGCCCAGTGGCGCGCAGATTTCGTCCTGCACGAAACGGGCAAACGGTCGTCCGTCGATACGCCGCACAATCTCACCGAGTGGCCAACCGTAGGTGAGGCCGTGGTAGGCGGCGACTTTGCCGGGGACGCTGACAGGCGTCATGGCGACAAACAATTCCATCATCTCTTGCCAGTTCGCCATCGTTTCGATGGTGATGTCTTCCGGCAAATGGGGAATTCCGGCCGTATGCGACATCAGGTGGCGGATGGTGATCCCTTCTTTGCCATTGCGTGCAAACTGTGGCCAGAATCGCGAAATCGGATCGTCGTATTCGAGCAGATTGCGCTCCGCCAAGAGGTGAATCGCAGCGGCGGTGACCCCTTTGCTGGTCGACCATACCAACACCAGGTCGTCCGGCGACATCGGGGTACCAGTATCATCGCGGACACCACGGGTAATGTCGATAATCTGGTGACCGTGCTGGTAGACGGCGAGTTGCATTCCTTCTTCGCGCCCGCTCGCAATCAGAGTATCCATCTGCGTCGTCAGTTGATCGCGCAGCGCATCCATTTCTGGTCCATTTCGCATGGGAATTCCTCTTTCTCGCACAATTAGGCTTCGGGAATGCCGAGTTCGGCACGTACCGCATGTGCAACTGCAATACTCACGGGGACGGTATCGTCGCTGTTGACCATCCTGGTCTTGGTCAATGCAAACGCAAAATCGTTTTCGGGATCGGCAAACGAAATCGAGCCGCCCCATCCTCCATGCCCAAACACGCCGCGGCGTTGTGCCATCGCAGACACCGTGTCGTAGGCCGGCAATTGGAATCCAAGCCCCATCACCATCACTCCTTGCGATGTCGCATCGATTGCATAGCGTTGCACCATGCGTGCGTGATCTACGGTTCGTTCGTTGAGCAAGCGGACGCCGTTGACTCCATGACCGACGAGTGCCGCATACACCATTGCCAACGCGCGAGCACTGGTCATCATGTTGATGCTCGGCATACATGCCATTTGTACGATTGCTTGATTCGCGAACAGTGCCGGATTTTCGACCATGTCCGGACTTCCGCAGTGGTCTACATTGAGTGACCCGTACACGCCATCGAAGGTCAAGCGAGCGCAGTCGATGATTCTTTTTTGTGGTACGCCGATGTGCAGGTTGGTGATGCCCAGTGGGGCGCAGATTTCATCTTGGACGAATTGGGTCACGGTCTTGCCCGTGGCACGGCGCAGGACTTCACCGACTAACCAGCCATAACTAATGGCGTGGTATGCAGGCACTTCACCCGGGTGCGTCATCGGGGTCATTGCAGCAAAGTGACGACACATCAGGTCCCAGTCGCACATTTCGGCAACCGTCACACGCGGCATATTGGGTAGACCGGCCGTGTGGATTAACAACTGGCGTACGGTGATGTGCGCTTTGCCGTTCGCCCCAAATTCAGGCCAGTAGCGCACGACGAGGTCGTCATAGGCAAGCAAATGTTTCTGTACAGCAATGTGCACCGCGAGTGCAGTGATGCCTTTGGTCATTGACCAGGAATAGATCATGTCGTCTGGACGCAGTGCATTGATACCTGTGATTGTGCCCGAGACAATGTCGAGGATGAGCTTCCCCTGATGGTATGCAGCAACCTGCACACCTTCCTCGATTCCTTGAACCTTGTATTCATTCAAAATCTGCAAAACGCGTGCTTGAACGGAAGCATTTGGTGTCATGTCAACCCCTTCTTTGGATATTACGCACGCCAGACATAGATGAGTGCGACGCCGATGAGCAAAATCGGGATAAAGCAGAAAAATATCGAATAATCTTGGTCGATGATCATGGATAAATCCTTGCATGGGGTACACGTCAGCCACATGCTGGCGCGGGTTAGAGTAAGCCTATGCGTGCGCGAACCCCATCTCGTGGACGAGAAATTCAGTCACCGAAACATCACCGAGTGCCGTAAATCCAATGTGATTCGCCTCAGCCTTGGGATAGACACGCAGCGTGCACACGCTGTATTTGCCGGCATACACTTCGATGAGTGAACAATCGACGTAGACATCGATGGTCAAACCTTCCAGTGTACTGTGGTGGAGCGCAATGGTATAGACCTCGCGGCTCGTTCCTGTTGCTTCACTACTCTGTGCCATGCTACAAATCAATTCATTGCGACTGCGATCCCACGTGATGGTCGTTTGCTCGCCACTCTCTGGGTCTTGGCGCACAACAATTGTCGCACTCCCGGTCGCCTCTGCGTGGAGTGTTGCCCTGATATGAAGGGTCCGGCTCGCCACCCGACCGCACAAATGCTGCACCTGCGCAGCGGTGACGTTTTTCGCATGGACCAACGTCTCTCGCTGCAAAGCGACACATTCCGGGGCTACGGTATACGTCATATCACCCGCATCATCCAGCGCCAACAGGCGTGGTAACGTCATGACTCCTTGCCATCCCGCTGCTCGGCTCGATTGCTCGGCACGCTGTTCTTGGCACCAGCCGATCATCACACGGCGCCCCTGCTCGTCGGTGAAGCTCTGCGGCGCATAGAAGCTCACGCCATGATCGACCATGTTGCGCTTGCGTGGCGCAAACTTCCGACCATCAAACGCGCCACTCATATAGATCACACGACGGAGAGGCAGCGGTGATGTGATAAACACATGCTGATTGTTACTCGCAAAAAAATCCGGGCATTCGTACATTTGTTCGTTGACGGAATCTTGTGATTGGATCATCCGGCCGAGGTATTCCCAATCGAGGAGATTCTTCGAGCGGAACAACGGTGCCACGGCATGGGTTCCATCGCCGGATCCCAGGATCTGGTACCAATACTCGCCGTCGTTCCACATGCTGTGGTCGCGGAAGTCGTAGGTCATATGGTCGGGCAACGTCTTGATAACCGGATTAGTTGGTTCCTTTCGAAAAGTCCGCAACGTGTCGTCGGCGTATGCGATGCACGGTAACTGGTGCGGGCTATTGACTCCGGTATACATAATCACCGGTTTACCCTCGTGGATAATGGTGCACCCCGAAAAGACGCCGCTGCGGTCGTACGGCTGATCGGGGGCTAATGCCAACGGCAAATCGCTCCAATGCACCATATCACGACTCACCGCATGCCCCCAGTGCATCGCTCCCCAGACAGCTGCATGTGGATTGAACTGATAAAACAGGTGATACTCACCCTGCCACTGTACCAGACCATTGGGGTCATTGAGCCAACCCTGCGGTGCCATATAGTGGTACTGTGGGCGGTGCGGGTCGTGTGGGAATAGATCACGCGTTGTCATTGCGATTCCTTACGATCTCTGTGTGTGCTTATGATACCAAATCATCATCTATGGCGCACTCCGGCAATGTTATGCCCGAAATGGTCGCACATAGGTCATCACAGCTGCAGGCTGTAGTGTCTCGAAACCAATTGATCGATAGATTCGTTGCGCACCTTCTGCGTGGGCTGCAAAGAGGTATGGAACGGCACCGACAGCGCAGATATCCATTGTGACCTTTGCGACCATGCCGCGAGCCAATCCACGCCGCCGAAACCGAGGGTCGACATGCACGCATTCAATCCGGCCAACGCCGTCATACACAAAAGACAAACACCGCCCCGCTGGGACCCCGTCGCACCATACCAACGTTGGGACGACGGCAGGGCTACTACACTCGGTAATGCGCAGTGCCAACATCGTGGCCGCATCTGAGTATGGGTCTGGCTCACTCAGTGCTGCCCATTGTGCGTATTCCGTAGCGTTCGCTGGATGTGTCACGACAATATCGGCAGGTGCGTCCAAGACATCCTCCCGCACGGCCATTAGGTCGTATTGTCCCCACGCTACCATCGGCCGAAAACCCGCTTCCTCCAACGCTGCCGCCAGTCCGGCCGGGCGATGCCAGGTATCGAGATATACCACACTATCTATCTGCAGCGCTTCGTAGTGCTTCATGATGTATTGAATCGCTGCGTCCATGTCCGCCTCTGTCAAACGGAGCATCCCCGCGTGATTGGGGTCATATCGCCCGATGAGCCCGGGGTTGGTATAGAGCACAAAACGGTCATCGCGCACGGTCTGCCCCAATGTGCCAAAATATTCTGCATCATTTTGCCAAATACGATGGATGAGCGCATCCTGATGCTGTCGCAAATCAATCATCCTATACTCCCGAAATCTGCGCGAGTTGTCCCACACCCGCCGTAATCGCCATGCCGATTATCCCGCCCAACACGATGCGTATCGTCGTTTTGAGCATCGGTGAGCCCGCCGTCCGAGCACTCAGCACTCCGGTACGTATCAGCCCTATGAACGATACACGATAATCGCATACGCCTTGCCTCCCAGTGTCGTTGCAAAGACACCCAAAAATGGGATAACGCCTCCGACAATGAAGCTCAACGACGAAGCAACCGCTGCTTGCAGAGGCCGTGCCACGGTGGCTTCGTTTTGACCAAGTTCATCTTTGAGGTGTGCTTTGAGTCCATCTTTGGCATGGAGTTCTCGCGCCACCGCCCGGGCCAGTTCTTCCGACAGTCCGCGCTCCACGTAGATGGAAGCCAATGCGAGTTCCTCGCCGATGGAATCAATGCGTTGATGTTCCTGTTCAAGGGTTCGGTCGGCCCGTTCTATATCCGTCTGTGAACTGACCGACACATATTCACCAACCGCCATCGACATCGCACCGGCAGTGATGCCCGCAATACCTGCGGTAATGACCAGATTGTCTTGGCCAGCAGCGACAATGCCAATCAGGAGGCTCGCCGTCGAAACCAGACCATCGTTCGCGCCCAGCACCGCAGCCCGTAACCAGCCGGCACGATGGGCTCGATGTTCGAGATTTCGTTTTTGGACTGCTGCAAGTACATCGCTTCGCAGTGGGGGGCGGGGAGTACGCATGTGATGCTCGATTCACTGCACAATTGGTCAATCGCCAATATTCTGCATCTCAGTGCATTATACGCCTATCTGCAACACGTATTAGTGCTGGGTAAGCCACGTGATACTGTTACGCCAGAGCTGCCGCATTGCAGGCGGTTCAAACGACTGGAGATTGTGACCAAGCGCGCTGAACACCGTTTTTCCACTGAGTGCGGATGCATCCAGCGTCGTCAAAAGCGGATGCTCTACATTCTCCCAGCTCCCCCACAATAGATGGTGCGGATTGCGCGATTCGTCGATGCGCAACGAATGATACAGTTCGTCGTCAATCGCAAAATCGTCGACCCCCGCAGTAATCGGATGCGGTTCTGCAGCGACGCGGATCTGATGACGCACAAACGGTGAATGCGAGGCCCGTTTGACTCCCCATGTCACACCCAATGTCGTCCCGAATTCCGGCCAATCCGTATAGCAGCCAATTGCGCCATGGTGGATCAACAACGGACGCTGTGCCCGTGCATACCGCAGAAAATTCGCCTGTGCTCCCGCCTGGATGGGTGTATAGGTCATATTCCCCGCCCAGTCTGCATCCATCCCTGGCCAAAACATCCCCATCAACACGAGCACATCGACATCGTCGAGTGCCTCAAACGCAGCACTGTCTTGACAGATACTGACACGGTAGTCTTGCCCCAACCACTGTCCAATCTGCGTCGCCTGTTCATGCGTGGGATGTACCGCAGGGCCTCCGACATGGAATCGTATATGCATCTTTGCCTCCATATTACTGTCTCTTCTAGTATATGCAGTGATACCACACAAAAAATACAGAATCGCTATAATATTCTCATATTCATAGAATTGAGGTAATCGGTGGTCAACGCTATGCCACGCGCTCTTCGCAATCCAACGGTGCGCGGCGCACTCTTCTATTTTGGCTATTGGGGTGTCGTAGGCACATATATTCCATTCCTCTACGTCCACTTTCAACAAATAGGTTTGTCCGGTACACAAATTGCCGTCTTTGCAACCATGTTGCCGTTAATGATGCTGACGAGTGCTCCGTTCATTGCCAATTACGCTGATCGTTCACGGCGCCGGCGTGGATTACTCGCCCTGTGCATCGTTTTGGTCGGTCTGTCAATGCTCGCGGTTGGCTATGGGCATGCCTTCTGGCAGCTCCTCCCCCTCATGTTGCTGATGTCGTTTGTGCGCAGTCCGATTGCAGGCATCGGTGATGGGTTGGTCGCGCGCATGGCAGTCAAAAATGGCGTCAACTTCGGCGCGATGCGCCTGCATGGTTCGCTCGGTTTCGCCACTGTTGCGAGTGCCTGTGGATTTCTCTGGCAGGAGCTTGGCTATGAGCCCATGTTTGCCGTTGCCTGTGTAGGGTTTGTCTGCGTGGCAGGTTTGGGTCTGTTGTTGGATGAGGATGCAGCAGTTGAGCCAGCCAATGCGTCCTGGCGCCCGATGCTCGCTGACCCCGGCATGCGGACGGTCCTGCTCACGTCGTTCCTGCTGGCAGGGTCGCTCAGCATGAGTGGTACCTTCGAAGGAATCATGATGAACACACTCGGCGGTAGCGGCCTGTTTGTCGGGCTCCTGCTCGGATTCACTGGGATATCCGAGATCCCGATGATGCGTAATGCGCCCTGGTTAGCGAATCGTTTTGGTGCAGAGCGTACGCTGATGGTCGGCTGTATCATTCTGGCTGCGGCACACCTCCTCTACGCAACCGCCTGGTCGCCGTTGGTCCTCTTGTTTGGCGCAGTGGTTCGTGGAAGTGGCTTCGGGTTATCATTTGTCATGCTGGTATCTATTTCGGCGAAGCGTGCGCCCGTTGGGATGGTCGCGAGTGCCCAAGCCGCCGTCACTGCTGCCGGCTGGGGGTTGGCGCCACTCATTGGGATTCCCTTGACCGGGCTCCTCTACGACGCCACTGGCGGCCCGCGCAGTACGTTTTTGGTGTGTATGGTGATGGCAATATTGGCCGCGGTGGTCATTGGGATGGCACAGGTCCGCGGCACATTCAACGAAGGGAGTCCCGATGGCACACTGGCTGCTCAAAACTGAACCCGATGTCTACGCATATGCAGATCTTGTCCGTGATGTGCAGACAATCTGGGACAATGTCGCCAATAACCAAGCATTGATTTACATCCGCAGTATGGCAATTGGGGATACCTGCATCATCTATCACACCGGTGACGAACGCCGCTGTGCAGGAATCGCGACGGTCATCAGTCCGCCGTACGTCAATCCGTCCGACAGCACCGGTAAACTGGCTGTGGTAGATGTGGTAGCCACCAAAGCACTACCAAATGGCTATGACTTGGCCCACATCAAAGCGCAGCCGATTTTTGCCGACTCCTATCTTGTCAAACTCGGTCGATTGTCGGTCGTCCCATTGACCGACGAACAATTCGCATATCTTGCCGCCGTGTAATCAAAAGAAAGCAATCATCATGTCACAAGAACTCGTGCAACTCAAAGCAAAACTCGCTGAATTGTCTGACTGGAACGCCATCGGTTCACTGCTGGGCTGGGACCAATCCAGTGTCATGCCGGTCGGCGGCGGTGAAGGCCGTGGCCGCCAAATGGCCCTGATGTCCAAACTGACCCACGAAAAGCTGACCGATCCAGTCATCGGTCGCCTGCTCGAAAAACTCCAGAAACAAGCCGAACAATGGAACCCCGACAGCATCGACTCCGCCATCGTACGGGTCACCGCCAAAGACTACACAAACGCCACCCGCGTCCCCACGGAGTTCGTCGGCAAGATGACCGAACACATCAACACGAGCTATATGGCTTGGGCGCAGGCCAGGCCAGCCAACGACTTCAAAAAAGTCGTGCCGTTCCTCGAACAGACCGTTGAACTCAGCCGCCAGTATGCTGGCTTCTTCCCCCAAGGCAAGCACATCATGGATTCGCTCATCGATCAGCACGACAGCGGGATGGACGTTGCGACCCTCAGGCCGTTATTCAAATCCCTGCGTGACGGCCTCATTCCTATGGTCGATGCCATTTCCAAAAAAGCCCCCATCGATGATAGCTGCCTTGCCGGCCCATTCCCCATCGAGCAACAACTCGCCTACGCCAAAAGCATTGCTGCCCAAGTCGGCTATGATTTTGATCGTGGTCGCCTCGATACCGCGCCCCATCCGTTCGAAATTCGTCTGCACCACGGTGATATCCGCATCACTACCCGCGCACGTGAGAACGACCTCGGTGATTGTATCTTTAGCGTCATCCACGAATGCGGCCATGCCATGTACGAGCAAGGCGTCGCCTTCGAACTCGAAGGTACCCCGCTCGCCAATGGCACCTCCAGTGGCGTCCACGAAAGCCAATCCCGCCTCTGGGAAAATCAAATCGGCCGCTCCCGTAAGTTCTGGGAATACAATTACCCCGCACTCCAAGCGGCTTTCCCCACCCAGCTCAAACACGTCTCGCTCGACACCTTCTACCGCGCCATCAACAAAGTCCAACGTTCACTCATTCGCACCGACGCTGACGAAGTGACCTACAATCTGCACGTCATCATCCGCTTTGAACTCGAGCTCGGTCTCCTCGACGGTTCACTCAACGTCCGTGACCTAGCCGAAGTCTGGCATGACAAATACACCAGCGACCTCGGCATCACTCCCAAAGACGACAAAGACGGTGTCCTTCAGGATGTGCATTGGTACGCCGGGATCGTCGGTGGTTCCTTCCAGGGCTACACCATCGGCAATGTCATGTCCGCCCAAATCTTCGAGGCCGCCCAACACAAAGACGCCACCATCGCACCGGCAATCAATCAAGGGAATTATCAGCCGTTACTCACCTGGCTCCAAAAAAATCTCTACGCAACCGGTCGTCGCTATGACGCACCGACCACACTCAAACGGGTCACGGGTCAGGATCTATCAGTCGAACCATACTTCCGCTACCTAAAATCCAAGTACGGCGAATTGTACGGAATCTAACGTTTGATGAGGACGCTGTCCGAATGGAACTTCTTTCGTTCGGGCTACGTCATGCATATGTCTCTCTTACAAGAAAGGTGTCAATATGTCACGCTCTACCATTATTTTTTTGATCTTGGGCACGTTTATCGCCGGATTATTAGGCGCTCTTCTGCCATCATTGTTGTTTTCACAGGGTGCTGGATTGATGGCTGGCACCATGATCGTACCCAACTCCAGTGATGCGTCACGCGCCATGATGAGTGGCGGCTCCATCTTGGGTGGGTTCGGTGCCACAACGCCACAGCTCAGTGTCAACGCCAGCGGAGCAGTCTCTGCAGCGCCCGACCAGGCGACTATCCAGCTCGGCGTCACATCACAAGCCACCACGGCTGCCGCAGCGTTGACCCAAAATTCTACCGACACCGCGGCAGTCATTGCCAGTGTGGTCAAACTCGGCGTCGCCGAAAAAGACATTCAGACCAGCAACTTCAGCGTCTACCCTACCTACGACACCACCGGTACGCGCATCACTGGCTACCAGGTCAATAACTCCGTCACGGTCACCATCCGTGATTTGGTCAAAGCCGGTCCCCTCCTCGACCAAGTCGTCCAGGCCGGTGCCAACAACATCACCGGTTTGAACTTCAGCATTGCTGACACCAGCGCACTCGTCGAAGAAGCCCGCACCCGTGCCTTTACTGCCGCTAAAGCCAAGGCCGAATCCATGGCCAAGGCCGCCGGTGTCGAACTGGGCGAGATTATCTCGGTCACCGAGTCGTCCCAAAATGCACAATCCTATCCAATGGCCAAAATCGCCATGGACGCGGGCGTCGGTGCACCGATCCAAGCAGGGACCCAGGACGTCACCGTCGACGTTTCGATTGTGTATGCCCTGCGCTAAACGTTCCCTGCAAACCGACCCGTTTCGACGGGTCGGTTTTTTGTTGCCCCGGTTTGGTAGAATGGACCAAACGAACGAAAGAGGTAATCCCGTGTTTGTACCCGAAGATCACTCCCACCGCCGTTATAACGCACTGCTCGACGAGTGGGTCCTTGTTTCGCCGCACCGCACCAAACGACCGTGGCAGGGCCAAGTCGAAGCACCGGTCATCCCCGCTCGCAATCCATACGACGCGACCTGCTACCTCTGCCCCGGGAATGAGCGCATGGGTGGCGAACACAATCCCGCCTACCCCAGCACGTTTGTCTTCGACAATGACTTTGCCGCCCTCCAAAAAGATGCACCCGCAGGCGGCAGCGACGACGGATTTTTTCTCAGTGTCAGCGAAAAAGGCATCTGCCGCGTCATCTGCTTTAGTCCACAACACGATCTGACCCTCGGCGAGATGACGAACACCGATATCGCCGGAGTCGTCGCGACCTGGCAGACACAATACCGTGAGCTCGCCCAACATCCTGATATCGGCTATGTCCAAATTTTCGAAAACCGTGGAGCCATGATGGGGTCGAGCAACCCGCATCCCCATGGCCAAATCTGGGCAACGCAACACACGCCTACCCTTGTCGCCAAAGAAGATGCTACCCAGCGTGCCTACTATACGCAGCATCGACAAACACTTCTTTCTGCCTACCTCGCCCAGGAAGTCGTTGCGGGTGACCGCATCGTCTGCGCAAATGATTCATTCGTCTCGCTGGTCCCCTTCTGGGCCGTTTGGCCGTTCGAAACCATCATCATCCCACGCCGTTCTACGGCCACCATAGCCCACCTCACAGCGTGCGAAGCAGTGGATCTGGCAGATATCCTCAAACGCACAGTCACACGCTACGACAACCTTTTTCAGACGTTATTCCCTTACTCTCTGGGTATCCATCAAGCACCCACCAAGTTGGACGACGACTTGCACTGGCACTGGCACATCCATATCGTGCCGCCACTGCTCCGCTCTGCCACTGTGCGCAAATTCATGGTCGGCTTCGAACTGCTCGCCGAGCCGCAACGTGACATAACGCCTGAACAAGCAGCCCGACGCCTGCGCGAATGCCCCGAAGTCCACTACCGAACCGAGGTACAACGATGATTCTGTTCGAATGGTTGACCGCAGAGAACGTCGACGCTGCACTGCCAGATTTGGCAGCGTTATTGATCGATGCTGTCGAATCCGGCGCCAGTATTGGCTACATGATGCCCTATGACCCCGCCGACATAGACGCATACTGGCACTCCGTTGCGGCAGCCGTCAAATCCGGCAATAAATGGCTCCTCGTCGCCAGATTAGGCAATGGGAGCCTGGTGGGCACGGCTCAAATCGAGCCAGCAGGTAAAGCTAACGGTCGTCATCGTGCCGAAGTCCAAAAAGTCATCGTCACCAGCCGATTGCGCAAACACGGTATCGGCACCAAACTCATGACGGAAGTCGACGTATATGCCCGAGCCAAGCAACGTACGTTGCTCTTGCTCGACACCCGTGCCAATGACGCCGGTGAACGCCTCTACACCGCCTGTGGTTGGACCTGCTTTGGGGTGGTACCCGCCTATGCATTCAGCCCTGATGGCTCCATCGAAGGCACCGCTTTCTACTATAAACACCTCATGTAGCGTCGTTTCTGTCTACCCGAGACTAAATCGTTTTCGATGTCAATATCCATAATGATCATAAAAAACAGGGGGAGCGCACAGCGCTCCCCCTGTTCTACCCATAGAATTCTGCACCAGTCACTGTCCTGCACTCTGATTGCCCCGATTGTTGCCGAGTGTTCCTGGGATGCCAGAGTCCAGACGTTCAAAATAGAACCCGCGTGCCGCGACGTCGGTATTTTTGATTGTCCACGTGCTGCAGTGCTCAGGCGTGTTATATCAACAAGATCTCTTGTGATTTGGTCGCTGTCGCTTCATTCATGCTGCCCGAACGGAACCCTGCGAGATCCAATGTGACATATTTGTACCCCAACTCTTTGAGTCTGTTGGTCAATGTGTCCCGATGGGTGATGGCCAAAGCGAACTGATCAGCGGTCACTTCGATGCGTGCCAGGGTATCGTGATGGCGCACGCGGAACTGCACAAACCCCAGACTCCGAACAAACCGTTCGGCATCATCGAGCGTGCGCAGTTTTTCTGCAGTGACGCGTTCGCCGTACTGGATGCGTGACGATAAGCAGGCATAGGACGGTTTATTCCAATTCGAAAGGCCAAAGTTTTTGGCAAGCAAGCGAATTTCTGCTTTGCCGAGTCCGGCCTCGATGAGTGGGCTGCGCACATCGAACTCTTTGGCTGCCTGATGGCCGGGACGATGCGTTCCTACGTCGTCTGCCATTGCACCATAGACGATGTGTTTGATGCCGTGTGCTTGGGCAATCGGCTCGAGCTCGGTGAACAGCGTTTTTTTGCAGAAGTAGCAGCGATTTGTATCATTGACCGCGTATCCTTCCAGCGCGAGCTCATTGGTTTTCACGACGACATGCCGTGCGCCGATGAAGGTTGCCAATTCAGTGGCAAGCCCGAGTTCTTCACGGGGGTACGTCTCGGAGTCGGCAGTACCGGCAATACATCGGTCGCCGAGTACGTCGTAGGCAACTTTGAGGAGAACCGTGCTGTCGACTCCACCCGAAAAAGCCACCACGACCGAGTCCATCGTCCGCAACAGTTCCTGCAAATGCGTGTATTTCTGATCGAG
>CAMCVW010000046.1 GCA_945881915.1 Thermoflexus hugenholtzii JAD2 | reverse complement strand
ATGCGCTCGGATTGGTGGATGGCACGGGCACCGGATGATGTCGCCAGCGAAAAAGCGGTTTTGGCGGGCATGGCGGTGGGATCGCCCGACAGGCCTTTGGGGAGCAACGCGGCGAGGTGGATTTCGCTGAACATGTCTTGGTCGTCGTTGGAGGCTGGGCCATCGGTGCCGAGGCCTGTTTTCACTCCCGCGTTGAGGAACTTGAGGTACGGTGCGACGCCGCTGGCGAGTTTGAGGTTGGATGTGGGGCAGGGAGCGACGCCGACGCCTTTGGCCGCCAGCGTGGCGATGTCTTCGTCGGTGGCATGCACGCAGTGGGCGGCGATGCAGGGGACGCTGAATGCACCGACGCGTTCGGCGTAGCCGATGGGCGTGCCGAGGCGGTCGACGCGTGATTCATCGACCTCGCGGGCTGTTTCGGACAAGTGAGTGACCAGAGGAACGCCGTATTTTTTGCAGAGTGCGACGGCTTGGGCATAGATTTCGTCGGTGCAGGTATAGGGGGCGTGAGGAGCAATGGTGGGTGTGATGCGCGGATGGGTGTGCCAGGCATCGATGAAGCGGGTGGCGCGTTCGAGGCCGACGTCGAACGACGATGCATCGGGCGATGGCAGGCGCATCACAGATTGGCCGCAGACGGCACGCATACCAGCTTCGTCGGCGGCACGGGCGACTTCTTCTTCGTAGAAGTACATGTCGACGAAGGTAGTCGTGCCGCCGCGGATCATCTCGGCGCACGACAACAGGGTGCCGGCGCGGACGAATTCCGGCGTCACGAAGCGCCCTTCGACGGGGAACATATAGCCAAACAACCAGACGTCGAGTTGCAGGTCGGCAGCGACCCCACGCAACAGGCTCATGGGGACGTGGGCATGGGCATTGATGAGTCCGGGGGTAATGGCACAGCCGCGGCAGTCGATGGTCTGGGTGGCTTGGTAGCGGGCGGTCAGGCTGGCGGTGCTGTCGATGGCGACGATGGTATCCCCGTGTACAGCAACGGCACCATCATGCAGAATGGTGCCGTGCTCATCCATGGTGACGACCGTTGCGTGACAGAGCAGCAAATCGATCATTGTCATGTGTCGTTCCTCACGATTGTTGTGTCGGGCGTGCGATGCGGGTGTTGCAGTTCGTACAATATGTGTCGTTTTCGAAGGCGGTTTTCTGCGCGAACCAGGCCACCGCGACTTTTTTGTAGAGGCGATCGTTGTTGGCTTGGCGCCAGACAAACAGCGAGAACATGCCGATCATCACGATGATGAAGGCTGCGATGCCGCTGAAGATTGCTGCCTCGCCGAAGCGGTAGCCGGGGGCGGGGTAGTCAGTGCCCAGGGTGAATTGGCTGATGCCGCCGATGATGACCGCAGCGGCGAATGCCACTGCGCCGCTGAGGATGACGGTTGTGCAGCCCAACCCGCCTGCACGGCGTGGCTGTGGGGTGGGCGCTAGTGTGAGCTGCGCGCGCACTGCGTCTGGAGTGGCGGGGTCAGCGACGACTGCTGCGATTGGAACGAGTGCCTGAGCACACTGCGGACAACGGGTGTCTGTCATGGCTATATCTCCCATTGCGCGGAACGGCGCGCACGTGCCGCGGCGATTGCCGCCCGGCGTTCGGCAAATCCATCGCGGCCGAGGAGCGCATAGGTCGCGATTTTGCCGGCTTCGACGCCGGGCTGATCGAAGGTGTTGATGTTGAGCAATGCACCGGCGATGGCCGTCTGCATCTCGAGCAGCATGAACAACTGGCCGATGGTGAAGGCGTTGATGGCCGGCAACGTGTGGGTCATGTTGGGCCGGCCGGCGTCGTTGAGTGCAATGGCCGTCGCCTGTTGTTCCGCGTTGATGAGCTCGTTGAAGGTGTGGCCACCGAGGTACGACACGCCTTCGAGGTCGGTATACGCTGATGGGATGGTGACGCTGTGGGCATACGTATCGACCGCGATGAAGTTGACCAGCTTGTCGAAGGGTCCTTCGACGTAGAGCTGCACCTGCGAGTGTTGGTCGGTGGCGCCGAGGGCACGGATGGGGGTTGTGCCGACGTTGACCGTGTCACCATTGAGGCTGGTCTTTTTGCCGAGACTCTCGGCCCAGAGTTGGGCAAACCAATCCGAGATGTGGCGCAGGTGATGTGAGTAGGGCATCATCACGACCATGTTTTGGCCCTGCTTGGCGCAGAGCAGATTGACGATGGCGGCCAAGGCTGCCGGGTTCTGCATCACGTCGAGGTTTGCGGCGATTTTGTAGCCGTAGGCGGCACCTGCCAGCAAGGCGCGGATGTCGACGCCGGTGACTGCTGCGGACAGCAGTCCCACGGTGGTGAGTACCGAAAAGCGGCCGCCCACGTTGGCTGGCAGTTCGAGCATCGGCAGGCCTTCGCGCAGGCCGATTTGGCGCATAAAGCCGCTGCTCGGATCGGTGGTGACGATGACGTGCTCTTTGAGGGCATTGGGGCCAAGGGTTGTTATGAGGTGCGCCCGTACGGCCAAAAACGACGACATCGTCTCGGCGGTGGTGCCTGATTTCGAGATGACGTTGTAGACGGTACTGGCCGGATCGAGCGTCTCGATGAGGGCTGCGTTCAAATCAGGGTCAGAATTATCGATGACATACAGGCGTGGATGGGTGCGTTTGCCGCGGGGCAGATCGTTGTAGAAGGGATGATTGAGGGCCGATTGGACGGCGATGTTGCCGAGTGCCGATCCGCCGATGCCCAGGACGACGAAGTTTTCGACATGCATGACCTTTTGGGCTGCCGCAATGATGGCGCTGATGTCTTGGGATGGGAGGTCTGGCCAACCGAGGTGGGCCCGCGTCGCTTCGATGTCGGCGATGGCTTTGGCGGCAGCACCAGCCATGGCGGTGATGTCGTGGGGGTCGATGCCGTGCGTGCCGACGACGCCTTTGAGGGTGTTATTGATGTCTAGCCGGATGCGCATCGACGATTGCCATTGGGGGTTGTGGTAGTCCATTGTTCCTCGCTGCTCTGCTGTGTAATTACGCGTTGGTGTGCAGTGCTCGATAGGTTGCTTCGTCGATGAAGGTCCCTCCACTGATGGTCCGGCTCTGCTCGGTGCGATGCGTATCGAAGGTCAATGTGGCCTGCATGGTGCGGAAGCATTTGGCATCCAGGATCGATTTGTTGACCACATAGCCCACCTCGACCTCGCGTGCATTGTACTCGACCGCCAAATCGTTGTAGCGGTCGATGCGAACCGCGACCGTGCTCTGGCAGCGGTCACAGCGCACATACAGGATGATGGTGCGTTCTTGGGGGGCTATTTGAATGCCGAAAAAGCGCTTCAACCACGACATAACGCACCTGCAAAAGATATTCTGAAAAGTATAGCACACCGGTGCAACCCATTACTCGACCTGCGTGAACACCCCTTCGGCGGCGCGGAACAGGCGATCGCGTACGGCTGCGGCTACCCCGGCGCCGGTCGGTTCGGCGACAACAATCCGCGCAGCCCCCGCCGCATCGGCTTGGCGGAGCGCCGCAAATAACTGCCGGGCGACCTGTACGCCGTCGTCCCGTGCACCGAGCATGATGGTTGCAATGCCTGCGCGGGCGGCACAGACAGCGTCGTCCGCGTAGCACAGCCAGATGATGTTCTCGGTCTGCTGCATGCGCACGACGGCGTGTTGGATGGCCGCCACGGGGCCACGCAGCAGCGTCAACGGGGTGCGCGGCGCATAGTGTTTGAGCAGCATGCCGGGCGCTGGCGCTGCTTGGTTGGTGGCCAAGGTGCGTTGTTGCACGATGACATCACCCAGCACCGTGCTCAGTTGCTCGGCCGAGACGTCGCCTTGGCGCAGAATGACGGCCGGCGTGCGGGTGATGTCGACAATCGTCGATTCGACGCCGATACGACAGGCACCCGCGTCCAAGACCATGGCGATACGTCCAGTGAGGTCGTGCATGACGTGCTGTGCCGTCGTCGGACTCGGATGAGAAAAAAGGTTGGCTGATGGCGCAACCAACGGTGTACCGCAGGCGCGGATGAGCGCCAGGGCCACTGGATGCGCGGGCATGCGCACGGCAACGGTGTCGAATCCGGCCGTGATGGTCGTGCTCAGATCGGGATGTCTGGGCAGCAGTATGGTTAACGGGCCGGGCCAAAAGGCCGCGGCCAAAAGGAAAAACAGAGCGGGGATGTCGATTGCCACAGTGGCGAGTTGGGTTTGGTCGGCGATGTGGACGATGAGCGGATCGGTGGTGGGCCGACCTTTGGCTGCAAAAATGCGCGCCACAGCCTCAGGATTGTGGGCATCAGCGGCCAGCCCATAGACGGTCTCGGTGGGCATAGCGACCAGCTGGCCGGCGCTAATCTGGGCTACCGCCGCAACGATTGTCTGCGCGGCGGGGTCCGTGGCCGATACTGGCAGAAGGATGGTCTTCATGCAAGCTGATGGTAGGCGCCGCGATGATAGACCAACGGCGCGCGATCGCTGACGTGCACTTCGTCTATGGCACCGACGATGATGGAGTGATCGCCGCCCGGTAGGATGTGCGCCAGGGTGCAGGCGAAGGTCGCGCAGGCGTTGGCGATGACGGGGATGCCGGATGCTGTGGTCGAGCAGTTGATGCCGGTGAATTTATCGGGAATCTTGCTGGCAAAGTGTTGCGAAATATCGGCTTGGTCGGCAGCCAAAATACTCACCGCAAAAATCCCCGATTTGAGGATGGCTGCGTGTGTTGGAAGGTGGCTCTGAATGCAGATCAGCAGGAGTTGTGGTTTGAGTGATAACGAACTGAACGAACTGACCGTCATTCCATAGGCTGCATTGTCGTGAACCGTCGTCACAACAGTCACACCGCTTGGAAAACTTCCCAGCGCTCTGCGAAACAATGCATCGTCGATCGACATGGCTACCCTGCTATCTGATGTATGAAGATTGGCAATAACTACTCTATTATAGTAGTAATCGTTGGATGACCATATGTGTGTGAATGCTACACTACACGAAAGAGATACACTTCCCACGAGAGGATTGACGATGCAGACGAGATTCGCGGCGCTACTCACACAAACACCGACGATTCTCATCGTCCTGAGCATTCTGCTGGGCAGTGTGGTCATCGCCCGGCGGCTCCGTGTGATGTCGCAGGCGAGTGCAACCCGGATGGGATTCCCCGCCGATATCGCCGCCTTGGCCGGGAGTGTCGTCTTTGTGATTACATTGCTCATCGGCGCCTCGATTGCCTTCGCCCAGGGTGGCTGGGGCACCGTCGCGTCGAGTTTCATGGCGGGTTTGGGGCTGGGCGGCGTGGTAGTCGCATTGGCCATCCAGGACGTTGCCAAAAGCTACACCGCCGGTATCATGCTGCTGTATTACCGGCCGTACCAGGTCGATGACGAGGTGTGTATCACTGGCGTGCGTGGTGTCGTCACCGCAATGCGTCTGCATGTGACGGTGCTCCGGAACCAAGAAGGCATGCTCGTACACATTCCCAGTAACGCCATTAACGGTAGTGCAATCACCAACTATACACGTTCAGGGTTGCGCAAATTGACCTTTGGTTTGACATTACCGCGGAACAGTCCGTTCGAGAGCGTCATCGATGTTCTGCCGGGCATCGTCCAGGCATTGCCCACGGTGGCGCCCGAGCCTCGGGCACTCGCCAGTATCAGCGACATGCACGGAGCCCAGGTTACCATCCAAGTGATGGTGTGGACCGCTGCCGAGCATGACGACGCAGGCACGTGCCGTACTGAGGTCATCTTGGCCATCGATGCGTACCTCGGATCATTGGGATTTCCTACCCGGGCTGGCTCGAGCGTCAATCAGACCAGCTAGGTGAATGACGAGAAAAAAGCCCCGTTCCGCGTCGCGGAACGGGGCTTCTGCATGGCCGCGGTCTATTCGCCGCGCGCCAGGTAGAACGTCATCGAATGCAATACCGACAGTGGATCGATGTAGCGTACCCACACGCCTTGCGGTACTTGCAAGACGGTCGGTGCATAACTCAACAGCGCGCGCACACCAGCTTTGATGAGGTCGTTGGCGACGCCTTGGGCGCGGTCTGCTGGTACGGCGATGATGGCCATTTCGATGCGCCGTGCAGGAATCGTCTGCGCTATTTTGTGGCCGTGTTCGACGACGACGGAGCCGAGCATTTTGCCGATTTTTTCGGGACTGGCGTCGAAGACCGCAGCGATGTGGATGCCCTGTGCACGGAACCCTTCGTAGCGGACGATGGCTTCACCGAGTTGTCCAGCCCCGACCAACGCAACCGCCCAAGCCCGATCGAGCCCGAGGATTTGGTCGATTTGCTCAAGCAAGCGCTCGACGTCGTAGCCGATGCCCTGCTTACCAAATTCGCCGAAGTACGACAAATCCTTGCGGATCTGTGCGGCAGTCACATTGATGCGATCACCGAGTTCTTGGGACGACACCGACAGCACCCCTTCGTGCAATAGGTAGCGAAGGCTGCGCGCATACAGCGGGAGCCGACGAACGACGACATCGGGTGGCATGACAGCACGACTCACAGATACTCCTCAGATATGGGTATTTAAACAACTATATTGTGTCGAGGATAGCACTTTTTTTCACAACACGCAAGTAGAGACCAGTTTGATGCAGTAGCGTGCTATACTGTCAATTATTTGAGTATGTCTTTTTTGGATGTGAGGGGTTACGTATGCGTCAAAAACCCGCCATGGCAGCGCTTCGGTCGATGCGCAGTGCTCCCTCTGCGCCACCCGCCGTGCCCGTCGTGGCCCGCTTGTCTGCCAACGAAAACCCACTCGGACCATCACCAAAAGCAATGGCAGCTGCGGCTGCAGCCATTCCAACCATGCATCGCTACTCCGACCCCAACAACACCGCATTGCGCACCGCGTTGGCACAGCACTTCCAGCTGCAGCCCGACATGGTGTTGTGCGCCAACGGCTCGGACGAGTTAATTCTCCTCATTGCATTGGCCTACCTCGAGCCAGGCGACGAAGTCGTCATGGCCGACGGTACGTTTGTCAGCTATGTGATGCGCACCGGCATGATGGGCGCCGTCCAAAAGAAAATCCCCTTGCGCAATGGCGCACACGATTTGGCGGCCATGGCTGCCGCAGTGACCCCACGCACGCGCATGGTGCTCATCTGTAACCCCAATAATCCGACCGGCTCGACCAACGGCGCCGCCGAAATGCAGCTTTTTCTCTCGGCAGTGCCCGACGATGTACTCATCGTCGTCGACGAAGCCTACATCGAATACGCGACGCGCAGCGACTTCCCCGATATGATGAGCGAGCTCCGCAATGGCCGTGCCAATATGGTCGTGTTGCGGACCTATGCGAAAATCTACGGGCTAGCGGGACTACGCCTCGGCTACGCGCTCGGTGATCCGGCCATCCTCGATTACCTCTCGAAAACGCGTCCCGTCTTTGATGTGAATGCACTCGCCGCAGTGGCCGGCATCGCCGCATTGAGCGATACCGAGCACCTCGAAGCGAGCCGCGCCCAAGCGTCCGAAGCCCGGGACCTATATGTCGAACGCCTGACCGCGCTGGGCATGACGCCGTTCCCGTCCGAAACGAACTTCATCGCCGTGCCCGTGCCGGACGGTGTCAACGACACCGCAGTCGTCACAGCAATGGCTGCCCGTGGCATCGCCATCAACAGCCTCGGAGGCTGGGGTTTACCTGGCGTGCTGCGCATCTCGTTTGGTACCCACGCCGAAAACACGCTCTGTCTCGATGCCTTGGCCGAAATCCTCGCCACGCAATAACACTGTGTCTGTCTCTTGGAGGAATGCTGTCACTATGAAAATCATCGTCGTTGGGACTGGTTTTGTCGGGCTCTGCCACGCTGCGGTCTGCTCCGAATACGGCCACGAAGTCTATGCCTATGACATCGATAAAGTCCGTATTGCCGCGTATGCGTCGGGTAAATCCGAAGAAATAGAGCGCATGATCAACGAGCCTGGTTTGGCTACGGTCATCGCCGAAAATCTCAATCGCTATCTCTTCTTCACCACCGAAATAACCCCCATCCTCGAAGGCTCCGACGCCATATTCCTCTGTCTGCCCACGCCGCCCAATCCGGATGGTTCGTCGGATCTGAGCTTTTACTTCAACGCTGTCGACTACTTGGCACAACTCCTCGCCAAGCGCGTCGACCAACGACGTGTCGTTATCATCAACAAAAGCACCGTGCCCATCGGCACCGCTCGTGCGCTCGAACAAGCCTTGGCCAAGCACAACGTCCCCAATGTGGGCGTTGCCTCGAATCCGGAGTTTTTACCGGAGGGTGATGCAGTCGAAAAATCACGACGCCCCGATCGTGTCGTCGTCGGCGCCGACACCGAAGAAGACTTCCGCATCCTGCGCCGCATCTACTCGCAGTTCGTCAATCACGTGCGCATCAGTTTTATCGAAACAACGCCCGAAACCGCCGAATCCATCAAATACATCGCAAACACACTGCTGCTGACGTATGTGTCGTTTTGGAACGGCATCGGCGCACGCATCGGCGAGACCTTCCCCAATGTGCGCATGGAAGACCTCAAGCGCGGCGTGACTGCCGACAACCGCATTTCCAAATGGGGTTCATATGTGGGCATCGGTGCGGGTGGTTCGTGCTTCGGCAAAGACGTCCAGTCGCTCATCTATCAGCTCGAAAGTCGCGACCAAGATGCCCAATTGTTGCGCTCGGTCTACGATATCAACGAATACCAAAAGATGTACCTGCTCGATCGGGCCGAGGCCGAAGCCGGCTTTTCGTTTGCCAACAAAACCGTCGCACTACTCGGACTGTCGTTCAAGCAGCGCACCAACGACATGCGCGATTCGTCAGCCCTCAAGGTCGTCGAGGGCCTGCTGGGCCGCGGCGTCAGTGCGATCCACGCCTACGATCCGATGTCGATGCACGAGGCACGGCGCTGGTTCGACCCAAGCAAAAACCCCTTGTTTGCCAAGTTGAGCTATCACGAGTCGGTCAAAAGCGCGTTGGCTAGCACTGATGTCTTGGTGATTGCTACCGACTGGGAAGAGTTCCGCGGCCTGTCGCGCACCATTGAGCTGAACACCAAGAAGCCCTACCTCATCGTCGACGGCCGCCGCATGATTCCCGATTATGCGGAACTGGTTGCCCAAGGCTATCAATACCTTGCCGTCGGGTCACCTTTACGCGGCTAATCACTGCGCTGTATCACGCTATCGACAAAACGACACCACTGGGGTGTCGTTTGTTTTGTATACGGTGTCTCGGATGTCACGTTTTCGCGCAGGTATACTGTGAGAAATCACCAAGAAACAGAGAGGTCTCAATGGAAAAGAATATCCCGCACCCACCAATCGTGACCCGCACAGAATGGGAGTCAGCGCGTACAGCGCTACTGGCCGAAGAAAAAGCCCTCACCAAAATGTACGATCGCGTTGCCGCACAACGCCGTCGCCTGCCCATGGTCAAAATGGACAAACCATACCGATTCATCGGCGCTGAAGGGGAAATCCCGTTCAATGGGTTGTTTGCTGGGCAACGACAGTTGATTATGTACCACTTCATGTATGGCCCACAGAACGACGTCGGCTGCCCGGTGTGCACGGGATTTATGAAAAGCCTGCCCGATTTGGCGTATCTCGAACAACGCGACACCCGCTTTATCATCGTCGCCCGTGCACTATTTGCCAAACTAGAGGCACATCGTCATTTGAGCGGCATTCCGTTTCCGTTTTATTCGTCATTCGAAAGCGACTTCAATTACGACATGCAGATGTCCGACGAACGCGGCGAAGGCCAAGGTATCAGCGTCTTTTTTCGCCTCGGTGACGAAGTATTCCATACATACACCGCATTACAACGGGGAGTGGAAGGGCTCAATAGCGCACAGGCATTCCTCGATCGGACGCCCTACGGCCGCCAACAGGATTTCGAAGAATCACCCGCCGGCTGGCCGCAGTACCCCACCTATGGGTAGGCCGGATACAAAAAATCATCGGTGCGCGGTTGATTCAATCAACCGCTGTTTACACCGAATGATTTCTTTTGAGAGATATAATGCGCGCTGGGTTTCGTTGAGCGTGAGTGGCTGTGTTGGTAGTGCGTTTGCTCGGGTGTTACCCGTGTGATTGTTTTATCCAATGCCGAATAGTCGTCAAAGCGACTCCAAGCTCACGTGCCAGTGCGGTGACGGTCATAGCGTCTTCGTTGAGTCGGCGGAGGGTCTCTGCTTTGAAGGCTGCTGAATACGCTGTTCGTTTGCCCATTTGATTCTCCTGCTCGGTAGATAGTGTATCCCACCTGGTTGACGTTTTTCAGTACATAGCAAAGGTCGACGCGCAAGCAGCAGGTTCTTTTGATGCATTATGGATTACGCATTGCGTTGCAGGATTTATTCGGGTATAGATTCTGCTGCACCGAACATAATAAGCGGTAGCTGTAGAGAATTTATAGAGAATGTTTTGGTATATTTGACTAGTTAGCTCTGTGATTTGATGATGTGAAGAATAATACATTTGGGTTCTGCGCGGCCGTACATAGCGAGTTCATGTCACACGTATGAGTCGAATGACGATGTGTAGAATGCATGTTGTGCGGTCAGGCTCGATGGGTATTTTGGTTTTATTCATCGCAGGAAGTATGGGACTGGGCATTGGTGCGGCGCCGGAAGATGTGTGTGGTCGCGGTGCTCCTCGAAGACAGCGGTGAAGCAAGCGACAACGGCGACACCGTAGACGGGATGAGGTATGCGCGAGCGGGAGTATTTGTGCGGGCATGCATTCGATTACGTTGCCTATCATTCTCGCCGCTCCGATCGTGGGGCTTTTTGGATGGGCGATGATGTCGGTGGCGTCACCGTATGCCGCAGACGGGTTCTATTTTTCGTAATCAAAAACACACACGTTCGTGAACGAAATGATTCTGGAAAAATGGATGATATGTACGGTTGTGTTGCACCTACGAAGGAGTTCCTGGAACAAAAACAACCTGTTACGATGGAAGCAGTATAAAATCACCGAGGTGTAGGATGCTGCAGAAGAAAACCGAGCATGGAATCGCGCAGATGCTCTGGCGGAGCATGCGGTTGTTGCTCGTCACTCAGCTCATCATATCTTGTGGAACGACAGCGCCGGCAGGAAGCATCCCGAATCCAGCAGCCAACGCGACGATTTCGTCCGCGAATGGCTTTGCACCGAGTAGAGACGGCTTTGGATTCGAAAACTACGGAGTTGGCGATGTCACCAATCTGACTCCGGCGGACCTGCAACGCATGTTTGGTGACGAGGTGTGTGCGAGTACAGCGCCGTCGTGCGTACTCATCCCACCGGCGCGGATATGGATGGAAGCACTCAATAGCGCGATGGACGTGGGGCACTGCGAAGGGATGGCGGTCCTCAGTCAGTACTTCTATTTTGGGGTGCTGAAGCCAGAATCGTTTGGTAGTCAAACCGCTGCGCAACTCATTCTTGAAGGGAATGTGACCCTCCAACGCGAAATCGCCTACTGGTGGGCGACTCAGGCAACCTACCCGACGCGTGCGCACCACACCGTGTTGGATGCAGTCGCGGCAATCGAGGTGCTTCGAGCTGGTATGCAACCAAACGCCAGTGTGGATGTGCTGTATACACTGGGAATCTATGAGGCAAAAGGGAAGGGTGGACACACGGTCACACCCATCGGCCTCCGTGAAATAGATGCAACCCACGTGGCGATACAGATATATGACAATAATCTCCCCAAATCGACGCAAGAAATCGTCGTGGACACCGCCAAAAACTCGTGGGAGTATGCAAGTAGCGATGCGGGTGTTACGACGGTACTCTACAAAGGCGATGCGACGTCCGAGACGTTGGATTTGACCGAGATGTCGCCGCGCCTCGAACAGCAGGTCTGTCAGTTTTGTCCGGGCAATCCACTCATCAAAGGAATCGAAGAGCTGACGACGATTTTGTTTTCGTCAGCGCTCCCCAAAACTGCCGTAGACGCACCTGCGTATTCGGCGTACTTCGAAGACAGCGCCGGCCGGCGCAGCGGGATAGTGCTCGGGAAGTCATACAACGACATTCCGGGTGCACAATTGCACTTCCTGCGTGGTGCGCCCGGGCAGTGGTCGTCAAACGGTATGCCAATTATCGAATTGCCGGTAGCGACCGAGGGTGCAGTACATGTGACCGGTTCTGATGCGGCGCCGGTGACCATATCGGCATTTGGTGCCGGTTCGGTGGTCAGCGTGCAAAACCTCGATGTTGATGCAACCATTGCCAGCGAAGTGCGTCTGGACCAGCGGCGTGGAACCGCAGCCGTAGCCAGTGGGCGCGAATCGAGCCCCGATATTGTGGTGGGCTATAGCGACGGCACAAAGAACGTCGAAACACGCGTGAAGCGGATTCGGGTGCCCAAGGGCGATACTGCGGCGGTGGCGACGAATCGGAGTACCGACCAGGTTGAGGTGTTGGCGAGCGAACCACAGCAGGTAGATGTACAGGTATCAATTCGGAATCGCAACGAACTAGGTCCACCAAAAGAAGAGAACGATCGACGACCTGCCGATGCCCAAGACTTGGCTCCCATGAGTGACGGAATGCAGCCCGCTCCCGTGGTAGACAGCGGCAGAGCGCCCCAAGGCACGCGTGATACTCCCCCAGCCGATGGGACGCGTAGACCAGATAACCCAGGGCAAGGTGGCGCAGCACGCCCCAATGAGACGCCTACGCTACGAGATTCGGCGCGGGCGACACCGGACCGCGCAAATGGGACGCCGCAGAGTGGGATTACACGGGATCCACAACCGACTGGTGGTCCGCGGAGAACCCCAGTACCGAACGACAACAACGGCGGCGAAGCACGACCGACTCCCGGCCCGGGGGAGAACGGCGGCGGCGAAGCACGACCGACTCCCGGCCGGGGGGAGAACGGCGGCGGCGGACCACGACCAACCCTAGGTCCCGACGGCGGCGGACTACAACCGACGCGACCACCAAACAATGAAGATGGCGGACCACAACTAACCCTGGGTCCAGGCGGTGGCGGACTACAACTAACCCTGGGTCCAGGTGGTGGCGGACCACAACCGACCCAAGGGCCAGGCGGCGGCGGTGGACCACAACCGACCCAAGGGCCAGGCGGCGGCGGCGGTGGACCACAACCAACCCAAGGACCAGGCGGTGGTGGCGGACCACAACCAACCCAGGGGCCAGGAGGGGGCGGACCGAAGCCAACCCGAAAACCATAATCGAAAACAGAGCGGCCGGGTGCAGGTGCACCCGGCCGTTTTCTTCATGTAGAGCGTGTGTTAGGCGTTGCGGAGTGCAGTGAGCATCAGATCGAGCGGTGGCGTCAACCCTGTCCAGTGTTCGAACGCGATAGTTGCCTGGCGCGCGAGCATTCCGAGGCCATCGTGTGCTTGGGCTCCACGACTGCGGGCATCGGCCAAGAGCTTGGTGGGTCGGTAGACCATGTCGTAGACGGTCATGCTGGGGAGGATGAACGCGGCGTCGAGCGGTGTTTCGTCGCCATGCCAGCCCAGCGTGGTGGCATTGACGATGAGTGTGGCAGCGCCAATGACGTCGGCGAGGTCGGGTTCGTCTGGTGTAGCGAAGGTCAAAATGGGGTCGTGATCGAGGGAAGCGAGAACGTCTCCGAGGAGCTCCTCGGCTTTTTCGATGGTGCGATTGATGATGGTGATGCGCGCCGCACCGGCATGTGCGAGGGCAAACGCTGCGGCCCGGGCAGCACCGCTCGCGCCGAGGATGACCACTTCGAGTCCTTCAGGATTGAGTTTGCAGACGTGAATGACCTCGTCGAGGAAGGCTGGTGCGTCGGTATTGGTTGCGCGTAAACGACCATCAGGGAGACAGATGATGGTGTTGGCCGCGCCGATGAGTTCGGCGATGGCATCGACTTCGTCGACGAGGGGGATAATTGCCAGCTTGTGTGGTAGGGTGACATTGGCGCCGTACATGTGCGCTGCGCGGAGTGATTCGATGCGGGCGGGTAGATCTGCCAGAGGGGTGTGCCAGCGTTCGTACATAGCATCAAGGCGAAAATGGGCGAAGGCGGCGTTATGCATGGCCGGCGATTTGCTGTGCGCCACGGGATCGCCGATGACACCGGCGATCCGCGTCTGATTGGAAGACATGAGGGGCTCCGTATCTGGTGTTATTGGGTGCAGGTGAGATATTCCTGCTCGAAGGTCAGGAACTCGTTATAGCTTGCAGCGAAATTGTGTTGCCCCGGGTCGCCACATTTGGCAACGAAGTAGAGGTAATTCGCTGTTGCATCGGGACGGGCTGCAGCCCGTAAGGCAGTCAATCCCGGCACGCTAATCGGGCCAGGGGGCATACCATTCTGGACACGTGTGTTGTACAGACCCGGTGCTGCATTGATTTCTTCGAGGGTGAGATTGTCGAGTTTGGGCCACCAGTCACCAGGTTGGCCGAGGATGTACTGGACGGTGGGATCGGATTGGAGTTTACCGCCGCCGGTTTCACCGACGTTTTCTGGTTTGAGGCGGTTCCAAAAGACTGCCGAAATGAGTGCCATTTCGTCGTCGCGGGCAGCTTCGCGCTGGATAATCGAGGCCATGGTGACGATGTCGTGGACACTCACGTCCGGTACTTGGACATTGCGGTCGATGGTAGCGTATTGTTCTTCGAAGTGACCGATCAACAAGTCGACAACATCGGTGATTGTGGCTGTCTCGTTCAAGCGATAGGTATCGGGGAAGAGATAGCCTTCGAGAGTTGCATCAGCGGGCAGTGATTCGAGGTAGATGTGACCAGCTTTGAATTCTGCACCCGACTGGAATGCGCGGAGTGCCATTGGTTCGGAAACATTGAGGAAGCCAGCGGTACCGATTACTTCGGCGATTTGTTCGAGCCGCATGCCTTCGATGATGGTGATTTGGACTTCCTTGACGCGGGATTGCTGGAGGGCGACCATGATGTCGTTCATGGTCATGGTCTGCCGCAGCAAGAAGCTCCCTGCTTGGAGTTTATCGTCTAAGTTTTGTAAGCGCGCGAGTGCCACAAAGAGGAGTGGTTGGCGGACGAGTTTGAGATCGGCCAAACGAGTGGCAATGGCATTGGTGTGCTCACCGGCTTCGACGACGAACTCGAACGGAGTATCGTCCGTACCGCCGGGCCGGCGAATTTCGCTCGACAGCAGCATGAATGCTGCGGTGGCAATGACCGCCAGAATGGCGGTAATCAGAAAGAGTGCACGAAAAAAGCGAAACATCGCTGGCACCTCACAGACGAACGATTACGGGGTGGGCGTGGGGGATTCTTCGGGAGGTAATGGCGGGATTGCGGTCGCAACCACGCCGCCTTCCGCGGTGGCTGCTGGAGTGCCTTCTACGGTAGCTGCCGGTGTGCCTTCCACAGTGGCTGCCGGTGTGCCATCCGCAGGAACTGCACCTTCGACAGTGGCAGTCGGCTCAGCTTCGGGAGTGGCTGTTTTGGCGGGCACACGGGTCGGCATCTGCATGTCTTCGATGGGCAATTCGACTTCGGGCGCTACCACGAGTGCCTTATTTATCCAGCCGGCACCGTCGCCAGAACCAATCGACGACGTTGCTGAGCGCTTGGCACCGAGTTTGATTTTGAACCAGCTGCGGTCAGGAGTGGTGGCGAGGTAGAAGATCTCGTCGTCGATGACAACTTGGCCAACGACGTTATTGGCTTGAATGGCAGGCTGATCACGCACATTTCCCGGATTGATAATCACGCCGGGGATGTCACCCAGGGTGGTTTGGGTTGCAATCGCGATGGCGGTAGGTTCGCTGTTATCGGTCGGTGGAACGCCTGCAGCGTTGTCGATGGGCACTTCAGTGGGATTGGTCTGCACGCCGACCGTGCTTATCTCGCCACGGACGCGGTCAAAGACGTTGTAGGCAAGGACGAGTGCGAGCAACAGAATAATCGTCGATACGGCTGTTTTGAGCAGTTCGATGACTTTGACGGTGATGTTTACCGTTTGCATTTGGTCGATAGCGCTCTGAGCTACCCCGGCGATGGATTCACCCCAGGTAGTTTTGGAGCGGTCTTCGCGGGCAATCCGGCGCAGCGCGAGGAGCGCACGCGTGTTCCCGACGACAGACAGGGAGCGCACGACGCTCCAACGGACGTTGCTATTGGGGTGATTGAGTGCTTCGATGAGTGGTTGCGCGGCTTTGCGATCGCCAATCTCGCCCAGGACTTCGGCTGCACGGTACGACATCAGCCACGGATTATCGGGATGCAGTGCCGAGATAAGCGCAGGTAAAGCGTTGACGCCGAGTGTAACGAGCTCGTCGGTGGCGTGGATGTGATTTGGGTTGTCGGGATCACCGAGCGCCTGGACGAGTGTTAGACAGCGATCGAATATTGGTCCAGTGACGGGGATAGGGGCTGTTTGTGAGGTTGGTGTGAAATTGTTGAGTAATTTATCGAGGTACGCCAACGCCGAAGAACGGCGACTGCGTACTTTTTGGCCGCGCTTGCGGATGCGCAATGGTGCTGATTGGCTGGTATCGCTAGGATTGCGATCGGGAGTAGCACGGCGTGGCTCACGCGGGCGAGTATCTTGATCCATGCAACGACTCTTATCCTGTCATTCAGTGAGCTGGGGATGTGTATCGTAAAAGTGCTGTAATTGTAGCACTTTCCATCATTGAGCGTCAACGCAGATGAACCTGAGCGCATGCTGATGCGTACGTCATAGCCGCGCTTTGGACGGATAATGAGAGCGTGCGCAACCGAAGGGGGCGAAATGACGGGTTTTTTGGGTGGAGCAGACATCAGCTCCAATCGGATCGAGGCATTACGAGCCAGTCTGAGTAGCTACATCGATTTGACGAGTGCGAACCCGACGACACAGGGGCAGCGCTTCCCCGCTGATATCCTCGCGCGGGCCGCTGCGCCCTACTGGGAGTCGCGCGTCTACGCACCCAATCCACGCGGGTTGTTGCCTGCACGGCAGGCAGTTGCGGCGTTTTATGCGCAGCGTCAGCCTGCACTGGTGTGTGATCCAGAGTTGGATATTTTTCTCACTGCGAGTACGAGTGAAGCCTATGTGCTGCTGTTTGGATTGTTGGCCAATCCCGGCGACAACATCCTGGCACCCGCGGTGTCGTACCCGTTGTTCGAATACCTGGCGGCGTTGTTCCAACTCGAACTGCGTACCTACCCCCTCGACGAGGCGCGTGGCTGGCGCATCGACCCGTGGCAACTGGGGCGACTGAGCGATGAGCGCACCCGCGCGGTCTTGATTGTGTCGCCACACAACCCCACAGGTGCGGTGGTGCGCACTGCGATGCCGGTGTTGCAATGGATGAACGTACCGATTATCTGCGACGAAGTCTTTGCTGAGTTCCCCTATGCCGTCGATGCAGTACCACCGTTGGCTGCGTTGATGCCGGATTTGCCTATTTTTACCCTGAACAGCTTGTCCAAAATGTACGCCCTGCCGGACATGAAGCTAGGCTGGATTGTCCTGACCGCAGCCGCCCGCGCGCGCTATGGCGAACGGCTCGAAGTCATGAACGATACCCTGTTGGGCGCGAGCGGCCTGATCCAGACGATGCTGCCTGCGCTGATGCGCGATGGTGCCCCGTTTGTGGCACAGCAACGCGCGGCAATTCGGGCGAACCTCGATGCAGCGCTGACGATGCTGCGGTCATGCCCGCAGGTGCGCGTGCGACCGCCGGATGCGGGGTATTATGTGTTTATGGAATGCCTCATCGACGCCGACGAAGAAGCCGTCGTGTTGTATTTGCTGGCGCAGGGCGTGTTGGTCTACCCAGGATATTTTTTCGGTGAATCAGAGCGGCGCTACTTGGCCATCTCGTGCCTGGTTCAGCACGATGTATTGTTGGCGGGGATCCGGCAGATGTGCGCCGCATTGGCACGTTACCCCGCATAGGAGAAGCGTATGAAAACACAGCAACAAACCGCCGACGAACAATTGTTGTTGTCGCCGAGCGAGGCGCAGCCTTTTCACCGTACCGACACCTGGCGCGTGCTGCGGATTATGAGCGAATTCGTGGCCGGCTTCGAAGAGCTAGCCGACATCGGCCAAGCCGTTACGATTTTTGGGTCGGCGCGCGTCACCCCCGACGACGATGTCTATCACGCCACGGTCGACACCGCCCGATTACTTGGTGAGGCAGGCTATGCGATTTTGACCGGAGGCGGCCCAGGCGTCATGGAGGCAGGCAATCAAGGGGGCAAATTGGCCGGCGTCGATTCGGTAGGGCTGAACATCGAATTGCCGTTTGAGCAGCACGTCAATCCGTACACGACGCGGACGCTGGAGTTTCGTTATTTTTTTGTGCGCAAAACGCTGTTGGTCAAATACGCTACGGCGTTCGTCTTCTTCCCGGGCGGATTCGGCACGCTAGACGAATTATTCGAGGCAGTCACGCTGGTACAGACCGGCAAAGTGCGTAACTTCCCCATCATCCTGTATGGTTCGACCTATTGGAGTGGGCTCATCGCATGGCTGCGTGATCAACCCGTGCAGCAGCGGATGTTGACCGAAGCCGAAGTTTCGCTCCTGCACATCGTCGACACTCCGGCAGCGGTGCGGGACATCATCGTCGGCGCCACCGAAGAGCGTATCGCCGCCGAAGGAGCCGCTCGGGCAGCCTTGCGCAATGCCACGATGCGTGAGGGCTAGTCGGTGCTGGGCTGATGGTCGGCTTCGATGTCGGTGCGCCAGTGGGTCAGCCATTCGAGGGCGGCTTCGATGCGGGCAGGTGGAATGAGCCGGAGCGACGTGATTTGAAAGACACGGACCAGACCGAGGAAGATGCCCAGATAGTCGTTGCGTTTGCTGAGAGTGGCCGACACCATGGCGGTCTGGCGGATCGCGCGTACCAGCACCTCGGTTTGGGGATCTGCGAGGCGGGCCGCGCTGGGATCGTCACTATGCAGCACGAGCCAGTCGAGTGTACGCTCGGCCAAGAGTTGCTGGCGGGCCACTGCGGCGGCTTCGTTGGTCTGGGTGTAGGCGACCTCGAGATTCGTCTGGGCGTGCGTGGCGGGTACCAATGCATCGGCCGGACTGGCGCCGTTGGGTTTGCTCTGTTGCCACAGGATCGAAGCGGCTTCGTTTTGCCACTGGGCCAGAATCGGTTGGCGCGCTGCCGGCAGGGTGCACAACCAGAGCGGCAACAAATCGACGCGCAGGCACAGCGCCGGCGTCCGTTGCCCCTGCGCATCGGTGAGCCAGAGGGCTTTGAGGCCGGCAGCCAGAATGGGAATGCGGCGCAGGGCTTTTTCGTAGCTCGTGGGCGCAAACCCCAGCTGGCGTAGGACGGCTCGCACCGGGACATATTGCTGATTGGGGTCAATACCCAATGTCGTGAGCAGGTCGATGGTGTGGAATGGGGAGTGTGTCGGTGTGCTCATAGTGCTCGATTCAAAGGCGATATCCGTCTATCATAGCGGGAACACGTGGGCGTGGGTATGGGGAATGCGAAAACGGAGGGATGCATGGCGCGGGTAATTTATTTCGACTGTTTTTCGGGCATCAGCGGCGACATGATTCTGGGTGCGCTGTGCGACGCTGGGCTGGACGTCGCCGCGCTGCGCGCCATGGTGCAGACGCTGCAGGTGGCGGATTGGTCCATCGATGCCACGCGTGAGACGCGCGGTTGGTTGACCGGTACGCGCATGCATGTGCACGCCCCCGAGCAAGCCACCCACCGCCATCTGCAAGATGTCACAGTGATTATCGAACAGTCGGGGTTACCGGACGCGGTCAAAAAAACTGCGCTCCAGATATTCGGCAATTTGGCCGATGCCGAAGCGCACGTCCATGGGGTGACGGCGGCCGAAGTCCACTTCCACGAAGTGGGCGCACTCGACGCCATCGTGGACATCGTGGGCATCGCGGCTGGCCTGCATCTGCTGGGTATCAGCGCGGTCTATGCCTCGCCGTTGCCATTGGGCAGTGGTTGGGTCAAAGCCGCCCACGGCGACATCCCCGTGCCGGCTCCGGCGACCCTGCACCTGCTCCAAGGCGCAAATGCGCCCATCATCGCCGACCAGGCAGGGTTTGAGCTCGTGACCCCGACGGGTGCGGCGGTGTTGGCGACGCTGGCGACCTTCAGCCGGCCGGCCATGGCATTGCAGCAGGTTGGGTACGGTTTTGGCAAAAAAATCACCCCACGGCCCAACGCCTTGCGTGTCTGGATTGGTGAGGTACAGCCGGCCGAAGGCGCATTGGTGTTGTTGGAATGCAATATCGACGATCAGTCTGCGGAACAGCTTGCCTATGTCTGCACGCAGGTGTTGGCTGCTGGTGCGCGCGATGTCTGGCAGCAACCGATTGTGATGAAGAAGGGCCGCGCGGCACAGATGCTGAGTGTGTTGGTCGACCGTGAGCGCGAAGCCGAGTTGGTCGATGTGTTGATGCGCCAGACGACAACATTGGGCATGCGCCGTACCATGGTCGACCGGCATGTGGCTGAACGAGCCTTTGTCAGCGTCGAGACGCCGTATGGGCCAGTGCAGATGAAACAGAAAA
>CAMCVW010000045.1 GCA_945881915.1 Thermoflexus hugenholtzii JAD2 | reverse complement strand
TGGCTTTACTCCATTGGCGAAGCCATTGACGAGGTCCGAAACCTGTAACCTGTAACCTGTAACCTGTAACCTGTAACCTGTAACCTGTAACCTGTAACCTGTAACCTGTAACCTGTAACCTGTAACCTGTAACCTGTAACCTGTAACCTGTAACCTGTAACCTATCTTCTCGGCGGCATCGCCTTTTGCACAGCAGCCTCATCGGCATACGTTATCGCGAATCGATCCACCGCAAACACCGTTGGATTCACATCCGATATGGGGACGCCCATCACATGCTCGGCAATCAATCGGCCCAACGCCGGTCCATGGGTCACACCGGCTTCGTTGTCACCCGTCAGCGCATACAAACCGTCTACCTGTGGCACCGGACCCGCGATGAACGTCCGGTCGACGGTATACACGGGCACTCCTTGCGTCCACTCCCGTACCGCCAAATCCGCCTGGGGGAACAATTTTTGGAACGATTCCTGCACCGCATCGGTCAAACTCGTCACCAATTCGGGGTAGTACGGGCGCGTCCCAATCGGCAAATCAAACGGCAGGTCATGCACTGCTTTGTAGCCATCACCGGTGCCCCACATCAAACCGCCAAGGTGCTCTCGTATCCAAGCTCCCTGCTCGGGAATCATAATCGTCGGGAGACTGGCCGGCACGCCCGATGCATTGCCGATGACGCGTGTGGCCACCACCCGAAAAATCGGCAGCGTCACCCCCACCGTCCCCAAAATCTCGTTGCTCCAGGCGCCACAGGCCAGTACCACCTTGGGCGCATGGTAGGCATTGCCGTTGTGACTGACCACGCCGCTGACACGGTTGTGATCAATCACCAGCGCTTCGATGCGTTCGCCATACACAGCGCTACCTCCATTGGCACAGACCTCATCTGCGAGGGCAATGACCGCCGGCGTGGTGTGGATCTGAATGCCCCGAGGATGGAAGGTCGCGCCATAGACCTCGTTCATCGCGATGGCGCCGTCGCTGAGTTCTGCAATGTCACGCGGGTCGAATGTCTGGATGTCTATGGGCGTCAGCGCATGCGTCAGCATCGGCGCAATATATGCGTCGTAGCCCGCTTTGGTGCGCGCCAGGAACAAATTGCCGTTCTCGCGCAAGTGGATGTCGGCGCGTTTTCCCAATGCACGATAAAACGCCAGGCTGTACTCCTCCAGCGCTAGTTCGTTGACCCCCCAGCCTGCTGGGCCAAACCCCGCAGCCCAGGCGCCCACAAATCCGGCACCGGCACCAGTGGTGGCAATCGACGGCGCACTGGCATCTATTACCAGGACATTCTGTGCGCCCAAGCGCTGCAGATGATGTGCCGCACTCCACCCCAATATTCCGCCGCCGACCACAATGACATCATAGGGTTGCATGTGTACTCCTTTGGACGGCTATACCGTCACTGCGAGCGCTTCGATGAGGGGCTGGATAGTTGTTGCCTGCGGCAACGCGAATACCATATCGATGAGTGCCTCGGCCTGTGCATCCCGCAGTACCGGTGCGACCAGATCGCGGAACTTGGCAATCACCTGTTCGTCCGTCAACGGCTGCTCTGGGCTGCCCAATGGGTGCTCTACCGCACAGTGGTACGTCTGGCCTCTGTGCGTCGTAATTGCAATCGTTGGCTCCGTATCGGCTGCCATCTCTGGGTCAATCTGCACCGTCGTTCGACCCAACCAGTCGCGGATTACCGGTGCCGACCAAGCGGCATCCTCGAGCTCTGCCAAAAAGACTTTGCCGTACACCAACCGGGCGGCAATCGCATACGGTAGGCTCATCTGTGCCTCGGCACGGGTGGTAATCGCCGTGCTGCCACACATCCCAAATTGGAAGGCGCTGATAGAGATGTGTACTGCAGCAATATCTTCCGCCGTCAACGCGTATGTGGACAAGAGCTCCCCGATGGCGTCGATACCCGAATGCGAGCCGCGGCAGGTCGCATAGGGTTTGAGTGCGCAGCGATTGATGCGCCAGCGCTCCCCAAAGGCATCTGTGAGCAATGCCGGCACTGCCTGTGGGCCGCCGAATGTCCCCCAAAAGTTCCCCCAGGTATCGGCATCAAACACCGCCACCGGCCCACTCAGCCGCGCCTGCGCCAACTGCGCCGCCATCAAGCCACCCTCGGCGGCCCGGCCCGCATGGAGTTTTTTGGTCTGACTGCCGTCGTGGATGAAGCTCCCTGTCCCGCTGGCGAACGAACACGCAATCCCCAACGTCTGCGCAAGTTCTGCAGGTTTTGCCTGTTGGAGCAGACTCACCGCGGTGGCTGCGCCAAAGACCCCACAGGTCCCGGTCGAATGCCAGCCGAGTCCGTTGTGCACGTCGTAGCCACCACTCGCTTCCAACACGCGCCGCCCCACCTCGTAGCCCATGATGCAGGCGTGCAAAAACTGCATGCCCGTCACCGCCGTACTCCGTCCCTCGGCCCACGCAATGGCCGCCGGGATGACGACTGCCCCCGAATGGTCGCAGCCACCGCTGTCATCGAGTTCATAGGCATTGGCCGAGACGCCGTTGATCAAGGCCGCCGTGCGCCGGTCGGTGTGCAATTCGGTGCCCCAGATACCCGCTTGGCCGCGCCGTGATTTGTGGAGACTCAAGGCTGCCAGTGTCCGTGCCGTCTCGCTGGATCGACTGCCCGCAATGGTCACCCCCAGCGTATCGAGCACATGCACCTGCATCTTGCGCACGGTCGCTGCGTCATACGCACGGGGATCGGTCTGTACTACATGTGCTGCCAAAATATCCACCAGGTGTGTCATGCCAACCCCCGTTCGCGCCGATACTCCTCGTACACCGCGATGGGGTGGGTGTCCGGCACCGTCAACCCTTGAGCGGCATGCCAATCAGCAACGGCAACGGCGGTGGTCAGCCAGACATCGTCGTGCGTATGGATGTACGTCAACAACTGCGTGAGGATGTCGATGCGACCCGCCGTGCCCAACCACTCGGGATGGATCTGCAAGACATAACAACTGCCATAGTGCCGGTACGCCGCAAACTCCCACTGCCAATTGGCCAGCACGCCGTCGTAGTCTGGCAGGCGGCTGTGCCCCGGCGGGAATGCCGGGGTGAAGTTGAATTGGAAGTACGGCCGGTCGTCCAGTTCACTATGCACTGGAATCTCGACCAACCCCGATGCATGCGTATACGGCACATCATCCCCGTTCAGGGACGTCGAATACCGGTACCCCGCACACTGTAGCACTGCATCGAATCGCCGCGGCCAGCGCCCGTGCGGTAGGCGGAAGCCCGTCACGTCCTGACCACTCACGTCCGTCAGAATTTGCCGACTCTCGCGCAGGAATTTTGCTGCCGCTCCTGCATCCAATGCGTCATAGCGCTCGATTCCCATGCCATGGCTGGCCAATTCATGGCCGTGTGCTGCAATGGCACGGACCGCATCGGGATGGCGCAGTGCCACACTCCCCGGTACAAACCACGTACTTGGGACCTGCAAGCGCGCCAGAGTCTGCACCAATCGATCGACTCCACGGCGCGCGCCGTACTGCCACACCGAATAGCTCTTGCTGCGGCTGGGCAAATCCGGCGCAATGGCAACCGCATCAACCCCATCGTCGAACAACACACTCACCACGACGGCGCAGCGCTTCCCTGCCGGCCAGGAGTATTGTGGTGGAGTGCTCATACGCTAGCCTCCTGGCCGTGTGTATCGACCCACCACTGCGCAACCGCACCGGCATGGGCTACCCAGACATCATCGTGCGCGCGTATCGCACCAAAGAGTTCGTCCAGTATCCGCAAACGTCCCGGTTTGCAGCTCACTTTGGGGTGTAGAATGGTCGTCCAAAACAACCCTTCACGCGCATATCCCTCGAATTCGGCTATCCAGTTGCGGCTGACCACACGGTAGTCACTGATGCGGTCGAGGCCACTGGGGAAGGCAGGGTCAGCGAAGTACGCGAGCGCCGTATAGTCGTCCATGTCCCACCGCGCCGGCAACTCCACCAAGCCGTGCCGACCATCGACTGCTGGGTGGAAGTACGGCCGATCATCCCCCCGCATCGAGCTCGAATACAGCACCCCAAAGCGGCGCAATAATGCCGCCGTGTCGCTACTCCAATCACCCGACGGCGTCCGGAATCCCCGTGGGGTGACACCCAAGACGCGCTGAAAGACCGCTTTGGAATGCTCCATCACCGCCTGTTGTTCGTCCAACGTCAAATCAAAAAACACCTCGTGCCGATGCCCGTGGTACCCGACTTCGTGACCCTCGGCTACCATCCGCTCGCACACACCGGGCCAGTGTTCGACCACCCAGGTGGGCACAAAAAACGTCGCCGTCAGATCATGTTGCGCCAACAGGTCCAACAACCGCGGTACGGCCCGGTATGGCCCATAACTGCCTTCGCTGAAGTAACGCAGGTTGTGCGGCAGCGAATCATCCAGCATCGCGTCACCACTCGGCCCGTCGACATCGAATGCCAACGACACGGCCGCACAGTATCCATCAGGCCAACGGATTGCAGATTCCACGGTGGTCTTTCGGGTGAATGGGTGAATTGTCCCGATTATACCAGCCCCATTCGGCTCGATGCCCACAGCCACAAAAAAACCACCTGCACGTGCAGCTGGCGACAAGGGTGAATGGTGACCCGGGAGGGAATCGAACCCCCAACACTCAGTTCCGAAGACTGATGCTCTATCCATTGAGCTACCGGGCCATTCCCTTTAGTATAGCACAGGAGCATCCGTGGATGCAATTCTACTCGGCCCACGAACACTCGGATTCTTTGCTACGATGTGCATAACACCAACCAGGAGGAACTATGACGCACGAAACCACGAGTGACGGATATTATCGTTTTCATGTCTCGTTTATTCTCGATGCCGATCCCGAACGCTACGCCAAATACCCCGATGGTATGCAAGACGCCCTCAACGGTGCGCTCAGCCGACTCGTCGAGCTCGTTGACCGCGACCCGAATCTGCAAGCACACTTCAAACGCCACCAGCTCGAATTCGGTTGGGAACGCCCCAGCTGGGAAGCCGAATAACCCCAGCAGTTGCCGTACAATCGTCGTACCGCACGGACATACGACAGAAAGGTGCATAGATGCATCATCCATCCCGAACCTACCCCGCCCAAGCGATCCACGCCGCATTCCCGTTGGGCGGTATCGGTACCGGCAATGTATCGCTCGGTGCCCGTGGTGAACTGCGTGACTGGGAGCTCTTCAACTCCCCCGCCAAGGGCAATCCCCTGCCCAACACCTTCGTCGCCCTGTCACTCAAATCCGCCGGTGGCGAACGTATCACGCGCGTGGTCGAAGGGCCGGTCAGCGGTGGACACGCCCTCTCACATGGCTACCATCCCCACACCGGTGTCGGCTTGCCGCGTTTTGCGCAGTCTGCCCTGGGCGGCACCTACCCGATTGCCGAGTTTTCGGTCAACGATCCCGCCGTCCCCGCCACCGTCGCGCTCGAGGCATATACCCCATTTGTCGCACTGAACCCCGACGATTCGGGTATCCCGTGTGCGATTTTTCGCTACACCATTACCAATACCAGTGCCGAGGCGATCGCTGCCAGCCTGGTTTTTTCGCTCTATGATGCCACCCAAGGCGTCCAACTCGACTCGTATGGCAACCTCGTCGGCAACGGCGGGAGCCACATCAAACGCATCAGCGCACCGGGCTACGAAGCCCTGCACTACGTCAACCAAAAAGTCGACCCCGCCGCCCAGACGTACGCCGAATTCGCCCTCGCGACCACGCATCCGCGTGTCTCGCACCGCGCCGCTTGGTTGCGTGGCGGTTGGTGGGACTACGTGCAGGATTTCTGGGACGACATCGACGGCGACGGTGCGCTGACCGACCCTGCGTACTCCGATGCCACGCCGCCCGGCGCCAACGACACCGGCTCCCTTGCCGCCCACGTCGACATCGCCGCTGGCGCCAGTCAGACCATCACCTTCATCCTGAGCTGGTTCGTCCCCAATCGCCCCAAAACCTGGGCCAAAGCCGACGCACCGCTCACCCAAAATCACTACACCCGCCACTACTCTTCGGCATTGGCCGTCACATCCGACGTGGTTGCGCGCTTCGACGCGCTCACCCACAGTACCCGCACCTTCCGTGACGCCATGGCTACAATGTCACTGCCCGAGCCCATGCGTGATGCATTAGCGGCCACCATCGTGCCCATGCGTTCGACCACTTGCTTTTGGCTGGCCGATGGGAACTTCTACGGCTGGGAGGGCTGCTTCGACGATGCAGGCTGTTGCGCCGGTTCGTGTACGCACGTCTGGAGCTACGCCTACGCCATGGCCTACCTCTTCCCGTCGCTCGAACGGGTGATGCGCACCATCGAATTCACCGTCGAGACCGAAGACGACGGCTACATGCTCTTCCGCACCTTCCAGACGTTCAACGAAACCTTCGTCTGGGGCTGGGGGGATCAGCGCCCCGAAGCCTGCATCGACGGCCAAATGGGTAGCGTCATCCGCGCCTACCGCGAATGGCAACTCTCGGGTGATCGGACCTGGCTCAGCGCCATCTACCCCGGCCTCGTCCGCGCCGTCGACTACTCCCACACCCATTGGGACCGAGACAACGACGGCGTTCCCGATGGTCGCCAGCACAACACCTACGACATCGAGTTCTACGGCGCCAATCCGCTCAGTACCCTCTATTACCTGGCCGGTCTCAAAGCTGCTATCGCTCTGGCACACGCCATACAAGACGACGCCAACGCCCAACGCTGGCAAGCCATGGTCGACCGCGGCGCACCACGCTTTGTCGAGCTCTGCTGGAACGGCACGTACTTCGACCAACACCTCGCCGACGTCAACGAACATCGCTACCAGCACGGCACTGGGCTGCTGACCGACCAACTCCTCGGGCAGGTCCACGCCACCCTCCTCGGGATGGGTGATTTGGTGCCGGCCGACATGATTCGCTCGACATTATTGGCGATCTACACCAAAAACTTCCGCTCGTCGTTCCACTCCCACATCAACACCCAGCGCACCTACGTGCTCGAAGACGAACAAGGACTTGTCCTGTGCAGTTGGCCCAAAGGCGGCCGGCCGACGTTCCCCTTCGTCTACTCCGAAGAAGTCTGGACAGGCGTCGAATATCACGTCGCTGCCCACCTGGTCAGCATCGGCGAGCTGAAAAAATCCACCGCGCTCATTTCTGCCCTGCGCGCCCGTCATGACGGCACCAAGCGCAACCCCTGGAACGAAGTCGAATGCGGTCACCACTATGCCCGCAGTATGGCGGCCTGGATGCTCGTGCCCGCGGCGACCGGCTTCACCTGTGATGTCGATGCCGGCTGGATTGCATTCAATCCCCAGCCTGCCATGCTCGCAGCCGGAACCTTCTGCATGCCCTGGTTCACCCAGCGTGCCTGGGGCACGTACACGCAGACAACCGTAGCCGACGACACCCCGAACGCCACCATTGCAGTCCTCGGCGGCAGCCTCGACGGCCTGCGTGTCGTCCTCCCCGCCGGAGTAGTACAATCAGCCTAGTTCATCGCAGCGAGGATTTTATGCAACAACGGATTGCGCACATTGCCCGTACCACCGGCGAGACATCCATCACCTTGTCCCTCACCATCGATGGTTCCGGTCAATGCCAGGCCGATACCGGGATCGGCTTCCTCGATCACATGCTCACCCTCTTCGCCAAACACGGTCAATTTGACATAACTGTCAAAGCGGTCGGGGATCTGCACGTCGACGATCATCACACCGCCGAGGATGTTTCGATTTGTCTCGGTCAAGCCATCGATCAGGCATTGGGCAATCGTGCTGGTATCGTGCGCACCGCCCACAGTTATGTGCCGATGGACGAGGCGCTCGGCTTTGTGGCAGTCGATCTCGGTGGACGGCCCTACTGCGTATTCAATGCCGAATTCGTCACCCCGCGCGTCGGCACGCTGGCGACCGACATGATTTTTCACCTGTACGAAAGCATGGCAATCCACGCGCGCATGAACCTACACGCCCGCATCGAGTACGGCCGCAACGACCATCACAAAATCGAAGCGCTCTACAAAGCCCTCGCCCGCGCGTTAGATGCAGCCACACGCCGCGATCCGCGCCTCGGCGAGAGTGTCCCGAGCACCAAAGGCGTCCTCTAGATTTGTTTTCTCATACGTATGAAAAAGCGGCAGGCGTCGCCTGCCGTTTCCCTCAACATTCCCCGATTGTTCGACGTCCCCCGAGTTTGCAGGGATTTCTCCTGGCGCACGGCCAGTGTACCCTGTGCGCATCCGCCATCAGGAGTGTTGTGGCCACTCCGGCGGTACACACACTATGCAGCGCAGGCGCGCCATTATCAGTTTTCCAAGACCGCTTGTGTCGCAGCAGCAACACCGGCACTCAGCACACACAGTCCAGCACACACTGCCACGGGCCAAATGAGCACTCCTGTCACCGCGATGACTGCATAGTACCCCGCGGCTGACAGACCTGCCAACGCGCCAGCCCGCACCACCACACGCATGCGCATGGTGACTCCCTGCCGTGCGAGCAGCACGTCGAGGAGCTCACACAGGATTGCAGCAGCACCGATGCCCACTGCGAAGCGATATTCATCGCCCATCAGGGCAATCAGCAGCGCATTTACGACCAGCACCACCGTCAGACTTCCCGGGGCAAAGCGCCGCGCAAGCACCCATCCTCCCATCAGTCCCGTGAGCGCGAAATGAAAAACATTGCCTACGATACCCACCGACACCCCGGTCTCGCCGATCCGTGTCTGCGCAGGCCAGACAATGCCGAATGGGTGATTGAACTGCAAGATAAACGTCGCAATCGACCATGCGCACAACACGCTCAGCAACGCAGGGATGCGCGCACCCATCGAGCGTGATTCGTCGTCGGTGCGCGCCGGTGCGAGACAGATAAACACCATCGACGTCGCCAACGCCAGATGCGGCGGACTCAATAATAATTCGATGCCGGATTCAAATCCATAGGTGGTGTGCCACCATAAATCTGCAACGCCCGCCATCCCAAAGCCCGGTGCTGCCAAAATCGCGATGCGGTATGGTAACGCCAAATCACGCTGCCACTGCTCACCGCGCATCCACGAACCCCATACGAGCAGCGCCAACACCACCGCAACGGCGGCGTAGCCACTATAAAACACCGCGTGCCATGGGGTGAAAAACGTATTGTCGACCCTGCCGTGATTATGCGCCCAGCCATCCAAAAACAAACCACCGACAAACCAGACAAAGGCCGGCATCAAGAGCCAATGCGCAACTGCTGGGCAAGCAAGTGTCTGCGCCAGACGCCGTGGCAGAGATAAGTTCTGAGCAATGCGTATCGGTGTCATCGTCGCTCCTCTTGTGGGCGCATACGCACCGCACTCAGTACTCCGGCCAGACATATGCCTAATACGCAGAGCCCGACCCAGGTTGTCGTATCCCAGGCAATGATGCTCGTGCGGTGTAATGTCGCAAAATACCCCAACAACCAGATGGCAGCGCACACGATGAGCGACAGTCGTTTTGCCTGCGGCCGCCACATCCGTATACCCTCAAAGCACAATCCCGTCACAAGCAGCAACGGCAAAAATCGCCAGGAGTCGCTGACTACTGCCTGACTCACCCCAATACCGAACAGTACCCCGAGCATCACCCCGTGTTGGACATTGGTATGTATCGTTCTTCGAGCGGTCAACACCAGACTCACCACAAATGCCAACAGACACGTCACACCCTGCCCGACGAGTGTGTCGCCCCCACTATATTGATCTGCATAGACCACTACCAATGGCGACCACGTTGCAGCTACTCCCCACACCCCAATCAGTGCAGCCCCGTGGGTGAGGAGTGCTTCGCCATACGATGCTGTTGGCTTGTCTGCAATTGTCGTCATGCGCCATATCAATAGGGCGATTGCCAAGACATGAAAGGGTTGCAACAGACTACTCAACAGATAGTCTGATCCTTGATACCACTGCATGCCGACATCCAAGCCGGCGACCACAATCAACCCAACAGGCCACACAACAGATTGTGCTCCTGATTGGTGGAGACGCTCATAAAGAGTGTAGGCCGCCACCATACCGAGTGCCAAGGCAGTGCATCCATGCAATGCGGTAAACCACTGCAACGGAGCAGTCCGATGGACGAATGCATAGCTCTCATAGATGAGCAGCCCCAAGCATCCCCAACACAGGAGCAGAAAAACGGGCACACGCATCTTCGTCATATATGAGTTCCACAGCAGAATGTACTCAAGTATACCAGTCCATGCCCTTTTACTACGAATCCGCTAGAAGGGACGATGCCAACCCGCATCTTTACAGACTTTACGCAGGCTCGTTTCGTCACACTCTAACGCAGCGTATATTTTGCGGACGCCCGTGCGCACTGTGTCGACACTGATATACAGATCTTTTGATATCTGCACATAGGTCATCCCCATGAGCAGGCAGTCCAGAATCTGGCAACTGCGTACATCGAGTGCTAAACAATACGCACGATGCAGCGGTTGCAGTTCGCGTAAGATAACTGCAATGTACGGATCTTCTGTTGAATCAGGCGCGTCAGATTCTGTGTTTTCTGCTCCGTTTCTCTGCTTCATTGGCGTACCTCCTTGTCTTTCTTTTGGATGCGCATACTATAGCAATTTTTGAAAAAAACAACAATATCATCCAGCCCAGCACGGAATATTTCCCAACATCTTTTCTCATCATGCAGGATTCGTTGCGGTTGAAAAGCCCTCCATGGTATGATGAATCACTCTCAAGCGCAGGCTTGTGCGCACGAATACAGGCAAAGACGCCATTTTGCATCAACGAGGACGAGATGAACACACAGACTGCATTTGAAACAACAGCTATTTGGGCGGTATTCGGCATGGCAGTGCTGGGTATCGCCTATGCGTTTATCCTTCGGGCACAAATCCTTGCCCAAGATAAAGGCACTGCCCGCATGCAAGAGGTGTGGGGATTTATTCGCGCAGGCGCGAACGCCTATTTGTCACGGCAGTTCCGTACCATTGCGCTCCTCATCGGCATTCTCACCATCGTACTCGGTGCGAGCGTGCTCATCATTCCGCCATCTCACGAGGCAGTCATCCGCTTTGGCTCGATCGATGCGGCCACCATGTGGGTCGCTATCGGACGTGCGCTCGCCTTCCTGATGGGCTCACTGTTCTCTTATACGGTCGGCTATGTGGGCATGAATGTGGCCGTCGAGGGTAACGTCCGCGTCGCCGCAGCGGCACGCACCGGCTATAACCCTGCCTTACAGGTGGCGTATCGTTCTGGCAGCGTCACGGGTATGCTCACCGTTGGTTTAGGCTTACTCGGCTGTACGATTATCTTCATGGCGTTTGGCATCAGTGCACCCGATGCACTGCTCGGCTACGGATTCGGTGGCTCACTGATTGCGCTGTTTATGCGCGTCGGTGGCGGCATCTATACCAAAGCCGCCGACGTCGGCGCAGATCTCGTGGGCAAGGTCGAGGCGGGCATCCCCGAAGACGATCCACGCAATGCTGCAGTCATCGCCGACCTCGTCGGTGACAACGTCGGTGACTGCGCTGGTATGGCCGCCGATGTCTTTGAGAGCTTCGAAGTGACGACTGTTTCTGCCCTCATTCTCGGACTCGTGTTGGGTGATGCCATCTTGGGTACAATCGGGGACGGTCAGTACGATCTGCGCTTTGTGATTTTCCCGTTGTTACTACGTGGTGTTGGGGTGCTGGCGTCCGCCATCGGGAACCTCATCGTCCGTACCGATGAACAAAAACGTGATGCGCTCGCCGCGATGGATCGCGGCTTGTACCTTTCGGCAGCGATCGCCGTTGCTGGGTTTGCTGCAATCACCCAGGTCTATATGATCGACCCCGCCACTGGTGCAGTCGATTGGAAGCCCTTCCTGGCGACAGTCACAGGCATTCTTCTCGCCATCGGTCTGGGTAAATTGACCGAGTACTATACCTCGACCAAGTTTGCCCCCGTCCAAGAAGTCAGTGCTGCCTCCGAAACAGGCGCAGCCACCAATATTTTGTCGGGTACAGCACTGGGGATGGAGTCGAGCACCTACTCGGCCATCGTCATCGCTGGAGCAATTTTTGTGTCCATTCTGATCTATGGCAGTGCAGCAAGTGAACTCATCCAGGTCCTCTATGGTGTCGCACTGACCGGTATTGGGATGCTGACACTCACAGGCAACACCATTTCGATGGATTCGTTCGGCCCCATTTCGGACAATGCAAATGGAATCGGCGAGATGTCGAACCTCGACAAGAGCGCCCGTGACGTCATGGACGACCTCGACGCTGTCGGCAACACCACCAAGGCAGTCACCAAAGGAATCGCTATTGGCTCTGCAGTCATCGCTGCAGTCGCGCTGTTCGGTTCGTACATCAGTGATGTCGGCAAAGTACAAGCAGCCTTGGGCTATGCGCAACTCACCGCCATCAATGTTGCGTCCCCCGCTGTCTTTATCGGGCTGCTCATCGGTGGCGCGGTACCCATGCTCTTCTCGTCGCTGATGATCCGTGCAGTGGCACGTGCGGCCGCCGAAATTGTCACTGAGGTCCGTCGTCAGTTCAAAATCCCCGGCATCATGGAGGCGACGGTCACTCCTGACTATGCACGGGCGGTCAGCATTTCTACCAGTGCTGCCCAACGCGAATTGCTTGGTATCGGCATTATGGCCGTGGCAATTCCAGTCATTGTCGGCTTCGGATTCGGTATCGAATCGCTGGGAGGCTTTCTGGCAGGCGTTATTTTGTCTGGCCAGCTCTTGGCCGTCTACCAATCAAACGCAGGTGGTGCGTGGGACAACGCCAAGAAGCACATCGAAGAAGGGCACCACGGCGGCAAACATTCTGAACCACACAAGGCTGCTGTGGTCGGTGATACGGTCGGTGATCCGCTCAAAGACACCGCCGGTCCCGCACTCAATCCTATGGTCAAAGTCATGAATCTTGTATCGCTGATTATTGCGCCGATTATCGTGTCGACACGTCCCGTCGATGCGCCACTCAGTCCTTCCCTTATCCTCGTGCTGGTAATCAGTATGGCGGGTCTGGTCTGGTCGATCTGGCGTTCGAAACAACCCACCCAATAAACGAATCTGTCTGTACACAAATACCCCGGACGACGTTCGTCGTCCGGGGTATAGTTCTCCCCAAGCACATCGCGCCATCTGCTTGGGGAGAGTTTAGTGAATAATCACCGATTCGGGAGAACCCTAGTCGCGTGATCCGCGGCGCTGATTCTGGAAGCAATCATCGCAGTAGACGGGCTTGTTATTGCGTGGAACGAATGGAACAGTTGCTTCTTTGCCACAACCTGCGCAGACGGTTGCGTATTGTTCGCGAGGACCGCTGCTAGCGGAACGATCGCGGTACCCGCCACCCATGCTGTCGCCGCGCCCATTCATCTGGGACTTGCGTGACTGCCGGCATGGCAGACAACGAGTTGGCTCGTTGGTGAAGCCCTTCTGGGCGTAGAATTCTTGTTCGCCGGCGGTGAATACAAATGGTTCACCACAATCGCGACAATTCAGTGTCTTGTCAGCGTAGCTCATCGCTAGCTCTCCTCTTGTCTCCAAGGTTGGTACTTCCAATGGGATGTCTGGTATGCGCGGACCAGGGAGTGGTTTGTCCTGTACGCAAGAAATGAAGCCCCGAGGGGATAAACACTTGGACGTATTGAGTAACACCCAGCTCATATGAGCAGTGTAGCATAGGTTTTAATCTTTTGCAATAGTGTCTTTATTCAAAACGGCAATTGTTGCTTTGAGACAAAAGATACAAGGCGTTAATTGTTTACACGATGTTTACATGTCGAAATACACACATTTTCAAAAAACGTGGCTCTCCGACTCCGAAATACTCTGCACTAAAAGCAATAATCCATCCCCGATGACAACGCTGGCTTCTTGGTGTGTCAACACGTTGCTCACGCCCCGCGAACGTTCGAAGTACAGCGTCGCATTGCTCAATGGGTATGCCAATCCAGAAGTCGAAATTCCGTTCACCGTTGGAGTCATTGGCAACAGAGACACAACATCCCCGATTGCACCATGAATCACCACTGCATCCCGAATCAATGAAATAACCTGACCATCCGCATAGATACGTACCTGAATATCCGACAGCATCGGCATACTGAGCATTGCGATGGTTGCAAGTGTGTGATCCCACCGTCCGCCTAACACACAAAAAAGTTCTATTGCATGGGCGCCTATCGACACCGCAGCGAGGAGCGCTAATTCTAAATCTGTTTCGTTTTTTTCTCGTGGGTATTGGCGGATGTCCGTTCCTGCATTGGTAAAAAACCGCAACGAACGTTCATCTATTGAGTCGAGGTCGCCGATTAGGAGGTGTGGCGCACGTCCGATGGCATGTAACACCAGCCCACCACCGTCTGCGGCGATGAGGTAATCTGCTTCATCAATACAATTCAAGAGCCGCGGGTCTGCAATGACGGGGGCATTTGCGACGATGACAATACGCACAGCTTCTCCTTAGGCATGCGTCCATTGTAGCCGGTATTTCTTTTTATCCAGACGTTCTGATCCATTCGTGTTTTTGATTCCGCAGACTTTGTGTTTTGCATCGTTTTCAACTTACAATAGCAGTATCGACCATCTACGAAGGAATCGGCGATGAATCATCCACCCGGTACGTGGGAAGAGCGTTGGCATCCGCTGCGTGAAGAATGGGTCGTCATTGCAGCCCATCGGCAAAACCGCCCCTGGATTGGCCAAACGGTCACGTCCACGGCATCTCAGGTTCCGCATTATGATGCCACCTGTTATCTATGCCCGGGGAACCAACGCGTCGGCGGCGCGCAAAACCCCCAATACGACGGTGTCTATGTCTTTGACAACGACCACCCCTGTGTCGGTCCGCTCGCCCCACACCCCCCTGAACCTCAATCACCATACCGAACGCGCCGCGCAGACGGACTGGCGCGTGTCATGTGCTTCAGCCCGATGCATAATCTCACCATTGCCGAAATGCCGACCGCGCACATCTCCAACGTCGTTGCCGCTTGGCAACAACAGACACGTGATCTCGGTGCGTTATCTCAGATCAATCACGTCCTATGCTTCGAGAATAAAGGTACAGTGGTCGGGGTATCGAACCCACACCCGCACGGCCAGGTCTATGCAACCAATTTTGTGTTTAAAACTATCGAAACGGCACTATCGGCGATGCAACAATACGCCCGCATCGAGGGGCGTTTATTGATGGCCGAAATTATCCGTGCAGAGCAACGTGATGCCCGCCGTATCCTCTTCGAAGACGCACACAGCATTGCTTTTGTCCCGTACTTTGCCCGTTACGCATACGAAGTCTACATTGTCCCCAAACGGCGCGAAGCGCACATTCATGCGTTGACGGATGTTGAATCAGAGTCGCTTGCACAGGCAATCAAAGCCGTCACGGTACGCTTCGATAACCTGTGGCTGCAAGCATTCCCGTATGTGATGGCGATTCATCAAGCACCGACGGATGGCAGTGACTATCGCGATTTCCATGCATATATCTCATTCCATCCTCCTTTGCGACAACCTTCGTTACTCAAATATCTCGCTGGTCCCGAAGTAGGCGGTGGGAATTTTCTCAATGATACGTCCCCTGAGGCGAGCGCACAGGCACTTCGTACCGTTTCTGACGCGCATTATCTGACGCTAGGTGCAGCACAATGACCAAAGAACAAATCATCCTCACGACAATAAAAGCCATTCATGCACACATTCGCGATGCGGTCGTTGCAGCCTGCGAGCAGAGCTCCATTGAGCACGTATCACGCGTAGATGCACACGAAGGTGGGGACACGATTTTTGCCATCGACCGTGTCTCTGAGGCGATTTTGGTCGAGCAATTCGCCGTGTTGGGAGCGCAGCTCAATTTTCGGCTCGTCGCAGAAGGACTTGGCGAGACGGGTGTTCGTGACTTCCCCGCGGGGGTTTCGGCGGAACAGCTGCAGTATGTCATCATCGTAGATCCCATCGATGGTACGCGCGGGCTCATGTACCAAAAACGTCCAGCGTGGATTCTCACCGGGGTTGCTCCGTATCGTGCAGCAGGCGGTAATCTGTCAGATATCTTCCTCGCGGTGATGACTGAAATTCCGCTCGTCAAACAACACCTGTGTGACCAATACTGGGCAATTGCCGGCAATGGTGCTGAAGCAATCCGGCGTAATCGCGTGACCGAGGTCGAAGTTCCTCTCCCCGTTCGCCCGTCGCAAGCAACCACCATCGAACAGGGCTTCGGCAATGTCGCCCGATTTTTTCCTGGCGAACGTGCCCGCCTGGCTGCGGTTGACGACATGGTAGTCACCGCGTTGCTCGGTGCACCGCCGCAGGGCAAAGCACTCTGTTTCGAAGATCAGTACATCTCGACTGGCGGACAGTTTGCAGAACTTTTGTCAGGACACGATCGCTGGATCGCAGATGTGCGGCCATTGCTCCTCCCTGCTGCTGACCGCGTCAAAAACACCGTCATGTTGTGTTGTCATCCCTATGATGTGTGCACTGAACTCATCGCGCGCGAGGCGGGAATCAGTGTCACGAAAGCAAATGGGATGCCACTCGATGCTCCACTCGATGTCGATTCCCCGGTATCGTGGGTAGCATTTGCCAACCAGCGACTCGCGTCAACTGTTCTTCCTGCATTACAAAGCGCTTTACGTTTTCATGACATGCTATTGGAGGTGCCCCATGAGCTGGCGTAACGTCACGGTAGTTTCACCCGATATTGATGTCCAGAGTGTTCTCGCCACCCTCGCAACAGGGTTTGACCCCGCGACACCGGTATGGGTCGGTCGTGCACCGGGACGACTCGATGTGATGGGCGGTATCGCTGACTATTCAGGCTCTCTTGTTCTGCAGATGCCACTAGCGATGGCTGCAGTCGCCTACGTCCAAATGCGTACGGATGGTCGCGTCCTCATCGAAAGCCGTGCCGATGCTGCACTGCTCGGTAATCAGCGCGTAGCCTATGCAACCCGTGATGTGTGCGAACGCGACCTCGATATCAACCGCGTCCGGTCTATTGTGACGGCAGACGCGACAACCGCCTGGGCTGCATACATCGTCGGCACGCTGTCTATTCTGGTCCAGCAGACGGGCGTGAATCTGAGTGGCGGAGTCACCATTGTCGTCGACTCTGATGTCCCACTCGGTAAGGGAGTGAGCTCTTCTGCAGCCATTGAAGTCGCGACCATGCGTGCCCTCATCGCTGCCACAGGTCGTGATGTCGATGGAACCACGCTGGCGATCTGGTGCCAAATGGTCGAAAATCTCATCGTTGGCGCTCCTTGTGGCATCATGGATCAGATGACCGCTGCCTGCGGCACAGCGAATACATTCCTCGCGTTGCGCTGTCAACCTGCGCAGTTACTCCCCGAAATCAAACTTCCCGCACATCTCGTGGTCTGTGGAATAGATTCTGGGGTTCGTCACGCAGTCAGTGGTGCAGACTATAGATCGGTACGGGTCGGCGCATTCATGGGGCGGCGTATCCTCGAAGTTCATGCACAACAAAACCATCTCCCAACGTCACATTGGAATGGCTACCTTGCCAATGTAACTCCCTCTGAATTGCAGGCCCACTACCATGGCGTTTTGCCTGAGCAGATAACCGGTGCGCAATTCATCTCGCAGTACGGGTCGCACGGAGACCCCGTCACTGTAGTTGATCCCACGCGGCTCTACCCGGTGCGAGAATCGACAGTTCACCCTATCTACGAAAACCATCGTGTGCAGCTCTATGCGCAACTACTCCAGGGGTATCATGATATGACAACGGCGCAATTGCTCGGTGAATTGATGTACCAGTCCCATCAGAGTTACTCTGCGTGCGAGCTCGGTTCATCAGCGACAGATGCGATTGTTACAGCAGTGCGGCTTCATGGTGCTCCGGCCGGACTCTACGGTGCAAAAATCACTGGGGGAGGAAGCGGTGGCACGGTTGCAGTGCTTGCCCAGTCAGAAGCAGTTGCGGTTGTGCAAGAAATTGCAACGATGTATGGGACCGGACTCGTCATACACGGCTCGAGTGACGGTGCTGCACGATGTCCGGTCACCCGATGGGAATCAACACAACGCTGAATGCGGTGTCATCCAAGATGTTGATGCTTACTTTTTGAAAGGTCTGATATGCTTCGTACTCTGCGATCACGGGTGCTCCTCGGGTTCCTGATTGTCCTTATCACTGCTGCGGGCATCTTCCGAGAAGAAATCGTCTTCAACGTGCGCCTGATGAACGTCGTTCGTCAGGGCAATGCGTACTACGCCGATTACTCGTTCCTCACCAAAAACATTGCCTATGGTACAAAACCGCATCAACTTCTCGATGTCTATCGCCCTGACGACAACGAACAACACCCCGTGGTGATTTACATCCACGGTGGTGGCTGGAATAGTGGCAACAAAGAACTCTATGCGCTCGTGGCACAAAAACTGGTTCCTCTGGGAATGGTCGTTGTCGTGCCAGCGTACCAACTCTATCCAGACGCAACCTACCTTTCTATGGTCAGTGATGTCGCTGCTGCGATAGCATGGACACGAAGTCACATCGCAGACTACCAGGGAGATCCCGCGCGCATTATTGTCGGTGGGCAATCCGCAGGTGCGCAGTTGAGTGCAATGGCGTTCCTTGATCCGGCTACTGCGCCTGCCTTAGCAGGCAGCCCCTCCGTGTGTGGCTATTTCGGAATCAGTGGGGTCTACGACATCGACGAACAAGTTGCATTCGAAGTATCACACGGCCGTACTGCTCCGGTAATGACGGCGGTGATGGGCGGCCCAACGAATTTCGGGAGCAGATCGCCGGGTCAACAGAACCTCACGGGGTTCCCGCAGACGCTAATCATCCACGGTGATGCGGACGATACCGTCGATATCGGTATGTCCAAACGATTTGTGGATGCGCTCAAATCTTCATCGGTGCCCGTCACATTCAATAGTTACCCTGGTCGTGGGCACTCCGAATTGTTGTTTCATGCGCTCACTGAATCGCCAGGACGACTCATTGCAGACGTGACTGCCTTCGCAGATGCATGTCCGTGATTGCTTCACCATTCCCATACGCTGTGTTCGGTCGGGATTCGTCGCGCCAACCCAGCGACCTGCCCTAGTTCAGTCGCGCGGAGTAATGCGTGACTCTGCACACGATGCACTGCTACGCGGCGCCAGTGCACACTCGGGAGGACAGGGTCGAGGACTTCGACCCCTGCCACCTGAATAATCCAATAAGGTGCGTCAGCACGTGGGTGTGTTGATTCCTCTGGGAGATAGAGTCCCCTCGTCGTTACCCAGCTGGAAGTGATTTCAGCACGGTACCGCACCGACCAAGGAGTCTCGGGATGCCATGCGGGCACGTACCAGACAATTGCGCGCGCGCCCACGAGCGCCGCAGACTTGGATGCAGGAATGTGATATGTGCCTGCACAGAGCAGTCGCTGCTCGTCGCTTGGGCGCCGCAATAATGCAAGGACAACGGTATCATCTGATGGGATATGGCGCATCGGTGCCTCCTACGTGTCGGTATAACGCTCCTCGATGCTCAGGGGGGACCACCCGCTTGAGCACTTCGTGTATGTGTCCATATGCAAGTACCCCTGCATCTGCTTCGAGTTCGATGTCTGCATGCCGATCCGCTTCGAGAATTGATCGGATGAATAGGACCGCGTGCGCTGGGTCGAGCACGTCACTATGCGTTCCGCGCGCAGGGACGTGCCGTGCACCACGGACAGCTGTGGCTTGACTGCTGAGATGCACGAGAGGTATGCGTGTCCCCCAACTATCCATACACGCAAACAGTGCGTTGATGGGCTCGTATGGCCAAGGCAGCTGCATATCATAGTGCAATGAATCGAATACGACCGGGATTGCATAGGTATCGATATCTGACAGCAACGAGGCAGCTCGTTGGTGCGTCAGTTCTATAGCCAGATGCCGGGCTACCCAATCCGGCAACCGAGCGAACATCGCTCGATCCGCGCACGAAAGCACGGGTAGGTGGCACACAATCACCGCATCGGCCGCATCGAGGATCGCAAAAAATTCAATCACGGTAGCGAACCATGCTTCGAGGCGGTACGGCGCGCAAATCGGCGCATGCACCACCAAGCGTATGCCATAGTGCGAGATGAGCGCCCGCAGCGGCGCTGCAGTGCTTTCAGGGAGTGGAGCAATATAGGCTTCGGGGATGCGGCAGACACGCAAGCCGTGTAGGACTGCGTGCATGCACAATGCATGTAACGACATCGCCGTGGTCTGGCGGGATGTGTGGTCCATACTACTGGTGCCGAATCGAATCACGGTTCCCTCGCAGTCGCTCATTGATGAGCATCTGCACGTAGTATATCAAAAAAAGAACATATGTGCTAATTTGTTCAAGGTGGGATTATTCAGCCCATAGATTGAGCTGTACGCTGCGTTGGGCCTCACCCCAAACAATTGTTTTCTGGCGTGGCAGAGCGATAATCGAGCGATAGAGTGCTTCACGCTGATGATACCGCAGCACTGCGGTGACGCTGCGCAGTGCAACCGCTGCGGTATTCGCTTCTTGGGACAAATGAGCCAACCATGCGGTGCGTGTTTTGCCGTCCGCTGCTAATGCCGCCAAAAAATTGCCTGCTTGCACATTATCCAGGTGCCCGGTCCGACTTGCGATGCGTTGCTTGAGAGACGCACTATAGCCGCACTGCATGAGATGCTCACGTTCGTGGTTCGATTCAATGACTACCAGATCTGCGTCACTGCATGCCTCGAGTAAAGCGTCGTCCCAATCGCCCAAATCTGTTGCAATGGTGACACTCGAGCCAGCAGCACGGATAGACATGCCGACAGGCTCTCGGGCGTCGTGACTGACGCGTACTGGGAGCAGAGTAAACGGACCGAGTTGAAGTGCACGCCCAGCGCAACACACCATCGTCGCGACGGTATCGGGAACGTGGAGAGCCTGTAATGTACCCGCTGTAGCCACCAAGGGGATGTTGTAGCGCTTCGCAAGCGCTACGGCACTGGTGATGTGGTCGGTGTGTTCGTGCGACACCACGATACCGTGCAACTGATCCATCGTCACACCAAGCGCAACGCATTGTGCGAGGATGGCACGTTGCGGCAACCCCGCATCATACAGCAGTGCACCTTCAGGTGTACTGATGAGCGTCACGTTCCCACTGCTCCCAGATGCAAACGCGGCGACGCGCATCAGCGATACTCACGCGAGCGCATGGGCAAAATCCGCAATGATGTCTGCAGGGGCTTCAATCCCAATCGAAACTCTGATGAGCTGATCCGTGATTCCGCGTGCTGCTCGTTCTGCGGGGCTTAGCCCACGGTGTGACGCAAGTGCGGGAATGCTAATCATCGTATAGATATCTCCAAGGGTACTGACCATGAGAATCATACGCAGCCGCGCGATGAACCGTTCCAGTGGGACCGAATCAGCGAGTTCAAACGCAAACATCGCCCCGTACTTCCCGCCGAGTGTCCGCGCTGCTGTCGCATGGTCAGGATGGGTCCTCAGCCCTGGATAATGCACACGTGCGACTGTAGGCTGTGTCGCAAGCCAATGGGTCACTTCCATGGCCGTTGCATTCTGCCGCTCGACGCGTAATGGCATCGTCTTGATGCCACGCAGGATTTGCTGTGCTTCGAACGGTCCCAACACCATGCCGAGCGTTGCATTGTTGTGCGCCAATGCTGCATAGGTTGCCGGTTCACGCACCACCACGACGCCGCCCGAGACATCGCCATGCCCTGCAAAGTACTTCGTGGCACTATGACACACAAAATCAGCCCCGAGCAACAGCGGTTTTTGGACCAGCGGCGTGGCAATTGTGTTGTCGACGACTGTTCGGGCACCACATGCCTGTGCCCGTGCACAAATCGCAGCCATATCCACGACGCGAAACAACGGGTTCGAAAGCTGCTCGATGTAAATCACATCGATCGTATGCGCGCCGATAAGCTCATCTAACGCGACTAAATCTGTCATGTCGCATGTATGTATGGTGACCCCTACCGGGGCAAAAAAGTCGCGCAGCATCACCGTGGTAGCGCCGTATACATCTCGAGGTACGATAATCGTGCGCAGAGGTCTGCCCAGCGTCATCCCAGCTGCCAATAGTGCGGTATATATTGCGGCCATTCCAGACCCGGTGCTTATCGCACCGCTGCCACCCTCGGCAATCGCACAGGCTCGTTCGTAGGCGACATTGGTCGGATTCCCATTGCGGCCGTAGGCATACCCGTCGCCCGCTAGTGCAGCGTTGAATGCGTCGAGTGATTCGTGATAGTACGTGGATGATGAGTATAATGGGGTAGTGGTCGGCCGTCCGGGTGGTTGCATCAAGCGTTCACCGGCGTGGACCAACTGTGTGCTGTAGTCCCAGGTAGAATCGAATTCTGG
>CAMCVW010000044.1 GCA_945881915.1 Thermoflexus hugenholtzii JAD2 | reverse complement strand
AGCCGACATTGGGCATGCGACCAAAGGTATCGACCATTGCATCGAGCCACTGCGGGAGCACATAGACATCATTATTGAGGAACAAAATGTATTCGCCCTGTGCGAGGGTTGCTCCCTGGTTGCAGGCCGCGATGAAGCCCTGATTGGTCTTTTGTGTGTGGATGCGTATTGGTGAGAGGTGTGCAAAAAACTGTGCCGTTTCGTCAGTTGATTGATCATCTACGATTACTATTTCAAACGGGGTGCGTGTTTCACTCTGCAGTATCGATTCGATTGCATTAATCGTATAGGTCAACTTATTGTACGCGGGAATAATCACTGTGACGATGGGACTGTTGTTTTGGATTGCCGTGCAGCCTGCAATCATTCGTGATAGAGAAACCTGCTGGTCCCGCCGCTGTTCCGTCGTCTGCGGCAAACCAGCATGGATTGCAAAATGCTGAAATTCGCGTGACACATCATACGGGAATGGCATAGCTGAGAGGATATTGAGCATCTCGTCCGTGTGGGGATAGAATCGGAATCCCCCCAACATATAGTGTTGTGCTGGATCTTCACTTGTAGGGAGTTCTGGTGTGCGTGACCTGTAATTGCCTAATTGAAACACCATACTCGGATTACGATCTTCACGGAATCCGAATGTGAGGTAATGTCCGAGCGGATTGAGGTTCGTATTTCGGACATCGGAATTGTTAGCGATATACCAGCGTGAATGAAAGATGTAGCTCGTTACACCAGACCCATGCCATACTCCGTTTATGTAGTGGACGAGGGTATTCTGCATTGCTTCGTCTGGCAACATGTTATAGCGTCGGTATACAGATGGGTCGAACAACGGATTAGGACGAAAGTTGTGCGCATCGCCGATGGTCAGGTAATGATAGAGCGCATCGCCAGGTATCGGTTGCTGCGCATCACGAAGCTGTTGCAGATAAAATGTACGGTCGAACAGCACCGGATTACGTGCCAATGCAACTAATTCTGCAGGGATAATCGATTGCTTCAAAAAGCGATGCAAGATCAACGTCAACATCCGTATCACGAATGGTCCGGCAATCCCTAGTCTGCTGTATAGGGTGCTGAACACTCTGAGCGTGCGTGAGACCGAGGTGCGTCGCAGTGGGAACGCGCCGAGGTCGGCTACGGGGAGGGTCGAACGTACGCTATGCAACGAATATGCGGCACTCCGTGGGTCGAACGTGGCAACGATAGGGATTATCCCGTGTTGCTGCGACTGCGGGTCCGTGTTTGGATGTGACTGCTGATTCATGCAATATCTTTCGGGTCCACGCGAGTGATTAATCGTTGCGATGTGTGTCGGAACTACGTCGCATTATACGACGCATTATTTGTTCCCACAGGCGTAGCAAAGGACGAATCGGCGAAAGCAGATGTTCTTGCGAAGCCACCACGGTTCGTAACCACACTACTTCGGCTTCGTACGCTTCATGCGTCGCTCGCCGCCAATGACATTCTGCGAGGGCAGATGCAACCTCTTGGGTAAGGTCGTCTATCCTGATTTTTTGGGTTATGCGAACGCGATCCAGCGATTTTATTTCCTCTTCTTGCGATTTTATTTCCTCTTCTTGACGTTGCTGGATAATCTGGAATCGATTAATCAGGTCGGTCTGATAGACCTTGAGCGACTCGCGTTCATCGGCAATCTGCTGGGCCACCATGTTGTTTTTGTGCATCTCACGACGCAACGTGGCAATGACTTGCTCGTGCTCATCAATGGCCCGCAAGTGTCTGTAGGTACGCCCAAAATCGCGCGCTGCTGCCACGAGTCCATCGGCAGACAACTGGGCAGCGACGCGCTGACGCAACGCATCATAATGATGACGCACGGCAGGGATATCGAGTTCGGCATCAAATAATTCGTATGCTTCGAGAGCCAAATCGAGCATCGACAGCGCACGCAGTGCAGGAGTCAACTCGAGGATAGTGTGATGTCGTTGTTCACGATTGACGTACCGGTCGATTTGCATCCCGATTGGGTCGGTACGGTTCGGAATCGTCGCGCCGGTCAACGCAGCGACAGGAGCATACGCAGCCCGCCAATCAGCAATGAATGCATCAAACCCGACTACGCAGCGTGGCGTGCCCCGCGAATAAAACTCTGCCGACAGCATGCTACAGAGCCATAGTGCAAGGCCAACGTTGAGATCCATCCCATCACGTGCAGCTAACGACTGGGCAACTTCGACTGGATGTCGGTAAGGCAACAGCACAAGCGCCGTATCACCGCGTCGCTTGACAGCTTCGAGCCAGTGGGGGAGCGTGTAACAGACCCGTGGATCTTTGAGAACAATTTTTTCCTGCGCTACAAAAGACGTATCTGCGTATTCAGCAATCGCTGTGCGAGTCTGATCACTGATGGAGTCGACTGCCATTCCTTCAGGCAAGCGGAGTTCACACCAATCGGACCCAAGTTCAGTCAAGATTTGCATGTTGAGCGCAACAAAAGCGACCGATTCCCAGTGCCCTGAGGCATTGTGGTATGTGTTGGAATCTATTTCGCCTGGTATCTCGTAGCCCAAGAGATTCATCACCCGCGCGAGTGCGGATGTCCCGCTCCGGTGCATCCCGGCGATAATCCCGATGAACGACATACCCTTCTCCCTACTGTATTCAGGTGATAATCTTAGCATAGCATAAGAGTGCTATGCAAGAGAATTTCCATGGACGAATTCGTCGCGACAGAAAAGCCGCTGTGAAGCAAGCGGCAATCGTTTCGAACGGACAACGCGGGATGAATCAGGTATAATTTGCACATATAGAACCATTTGTGAAGTCAACGGAGTCGTTCAGTCATGAGACGCAAAGTAATCATCCATTACCATCTCTTCAAAAATGCCGGTTCGACGGTCGATCATATCTTGGAACGCGAATGTGCGGGGCACTTTGGGCAAATCGAAGGAGAGCACCCATGGTCCGTTCTCGGTGATCGCGAAATGACCGCATACCTCGATGCAAACCCTGCTATAGACTGTGTCACGAGTCATCAAGCCACACTCTACACTACGGTACCAGAGCATCTGCAGGTCTTCCCGATTATGTTTCTGCGGCACCCCATCGACCGCGCCCATTCGGTCTACGAATACGAAAAGCGCCAGACCGGCAGTACAAGCCATGGGTCACGGATGGCCAAGCAACTCGATTTTGATGCGTATGTGCAATGGCGTCTCTCCCCGGAGGGTGGCGCAGTGATTCGGGATTTTCAGGCACGCTGTGTGTCGGGTCGGCGCAATCCAGAACGCGCCCGGACCATGAATGACCAACAGATGCGAGACATTTCGTTACAGCAGATTGCATCGATGCAATTTTTTGGCATTGTCGAGCGCTTCGATGAATCGATACTGTTGATGCAGCGCTATCTCGAGGCATTCCGTCCCGGGATGAATTATCACTATGAACGCGTCAACAGTACTGCGGGGCGTGCACGCACCATTGAAGAACGTCTGACGGTGATTCAGAGCCAATTGGCTGCCCAGACGTATGACGAACTCATCCGTCACAACCAGGCTGACTTGGCGGTCTACGAAGCCGCACTCCAGCGCTTCGATATGCTGGTCAGGCAATAATGAATCACCCCAAATGACCCGTCACGATTCATCGTGACGGGTCATGATGATGTCCAGTGTCGGCGCAACCACTGCGCGCCATCCCGTCGGGATGATGGTCGTGGCATCGAGTTGGGTCAGGATCGCCGGTCCATCAATCACATCAGCGACCGTGAGGTGATCGCGTGCATAGATTGCTGTGGGATTGGCGTGATTTGCATCATCCGGATATGCGTCGACCCACTGCTGTGGTTGGAGCATCGTGAGTCGTGCATCCGCAGCTACCGACGGAAGGCCGACGGGCTCATTTTCCATGCGATGCGTCAGCATGGTGACTTCGATGGCACGTTCCCGCATGGCATGCCCGTACCGGCGCTGGTGCAGGGTATGGAATTGTTCGGCGATTGTCTGGAGCGCAGCGTTGGTACAGCGTGGTACCGTGCAGAGGGGGACATCGAGCTCGAACACCTGACCTTTGTAACGCATTGCCAAAATGACATCGTGTGTGAATAGGCGCGGGTCTTCGCCATCGCTGCGCAAAGCCGATGCAAGCTCCGCGCTGGTTTCTGTGAGCAGCTGATTGAGCGCCGATTCGGTCAACGTCGCGTGCAGGCCGAGGATGGGCCGACTGGTCGACCGAGTCACCGCAGCGCTGGCCATGCCCAATGCAGACAACACACCGGGGAAGCGCGGAATAATCACCCGTTCAATCCCGAGTTCATCGGCTAAATGTGCTGCATGCAACGGTCCTGCTCCGCCAAACGCCACCAATGCGAATTCTTTGGGATTGTGTCCACGTTCCACCGATATCGTGCGGACGGCACGCGCCATCGCTGCGTTGATAACCTGCATGATGCCCAATGCTGCTTCAATCAATCCAGATGCAGCCGCAGTAGCAATCACCGAGACAGCTGCTTCGGCACGGTGCACATCGAGTGGCATCGCGCCCCCAAGGAATGCATCACTCCGCAGGCGACCCAGAACCACATTGGCATCGGTGACGGTCGCTTGGGTGCCGACACCATAACAGGCAGGTCCGGGGATCGCGCCAGCACTCTGCGGACCGACACGGAGTGCTCCAGCAGGATCGATAAGTGCCAACGATCCTCCGCCGGCACCGACGGTATGAATGTCAAGACTGGGCATCCGAACGGGGAGTCCTCCCACTGCTGAACCGCTACTACGTGGCAAATAGCCATCGCACAAAGCCACATCGGTGGACGTTCCCCCCATGTCAAAGGTGATACAGCGTGGATATCCTACCGCCGCTGCCACACGGTAGGCTCCCACAATTCCTCCTGCGGGACCAGACAGCGTTGTGCGCGCAGGGAGCTGTGTTGCTCCCAATACTCCCATGCTGCCGCCGTCAGACGCCATGATTCGGAGTTTCGTTGCGGGGGGAAGTTGCGTTGCCAAATACGAAAGATAGCGTTCCATCACGGGAGCGATATAGGCATTGACCACCGTCGTCACGGTCCGTTCGTACTCACGAGCCTCGGTGATGATAAGATGCGACACACTGATATGCCACGCAGGATTATGGCGCTGCAACAATTCGGCGATACGTGCCTCGTGTGCGTGGTTGACTGAGCTGTGTAGTAAACAGATTGCAATTGCTTCGACCGCGTGCGCCTCGAGTATGGGGAACAGCGCGACGACGTCGGCATCATCGAGTGGTTTGATAACCTGGCGGTCGTGCGTCGTCCGCTCCGGGACGACAAGCCGCAATACGTCGGGGACGAGCGGTTCGGCACGTGTCTGGTGGAGGTCATAGAGCGATGGCCGGTCGCCACGGCCAATAGCCAGCACATCAGCAAATCCTTGGGTTGTAATCAGTGCAGTGATCGCCCCGCGCCGTTCGAGCAGCGCGTTCGTGGCCACCGTCGTGCCGTGGACGAGGATGTCAGGAGCACTGTGTTCTGCGACCTCGGCGAGCAGTGCAGCTGCAGGATTGGCAGGGGTACTGAGGCGTTTTGCGATATGCAGCTGCCCGTTATGGAGCATCACAAAGTCCGTAAATGTTCCGCCGGTGTCCACGCCCATGCGCATAGGAGCCCCCTGTCAGTACGCTGTTCCTGTGCATTATAAAGCCACAGAAATGCGGTAAGATGGCACTGCCGTCACCCATCAGCGAAAGTGAGCACACGATGCGTACAAACTGGTCACGCAATCAAGTCTTCCAAGCAGCCGATGTCCAACGTCCGCACACCCTCAGTGCATTGCAACGAATCATTACTGCTTCGAGTGGGCTCAAGGTACTCGGATCGAGTCATTCGTTCAATCGCATCGCCGACACCAACGCAACGCATCTCGTCCTCGATCATATCCCGACGACCCTCGATATCGACTCGGTCGCGCATACCGCCCGCGTCTCGGCCCATATGCGGTATGGCACATTTGCTTTGGCTATCGATGCAGCGGGGTATGCAGTCCCCAATATGGCGTCTTTGCCGCATATATCAGTCGCCGGTGCAGTAGCAACCGGCACACATGGCTCTGGTATGCAGGTAGGGAATCTCGCCACCCCGGTGGTCGGGATGACGGTTGTGCTGGCCAGCGGTGATATCCAAGAATGGTCTGCAGCCACACACGGTGCTGCGTTCGCAGGCATGGTCGTGCATCTCGGCGGATTGGCCGTGGTGACTCACCTGACGTTCGCACTCGTGCCGTCGTTCAGTGTGCGTCAAGATCTCTATATCGATCTTCCGTTTGCAACTGCGATGGAAAACTTCACGGAAGTGATGAGCTCGGCCTACAGTGTTAGCTTGTTTACGCGGTGGGGTGGGGATGTCGTCGATCAAGTCTGGCGCAAGAGCATTTCTGGAGAGGTCGAACCCCTCCCGGAGCACTGGTTTGGTGCACAGCGTGCAACCCGCGCGTATCACCCCATAGCGGAACTCGATGCAACCCCCTGCACCGAACAGCTCGGTGTATTTGGACCTTGGCATGCGCGACTGCCGCACTTTAAGCTGGAATTCACCCCCAGTAGCGGGGACGAACTCCAATCTGAGTATTTCATCGGGCATCAGGATGCAGTTTCGGCGTTGCGCGAACTCTATCGCATCCGTCACGAGATCGAACCACTGCTTCATGTAAGCGAAATTCGCACCATCGCGCGTGACGATTTGTGGTTGAGCGGGCAATATCAGCGTGATTCCGTTGCTATTCACTTCACCTGGAAGAATGCCTGGGCGCAGGTGCAACGGATTTTGCCGAGCATCGAAGAAATACTTGCACCCTATGGTGTACGACCGCATTGGGGCAAATTGTTCACCATGGACCCCGAACGTGTCCGCGCTACCTATCCACGCATGCACGATTTTCAACGGCTGATGGGGGTCTATGATCCGACCGAAAAATTCATCAATGACTACCTCATCTGCCTCGGCATTACCAAACTCCCGTAGAGTTTTTGGCGAAAACGCAGCACCCCTCGGTGCTGCGTTTTCTATCGCACCAGCCATTCCTGCTGTTCCGCATAGGCGATGAGTTCCCGGCGGGTATGCACGGCACATTTGTGCATCGCATTGGTAATATGCTGTTTGACGGTGTGGGTGCTGATGCGGAGTTGCTCCGCAATCTGGGTCGACGTCGAACCGCGGCTGAGCATGTGGACCACGTCGAGTTCGCGGTTGCTGAGCATGGTAGCGCGTAGCATATGCTGCCGCACCGGAATCTGCTTGGCGAGTGTGGCGTGATGCGCGTACACATCGCGTCGATGATAGAACTGCGCGTGCTCTCGGCGATGATGAGCGAGTCGCTTCGCGAGCGTGTTCAGATCACGATGCGTCACTTGTGGAGTGAGAAAAAGACCGACCCCGTGCGACAGTGCAATTGACTGTTCGAACGGGGTCAGCTCACCGATGATTCCTAAAGAAATTGACGCTGCCGTGCGCCGTATTGCTCCACAGAGTGCAACCCCACTCAGTCCTGGCAGGCGCTGTTCGGTCAGAACGACGTCGACCACTTGGTTCTGAAGAAAACGCAATGCTCCAAATGCATTTGCAGCGTGCCCGACGACTTGCCAGTGGTCGAGGCGTGCGACCAGTGCTTGTATCCCTGCGACCAATAACGGATGCGAATGCACAACCAAGAGGTGAATCGGTACCATAGAAACCTCCTTTTCACAGAAGGAATAGAACCGTGCCTGCTGACTGAATTAGCCGATGGTGCCGGGCAAAAGGTTGAGTGCGAGCGCGGCTGGGCGCTCACACGCATTGATGGTCTGGACATGCCTGCGTTCTGTTGCAGCGGTGTGAATGGCGTGCATCAACTCGAGCACATGCAACGTCAATTCACCCGATGCGCGATGGGGTTGATTGGTGCGGATTGCATGTGCCATGTCTGCGACCCCGACTCCACGACTGTTATCGGCATACCCGTGCGTCAACGGCACGTCGCGCCACTCGGATTCGCCGATGCGGCGGATTTTGACCGGTCCACCGAAGGTATTTGGGTCAGGCACCAACAAGCTCCCTTGTGTGCCATAGATTTCGAGATTGGGCATGTGGTGGAAGTGCACGTCGAAGCTGGTCACTAATGTTGCGATCGGACCACTCGCAAAGTCGAGCACCCCGACGACATGAGTCGGGACTTCGACCTCGATGGTTTTGCCGTACTGAGGTTTGCTGGTAATCGTGCGGGTAGGGTGTGTCATGCGCGTCGAACCCGTCACTTGCATGACTGGACCGAGCAACGTAATCAGCGCTGTTAAATAATACGGGCCCATGTCGAACATCGGTCCACCGCCGACCTGGTAGTAAAACTCGGGAGCGGGGTGCCACGATTCGTGGCCAGGGCAGAGCATATAGCCGCTGGCAGCGACAGGCGTTCCGATCCAACCGTCGTCGATGAGTTTACGGGCAGTCTGGATGCCACCGCCGAGGAACGTATCTGGCGCGCCGCCGACGCGGATTCCTTTTGTAGCAGCTGCGGCAACCAGTGCACGGCCGTCTTCGAGGCTGATCGTCAGCGGTTTTTCGTTGTAGACATGCTTACCGGCAGCGATAGCTTTGAAGGCAACCTCCGCATGGGCAATCGGTATGGTCAAATTGATAATGATGTCGATGTCTGTGGCGGACAACAAATCGTCCACACGCTCGGCCCGGATGTTGAATTCGGCGGCACGTGCCTGTGCACGCTCGAAGTCGATGTCAGCGCAGGCGACGATGTCGAAGTCTGCAAAACGAGACGCGTTCTTGAGATAAATGCCACTGATTGTGCCGCAGCCCACGATGCCTGCGCGCAACACGCGGTGAGTCATGAAATCCTCCATATATTGCATAGATTAGAATGGTGGAATTATATCATGCAGTGTTGAGGATCCCGGCGTGGCAGTGTAGAATGAAGCAACTTATTCTCACCCGTTGGAGTGACATGACGTCTGTTGAACGCCACCCTACCTGCGTTGTCCTGGTCGGGCTGAGTGGCTCGGGGAAATCGACGGTTGGTCGCTATGTCGCCACACGTCTCAACCTCCCACTCTACGACACCGATGCAATCATCGAGGCTGAGGCAGGTCGAACTGCTGCCGATATCTTTGCCAGCGAAGGCGAGGCTTCTTTTCGTCTGCGCGAAAGCGCCGTTTTGGCTGCTGTAATGGCCAAAGCACCGGCAGTGATTGCGACGGGTGGTGGGATTGTTACCGTGCCAGACAATGCTGTGCTCATTCGTCAACACGCGTTTGTGGTGTGGCTCGATGCCACCACCGCAGCCATTCTGACACGCATCACCGGGCATCGGCAACCGCGCCCACTTTTGCAAGGCGAAAATCCCTACGAACGCCTCGAACAAATGCGACAAAAGCGTGCGTCACTCTACCGTTCCATCGCAGACTTGCATATGCTGACCGATGGGATCCATGCCAGTGCAGTGGCCACCCGCATCGCGATGCTTTTGCCAGCACACCTCGATCAATCCATAAGTGATCCATCATGAATAACACGATGCGTGTGACTGTTGGGACGGGGTATCCCGTGATCGTTGCGTCAGAAATATGGCGTGAATTACCCGCCGCTATGCATGCAATCGGTCTGCGTGGCCGTGTCCATATCATCGCCGATACACAGATGCGCGCAACCGCCCAAGAGCTCGCGCACTCTTTTGGCGAAGTTACCTCACTGCTCCTTATCCCCGGCGGCGAAAGTTCGAAGGACATGACCACGCTGACGCACATCTACGATCATCTGCTTGCGCACCGCGTCGAGCGCCGTGATACTGTCGTGGCCTTGGGTGGTGGTGTTATCGGCGATGTAGCCGGGTATGCCGCGGCGACCATTTTGCGCGGGGTCGCACTCGTCCAAATGCCCACGACACTCCTCGCCATGGTCGATAGTGCGGTGGGCGGCAAGACCGGTATTAACCATGCCATGGGCAAGAACATGATTGGTGCATTCCACCAGCCGCGCTTGGTCTATGCCGATGTGTCGCTCCTCAAAACACTCCCACCGCGTGAGTTGGCCGCTGGTTGGGCTGAAGCCATCAAACACGGGGTCATTCGTGACACGCGACTGTTCGATGACCTCGAGCAGGCCGACCCCGGCAGTGCATACTTCGATCCGCAGCTCGTCCGCCGCGCGGTCGCAGTCAAAGTCGACGTCGTCAATATCGATGTACACGAACAAGCGGAACGCATGCTGCTCAACTACGGTCACACAATAGGGCATGCCATAGAGCATGTGCTCGGCTATGGTGTTTTACTCCACGGTGAAGCAATTGCTATCGGCATGCACCTCGAAGCCCGACTCGCCGTGGCGTTGGAGCTCTGCGACCCTGTGGTCGTTACCCGCCAACAAGCGATGTTAGAACGCTACGGCTTGCCAACGACCCTTCCAAACCAAATTACACCGGAGCAGCTCCTCGAGGTCATGCATCGCGACAAAAAGGTATTGGCGGGCCAGATTCGTTGGGCGTTGCCCCATGCCATTGGCCACGCCGAGATTACCCGCGACGTTCCCATCGCAGTCGTTCGTGAGGTAATTAGTAGCTCGTAGTTCGTAGCTGGTAGAGAGTACGGAGCAGCCATAATTTTGTGCTCATTGCGCTGTGGTATTTAAAACACATAAAATAGAATTAATTGACACAACTCATACTACACGGGTATAATTGGTTTTGTCTACGAAAGGCATTGTGAATGATACCGAACCAATTTGCAGCAGAATCATCCGTCGGCCAGATTTTGATTTTTTTGCAACGTCACGCGGAGGCCACTATACGTGACCTCGAAGACGAGCTCGGCATCAGCACGACTGCTGTCCGTGAGCACCTAACCAACCTCGATGCACGCGGCTTTATAGCGACGCGACTCGTTCGCAACGGACGAGGCCGTCCGCGTATCGTCTACTCATTGACCGAGCGGGCGCGGGAGCTCTTCCCACGGAGCTACGACACGCTGGTGTCTGTGTTGTTGGACGAAATCGAGCGTCAGCAAGGTGGTGATACCCTGCACCGTTTGCTTGATGGTGTGTCAGAGCGTCTGGCCGAAAGCTATCAACGCGGTATTCAGGGGAACTTAGCGAGCCGTATCGTTGACGTCCAACGGATGATGGAAGCCAGGGGAATTCCTGTGGATGTACGAGCCTCGGAGCAAGAATTCACATTCTACGCCTGCCCGTACCACGAAGTAGCCCAAGGGCACGCCGATGTTTGCGCGATGGAAAAGCGCATGCTCGAGCAGGTCCTCGGTCATTCTGTCCAAAGCGACAGCGCCATCCGTGAAGGTGGCCGTTGCTGTAACTTTTCGGTAGCACAGAGCGATACGATTACGCTCAGCGACAAATAGACCCGTTGTTTTCACGTTTATGAGAAGGAGCTTCCGTGTCATCTGAATTGGTCATAAAAAATCTCCATGCGAATATTGGCGATAAAGAAATCCTCAAAGGCGTCAATCTGACCGTCAAACCCGGGACCATCCATGCCATCATGGGACCGAACGGAAGCGGGAAGTCGACCCTTTCCAATACCATCATGGGACACCCTTCCTACACCGTCACCGCCGGCGAAGTCTGGTACAAAGGCCAGAATATCCTCGAACTCGACGTCGACAAGCGCGCCAAACTCGGGTTGTTTTTGGCATTCCAGTACCCCGTTTCGATTCCCGGAGTTACTGTTGCCAACTTCTTGCGCGCAGCCATCAATGGCCATCGTGCAGTTGAAGGCAAAGACACCCGCGAAACACAGATCCCCATGGCGCAATACCGCAAAGACATCCGCGAAAAGATGGCAGCATTAGGCGTCGACGAGGCATTTGCGCGTCGCTACTTGAATGACGGCTTTTCGGGTGGTGAAAAGAAACGCATCGAAATCTTGCAGATGTCGATGCTCAAACCTTCCATGGCAATCATGGACGAGACGGACTCTGGTCTCGACATCGACGCCCTCAAAGTCGTCTCACAAGGCGTCAACACCCTTGTGCAGGACAACAGCGAGATGGGTGTCTTGGTCATCACCCACTACCAGCGTTTGCTCAACTACATCAAGCCACACGTCGTATCAGTCATGATGGAAGGCCGCATCGTGCGTGAAGGTGGTCCTGAATTGGCACTTGAACTCGAAGAGCGTGGCTACGATTTCATCAGGGAGGAAGTGTTCGGCAATGGCAACTAAGCTTCCAGCAATTGCATCCCTCAGCGCTGCAGACGTGCTGGTGGCCAACGAACCTACCTGGTTGCAGACGTGGCGTCAAGCCGCCCTGGCTACCTTCAAGACCCTCGATGTGCCGTATTGGCGACGTACCGATTTGCAGGCATTTGACTATGCCGCAATGCAGTTGAGTGCCGAGGCAAGTCCATTCACTATCGGTGCCAACGCTCCAACCGGTGTGGTCGTCATGCCGCTTGCGCAAGCAGTCCGTGAGCATCCGGCAATCGTGCAAGCCCACCTTGGCAGCGCAGTCGTCGCCAGCGTCTCGACATATGCCGCGATCAACGCGGCTACATGGCGCGACGGATGGTTCGTCTATGTCCCCAAAAACGTCGAAACGGACGTTCCCTTGCACCTCATTCAGGGCTTCGGGGAAGGCAACACGTTGATGACCCGTAATCTGGTCGTGCTTGAACGTGGTGCCCATTTGACCCTGGTCGAACAGTTTTCCGGTGATGGCGGGCCGAACAGCAACGCCGTCAGCGAACTCATCCTGGGCGATGGCGCTACCCTCAAATACACGGGCATGCAAACCTGGGGCGCCAATGTACGCCACGTCGGTCATGTCGTCGCCAAAGTCGGGAATGACGCCACCATCGAGTGGGTAGCCATTAATACCGGCGCAGCACACCAACACATCGAAGCCGAAACGAATTTGGTCGGCAACGGCTCACGTGTCGATTGGATGGCAGCCACAGTGGCCAGTGATGGTCAGCGTTTGCTGACTGCACCATGGCTTCGCCATGTGGGCCGTTCGACCGAGGCGCACATGGACTTCAAAACCGTAGTCAAAGGCTCAGGCTATGCAACCTTCGACGGCATGATCAAAATCGAAGGCGGTAGCACCGATACCATTACACGACTCGAAGAACACGCACTCCATTTGTCACCCCAAGCACGGAGCGACTCAGTTCCCGGACTCAAAATCGACACCAACAACGTCCAAAAGGCCGGCCATGCGTCGACCAGTGGCGAAGTCGACGAAGAGCAACTCTTTTATATGCAGGCCCGTGGGATTCCCAAATCCGAGGCAGTGCATATGATCGTGATGGGCTTCTTTGAGCCGGTGTTAGATCGCATCCCGCTTGAATCCCTGCGCGAGCAGGTCACCGCAGCGATCGCCGCGCGGATTTAGGTACTGATCAAAGGCACGTCATGTACACACCGCCATTTGATATCGCAGCAGTGCGGCGCGATTTCCCTATCCTTCAGTTGCCGATCGAACAGCCAGTGGCGTTCCTCGACAGTGCCTCTTCTTCCCAAAAACCCGAAGCGGTTATCGCTGCGCAGGCAGCTTTCTACCGTACCACCAATGCCAATGTCCACCGCGGCGTGTATCAACTCAGCGAGCAAGCCACGTATGAGTTCGAGCGCGCCCGCAGCAGGGTTGCCTTATTTATCAATGCACACAGTGCGCGTGAAGTCATCTTCACGCGGAACACCACCGAGTCCATCAACCTGGTTGCACACAGCTGGGGCGGGACCAATCTGCGTCCCGGGGATGTCATCCTCATCAGCCAAATGGAGCACCACTCCAACATTGTGCCCTGGCAGTTGCTCGCGCAACGCACCGGTGCTGTGTTGCGTGCCATCCCCATCAATGGCTCGGGTCGGCTTGATCTCGATACCATCGACACCCTGCTCCAAGGGGTCAAATTGGTTGCGGTAACCCATGTATCCAACGTCCTTGGGACCATCAATCCAATTTCATTCTTGGCCCAAAAAGCCCATAGCGTCGGGGCACTCATCCTCGTCGACGGTGCGCAGAGTGTGCCGCACATGCCCACCGATGTGCAAGCCATGGATATTGACTTCCTCGCGTTTAGTGGCCACAAGATGCTCGCTCCTACCGGTGTGGGGGTCTTGTGGGGCCGTAAAGCACTGCTTGATGCGATGCCACCGTTCCTCGGTGGTGGGTCAATGATCAAGACGGTCACGATCGAAGCCAGTACATACGCCGACGTTCCTGCGCGTTTCGAGGCAGGGACGCCCATGATAGGTGAGGCTATTGCCCTCGGCCACGCCATCGATTACCTGACGGGCATTGGCATGGCCAATATCGCCGCCTACGAGGAAATCCTCGGGCAGTATCTGCTCGACCAACTCGCTGAAGTGCCCGGTGTGACGGTCTACGGACCGCCAATAGGTCCTGAACGCGCTGCGATGGCATCGTTCACCGTTGACTGCGCACACCCCCATGACGTTGCGCAGGTCCTCGATAGCGAAGGCGTCGCTGTCCGTGCAGGTCACCATTGCACGCAACCGTTGCACGTTGCCCTCGATGTACCGTCTACTGCGCGCGCTTCGTGTTATCTGTACAATACAACCGATGATATTGATCGTCTCGTTGTCGGTTTACGCAAAGTCACAAAGCTCTTTGCCTAGTTGGGAGGGTCACCATGAGTGACATGTATCGTGACCTGATTCTTGAACACCATCGTTACCCTCACAACTACGGGACGCTTGATCCCCACGATGTGTCACAAGAGGAACACAACCCGTTGTGTGGAGATCGAATTCGTCTCGATTTGCGTATCGTCGATGGCAAAATCGCAGAAGTGGCATTCTCGGGCAAGGGCTGCGCTGTCAGTCAAGCAGCGGCTTCGATGCTCACCGATGAACTCATCGGGATGGAACTCGATGCTGCCCGTGCCTATAACAAAGCAGACATCCTCGAGCTCATCGGACTCCCCCTCGACAAAAATCCCGTGCGCCTCAAATGCGCACTTCTGTCGCTCAAGGCCATGAAAGTGGGCTTGTACCGATATCTCGGCCAACAACTCGATGCAGAAGAACTGGACTAATTACTAGAAGTGAGAGACTGCAATGACTTTAGAAGCAAACGAACTCGAGTTTGATTACTCCAAATATGGCTTCCGCCAAGAAGAAAACTACGTCTTCAAGTCCGGCAAAGGGCTGAGCGAAGCCGTCGTGCGTGAATTGTCCATGATGAAGGGCGAGCCCGAGTGGATGCTCAAGCGCCGCTTGCAGGCGCTGGCGATTTTCTACAAAAAGCCCACTCCCCTCGACGGTGCGTGGGGCAATCCCGATCTCGCTTCTCTCAACTACGACGACATTCACTACTTTGTGCGTGCCGGCGATAAGCCCGCCTCGGACTGGGATGCAGTCCCCGAAGAAATCAAAAACACCTTCGAACGACTGGGTATCCCCGAGGCTGAACGCAAGTTCCTGGCCGGCGTCGGCGCACAGTACGAGTCCGAAGTCGTCTATCACTCGCTGCGTGAAGAATGGTCAAAGCGTGGCGTGATTTTCCTCGACACAGACTCGGCGCTCCGCGAACAACCCGAGATGTTCAAGCAGTACTTCGGTACCATCATCCCTTCGGCCGACAACAAGTACGCTGCGCTCAACACCGCTGTCTGGTCGGGTGGATCGTTCGTCTACGTACCAAAAGGCGTGCACGTCGATATTCCTTTGCAGGCCTACTTCCGCATCAATGCCGAAAACATGGGGCAGTTCGAACGTACCCTCATCATCATCGACGAAGGCGCTTCGGCTCATTACATCGAAGGCTGCACCGCTCCCCAGTATTCCACCAATTCACTCCACTCCGCAGTGGTCGAAATCGTGGTCAAAAAGGGCGGCAAATTCCGCTACACCACCATCCAAAACTGGGCCAACAATATCTTCAACTTGGTCACCAAACGGGCCGTCGCCTTCGAAGACGCCAGCATGGAATGGGTCGATGGCAACATCGGTTCCAAATTGACCATGAAGTACCCATCGGTCTATTTGATGGGCCGCGGTGCCCGTGGTGAAGTCTTGTCTGTCGCCTATGCCGGCAAAGGCCAGCATCAGGATGCCGGCGCCAAGATGGTTCACAATGCGCCCGACACCACCAGCGTCATCACCAACAAATCTGTTTCCAAAGGCGGCGGCAAGACCACCTATCGTGGTCTGGTCAAAGTGCACCCAGGCGCGACTGGCTCCAAAATCAATGTCAATTGCGACGCGTTGATTCTGGACAACTTGTCCAAGTCCGATACCATCCCGTACATCGAAGTCGAAGAAGCAAACGTCACGCTGGCCCACGAAGCAACCGTCGGTCGCATTGGCGAAGAGCAACTCTTCTACCTCATGAGCCGCGGTATATCGCAGGCCGAGGCCATGTCGATGATTGTTTTGGGGTTCATGGAGCCATTCACGCGAGAACTTCCGATGGAATACGCCGTCGAACTCAACCGTCTCATCCAACTCGAAATGGAAGGCTCCGTCGGCTAACCGATGCGCACCTGCCCTGGTCCGAGTCGCAGGTATGCCTGCGACTCGGTTTTCTATATCTAGGAGTCACTGATGCCTACTGCTGTCTGCCTGCGTGCTGAATTGCCTGCCGGTGCAACCAAAAAGGTCTTCCTCGGCGACAAACAAATCGGCCTGTTCAACGTCCGTGGTACCATATACGCCATTGGGAACATCTGTACGCACGCCTATGCCGAACTCCATGACGGGTATGTCGACGACGATGATTGTACTGTCGATTGCCCGCTCCATGGTGCCCGCTTCGACCTGAAAACCGGCGCACACTTCACACTGCCTGCAATGGCCGATGTGTCCCGCTATACGGTCAGCATGGATGACACCCATATCTACCTCGACTCGTACGAGGCTGAGTGATGATTTTGCTCGCTGCTGCGTTACGTGCGCAGTTGACCGCATGGGCGCTCAGCGCATACCCGCGCGAGGCTGTTGGTATCCTGCTGGGACATCCACTGCCGACACAAGCCAGCGTCACCGAGCTCGTTCCCGTCAGCAATCTCGCGACGGAGCCCAATCGTGCGTTTGTCCTCGACCCACTCGGCTGGTTCAAAGCAGACACGCTCGCACAAGCCAGTGGGAGCGCCATCGTCGGTATCGTTCATACCCATCCAGACTGCCCGGCGGTCCCGTCCGAACACGATGCCCGCAATGCCAGCGACGTCGGCAGGGCACTCTTTTGGTTGATTGTCCAGGTCGGTTCCGATGGTCTCGTCGACGTGCGCGGTTGGCACTGGGATGGCTCGGAATTCATAGAGGATGACGTTGTATGGAACTAACCAGCACAGAATACCTGCGCTATGCGCGTCATATCTCGCTGCCAAATGTCGGTGTGGCCGGCCAACTCCTGCTCAAGGCGGCGCGCGTATTGATTGTCGGTACTGGCGGCTTGGGATCCCCCGCGAGCATGTACCTCGCAGCTGCAGGAGTAGGGACACTGGGCATTGCCGATGATGACGTCGTCGATATCAGTAATCTGCAGCGGCAGATTCTCCATTCGACTGCCGACATTGGCATCCCCAAAGTCATATCTGCAATGCAACACTTGACGGCTTTGAATCACGAAATCACCATTGTCCCGCATGCACTGCGCGTCGATGCCGACAACGTCCTCGCGCTCATCGAATCCTACGACATCGTCGTCGACGCGACCGATTCTTTTGCCACGCGCTATGTGCTCAATGACGCATGTGTGCGGCTCCACAAAACGCTCGTTTCAGGGGCGATTTTTCGCTTCGAAGGGCAAGTCAGCGTGTACGCACCGCATCTGGGCGGGCCCTGCTATCGTTGCCTGTTCCCTACAGCGCCCAGCGCGGAACTCGCACCCAATTGTGCCGAAGCAGGTGTGTTCGGCGTGTTGCCTGCAGTGGTTGGATCGGTGCAGGCGAGTGAGGTCGTCAAACTCATTTTGGCCATCGGGACGCCGCTGATTGGCACCTTGTGGCTCTATGACGCACTATCACAGAACATTGATCGCTTCCAGACGAGCCGAAATCCGCAGTGTCAGTGCTGCGGCGACACACCGACATTGTCAACTATTGGGCTCGAAGAAGAGACCGTCTGTTTGACGCCTTCCGAGAGCGAAGAGCAGTCGGTGCAGGTCATCCAAACGCGACTGCAACAATTGCCACGGCCGTTTCTTTTGGATGTGCGTGAACCGCACGAATACGATGCTGGTCACTTACCTGGTGCTGTTCGTATCGAGGTCGATGCGTTGGCACAAACGCTCTCGGCTATCCCTACCGACGTCGACATCATCGTCTATTGTCGGAGTGGCATGCGCAGTGCCCGTGCCCGTGACATCCTGGTGCGCAACGGTCATAACGCCGTGAGTATGCGCGGGGGACTCTTGGCCTGGCGTAATCTGCTCGATCCTGCCATTACGGTTGTCTAAAACTACTTCGAGGAGGTCTCATGGATCTACCGCAATTCCGTCTCTGTACCGCCCCTGCTTCCGATTGGACTGTTGCACTCGTGTCCCTCTGGCATCAGGGCAAAAACGATTGGACGCGTGCGCACGATACCCTCCAAGATGCCGTCGGAGCAGATGCTGACTGGGTACATGCCCACTTACATCGCGTCGAAGGGGATGCGACAAATGCCGCATACTGGTATCGGCGTGCCCGTCAGCCGATTCCATCCGCACAGCTCAGTTTTGCTGCAGAATGGGATCAGATTGCTAGTGCGCTCCTGCGCAACACACAGAACTGAGCCGTCATGGCGACATGCATCGGCGAAATAATCGAATCCTCCACGCTCACCTACACCGCCGGCACCTATACGCTGCTGGCAGCACCGGCTTTTGGGTCGTTGGTTTAGGCGCATACCCAAGACCCCGAGGTGTAATCTATGGCGTCGTGACGGACGTACGTACCATCAGCAGAGAACCAGGTGGGCGGGCTATTGTGCGTGGTCAGAGCTACAGTGGACGTGAGCTCTACAGCGAGCAAATCTATCTGGCGCATCCTGACCTCAAAGAGGTCCTCCAGACGGAGTTCAGGGTATGCGTGCTCGGCTACCGGCGTGGTGCCGTCGTCTTCCAGCGCATACCCCACTTCCCTGCCCCGGTCCACTACTCGGTCGAACGCGCCGATGTGGACGGATTACGCGTCTTTGCCAGTGACTTCGGTTTTCTCCGTATGTTGGTCAATGCCCAGCACCTCCCAGCCGACGAACTCATCGCGGCATTGATTCGCACGCTCATGCAGATCCATCCTGACGGGGCACAGGCCTATGCAATCCAGGCAGGCAAGGCACTGACAACACTCTTGCGCGAGGATATCGGCCGTGTACGGCACATCCTACTCCGCGTCAGGAGTGCCGCCGACTAGAGCATTCTATTGCGCCCAGGTATGCGCTTGTGCTATCATGAACGGTAATATCGAGGGGACGTGGCGAAATGGCAGACGCGCAAGTCTTAGGAACTTGTGGAGCAATCCGTGAGGGTTCAACTCCCTCCGTCCCCACCAATGCGACGCAGCACCCGTGTGTGCTGCGTCCTTTTTGTGCTGATTCACACAAGGAGTAGACCGCATGCACTCAGATCTCATCTCCAAAATCGAAAAAGCCCGTCAATACGCGAGCCAGCCCGAACGCATCGCCATTCAGACCATGACCGCCACATTCCGCGGTGGCAACAACGACCATCGTATCGTGGTCGATGCCGGCGTCTGGCACTGCGACTGTGACTTCTTCCGCGGGCATGGCACCTGCGCACACGTCATGGCCATCCAAAAAGTCCTCTCGCCCATGTTGTCGGATCAAGCCCGCAGTGCGGTTAATCCGCTGGACGACGACACCATCATCAGTCAGTTGGCCTGATGTGACCATCATCATCGCTCATCGTGGTGCGTCTGCCTATGCGCCCGAAAACACGCTCAAAGCATTCTCGCTCGCGGCAGATATGCACGCCGAGATGTCGGAACTCGATGTCATCCTCACTGCCGATGGGCGACTCGTCGTCTTCCATGACGACACCACCGGCCGCTGGGAAGCAGTCGATCACGATGTCCGTGCGGTCACGAATACCCACATGCAGACGCTCGACATTGGTGGCGAAAAAGTACCGCTCCTCAGTGAAGTTCTCGATCTGGCTCGCAACCGCGGGATGCGCCTGAATGTCGAACTCAAGCACGCCGGTGCGGCTGCTCCCGTGCTGGCAGCCATTGCCGATACCAATATGCAGGACGGGGTCATCATCTCGTCGTTCGTGCCGTTGGCGCTCCACGAGGTCCGTGCCCTCGATGCACGCATCCCACTGGCATATCTCATGGGGTCACAGAGTTGGAATCTGCTGGTCCGTGCCCGCGAGTTTTGGCCCATGGCGGCTCTGAAGCAGTATGGGTGCCAAGCATGGCATCCCTATCGTGCCTTGCCGGGGGTCGATTTTTCGATTGCACAAGTCCGCTCCGCTGGGTATGCGGTGAATGTGTGGACCGTCAATGACGAAGCCGAGATGCGCCGCTTCGCCCAAATCCCGGTCGACGGCATTATCACCGATCGCCCTGATGTCGCACGAACGATTCTGAAAGAGATGCACCCGTAGTTGGTGCGCGTATCCACAAAGGACAGACGATGGCCGGTAATAGTTTTGGTTCGGTATTCCGCGTTACCACCTTTGGTGAATCACACGGCGTCGCCGTCGGCTGCATCCTCGATGGGTGTCCCGCCGGAATCACCCTCGACGAGGCGATTGTGCAAGTCGAACTCGAGCGCCGTCGCGTCGGCCAGAGCAAAGTATCGTCGCAACGCAAAGAACCCGATCAGGTGCAAATCTTGTCAGGCGTCTTTGAGGGACGCACAACCGGTGCGCCGATCGCCATGGTGGTCTATAATTCCGATGCCAAATCACAGCACTACGACTCCATCAAAGACCACTATCGGCCTGGGCACGCAGATTACAGTTGGGATGCCAAATTCGGCTTCCGCGATCATCGCGGTGGTGGTCGTTCCAGCGCGCGCGAGACCATCGGGCGCGTCGCTGCAGGGGCAGTCGCCAAAGCATTCCTGGCCCAGTCTGGTATCCAAGTCATCGCTTGGGTGCAGCAGTGTGCCGACATCATTGCCCAGACCCATGACGAATCGGCAATCGAACAAAACATCATGCGTTGCCCTGATCCGGTCGCCGCAGAACGGATGATTGCCGCAGTGGACGAGGCCCGCAAAAACCTCGATTCCTTGGGTGGAATTGTCGAAATCCGTGCCCGCGGCGTGCCTGCAGGCCTCGGTGAACCTGTGTTCGATAAACTCCAAGCCGATTTGGGCAAAGCATTATTCAGTATTCCTGCAATCAAAGGCCTCGAGTTCGGTGAAGGGTTCGGCGTAGCAACCATGACCGCCGCCGCCCACAACGACCAATTCATCCGCAAAGCAGACGGCTCCATCGGGACCGCAACCAATAACCACGGGGGTATCTTGGGTGGCATCAGCACTGGCGAAGAAATCACCATGCGCATCGCCGCCAAACCACCGGCTTCGATTGCCCGCCCGCAAGCCACGGTCGATCGCGATGGGAACGAGAGCGAAATAGAAATTCACGGTCGGCATGACCCCACCGTCCTGCCACGGCTCGTCCCCATTGCAGAAGGCATGGTTGCCCTGGTCCTCGCGGATCATCTGCTGCGCCAGCGCCTAGCCCGCGCCGATTGGCAGGCAGACGACCGTGCCTGAGTTGCCCGAAGTCGAACAAGCGGCGCGCACTCTGGGTGCTCAGATCAGCGGCGCTACCTTCGATGGCACGGTACGGGTTTCGTGGTCGCGGACGATCCACGACATCCCCGCCGATGCATTCGGTGGGCTGCTCGCCGGCGCATCGGTGACCGGCTGGCAACGTCGTGCCAAATGGATTGTGCTGCCACTCAGCAATGGGATGACCTTCGTCGCACACCTCCGAATGACTGGTCGGTTTGCCGTCCTACCGCGCGACGAAGCAGATGATGCCCAACAGCGGGTGGCCTTTGGATTGACCGATGGGCGCGAGGTGCGCTTCATCGATCAACGCAAATTCGGCCGGATTCGGCTCTTGTCAGCGCCCGAACTGGCCACCCTCGATGCTGATCATGGCCCCGAGCCGTTCGATAAAGCCCTCACCCCAGCCATCTGGTATGCCACCCTTCAACAGACCAGCCGCGTCATCAAAACCGTCATCCTCGATCAGTCCCGTATCGCCGGGATCGGCAATATTTATGCAGACGAATCGCTCTATCGGGTGTCGGTACACCCATCGAAACCCGCGAACACCCTTTCGAAGAAAAAATCAGCCGAACTGTTGGCGGCCATTCGCGCGGTGCTTCGCCAAGCGATCGAGAACGGCGGCAGCACCCTCCGGGATTATCGCGATAGCTACGGCGCCAAAGGCACCCAGCAAGATAACTTCCAGGCGTATGGTCGCACCGGACTTCCTTGTGCACGCTGCGGCACCGCAATCGAAAAAATCACCGTCGGCCAGCGTGGCACCCACTTTTGCCCCTACTGCCAAAAAGCCCCGCGCTGACGTCGTGACGCAGACAGACCGGGTATAATACACGCATTGCCCCCGTAGCTCAGTGGATAGAGCAACGGTTTCCTAAACCGCAGGTCAGCCGTTCAAGTCGGCTCGGG
>CAMCVW010000043.1 GCA_945881915.1 Thermoflexus hugenholtzii JAD2 | reverse complement strand
CGTCACGCTCACGTGGGCGGCCAGCACCGGTGCCACCAGCTACGAAGACTGTATTGCGACCTCAACGGCCGCTTGCACCGCGTGGACCAGCACCGGCACAAGCACGACCGCTACAAAGACGGATCTTGAACACAACACCACCTACTACTGGCAGGTACGGGCCAACAATGCGGCTGGGACGACGTATGCAGATAGCGAGAGTTTTGGTCGATTCAGCGTCGTTCTTGCACCAGCTGCCTTCAACAAGACCAGCCCGGCCAATAACGCCACCAACCAACCGGCCACCGTCACGCTCACGTGGGCGGCCAGCACCCGTGCCGCCAGTTATGAATACTGTATTGCCACTTCAACGGGCGCCTGCACCACGTGGACCAGCACCGGCACAAGCACGACCGCTACAAAGACGGGTCTGGTTCACAACACCACCTACTACTGGCAGGTACGGGCCATCAATGCGGCTGGGACAACGAATGCAGGTAGCATGAGTTTTGGTCAATTCACTGTCGTTCTGCCACCAGCCGCCTTCAACATGACCAGCCCGGCCAATTACGCCGCCAACCAATCGACCACCGTCACGCTCACGTGGGCGGCCAGCACCCGTGCCGCCAGCTACGAATACTGTGTTGCGACCTCTACGGCCGCCTGCACCGCGTGGACCAGCACTGGCACACGCACGACCGCTACGGAGACGGGTCTGGTGCACAACACCACCTACTACTGGCAGGTACGGGCCATCAATGCGGCTGGGACAATGAATGCAGGTAGCATGAGTTTTGGTCGATTCACCGTCATTCTCCTACCTGCTGCCGTCAACATGACCACCCCGGCCAATAATGCCGTCAACCAACCGACCGCCGTCACGCTCACGTGGGCGGCCAGCACCCATGCCATCAGTTATGAGTATTGTGTTGCGCTGACGAAGGCCGCCTGTACCACGTGGACCGGCACCGGCGCAAGCACGAACGCTACAAAGACAGGTCTTGTGCAAAATACCACCTACTACTGGCAGGTACGGGCCATCAATACGGCTGGGACCACCATCTCATCAGGTGGTTATCGCACGTTCACCACCCGGAAGTAGTGCGCTACCCACAGATCCGCCACAGCCTCGGCTGTGGCGGATTGTTTTTTTGCGTCCTCTATGTACAAAGAAACGGTGAGGGCAAACCACGGTGCACTCTCACCCATTCCCAAGTTACTTTTCCGTAGCCACAAACTTTACCGTCAATGCGGCCTCGTCCTCGGCCTTGAGCACGCCGAAGATATCCGGAGCATCGAAGCCGAAATCGCTCATCTTGATGACCGTTTTGGCCTCGCCCGTTACCGTGTTGCCCTGCAACGTGCCAACGACCGTCCACTCGACTGGCTTGGTGACGTCGCGTACGGTCATGTCGCCCACCAGCGTGAACGTGACTTGTGCACCCTCGGTATAACTCTCGGGCAGGTTCAGCGCTCCAGTCGAGACAAAATCTGCATACGGGTACTTGTCTGACTCCAACCACTGTCGGCGGATCGCCCTGTCACGGCGTGGGCTGTCGCTTGTGAGCGTACGCAAATCGACGCGGATACGGGTGACTTTACCACTCGGCTTCCCATTGCTGGTTACTTCAAATGCACCCTCGACGGCATTGGTCACGCCGACAGCGGTAAATAACCGGTTGTCCGAGAAGAAGATTTCTTCGACCGCATAGGCGGCGCTACTCTGCGCACTATCGATCTCAAACACCCGTACCGCGGCCGGTTCAGCCTGTTCGGCGGCTGGGTCGGCCGGGGCTGCAGTGGGTGCGACGTCGGCGACAACCACCGTCGGCTCTACGGCTGATTCGACCTGCGTCGTTGGACTCGGTTCAACAGCCGGAGGAGGTGTCCCACAACTCACCAAAAGCAATAAAACACATGCGAGCAGTATGTACTTCATCAGGTTTTTTGCCTCTCTCGGTTGACTTTTTTGCTCCTATCTATAATAATACCTCACATCCCAACGCGCACACGTGTGCACAATACGTAAAATGCGCTGAGAGCGAGGATGCATGGTACGCAGGATATCCATCATGGACATCGCGCGGCGGGCCGATGTATCGCACACGACCGTATCACGTGCGTTGCAGGGGAACCTGCGCATCAGTAGCCCCGTACGCATGCGCATCGCAGCACTAGCCCAAGAAATGGGGTATGTCCCAAATGCAATTGCGCGTAGCCTGCAACAGCAGCAGACACGAACGATTGGGGTAGTCGTGTCTGACATGGCAGATCCATTCTGGGGAGAAGTCGTCAAAGGGATTGATATTGTCTGTGATTCCAATAATCAGTCACTTCTTTTGCATGCTGCAGCGCACAATGCCACTCATCAGCTTGGTGCGATGATGCGGCTCTACCAACGTCGAGTCGATGGAATAATTGTCGTGGACTCGCAACTTGGTCCAGAAGACGCCAAAAACCTCGAGGCACTCGACACCCCTACCGTTTTCATCAATAGCCAACGGGTATTCGAATCTGCAACATCCCGAACAGTCAATATCGATAACTACGCGGGTGGGGCATTGGCTGCACACCATTTATTGAGCCTCAGTCATCAAAAATACGCCTACTTCGGCTCTCCCAAACGTCCCGACTCCAATCGACAACGGAGTATCGGCTTTGTCGATACGCTCTTGGCGCATGGAATACATACGAGCTGGATTCACCGGGCCGAATTCCCGACCGACGTTGCAGACATAGATGGAGGCTATGCAATGGCAACGACGTTCGACGAGCCAGGTGTGTCGGCAGTGTTTTGCTATAACGATGCGATTGCGCTTGGTGCGCTCGCAGGATTCCGGGCCCGCGGCATCGCCGTTCCGCACAAAATCAGCGTTGTCGGATTCGATGACCTGGCTATAGCGCGCTACAGCTGGCCGCCACTTTCGACCGTCGCCCAACCAAAAGAACTGCTTGGACAGACCGCGATGCACACCCTCGGAGCCCTCATCGACGGTCTCGCCGTGGCAGACGTCATCCTCGCGCCCACAATGGTAGTCCGTGACAGTACATCTGCACGCCTGAAAGGAATTCGCTCATGACACCGATCTACACCGCGACTAATCTCTTGATCGCTCCTGGGAACGCTCGTGATCCACACGTCGTCGTTGAAGTGACGCCGGAATTGGCACAATGGCAGCACATCAACTTTCAGGTCCGGCGCTTATCAAAAGGCGGAGCGTGGAGCTTCGCAACGACGACCCAAGAATGCGCAATTGTCATACTCAGTGGCACTGCACATGTCGTAAGTAGTGCGGGTACATGGGATATGGGCGGACGTCCAAACGTGTTTGCCGGTGGCGCATATGTGCTCTACCAATCTCTCAACACCGCGTTTACCATTCACGCCACCAGCGATTGTGAATTTGCATTCACCTGGGTGGAGGCAACCGTTGCACACGCACCTGTGCTGGTTACCCCGAAGGACATCAAGCAAGAAATTCGCGGCGGCGACAATGCCACGCGCCAAATCAACCAACTCATGCCGCCAGGATTCGCCTGTGAGCGGCTGGTGTTGGTCGAAGTCTATACCCCGTCGGGGAGTTGGTCGAGTTATCCCCCACACAAACACGACGTTCATCGCGTCGCAGCCGATGGTACGCTGCTCGAAGCTAATCTCGAAGAGGTCTACTACTACAAACACGACAAACCCGATGGCTTTGCATTCCAGCGCGTCTACACCGATGAACTGTCGCCCATGCACGCTGCCGGTTCACCCATCGACGCGGTGCTCGTTGCACGGCCCGATCACGTTGTCCTAGTGCCTGCTGGATACCACCCGGTCACCAGTGCTCCTGGCTACACCACGTATTACCTCAATGTATTGGCAGGCAGTGCGCAGTCGCTCGCCAACGTCGACGATCCACAGCACACGTGGGTCAAAGATCACTACAAAGGTACCGATCCTCGCTTGCCACTCTATCCGCAGGGGAGCTAATCATGCCCCGAAGCTACGACGTCCTGAGCATGGGACGCTCTTCGATAGATCTCTACGCAAACGATGTCGGTGCGGCCTTTGTCGACATCAACAGTTTTGCCGCGTACGTAGGCGGCTGCCCGACCAACATCAGCGTGGCTGCCCAACGCCTCGGCTCCAAAACTGCGTTGCTGACGGCAGTGGGAGCGGATCAGGTCGGCGACTTCATCCTAAACTTTTGCAATAAAGAAGGCATCGATACACGTTTCATTCCGCGCAAACCAGGGCACCGTTCGAGTGCTGTCGTGCTGGGTATCGAGCCACCCAATAAATTTCCGCTCACGTATTACCGCGACAACTGTGCCGACATCGAATTGACCATCGATGATGTCTTGGCAAGCCCCATTGCAGATGCACAGTATCTGCTGGTCAGTGGGACGGGGTTTTGCAAAGAACCCTCGCGGAGTGCAACGCTCTTTGCGTGCGAATACGCGCAACGGCATGGGACCAAGGTCGTGCTCGACATCGACTTCCGCCCCGATCAGTGGCACGATGCGCGTGCATTCGGAGTTACATTGCGTTCCGTGTTGCGCACGATCGACATCGTGTTGGGCACCGAAGACGAAATAAACGCCATGATGATGGGCGAAGATGCCACCGTCACACTGACCCACTCACAAGTATCGGACGCACGCGTGAGTGGGGATGTCGATGTCGCCATCGACAGCATTTTGGCAATGGGGCCAACCGTTCTGTTCCAGAAGCGTGGTGCAGATGGTTCACGCGTGCATGTCGTCACGCCGGCGGGGATCGACCGTACCGATGCAGCGGGCTTCCCCGTGCAGGTCTACAACATCCTCGGCGCCGGTGATGCCTACGCTGGTGGTGTTATCCATGGCCTCGCCCATGGCTGGAGCTGGCAGCGGGCTGCACGGCTCGGCAATGCATGTGGGGCCATCGTCGTCACGAAACACGGTTGCGCCAACTTCATGCCCACCATGCACGAGATCGAACAGTTTGTCGGATTACACGGCGATCTCTAGGATGCCGCGCACTATGCGCTGGAGAAAAGGATTTCAATGACGACTACACGTCTGACGGTTGCGCAAGCTATTGTGACATTTTTGACTCAGCAATATGTCGAACGCGACGGGCACCAGCAGAACTTTTTCGCCGGGTGCTTCGGTATATTCGGCCACGGCAATATCTCGGGGATGGGTCAAGCACTCCAACAAATCCCTGCGTTGCGCTATTACCAGGCTCGGAATGAACAGGCAATGGTGCACGCCGCAACGGCATTTGCCAAAACAGCAAATCGATTGCAGACACTGGCATGCACCACCTCGATTGGACCTGGCGCAACCAACATGGTCACCGGCGCTGCCACTGCCACGATCAACCGCCTGCCAGTCCTCTTGTTGCCCGGGGATATTTTTGCGCGCCGCAACGTCGACCCGGTATTGCAGCAGCTCGAATGGGCCCAGAGCCGCGATGTATCGGCCAATGACTGCTTCAAGCCGGTGAGCAAATACTGGGATCGTATCAACCGGCCCGATCAGCTCAGTAGTGCCCTGCGTGAGGCAATGCGGGTCCTTACCAGCCCCAGCGATACCGGAGCGGTCACGTTGGCGTTGCCCCAAGATGTCCAAACCGAAGCCTACGACTTCCCCTCGGCATTGTTTGCACCTCGCGTCTGGCACATTGCACGGCAGCGCCCCGACAGCGCAGCGCTCCACCGTGCCGTCGCACGCATCCGCGCCGCCAAGCGCCCACTGATTGTCGCCGGTGGCGGCGTCATCTATAGCGATGCGACGGCAGCGTTGACCGCATTCGTCGCAGCCACCGGCATCCCCGTCGGCGAAACGATGGCCGGCAAGGGATCGCTGCGCTACGACCATAGCCTCAATCTGGGCGCTATCGGGGTCACTGGCACATTCGCTGCCAATCAGATAGCACGTGATGCGGACCTCGTCATCGGTATCGGGACGCGCTACGGAGATTTCACGACGAGCTCCAAAACCGCGTTTGCGGACCCCAATGTACACTTCATCAACATCAACGTGTGTGAACTCGACGCCGTCAAGCACGGCGCAACGATGCTGGGAGGTGACGCCCGGGTGACCCTCGAAGAACTCTTGATTGCGTTGCAGGGCTATACCGTCGATGCCGACTATCGCGCTACCGCCCATCGCCTCAGCGCCGCCTGGGACGTCGAAGTACAACGCATCTACGACATCCGGCTGACTCCACTGCCCAGCCAGGGTGAGTTGATTGGCGCAGTCAACGACCTCTCTGACCCCGGCGCCATCATGGTCTGCGCAGCCGGCAGTCTGCCTGGGGACCTGCACAAGCTCTGGCGCGCGCGCCATCCCAAGAACTACCACCTCGAGTACGGCAACAGTTGTATGGGGTACGAAGTCGCAGGTGGCTTGGGCATCAAAATGGCAGCCCCTGACCGTGAAGTCTATGTGATGGTCGGGGATGGGAGTTGGCTGATGATGTCCACCGAGATTGTCACTGCCATCCAAGAAGACCGCAAACTCATCGTCATCTTGATGGACAACGACGGCTATAAAAGCATCGGCGGCCTGAGTCGTTCACTCGGCCAAGAAGGCTTTGGTACGCGGTACGCTTATAGTCACGACAACCGGGTGACCTCCGACGCCGACGGCAACGACGTCGAGCGCATCCCCGTCGATCTGGCCCAAAACGCCCGCAGTCTGGGCGCGACCGTGATTGAATGTAGCGATTACGATTCGTTCGTTGCAGGCATCGCCCAGGCTCGGGCCAACACAACTACGACCGTCGTCTATGTACGCAATGACCGCTACCACGGGGTACCCGGCTACGACAGCTGGTGGGACGTCCCGCCTGCAGAGGTCAGCACCAGCCCCGAGGTACAGCAGAAACGCGCTGAATGGCAGCAGAACCGCATTCGCGAACGCGATTACCTAGGATAAATCGATGACATCACCACTCCGCATTGCACTCCTCGGCGCGGGTCGCATCGGCCAGGTCCATGCACGCACCATTGTCCAGCGTGTGCCATCGGCACGCCTCGTCGCGATCGCAGATCCCATGCCCGATGCAGCGGCAAAACTGGCTGCGCGTTTCGGCGTCTCGACGGTCAGCACCGACTGTCTGGCACTCATCAACGACGCCGACATCGATGCCGTCATGATTTGTACGCCGACCGACACGCACGCCGCCTATATTAAAGCGGCTGCAGCAGCCGGCAAGCATATTTTTTGCGAAAAGCCGATTGCCCTCGACCTGGCCGAAACCGACAGTGCCCTCGCTGCCGTCGCAGCGGCCGGAATCACCCTCCAAATCGGGTTCAATCGGCGCTTCGACGCGAATTTTATGCGCATTCGACAAGCGGTCGCCGACGGAGCAATCGGTACGCCAAAAATCATCCACATTATCAGTCGTGATCCTGCCCCACCGCCCATCAGCTACATCAACGTCTCGGGCGGTATCTTCCTCGATATGACCATCCACGATTGGGACATCGCCCGCTTCTTGATGGGCAGCGACATCGACGAAGTCTACGTCCAAGGCAGTGTCACGGTAGACGCCGCAATCGGCGCGGCAGGAGATATCGATACGCACGTCACACTGCTACGCTTTGCCAACGGCGCAATAGGCACCATCGACAATTGCCGTCAGGCTGCATATGGCTATGATCAGCGGACAGAGGTATTCGGGAGTGCAGGCAGTATCGAAACGAGCAATAATTACCCCAACAACACCACACTCAGCACCGCCACTGCGGTGAGCCGTGATCTACCCCTAAACTTTTTTATGCAGCGCTATGCGGAAGCCTATGCGGCTGAGATAGAATCTTTTGTCCGTTCCGTCGGCACAGGTATGCCGGCGGCAGTGACCGGTTATGACGCCCGCAAAGCGCTCATCGCTGGCCTCGCCGCCTGGCGGAGCTATCGCGAGCGCAGACCAGTACGATTGGCTGAATTCCAATGAGTAACATCCATCCACCCCCAATCCGTGTCGCATTCCTCGGTGCCGGCCGCATCGGAATGATGCATTTGGCGAATCTCCGAAGCATTGCTGACGTACAGGTCGTCGTCGTCGCCGACGCATCGTTGGTTGCTGCGCAAAGTGGCGCAACACTCGTTGCTGCGGCACGTGCAACAGTTGATCCGCTGTCCGCCATCAATGACCCTGATGTCGATGTCGTCCTCATCGCCACCCCCACCGGGACGCACCGTGATTTGATTGCGGCAGCAATTCTTGCCGGCAAACCTGTCTGGTGCGAAAAGCCCGTTGCACTCACCCTTGCAGACGCTGAATACCTGCGGGATTTGGCGGCCGAACACCAAATCCCGGTCATGATTGGCTATATGCGCCGCTTCGATGCCCGCTATGCCGAGGTCAAACGGCGTATCGATGCAGGCGAACTCGGTGCGATCGAGCGCTTCCGCGGTGTCAGCATCGACGCCTCACCGCCCAATCTTTCCTTCATCAAAACCAGCGGCGGAATCTGCATCGATATGCTCATCCACGACTTCGATTTGGCTCTGTATCTTGTCGGAGAAGTCGAATCTGTGCATACGTGGGGTGCGGTTTTGGTCGATCCCGGATTCCACACTGCCGGCGACGTCGATACCGTTATGGTGATGCTCAAATTTTCGAATGGTGCACTCGGCGTCATTGAAGGAGGAAGGCGTACCGCATGGGGGTACGACATTCGAACCGAAGTTTCGGGCTCGCTGGCCCGGGCGTTTGTGGCTGCTCCAGGCGCAATGCCCAGTGACGGCGATGGCGCTCCAGCTGCAGTACCGACCGACTCGTTTGCCAACCGTTTTGGTCAAGCATACATCACCGAGCTCATCTACTTCTTTGACTGCTTACGCAGCCATACAACACCGAAGCCTGACATCGCAGACGCGATGGCAAGCCTGCGGATTGCACTAGCAGCCACCGAGAGTCTGCGGGAAGGCCGAGCAGTGCGTATAGAAAACGACTAATCTCCCTTACTCCCACTCTGGAATTGCCAGCCCTGTATGCGCACGCAAGCGTGCCGTGTATGGGGCGAAGTGCGCGCGCATTTGGCTGCGCAACGCATCTGGCAACGGCTCGTTCACTTCTGCATTGTTTGCATTAATCACTTCACCCCGTGACGGCGCTCGATAGTCCGTTGCAACACCGAGAAACGAATACAACCCTCGTACAGCGTCTTCACTGGCGACCATCTGTTCGTAAATCAGGATGTGTATCTGCTCCGGTCGAAAATAGCGCTCATACATTTCGATGTATTCGATATACTGACCGCGCCGCAGATAGGCATAGGGTGACACCGAGAATCGTTGGTGATCGTAGTTTTCTACACGCTCGTGTTCACGGGTGAACGCGTCAACCATAGGGAGATGCTCTACTCCGTGCATTAAACTGAAACGATAATTCGAAACAGCACGTTCGATCGGGTCCCGTAACACAAAGACGATTTTCGCCTCAGGAATCAATCCCGCCAGTGCTTGGGCTGCAGACTCGACCTCGATGTAGCTCGTGCTTTTTTCACCAAAAACGTGTGCACCCGGTTTTTTGCCAAAATATGTCTCTCGGTAGTAGGCATATCCTTGCGTGACGAGTGTTGATTGCATGAAAAATTTGGGTTCGGGCCGTACGGGCAATGCCATCTCGATATCGGGATGGTCTGCGCACAAATGATATGCGTAGGTCGTGCCCGATCGTTGTGCACCCCCGATGACGAAATGTTTACTTATCATTCGACGATCTCTTTTATATAAAACGTCTCACGCGAGTTGAGATGCTGCAAAATCCGAATAACATATTCACCCAGCATGCCCAACATCAAAATAATCAACCCATTGAGAACAGCGAGCATCACAATGATTCCCGTCCAACCTTCTATTTGAATGTTGTCCAGCAGTTTTCGCAAAACGACGATTATTCCAATGAGGAAGCTGACAATCGAAATACTAAACCCAGTCAAAGTGACCAAACGTAACGGCCAGATGGAATAATTGAATAAAATACGCAACACAAGACTTAAGATTTTGTAGAGATTATAGTTGCTCTTCCCTTCAGCTCGTTCGAGATGCAGGACAGATGCATTGCCTACTGAATGAGCAAACATCAATGCGAGTCCCGTGGTATATGGATACGACGTTTTGTAATCCAGCATTCGGGTGACCACGTCACGACGCATCAGCCGAAAATTGCTTGGCGTGATTGCTGCTGGGCACAAGAAGATTCGATTATTCATCGTGCGGATGATACCGCTGCCGATTCTCCGTACCAGGGAATGCTTTTTTTGTTGGAATTTCCCAAAGACGACATCGTGTTGGCCTTCGTTTGCGACACGCACCAGGTGGGAAATCTCTTCAGGGGGATTTTGTAAGTCATCATCGATGGTAATGACAAAAGCACCGCGACTTTGATGCATCCCAGCGAAAACGGCATTGTGTTGGCCATAGTTTCGCAACAAATTTATCGCGATGACAGACTCATGCGAACGTGCGAGTTCTGCAATTACTGCCCAACTCGCGTCACGACTCCCATCGTTGACCAAGATTATTTCGTAAGACCAACCTTGCGTTCGAAAAAACGCCACCGATCGTTCGACAACGGTTGCCACGATACGGGCGCTGTTGTAGACAGGAATAACCACTGAATACGTCGGAGTCTGCTCCATGCAGTGCTTCTCCATTCACAATAATGCCGTATGATACCACATGACTCAGGTCAAAGACTGAAGTCCAGCTTCGATTTGAAGCCGACGACCTTCGAGGAACGGCGGCAGTGAGAGCTTTTGCCCCATCGTTTCGAGAGATTCGTCCTGTGCAAATCCTGGTCCATCCGTTGCAATTTCAATCAATATATTGCCCGGTACACGGGTATACACAGACTGAAAATAGAACCGGTCTATCACCGACGTGGGCTGTAGCCCCACCGAACGCAATCGCTCAATCCAGCGAGCTGCGGTCGACACATCAGGCACGCGGAATGCAATATGATGGACCCCACCTGCACCGAGCCGACTCGGCGGCAAGTCTGGCGCTACGTTAACCACGAGCGTTCCACCAGCGAGATCTCCGGCCGCAAACAAGAGCAGTTCCCGCCCTGCAATACTCGGATGCGCCATCTGGTGGTGAAGGGTAAACCCAAAGACGTCGCGATACAACAATTCCATCTGATCGCGCGATTGCACCGTAATCCCTGCACCGAACAATCCTCTAATGGCGTGTGCAACGGGAACGTCGGTTTTGTCCCAGGGAATGCCGCCTGCTTGGCCAAAGTCGCTGATGAGCATCAATTGCTGCCCTTCGGGATCACGGAATGCGACTGCTGGCCTATTCCCCATCCACATATAGGGTTCTTCATGTACCACGCCGAGTGCAGCAAACCGAGCAACCCAATAGTCAATCGCAGCTTGGTCTGGGACGCGAAGGGCTATCATATCTATGGCGCCGGTTCCGGGCACTTGTGCAGACATCATCGGCCATTCAAAGAATGTCACATCTGTACCTGCGCTTCCCACTGCATCTGCATAGAACAAATGGTAGGCAGATACATCATCTTGGTTTACGGTCTTTTTAACCAGACGCATTCCAAGAATGTGAGTATAGAAATTCAAATTATTGCGCGCATTTTTGGTCACAGCCGTGACATGATGTAATCCCGTCAGTTGCATGTTGGCCTCCACGTTGTCGCGATACATCAAGCGCACTTGCAAACTGCGCGGGTCTACGCTTGAGGCGCGGTGTTATCATGTTGCACAAAAAAACGACCGCACACGGTGTGTGCGGTCGCGGGATGAACGAATCTGCTTAGGAAACGCGCATTGCCTTGACGATTGCTTGGGCAATCTTGGGGCTGGCGGTTGGTCCTGGCTCGATGCCGAAGACGATGTCGTTTGGTTCGATGTCGCTGTGGTACAGGTCAACAACCTTGGCACCGACACGCTTGGCCTCTGCACGGATGTGTGAGTTCATCAAGTTGAGGATTGGAGCGGTCACAGCCCAGGTCTTGGAGACACGGGTAGGGATGGTGGTGACCATGTATTCGATGCGCTGCATGTCGTACACTGGGTAAATGGTGGTCAATACCAAGTGGCGGCAACCGCGTGCAACCATCTCGTCGACCATTGCGGTGTAGGTTGCGTAGAACGCCGAGAGAATCTCGTGGATCTGCAACAAACCGTCAGCAATGGTTGGGCATGGCTCCATCCAGAGGTGCAGACGATTCAGGAAGTCTTTGCCCGAAACGCTGACTACGACTGCGTCGTGCGCTGGGTTCAGACCGATACGGCGAGCTTCTTCCCACTGGTATGGGATGCTCGAGATGACGTGTGCATCACGTGCAACACGCTCTACGCCTGCCGACCACATTGCTTCGAGTGAAGCAGTGACTGTTGGCCCGTTGCCAACGTACGCACCATTGTCGAACAGCGAGTCGCCGAAGAGGAAAATCTTCATAGCAATCCTTCCAAATCTTCTACTAACGTGTGCTCATTTGCGTGCAACACGCAACGCTATGCGCAACCAACCAACCTCAGTTATCGTTCACTCAGGTCTGTACACATACACATTATACATGTACACAAGACCTTTGTAACGAAATCCAACATACGGTTAGGACTAAAATCATTATAGATGAATTCATAACACATGTCAAATAGATATTCAGCAACGCAACGTACCAGAACCCAGAAAAAACGAATTCGCTACAGTAGACAACCACGACGCACCTATTGTCGCGAATCAGATCAAATCATTGTGTTATGTTGGTTCCGACATGCCGTATACGCTGATGTGGGGCGCTTTCGTACCCCACCTCGCACACAAAAATCGTACACCTGCGTATGACCCAGTGGTTGCAGAACACGACTCGATACAATCCCGTTTCGACTTCCGAGATTTTCTGTATGATGATATTCAATTTGGAATACCATCAGAGAGACGCAATATGCAGCGTCTCTATAATGGTTTGGTTTGGGCCGCACCTTCCATCCCGACATCAGATACTGATGGGAACAAGGGTCCCGACGGCGTATACGCATCAACATCATTGGTCTGTGCCCCATCAGGCAACGGCACTATACCGACCAACAATGGGTCGTGGGTAACGGTCATCCAATCCTGCAAGCGCCCACGCATGTCTGCAAGCACCGCGGCGTACTGCGGATTTGCAACCTGATTGTTCGCTTCATTCGGGTCAAACATCAAGTCGTACAACATCTCGCTATCAATCGGGCGCTCGCCCCAACCGTGGTCATGCCACACGGTTTTACTCGGGCTGTCGTCGACATTCGGCCGCACCGGCGTCGTTCGCCCATCGAAGCGTTTGATGAACTTGTACCGTGGCGTATGTACCGCCCGCATCGGCTCGTAGGCGGCATGGTAGGTCACCTCGGCATAGAGCTGCTCATGCAACACATCTGTCTCACCACGTACCAACGGCAACAGCGATTTGCCTTGTACCCAAGCTGGTGCGGGGATACCGGCGAGTTCACAAACGGTGGGGAAGAGGTCCATGTGGGAGACCGGCGCCTCAATCATCTTGGGGCCTGCAAAGCTACCCGGTCCGCGCACAATCAATGGCACACCGATCCCATGATTGGTCAATGTCGTCTTCATCCCGGGGAACGCAGGACCGTGATCCGTCGTATAAAAAATCAACGTGTTCTCGACTAACCCTGCCTCTACCAAGGCCTGCATCACCACTCCTACCGCATCGTCGAGAATCTTGGCCGACTCGATGAACGCCGCCATGTCTCGTCGTATCTCGGGCGTGTCGGGTAACGGCGCTGGTGGCCGACAATAGGTCAGATCCCCGTCATCAGTATGATCGGGAAACTCGCGATGCGTCTCAAAAAAACCAATCTCCATATAAAACGGCTGCGGTGCATTTTGCAAATAATCACGTGCCGCCTGCACGACATTGGCTGCCCGACCGCTCTCTACCCACACATGATCATAGCCAATCTGCCGCGGCTGCTTGGCCACATGTTGCACGCCAAACAAACTGCTGTGGTAGCCGTGTGGCCGCAATGTGTGCAAAATGTGATGCGTTATGTCGACAAGTGAAAAGCCGCGATGCGCCAAGCCATTCATGCCGTTGCAATGCGGTGCATGCCCGGTCACCAAGGCCGATCGACTCGGCGAGCAGTTGGGTGCCACACTAAAGGCATTCCGAAAGACCACACCTTGCTCGGCGAACCGTTGCAAATTGGGCGTTGGCACCGCATGCCCGTACGGCTGTATATAGCGCCCCGTGTCGTGCGAGTGCAGATAGATAACATTCGGTTTCATCAGCATGCTCCTCTTGTATTCGACAGCGTTGTATTCGACAGCAAAAGATGCGTGTCATTCACGGCTGTATTGTCACATGCCCACAGGCAAAGCGCTGCGCAGTACACCACCATCCACCGCAGCGTAGCGCCACGTCTTTTCAGATGCAAACAACACCTGCAAGCGCATGTACCTTGATTTGACCGTGCATAATCGACACGTGTCACTCACATGCCGTTACTGGCTTCAACCAAAGGTTTGAAAGATGTATTCATTACGCACGGCAAAGACGTATCCGCAACGCGACGTACCTGAGATCACAAAAAGAATTCCCCACATGTCCATCCACCACTACGCAAGGTCACATTCCAGATAATGGTGTTGTGTAGCTCTCGTTTCAACCTACCGCATACGTGGGAATGGAGCGCCCTAGTGCACCAAATGGCACATAATTGAAGGAGCACGTGCGTATCACATAGTGGTAGCCGAACATGACTTAATTACAGTTTCGTTTGGGCTTTCGTATATGATTTGTAATCCAAATATCTTCACTTTTAACTCACGACAGGCTATAGTACGGAGAGGAAAGGTATTTATATGCATCTATTTTTGAAGCGTACATTTCTTGTTTTGATTATTTCGATGAGTGCACTCGCAGCCCCCAAAGCTGGCAACGCACTCGCGGGTACACATACTATATCCGGCCCCCGAGTGGCGGTCGGTTCGGCATTCGCCTGTGCCCTCGATACTTCCGGGCTTGTCTGGTGTTGGGGCGAAAACTCCAGCGGCCAGTTGGGTGACGGGACGACTACATCGAGAAGCTCTGCAGCATCAATCGCATCACTGACGAACATTGAGCGCATTGATGTGGGGTCATCGCATGTATGCGCCCTCCAAGACACCGGCAAGGTCTTTTGCTGGGGAGACAACACGTACGGCCAACTCGGCGATGGGTCGACGACAAACAGCGCAACTCCCATCGAACTGACTTCACTCGGCACAACCAATACCCAAATCGGCGTAGGTGCGTATGCATCGTGCGCCAAAGCTTCTGCTGGTAGCTTCTTTTGTTGGGGGCGGAACACCAGCCAACTTGGAATTGCACCAATTCCAGGAGCGGTAGTTACAGCACCCACAGAAGTGACGGCGTTGCCAACCATGCGCAGCATCGTAATGGGTGAATTCCACAGCTGCGGCTTACAAACGACAGGCACCGTCATCTGCTGGGGCGAAAACACGTACGGTCAGTTCGGGGCAAACGGTAACGGGGTCGCACCTGTGTCTGCGTTCTCTGGCTTTACCGATGTCACAGATATTGCATCTGGCAGCAAGAATTCCTGCGCTATTGTCTCCAGTGGGAGTGTCTACTGCGCTGGGAACGACAGCCGCGGCACGCTGGGGAATGGTGATGCCGACAGCGATGGGAGTGACTACGACCTTTCCATGAACCAACCTTGGCAGGTCACCGGGCTTACAGATGCAGTCAGTATTGCGATGTCGCACCAAGCCAGCAGCGCCTGTGCATTGCTTATCGGGACGAACTCAGTGACTTGTTGGGGTGACAACACATATGGTCAACTCGGGGATGGCACGACGACAAATAGTGCCGTTCCCGTTACACCGCAGAGTGAACTAACCAGCGACATCGCACGTATTTCGGTCGGTACGAGCAATGCATGTGCGCTCAAAACTGACGGGACCGTCTACTGTTGGGGTGACAACGCATCGGGTCAACTCGGTATGGGTGATACGAATCCACACACGACCATTCAGACAGTCACTGATGGCGTTACACCACTTGACCTCAACGGATCTTCCCCGACAACGTTTGCCGCGACACCAACGATTATGATTACCGCGAGCCCTGTTTCATCGGCTACCCCAACGTATGTCGCAAACACAATCCCGACGGATGGTCGACTTGGCATGTCTGATTCATCATCCTGCGCGTTGACGGCACTCGGAATTGTCTGGTGCTGGGGGCGGCAGTACGGCGCGTCGGGATATTCTTCCGATCAGACACCAGTGCAGCGCCTCGGGCTCTTTTCGGTGAGTGATCTCGCCGCAGGTGGTGACAACACCTGCGCACTCCTCACCAGCGGCAGGGTTTACTGCTGGGGAACAGACACGTATGGTGAATCAGGCTGCGCTCTCCTGTGTAGCGATGGTGTCAATCCAGGGGCACTGGTGCCTGATTTGTATGGAGCAACAACCATTTCTGTCGGGCCAAGCCATGCGTGCGTGGTAACCATCGGCGCTACGGCAACCTGCTGGGGGGACAACACGACCGGACAAGTGGGAGATCCAATCAACACGACTGTCTCTGTGCCGTACGAAGTGACTACTTCTGCGAGCGTCGTCGCAATTGCCGTAGCGGCGAGTGCGACGTGTGCCGTCCTGTCGACGGGTGAAGTGTCATGCTGGGGCGATGATGCTATGGGCGCCTTGGGCGATGGAAGTACCACAACGAGTGGTGGAACCGCGCCTACTTTGGTCGAATCTGCGTCAGGCGGACTTACTAATATCACTCGTATTGCTGCTTCAACGAATAGTTTCTGCGCGTTGGACAACAGCGGGGACCTGTGGTGTTGGGGTGCTAATGCAGGAGGTCAACTCGCCGATGGGACGACTACTGATTCTCCTTACGCAATTCCTGTCGCTGGGCTGAGTGGTGTCCAGACCATCAATGGCGCAGTAGGCAGCCCCGGCACTGCAAAAGCTGGAAGCTTCTGCGCAACGACCCTCAGTGGCGTCACCAAATGTTGGGGTGACGCAGCCCTCGGCAATACCGGGACTTCATCTTCATTGATTCCCGTGGCGGTCTCAGGAACGTCAAACTTCGTTACCACGGCGCGCTCAGATACCCACAGTTGCGCCATCACCAGTGCATATGGCATCACGTGTTGGGGAAGCAATGGGTACGGTCAGGTGGGCGATAATTCGTTACTCACGCGGAGCGCGCCGGTTGCAGTGTCAGGCTTCATCATCGGCGACACTCCGACCCCGTCAGATACTCCTACACCGAGTGATACTGCCACGGTGACGGACACACCAACCCCAACTGAATCACTCACCAGAACGAGTAGTGTAACCCCTGGTGGGCCAACATTGACCGCCTCCGAGACGCCAACATTGACCCCGACGAACTCCAAGACAGCAACATCAACGCCGACGAACTCCAAAACAAAAACGCTGACGATTACTCCTTCCAACACCGCAACGCATACCTTGACACCGTCCAAGACTTTCACAAAGACAAGGACGCGGACGTTGACTCCCTCCAAAACAAAAACGTGGACGATTACTCCTTCCAACACCGCAACGCGGACGTTGACTCCTTCCAATACATTCACAAAGACAATAACGCGGACACCGACGTTCGCTGCCGCAGTGGCTACTGAACTCAGCATGAGGACGTTGACTCGACGGGTGGAATTAGCCGGAACAGCAGATGCACGGGCCACTGCCTTCGTCCTTGCCAACGATGATAATGCAACTGCAACGCGCGAGATTATCGACGGGTCGCCTAGTCGTACTCCCACAAGGACAAATACGCGAGCCACAGGAACACCAGAGCAAATCACTCTCACTGTCGTTGCCGCGGTCAATCGCACGAACACAGTACAAGCAAAGAAGACCATAACTGCTGTAGCTATGCTTCATAAAACGTCAACTGCAGGTGCCGTGAATACCGCCATCGCCGTTGCACGTATCACATCCACTGCGCTCAAAAGATCGAATGCAACAGCGAGTGCGGTCGTTCTGTTCAGAGGCTTAACAGCCACAAGTGTTCGTGCTACGCAGACAGCATTATCTGATAGTTTTAATGCCACCAACGAGGCGTTGTTAGGAACTGGCACGCGGACAAAAACTGCCACCAGAACCAAGACCTCCACACCAACCGTTACAGCAACACCGAGTCCCACCAAGACCCCATCCGTGACCGCGACGCCGACATCAACGGAGACGATGACGAGGTCTCGTACACCATCACCTATTCCGACAGACGTTGCATTTCAATCAAATAGCGTACGTACCACTGCAGCAAATGTCGGGCACACGATTTCGCCAGATAATGCAATCATCTACACCATCAACGCAGCGAGACGTACCTCAGGGGGTACTCCACAGCTGATCGGCTTGTCTGCAACCACAATGGCACTCCAAAACACAACGACACTCCCGGTTTCTTACCTTATTGCGATCACACGAAATGTCACTAGCCCAGAAAAAGTATACGTAGTCGGTCGTATGACGTGGGACACATTGGGTATCTATGTTTATGATGTTTCGTTAGGCTCCCCAGCGTTCCTTGGTTCGTTCACTATAGCTAGTGCATCCGATCCAACTTCGCTCCTTGTCGTCGGTCGCTTCCTGTATATAGCATCTCCTACACCAAATCAAACCAATTATCTTGCTCCTTTTGGAGTCGTGAGGGCCATAAACGTCTCAAATCTCAGGGAACCAAGAATAGCTTCAGGTTTATTGCAGCTGCCGAGCGCCCCAAGCAAACTCATTAGTATAGACAAAAGCGAATTCCGAATCGTTTCCGTCGGCAATAATGCAGAGCGTGCACCTGGCTCGTATATCATCCCTGCACAATTCAACGGCAACAGTTTTGTCGCGCAGACGAGTTTTTCCTCCAGAATATCGTACAGCGATATCGTACTTCGTAGTTTTTTTGCGGGAGTGACGCGTTTTCACCTGTTATTTGCAGCGACACCGGCAGAAGTATCGATAATGACCTTGAGAGAATCTGATATGTTGATTGAACCGGGCACAAATCCAGCGCAGAGTTCCATTCGCATGCCATACATGCGCGTTCAGAATCTCTCAATTTCCCCCGGTGGTTCGTACCTCTATATTGCAGGAAAAGACTCGCGGATTAACTATGGCATGTTGTATGCATACGACATCCGGACGACTCCAGAAGTGGTAGGTTTCTTTGGCGAATACGGCTTTGTCCCTACACGCTTTGTTATATCGGGCACAAAGTTCGTCATGGCAAATAATTCTACCATCATCGCAAATGCGCAGATGTCAACGTACACCGGTGCACCATAGACTGTGTAGACCAATGCACTCCATCGGTATGCGTGTACGCTGCGTACTCGGTTCCGAAGAGACGTCATTCAAAAAATGAGCCCCCACGCCGAGAGACGCAGGGGCTTATTTTTGCTCGTTTTCTAACAAACAAGCTCCGTCGACCTCCCATTGACATGGAGTGTGACGGTGTGAATTCCTGTATACACGAGTGCATTCTGCTGCTCAAAAACTGGTACTTGCCATTGCACACCGTTGAGCGCGAAGCACGTCGTCGTATGGGATTGTTGTTTTGCATCGATGACCGTGACGATTGACGAGCGTGGGGAACGCACCACATATATTGGTGCACCGTGACGGAATGGTGCTTTCGATCCGGTGCCGCCACCTAAATAACTGTGCAAATACGCACGAGTTGTCGAGCCGGCCAAGTTTTCACACAAAGCATGCACCGCGGCTTGTTGTGCTTCGACAGTGGGAAATCGTTTGAGTTCATTTTTGATGATAGTCTTTTGACGCGCACGCATTCGCTGCATTGCCAAGAACAATGCATGCACCGCACCATACACCTCACTGCACAGGAGGTCGTTGTGATAATGTGCCTGATGGGCTATTGCGTTGCGCCAGCGCGTGAACTCAACACAAGCCGACCGGTCATCTGCGCTGATGTCACCAGCGTCCCGAAGAAACCCCGCCTTGGCGGGAATCGAGACGTGCATTTCATTCTTTTCGCTATATGCAGCGCCAAAAGCGGTGCTACTTCGATGTACATACATGGCATTGAGGCGATCTTCGAACAACGATGCCAAAGTCGTAAAAAAACCAATATTGGCAAAATACTGTCGCGGATTGGTGCTCATGGTCGCAGTAGCAAATGATTGCTGGAACAACTTGAGCTGGAGTGATACCGTCTGCCAGGTCGTGAGCGCTTGTTCACCTGTATAGGTAAGACTGCGCGATATATTGGCTGCGACTTCCGCTGGGATGGCAGCAAACTGCTCTTTGGCCGACACGTCATCACTTGGATGTGCTTCGAGCCATCCTTCTATCGAATCGAACGGCGCTGCTCCCGTAGATTTCCGTGGCATAGTGCATCCCTTTCTTTTGTCGCTTCAACCTATGCATGTGCAAGAGGCTGCATCGTTTAGACTACTCTATTTGTTGTGTGAAGTACCGGTCGTGCGAATCAGATTCTGCATACTTTCTCCCAGCATTCGTGTATAGAACGTTTGCGTCGGGGCCAACCAGACTTCGCCGGTGCCAGTAAACGTCTGGAGCAACCCTTCGCCGCTTATCGCAGATCCGAGTATGGATTTGTTTGATTTTTCGACCCGGTATTCGATAGCACCTTTGCGCAGCAATGCGATAGTGCCATCTACGCTGAGTTTTTCGTTATTGAGGGTGTACCGGATAACCTCTGAGGCTGGAACAGGGATGTTCATCACGGCCCACCCCGTACCCGCTATTTTGGTCTGGAACAAGCCTTCACCTCCGAGCATTGCCGAAGATATGTTTTTCTGCATGGCCACACTGACTGCGACCGACCCTTCGCTGGCATAGAATAAGCCTTTGTCGATGATAGCTTCTTCGTTTGATAGCGCAACGAGCATGAAGTGACCAAACGTAGGCTCACAATAGATTTCGCCGACGCCAAGGTAGCGCGGCCGAAACATTGTCTCCTGGGTGAGCGCATTAGAGATCATTTTTTTGGCAAGCCCACCCAATCCTCCGACTGCCGTGTCGGCTTCGATATTGCCCTTCATGAACTGCATGATACCTGACTCAAGCTGAACACTTCCGTTTTGGAGGACGACACGAATTTGCTTGAGCCGCATCCCCACTTGACTTGCATAGAACAATTTAGCTGCAACCTCGAGATTGTCGCTTCCGGATAGTTGTGCGTACTCAATAACTTCGACCGAACTCTGTGCGCCAGTCATTCGTTCGGTGACGACACGTGTATCCGCAGCGGGGCTGTGTTGTATTGTCAAGATGATTCATTCTTCCTATGTGTAACATACCAGCATAACGTCATCATAGGTACGATTTCGTATCACGTCAATGGTGCATTCTGACTACAAGTGGAAGTACACGCAGAAAAGGAAAACCAGAGACTGTTAGAATCGATTTCCTCAGCGCAACCGAATGAAAATTTGCAAAGAATGGACATATGACAACAGACGTGGATCCTGCGCTGCACGTGAGATTTTCGTCGACACATAGCATCGGAGACATGCCTTGTATGTCCAATACACATACAAATACTATTGGCTGACGGCGATGGAGCCATTCCATCAGCACGGCATTCCATGGTCATGCTGAGGTGATTATATTGCAGAATACTTCCGTCATGGCATTGACGCACCGCATCAGTACGAATGGAATCGTTTACCAAATGAATCAAATTACAATCCAGACTTCGTAATCTCATTCCGATGTAGTGGAGGTTCGAGCGGGGCTTTTTGCAAAAAGCCCCGCTCGATATCCCATAACAGCTGACAGCCTGACGACTCTATCCTCCCGTCATTCCATGGTCATTCTCGAGCTGATTGTATTACAGAATACTCCCGTCATGGCATTGACGCACCGCGTCAGTGCCAATGAAATCGTGTGCAAGATGCAGCGAACCATATAATTCGAACCCTGCATTCACATTCCGATATGGCTCCCGACATTCGGAGGGCATTTATTGCATCTGGTACAAGATGGCATGCCGTCGAAGATTCTCTGAATTGTACATGCAGGCGTTGTCAGCATGCCATGACAGTGGAGGTGCACGCCCCCATCACAACAAATAATCACAGAAAACGACGCACTCTTCAATGTAACGCAGTCAGATGGCGATTATAGGATTGAGCTACAAACTTTGGCCTACCCGGCGACATTTATTGCATCTGGTACAAGATGGCATGTCGACAGACTCATCTGGATAACGGATGCAGCTGATGTCGGCATGCCAAGACGGGAGAGGGGGCCCACTCCATCAGCCCGTCATTCCATGGTCTGTAGGAGCTATTTACGTTTAGAATGCTCCCGTCATGGCATTGACGCTCCGCGTCAGTGCCAATGGAATCGTGTACAAGATGCAGCGAACCAAATAACTCTAACCCCGCATTCACATTCCGATGTGGCAAAGGTTCGAGCGGGGCTTTTTGCAAAAAGCCCCGCTCGATTTAGCCTTTAGCAACGAACAGGCTTGACAATATCATCATCATCGTCATTCCATGGTCTGTACGAGCTATTTACATTTAGAATGCTTCCGTCATGGCATTGACGCACCGCGTCAGTGCCAATGGAATCGTGTGCAAGACACAATTAGGCGTATAATCCACACCCCATGATCACATTCCGATATGGCTCCCTACATTCGGAGGACATTTATTGCATCTGGTACAAGATGGCATGCCGACAGACTCATCTGGATAACGGATGCAGCTGATGTCGGCATGCCAAGACGGGAGAGGGGGCCCATTCCATCAGCCCGTCATTCCATGGTCTGTAGGAGCTATTTACGTTTAGAATGCACCCGTCATGGCATTGACGCTCCGCGTCAGTACCAATGGAATCGTGTATAAGTTGCAATAAACGCACAATCCACTCCCCATCATCACATTCCGATATTGCTCCCTACATTCGGAAGACAATTATTGCATCTCGTACAAGATGGCATGCCGACGAAGATTTTCGAATTATACATGCAGCGGTTGTCAGCATGCCATGACAGCGGAGGGATGAGTCGGCATGCGATGACGGAGGAGGGACGACGAGCGGGGCTTATTGCAATAAGCCCCGCTCAATAGCGCCATTTTCAAGATGGGAGTTATCAAGAGGCGCGTACCCCGCTTCGCGGGGTATAACGACCTCGCCCGTTGGTTCACCCCCCAACGCACACAACAAACCACCCCCTGATTCTTTCGAATCAGGGGGTGGTTTTCATGGATGGCGCACAGACCTAGTCTCCCACAAGGCAACCTTGCAGTACCTTCAGCGCTGGAATGTTTCACGACCCGGTTCGGGATGGGACGGGGTGGGTCCACTCCGCTTCGTGCACGCCAATGGTTCAGAGTTGGATATGAATGAGTTG
>CAMCVW010000042.1 GCA_945881915.1 Thermoflexus hugenholtzii JAD2 | reverse complement strand
AAGCGCTCTTCCCCACCGTTGACAGGGTTCCGTGTTATATGGTTGTCACGATTCAGTTGTGAAGGTGCTGAGGCGATAAAAATCAGCCCCTTGTTCAGGGCTGCCTTCTTCGCTTCGTCGTTGCCATCCGCTCGGTGGAGTGAATGTTTTTGTCAACGAAGAGTATACTAACACGCGGATATGGATGTGTCAAATCGAGTTTTGCGATTGGTCGGGGCCAGTCGGGGCGAAAGATTTTTCGCCCCGACTGGCTATAACTGCATCACCGTGCCCTCAGAGAGGTCTTGGCGGAGAATTGCACGGATGAGGAGAGCCGGATCAGGACGGATGAAGACCACATCCGATTGCGGATGGTGTGTAATCAGCGACCACATCAACCGAATTTTGCTTGCCATCCCACCGGTTACATCGACGCCGTGCGACCCAGTAGCTCCGCCGAGGACCTGAGTGATATTGTTTGTCGTGATAAGGGGGATCCGCTGCGCGTCTGGCACAGTGTGCGGATCGGCAGTGTAGACCGCAGATTCCCCTACCAGAATAATCCGGGTTGGTGTAAGCTCCGGGACCTTCGTCAGCCACTGGAGCAATAGTTCCGTCGATGCAATGCTACAACCCTGCGAACGATCGAATGCAACATCGCCGTGAATCACAGGAATCATTCGCTGTGTAAGTGCGCGTTGGATGTGACGTGTATCCCAGGCCACCACTGCCCCTTTGTCGGTTTCGCACGTTGCAGACGGTTGCAATGTCAGTGCAGGTACATCCACTGCGAGGAGCGCATCAACGACGATGCGATTCAGCCGTGATGCCGCTCCCGAGGTGACTGCATAGCCGAACCAATCAGCATCTGGCGCGAGGCCCTTGTGAATTCCGTAGCGTGCAGCGGCAACATGCCCGTATGACCCGCTCCCGTGACTCACCAACAAACGTGTCAGCGGTGCAATAGACCGTGCCGTTGCGATGGCTTGTGCCAACAACTGAATGGTAGCCACATCGGGTGCTTCGGGAGTGCGTTTGTCAGTGATGACCGACCCACCGAATTTGATGAATGTCGTCATACGTTCTTCTCGTGGCGTTAGGGGCGGAATAGAATCAACAACACGAGCACGGTCAACCCCCAGGTCAAAATCGAAACTGCAAGGGGGATATCCTTGAGGACCAATTCCTCAGGGCTACCGCCTCCGCTATGCCGATGAATGAGATAGAGATACCGAAAAATGGCATATATCACCATAGGCACGGTCACCATCATCACGGGGTATGGTTCGAGTGGCATCGTACGTGACGTGAAGGTAAAAAGTGTATAGGCGATAATCGTCGCCGCAGTCACGATAGACAACATCTGATCGATCATCTCGATCGAATATTCTTGCAGAATTTTGCGATGAGTGACTGCGCCGTCAGTCAACAACACCAGCTCTGCGCGTCGCTTCCCTAATCCCAGGAAAATTGCCAACAATCCCATGCACAACAAGAGCCACGGTGTAATGGCAATATCGAGTACCAGTGCACCTGCGATAGCCCGTAAGACAAAGCCCGCTGCAATGGTGAAGATATCGAGGATGACGATGTTTTTGAGGATATAGGAATACAAAACCCCCTGGACCACCAAGTACGTCAAAATAATCCACATAAAGTCAAGGTCACCGTCCACCAGCCATGCCCCGGCCAGAGCCACAACCAACATCACCGCAGCCATGAACCGCGCGATCGGGATGGGCACAATTCCGGCTGCAATTGGGCGATGCTTTTTGCGTGGATGTGCTCGATCTTTTTCGACATCGACGACATCATTCAAGAGATAAATGCTACTCGCAGCAGCACAGAATATGAAAAAACCCGTAACGACGGTGACAATCGCTGACGTATTCCGCCAGAGATGCTCTTCGGAAAAAGCGAGCGCGCCAAAGATAAATACATTCTTGATCCACTGATGTGGCCGCATGGTCCGAATGATGCCCCGGACAATTTGCCACAGCGAAGCGTTTGCCTGCATGTGTCTTCCCCTATTACGCGTTGCTTGGATTGTAGCATTATTCGCATTTACACTGAACCCCACGTGCTTGTGCCACAATGATAGCCAAACAAGGAGGAATCATGGACCAAATCATCGTCATCGCTACAGGGAATGAACATAAGCGTGCTGAGTATGCGGCACTGTTGACGATCCCTGGGTATCGAATCGTTTCGTTGCGCGATCTAGGGATAGTCGCTGATGCACCTGAAGACGGCACGACGTTCATCGAAAATGCACTCCAAAAAGCCCGATATTACGCGCAACAATCTGGCCACATCACGATTGCCGATGATTCAGGAATTTCGGTTGCGGCGCTCGACGGCGCCCCAGGAGTCTATTCGGCACGGTATGGGACTCCTGACCTCGATGACCGAGGACGCCGTTTATTACTGCTCGACACGGTCAATCGGCTCAATCCGGTGGACCGCGCTGCAGCATTCAGTTGCGTCATCGCGCTGGTTCTACCGGGTGGGCGTGAGTTCACCTGCGTAGGTCGTTGCGATGGATTCATCGCACATACAGAAGAAGGCGCTGGTGGATTTGGCTACGACCCGATTTTTTGGGTGAGTGCGCGAGGCTGTACAATGGCTTCGCTCAGTGCAGAAGAAAAAAACGCCATCTCGCACCGTGGCAGAGCCGTCCAACAGCTCAAAATCCTACTGTCAGAGCTCTTAGGCTGACCCATCCGGTTCGAGATAAAAACGCAGCGGGTACCCATAGGTGCGTGCTAATTCGTGGGCAGCATAGACTTTGTCCGACGCTTCTTGATATGGCAGGACGGTCACCACTGCCTCACCGTGGGCATGTGCAACCAACATCACATTGACCGCTTCATCCATGCCGAGGGCGAAGATTCCGGTCAACACCATAACCACAAAATCCATCGACGTGACATCGTCGTTTTCGATAATCACACGGTAGGGAGACTCGCGCATAGCCTCGTCGGCGACCACGAATGAAATTTTTGGAGTCGTGATGACGTCACTCATGACAGTAGCGTACCTCACGAACGTGGATGCACCGTTACCCCATTTGGACCTGCCACTAAGGCTGCAGTAGTAAGCCCAATAAAAAGTCCCGTTTCAACAACCCCGGGGATGTCTTTGATGGCACGGTCGAGTGCAGTAGGATCACCAATACCGTCAAAGAACGCATCGAGGATGACGTGCCCTTCATCGGTGATTTGCGGCTTGCCATCACGCAGGCGCAGAATAGTTTTGGCACCGAGCGCTGTCAGACGCCGTTCGCACAGCGAACGGGCAAAGTCCACGATTTCGACGGGGACAGGAGTCACGACGCCCAGGGTTTTGATCATTTTGGCAGAATCACCAAAGACATAGAATGCTGTCGCACTTGCTGCGACGATTTTCTCACGCAAGAGTGCTCCACCGAGGCCTTTGATGAGGGTCAGGTGGGGATCTATTTCGTCAGCGCCATCAAATGCTGCGGCCAAGACCGGATGGGCGTGTAGATCGGTCAACGGGATGCCTTCGGCACGTGCTTGAGCTGCAGTTTTTTCGCTCGTGGGGACGCCCATGACGTTACGTAGAGCTCCAGCGCGCAGGCGGTCGGCCAATGCGGCGACGAAGTATGTGGCCGTTGACCCAGTGCCCAAACCAATAACGGTGTCGGAATTAACCAGATTTGCCGCGTATTCGCCGACGTCTTTTTTGTATTGTTCGCGGATATCCATGAAGTTCCTTTTGAAGAGTTCAAAGACATTATAGCCCGCATGTACTGTAGGCTTGGTCCGCGCGATACTCAAATAATAAAAATATCACTTGTGTACGACTACTTTTGCCATAGAGCTTCTGACTTGATGATTCAATATTCGTGACGCTATGGATTCAATACAGGCCAATCAACCGAGGGGTTATTCCGTTGAAGATTGTTGTAATCAGTTGCTAGTTTTCGAAATACTACAGATCGTTCTGTCATGATTACACCGAAATCTGCAACTGCTCGCTGCGCCGTTGAAAACATTAGTCCTGATGTGTATAAATCGACTCTTCCCGCAGAGTACAACACTTCAACATCCTTTTTGTGTAGACTGCTTGTTCGAGGTAAACACGCAAGTAACCTTGCATCATAGTTCAGCTCATACTTATCCGCGAATGTAAATATACGTTTGTGCGTGTTAAAATAACGGCTGTGGTCTTCATGTTTTGCGAGTCAAATGCGCTATCAAGCATTGGTTGCACGGTTTCGCGAAGTGCAAAGAAATCACTGATAAGCAAAGCACACTGCACCATCTTCGGATTCGGAGTTCTGGTTTGGGTAATTGTTGCCGATTTTGTTATTGTCGGTGTATTCGAAACCGTCGGTGTTGATGTGTTGGTCGGCGTGTGTGTCATTGTCGGCGTCGCACTCGGGAAGAGTAAGCCCGGGATTGTCGTTTTCTTTTGCATGTCAGTACCCTGGACCACGCTGACAAGGACGACCAAAACCACCAGACCGATAAGCAATGATCTACCCATGACTGCTCCTATACACATCTGTTGTAGTGGTATAGCAGATTCATCACCCACATATGAGGACTGTGAAAAGCATTATCAACTTTTATGTCAATTGATTTTCGAGTCTGCGTTTTTTGGAGGTCTACACCAAAACCGCTTTCACACATTCCACCACCGAAGGATAGACTGCATCAGGCCTGTGCCCTTGCCAGGTTGATAGAACCGCGGGAGTGGTCGCACCGGTCATCACGAGCGCCGTTTGCATGCCGGAGAGCCCCATCCCGATGTCTGTTTCGAGGCGATCACCGATCATCAGGCAGCGTTCGATGGGAACGCCGAGGCGGGCCGCAGCGGTCTGGGCTGCGAGGTCGGATGGTTTGCCGGCGGTGAAGGCCAGCGTGGTATCAGTGCAGGCCTCGATGGCGGCAATCAATGCAGCACAGTCGGGCTCCCCCCCACCGGGAACCGGGCAATATTTGTCAGGATTGGTGGCGATGAGCGTCGCACCGGCGCGTACGGCGTCAAAAGCAATTTGGAGTTTGGGGTAGTCAAAAGTACGATCAAACGAGGCAAGCACATAATCGATGTCGGCGGGATTCGTGCTGGTACGTATGCCTGCGTCGTGGAGTAGACTCCACAATGCTGGCTCGGCGATGGGGAAAACGGTGGGTATTTTCGGCTGAGTGAGGAGCCAATCGCGCATCACAATGGCCGAGGTGAGGATCTGTTCGACGCTCACCATAAACCCCATGCTGGTAAGCTTGGTGTGATAAGCGAGCGGGTTTTTGGTGGGATTGTTAGAGAAGAAAAGCACCGGAATACCCGTCTGCCGGAGACGTTCAATGGCAGCGACCGCCCCGTGGATAACCGCATCGCCGAGATAGACGGTCCCATCCAAATCAAAGATGCAGGCTTCTACAGGGGGTTGAGCCATACTGAGCCTCCTACGCATTCCAACGTACTTGATTTTGTGCATTTAGCGTCCCGACGCGCATGCACTGCTGCTGGTGCATGTGCTACGCACCCCATACAGCCACGCATGTCTCGACCACGCTACTGCTTTCGATACACACATGGTTCAATGAGCAGCACGTGCGCGCCTTCGGAGCCGCAGTGCGAACAACACGCTGATGGCGACGAGGCTCACGAGCGGCCACCGAATGTCGGTTTTGACGAGCCAAAAAAAGTGCAAGCCAGCGGCAATAGCTGCTGGGTAGACGAGCAAATGCAGCTTCTTCCAGCGCATGCCGAGTCGCTGTTGCCAACCGCGTGTAGACGTGATCAGCAGCGGTACCAAGAGCACCATCGACAGCGTGCCGACGATGAGATGGCGTTTGCTACTGATGTTTGTCCATATGAACATCCATGCCCACCCATAATCGAGTCCGAGGTAGATGAGGGTGTGTGCAAGGGCATAGAGGCCAGCACTGACACCAAGCGGTCGTCGCCACGGCGCAAATGCTTTCAGTCCTGCCCACCGTACCAACGGAGTGATTGCCAGGCTTGCGAGTAACAAAATCAATGCAGCGGTGCCGCTCCAGGACGTCAAGGCAGCAACGGGATCACGAGGGATGCCGCGTAACGCTACCACAGCGCCGTACCACAGCAGCGGTGCAACACAGAGCAGCAAGACAATATACGTTGGCAGGCGCGGGCGAACAGCATTCATCAATAGAACTTCCGCAAATCCATGCCCGTATAGAGTGATGCGACCTGATCTTTGTAGCCGTTGAATACTAACGTCGGTCTGCGGCCGAGTTCACCGATTCGACGCTCGTCGGCTTGGGACCAGCGCGGATGATCGACACGCGGGTTAACGTTGGCAAAAAATCCGTACTCACCAGGGGAAGCCGCCATCCATAACGACGTCGGTTGAACGTCGGTCAGCGTGATGCGTACAACTGCTTTGATGCTCTTGAAGCCATACTTCCATGGCACTACCAAGCGCAGTGGGGCGCCGTTTTGGGGTGGCAGAGCCTTGCCATAGACGCCAGTGGCCATCAAGGTTAAATCGTGCATGGCTTCGTCGAGGCGTAATCCTTCGACGTAGGGCCATTCATACCACGGCTCGGATTGACCAGGCATCCGAACGGGATCGTTGAGTGTTTCGAAGCGGACGTACTTTGCGGTTGCCGTCGGTTCGACCAATTGCAGCAGCGCGGCCAGAGGGAATCCCGTCCAGGGAACGACCATCGACCAGCCTTCGACGCAACGCAAGCGATAGATGCGTTCGCTCGCCTGGAGCGCCAACAGGTCTTCGAGCGCAAACGTGCGCGGCTTTGCGACCATTCCATCGACGACGACATTCCACGGTGTGGTGCTAAATCCAGCAGAGAGGTCTTTGACGCGTTCTTTGTCGGTGCTGAATTCGTAGTAGTTGTTATAGCCGGTGACGGTCTCGTAATCCGTCAACGGATTGCTCAATTCGTCAGTAGTCGTAGTGACGCTCCCAGCAGATGCAACGGTGCTGGTAGGAGCACTCGCGTCGGTGCTCGCCACGTCTGGTCCGGCACAAGCTGCCAATACCGAGGCGACAGGGGCTGCGAGTGTGAATCCAAGGATTCGGCGTCGTTGCCAAAACAGTGATTCAGGCGTTATGTCATGTGATGGAATACGAGTCATTGCAATAATCCTCTCGGTCTGTGTGTGGATACTCTATAGTAGCGCGGTTTGATTAACGTATAATAAATCCACAGCGAAGGAGGTGCGTGATGCGTCTGAGCGAAGAAAAAATCTTCCGCATTGCCGAGCGGCTCCACGACGAATTGGCGGAGCGCGATTTACTCCAATACCGTGACCCTGCCGGCGTCAAGCCAGCTGCTGCGCGCGGGGCACGCATCCGTGCCATTGTAGATTTTATAACGGCGGATCTCAAAGTCGAAGAAGACATCGAAGCGGAAGTGGAAAAAATTCTCGACAGTTACTCGCGGGTACTCAAATCCACCGAACGTGATGTGTTGCGCCGCAAACACAAAGAAGAAGTCGCACGACGGCGGAACTACGAACTATAACTGATGTAATCAGTGCATCTTGATCAGGCGGGATAGGATTTCGTTCCGCGAGAGTTTTTTGGTACAGGCGCTATGGCACAACTGACCATCCAGTTACTAGGGAATGCGCTCATTCGCACCGCGACCGGCGCACCCGTCGTTCTACGGCGGCGCGCACGTCTGTTGCTTTTCTACATCGCCGGGCATACTGATGCATTGAGCCGCGAACGCTGCATGGCGGTGTTTTGGCCAGATGAACCACCAGAAACAGCCCGTCAATCACTTCGTACCACGCTCTATCAAATTAAAGTCGCCTGTGGACCAGTCATTCTGACGGATCAACAGACCCTCCGACTCGATGCCGGAGTGTCCGTCGACACACGTCAATTACTGCTTAGCCATGCGGGTGATGTGCTGCTCGATGGCTTGCAACAACAGCCTGCAGGGGTATTCTGTGCAGAACTCGACACTGCTGGGATTGACGAATTGCAGTCGTGGGTAGATAGCGAGCGCACGCGTTGGCAGCGGCGCTTGGCGGACGTATTGCTGCAACACAGTCAGTGGCTCGCGCAAAACGGGCGGTTATTGAGCGCTGTGCAATCCATAACAGCAGCCCTTTCGTACGAGCCGCTCCGCGAAGAAACAAGCCAATATGCCATGCAGTTGCATATGCGTGCCAATGATCGGGCCGCGGCAATAGCCTGCTACGAGACACTGTTTCACGCGCTCGACGATCAACTCGGTGTCCCGCCTCTCGCGGCGACCACGGCGCTCTATCACGACATTGTCACCGACCGTTTTCAGGCAATAGATGATACACCACGCAATCTCGCCAGCGAGGAACCGTTCATCGGTAGGCAGGCAGAGCTAACACTCCTCCATGGCCTCGCATGGGACGGACGAGTCGTTGCGGTCTCTGGTGCGCCTGGCATCGGCAAAACCCGCCTGACCCAAGAATACCTGCGGCGCAGTAATGCAGTCATCGTCCACGCTGTAGCGTATGCGGGCGACGACGTGCTCCCCTACCACGTCCTCGGTCGGGCAATGCGGGCGCTGTTCCATGCACCGCGTTGGCACGGCTTGCGCACACATGCAGTCCTCCCCGCAGTATGGCAGAGTGAGTTGCGTAGACTCTGGCCCGAGCTACCGGGTTTGGATCCAGAACCACTTCCGTTCGATGGAGCAGACTCGCGCCTACCCGAAGCAATCGCGTTGCTACTGCAACACATCGCCCAACACCAACGCATCGCTGTGTTTATCGACGATGCGCAGTGGATCGACGATGCTTCGGCCCGGGTCTTTGTGGCGCTCCAACGCCGCTCGCTCGTCGGCAATTGGTTGACCATCATGACACTCCGACCGGGTGTGACGCCAATCCCGATAACCCATCTGTTGCATGATTCCGAACGACGCGGTTTGTTCACGCGCGTATCGCTCGATGCATTATCGACCTACGAAAGCACGCAACTTGCGCGGACCTATAATCCGGCGATTGCCGACGACGCTGTCAGCCGTGCCGAAGGAAATCCCTTCATGCTGGTTGCATTTGCGCGGAGCGATACGAGTACCTATGCCACACTCCCAGAAGCCATTCGAGCGCTGATTGCATCACGTCTTGCCGTACTCCGCAGTGACGCGCGGCGGCTGGTCGAAGCGGCTGCCGTCGCCGGGCGAGAATTTGACTACCGACTCTGCGCGCAGATTGCACACCTCGATGAACACACAGCGACCGAAGCTTGCGATGAGCTCGTTCGGCATGGAATCGTTCGTCTGTTGCATGGCACGCAGGCGCGCTTTGACCATCCGTTGACCGTCGAAAGCATTCTCGCCGCTATCGGCCCCGCGACGATCCATCACTTATCGCGCAGCTTTGCAGATTTTTTGGCCGTCCAACCGTTGATTGATCATGCGCGCGTCGCCAATTTTTATGCGGCCGCCGGCCAAATTATGACTGCTCTACCATATGCAGATGCAGCTGCTCGCGATGCACAGGGACTCGGAGCTTGGAATGAAGCAGAACATTACATGCGCCTTGCGTTGCGCGCGGTTCCTACGTCCCAACGCGCCCAACGCCTGCTTGCATTAGGTGACATGCTTTTATGGGCAGGAAAAGAAGAGATGGTTGCTGACGTGTTGCAATCAGCCATCGAAAATGATGAAAGTGCCGATGGCGAAATTGCCGACGAAGCACGCCTCGTGTTGGCACGCAGCTACTTGCCAGCTGCTCGCTATGATGATGCAATCGCCCTCACAGAACCATTGAGTACACATCACACGCCGAGAATTGCCATGCATGCAGCCCTCATTTGTGGCACTGCATATTCGCTCGCAGGTGTTGCGCTCACCACTGCCGATACATTCCTCACACGCGCCGAAGCGCTGTGCCGCTATCAAGATGCGCGAGATGTTCTGCCTCGTATCTTGTTTGAACAAGGCGGGATCGCGGCGCAACTGGGAGATCTTGCACTGGCAGTCGAGCGGTATCGCGAGGCAATACGAGCCGCCGAAGCACAGCAGGCGGTCACCATGCACCTGTGGTTGATCCTCGCGCACAACAATCTGGGCTACCACCTACTCCTACAGGGGAACATCGGTGATGCCAGTCGGCACGTCCGGATTGCCATGCGTATCAGTGAACGCGTAGGTTTGCTTCGGGTGCAGAGTTATGTGTTGTCGACCATGGGCGAGATTGCCCTCGCCCGTGCTGACACAACCACCGCAGAACGGCTCTTCGGTGAAGCGCTGGCGTGCGCTGAGCGCTACGGGATGCCTGAACGCATAGCAGGTCTGCATGCAAACCTCGGCCTGGTAGCCCGTGCACGTGAGGACATCGAGGAAGCAGTTGCGTTGTTTGAACGTGCCATGTCAGAAGCCGATGCCCTCGGTATCCACCATCTGGCTGCGCAAATCAGGATTTGGCTGGCGAGTGTGGTAGATCCTGCCCGAGCACGCTTACTCCGTAACGATGCACGCGTGATTGCCCAGAGTGGCGGTCGGGTGCGTCTGTTGGCTGAGTTAGATCGAATGAATTATGAATTATGAATTATGAATTATGAATTATGAATTATGAATTGGCAGTTTGGTTTCGTTAACAAATCAGTATCTCTATTTTGGCTCCGCAACGCCATACACCGTGTGTGCAAATCATCCCTACTGCGGTTTTCGACAGGTCGCGTGGCGTGTACACACTCTGTACACGGTATTGAACACAGGAGGCGTGTATAGTTAGCACTGTCAGATACGACGTCATTCAAAAGGAGTTTGCACTATGGCTTGGAACATCGATACCGCACATTCGGAAGTCACATTCTCGATTCGTCACATGATGATTTCGAACGTCCGCGGCCAGTTCAAAAAGTTCTCAGGAAACATCAACATCGACGAAGCCAACCCGGCAAATTCCTCGGTGGACGTCACCATCGATGTCGCCAGCATCGACACCCGTGACGAAAAGCGCGACGGGCACTTGACGAGCCCAGAGCTGTTTGATGCTGCCACACATCCCACGATTACCTTCAAAAGCACACGCATTGCCGTCGGTGGCACGAACCTTGGCACCATTTTTGGCGATTTGACCATCAAAGGCATCACCCGCCAGGTTGCTCTCGATGTGACTTTTTCGGGCAAAGCAAAAAGCCCATGGGGGACGACAAGTGCTGGTTTTTCGGCCACCACGAAAATCAACCGAACAGATTTTGACTTGACTTGGAACGTCGCACTCGAAACAGGCGGCATTCTGGTCGGCGAAGAAGTCACCATCAACATCGAAGTCGAAGCAGTCCAGAGCTAATGTGACATACGATACCCGCATCTGTTGATGACAGGTGCGGGTTTTTCGTTTGAATGATTCGATTATTTGGCGGCGAGGGTCCCGTTAAACGCGTGTGCTCGGTCTACCCATTCCTCGAGATGCTGGTCGAGGTCGACGAGTGATTCGTCGATGATGAGAAAACCCTGCATGCGGTTCGGCTTCGACGCAAGCGGCACGATTCCTTCGGTCTTGAGGTGCTGCGCAGCATCCTCCGGAGAGAAGCGTACCATCAAACCCCCACGGAACACCCCGACGAGCATATGCCCGCGCGAAAAAAACACCACCCCGCCAAACATCCGTTTGACGGGGTAGCGATACGCGGGCAGAAGCTCACACAGGCGTTCATACAGAGCGGTGGAATAAGCCATGTGTGTATCTCCGCGGGGGACTAACTGTTGGCGAGGACGATGACGCGATCTGCGTCCGTGAACGTATGCAGCATGTCTTTGGGCGGGTTGATGACGCAGCCATATGCTTTGTCTGCGTCGCTTGAATGGGCAGCGATGCGAAACCCGATGGCAATTTCGCCACGACGCTGAGCGGCGACAATGACGGTTGTAGTGTTGACTTCTTGACCGGGAACAACATACTCGCTCATTGGCTTGAGATAGACTTCTGCACCATCGGGATCAAACAAATCGGTGAATACGGCGTTGAGGCCTTTATTTTCGGTGACTTGAGCCAGTATCAAGCTAATCAGACGATTGCTGACGATAAAGTCGTCGGCTTTGGTGGCTTCGGCGAGACGACGGTTCCGCACATCGAGCATTTCACTGACGATGGTAAACGGATGGCCGATGCGGTCCGAAATGTCGCGCAAGTGGAGCAACGAAATCAAGGTGCGTGCATCGGCGTCTTCGGCAGAAAGTGCTTCGGAAGCGGCCATGACGATGATATGGTGGTAACTCAGCAAGTCGAGACTATCCAAGAATACCCGATCAGTGGTGTCGTCGTCACGGACATCGATTTTCACATGAGTCGGGATAAAGGATGCACTCCACGTTGCAATATCGTCTGCCTGGTAGGGGTTGACGAGTGTCACCGTGGAACCGTCGCTGACATATGCATCGAGTTCACGGATGACCAGCGGCGTGCGCCAGTTCCAACCGAGGATGAGTGTGTGTTCGGGAGTAGGAGCGATGGGTTGCTCATTCGACAGAGCATCGAGATTCACACCAATCATTGGTTCTTCGGCATACGAAATAGCGCTGTCATCAGCTGCGATAAAGATGAGTGCGTCTTGTTCGGTCAACACATATGTGTGGTCTGGATTCAGGGTTGCGGGTTGGCCATCCTGAACAATGCCAATAATGGTCGCACTGGGGTAATGCATAAGCGCAGACCCAAACGTCTGGCCGACGAGTGCAGGTTCGTGGCGGAAGTACATTTCGTCACCACCGAAATCGAGGAGCTCGGTGTAGATGGTGGATAAGCCTGATTGGCGACATGTTTGGGCAGTGATGCGGGCGATCATCTCGCCGGTGACGATGAGTTCGACCTCGTCACGGCCCACAATGCGCGCAACAGCGACGTTTTTAGGGTCGTTTATCTCGGCAATGATGTGGTATGGCTCACTGCGACGCACTGGGTCGTTGATGATGGCCAGCAGGGTTTTGATGACATGGATATCTGGATTGTCGGTATCTGGACGCAAAACGATGATGGCTTTGGATTCCTGTAGGTTGGCAATCCCCAACGAGGACGTCTCCATGGTGCTCCCGCTACGACAGACGATACGTGTTGTGCCACGATCTTCGATGTGTTCGTCGAGGAGTTCGTACATCTCGGTGGCGTCCATATCGGACATGATGACCAACACGGCGCGGGGTTTGCTGGCATTGGCAAGAATCAGCTCGGACACGACCGTATAGACTTGCTCGCTCCACCCCAGAATGACCGTATGACCGGATTCGACCACGCGCGATTTGCCTTTGCGCATTGCTTCGAGCCGTGCTTCGAGGCCTGAATTGATGACACCGATGAGCGCACTCACGATGAAGATACCACCGATAGTGACGACCAGCATCATAAACAAGAAGCCAACCGAACCTTGATCGCCGCCCATGGTGCCAGAGTCAAGGGTGCGGAGTAATGCCATCCACGTGACTTGACTGAAAGAAAGGTCGGGGCTGAGTTGAAAAATTGCAACTATTATGGCACTTACCACAATGACTGCAATGGATGCAATTGCCAACACGCCGATCAGCGCACCAGTACCCTTGGCAAGGATGTTATCAATCTCGTAGCGGAGCTTTTCGGAAAACGTCGGAGTCGACATGAAGACCTCTATTCGTGTGTGCACAAATACCTGAACCCATTTTAGCAACATTAGCAGATTTTTACAATACCAGAACCATCCATATCGGACTGTGGATATGTTGGTTGGCCGGAGCTCACCACAGGTGTTACACCTGCTGTGGAACAAAAGCGATGTTGCATGTTCAGAGTGGATCGAACTATCCGTAGATCAGCCGTGCTACGCGCGCGACTGATCTCTGGTGTGTACGTGTGTCAGGGCTACGGCCTGCCTTTGCCGCCTACCCGTTTCGTCGGCGTACGGGTGCGCGGTAGAGTCTTGGTGGCAGGGGCAGGCTTTATGGGGGTCCTTGTGCGTTTTGCAGTTGCTGTGTTGGGCCTCGTCGCGGATCGTGTCGGAGGCGTCGACTTGGTCGCGATGGCAGTCATGGATGGTGTGCGGGTCTGTGTCGGGATGGCTGTCTGTGTCGGGATGGCTGTCTGCGTCGGGGTAGCTGTCGGGGTCGCGGTGCTTATCGCGGTGGCAGTGTTCGTCGGCATAATCGTGTTGGTCGGCACGACCAACGCCGCTACACAGGTATTGCCATTCGCATCACTATTCGTGCCGTCGGGGCAGATGGTATTGCGCCAGGTCACGTCGCTGAGGGTCGCCGCGCTGAGGTTTGCGCCGGTGAGGTTCGCACCACTCAAATGTGCGCGAGTCAAATTGGCGTTGCCAAACTGCGCCCCACGAAAATCCCCATTCATGAGGTACGCACCCGTCAGATTGCTTCCCGTGAGAGTGGCATTGGTCATCGTCGTGCCCGAAAGATTGGCACCGCTCAAGGTCGCGTTGGTGAGCGCTACCGTTGCAAAGGTACTACTGACGAGATACGCATTCGTCAGGTTGACTCCCGACAAGTCCGTTGCAGGGGCAAATGATGCACCAGGAAGATATGCAGTAGGTCCAAGCAAATAGCCAGAACGAGCGACCCATTGTGCTGGGAGACTGGCAGGTGTGCCTGTGGTGCCCCATGTTGACACTCCCGTCAACGTGGCACCCGACGACACCGTACCGCTCAGATTGGTAGCGGCAAATGTGGCGCGCGCCAGATTGGCACCGCTGAGGTTGGTGGATGACAGATTCGGCCGGCAAAGCTGGCGCTCGAAAGATTCATACCTGCGAGATTTGCCGAACTAAGATCTGCACCACCTAGATTAGCAGAGGGACCAATCAAATAACTGTTGATGCGTTGCCAATTGGGCGGTAACGTCGGGGCACCAGTTATGCCGCGTGCCGACAATCCCGTGAGGTTCGCGGTTGTCAAATCGACACCAGCAAGTTCGACATCGTGCAGGGTGGCATTGCTCAAATCGGCATTGCCGAGCGTTGCCCCTGCCAGTGTTCCATTGATGATGTAGGTGTTTTGCAGATTGGCATCATTCAGGTTGGCGGTGGGGCCAACCAAATAGCCATTGATTAACTGCCAATCAGTCGGTAATGCGCTGGGTGTGCCCGTTATCCCCCCAGAGGCGACATTCGTCAGCGTCGCAGAGGCTAGATTGAGCCCTGCGAGACTTATGTTTGCGAGATTGGCTGTTGGTCCGATTAAATTCCCACCAATCAGTAGCCAATTGGGCGGCAACCCACTGGGTGTGCCTGATATACCACCGGACCGCACATGTGCGAGATCCGCATTCGTCAAATTGATTCCGTTGAGACTCGCATTCTTTAGGTTAGCCGTTGGTCCAATCAAATGCCCTCCAAGGAGTTGCCAGTTCGTCGGCAGTGCACTGGGTGTGCCAGAGACGCCTCGAGTGGAGACATTCGTCAGATTTGCGTTCGAAAAATTGCACGTGCGATTTCAACATTGATGAGCTGGGCTCCGGCGAGATTGGCGTTCGTAAACTTCACGTCAACGAGACTAACACTGCTCAGAACTGCTCCAGCGAGATTTGCACCTTCGAGATTCGCAGACCTGCCCACAAGATACCCATTAATCAACCGCCAACTTGCTGGCAGAGCGCTGGGGGTACCCGTAATCCCGCCAGAAACGGTGCGTAACAGAAAGGCGTTTAAGAGATTCGCACCATCGAGATTGGCTCCCGTCAGGTTTGCTAAAACGAGATCGGCATTGCTCAGATTGGCATTGCTCAAATTGGCACCAGTGAGGATGGCACCTTCGAGATCGGCATTGGCGAAATTGACACCGGCGAGATTTGCCTTCGGGCCAACGAGATACCCGTCGATCAGTTGCCACGACAGTGGTAGCGCTGCCGGTACTCCGGTGATTCCGCCCGAGGAGATATTCGCAAGATTTGCAAGTCGAAAATTCGTGTTGGTGACCGTAGCACCCTGCAGATTGGCACCCGACAGATCTGCGATGAAATTTGCACCCGTCAGTATTGCATTCGTAAAATTTGCACCAGGATATAGAAAACTTGTCTTATTCCTATTGGTGAAATCACAACCGCTCAGATCTACTCCCGCGCCACAGGCATTACAGTTCGTGCTTACCGCAGAGGCATCCGCTGCAGGTGTCAGTACCACTGCACATAACAGACTCAAAACTGCACAAAAAAGCATCAAAAATCGCTGCATGATGGTACTTTCTACGGTAACGGTTGTACCAATGGTGCAGAACTGCGTTTGAGAGTAATGTTCTCTTTTACCAGAGCGAAAATCTCGTCACTGCTGTTCCACTCCTTTCTGCAAGATTATGTTGTACTTGGATTACCCGTACCCACATGCATCGTTTTTGCTCCTATACACGTACCAACAGTAAGGGGAAAAGAGGAAACATGCATGTGCTGTTGTATGGCATAATCATCGGCGTCGCAATTGCGGCGATTCTCATCGTACGGCTGGGCGATGACCAGCATCCCGCCACGGTGTCGTCAAAGAGCCATCCTGGCAATGCACCATGGTACGACTACGACCACCCCGAAGAATCGAGATAGCGGTATGGACGCGTTGTTCAATCCCCTGTGGCTCATCGTTTTGGGCATCCTCCTGCTCGCGATCCGTGCTACACGGCGTGGCTGGGGCTGGCAACCGTTTGTCTGGTTTGGCGGGGCCGTGGCTGCGCTTGTGATTGTCGGTGTCTTGACTGGCCTTGCCATCCTCCCCGATGGTGTCGACATCTTTACCTTTTTGATTGGCGCAGTCGCGAGCCTCGGCGCTACCATGTATATGAACGTCCGCCTTCCCAAGGCATAAACGCAGCAAAGAACGCCCACCGTGCCTACACCCACGACCATCATCGTCGACGGCATCAGCATTGCGATTACGTACAAACGGATGAAAACCATCACCCTGCGTGTCCGCACACCAAGCGGCGACGTGGTGGTGTCGGCCCCGTTGCGGACCCCGCAGGCACTGGTGCGCGCCTTTGTCGAAACAAAGATTCCCTGGATTCGCACCCACCAACAGCGCATCCAAGCCCGTGCCGCTACCCACACCCCCGATCTGCGCGACGACGGCACCGTGCGTGTCTGGGGCAGCCCACTGCCGCTCACGGTGGCCACGGCCACACGGCGTAGCGTACGATTGGTCGACTCCACGGTCCAAATGATACATCCCGCCGATGATCCAATGGATGTGCGTCAGGCACTCATTGACCTGCTCTACCGGCGACTCGTGTCGGCCGCATTGCCGGCTTTGGTGACGCAGTGGTCCACCGTGATGCAGGTGACGGTGAAAAAAACGTTCGTCCAGAAAATGAAAACCCGTTGGGGCAGTTGCAATTACCGCGCCCACCATATCCGCCTCAACAGCGATTTGGCGAGTTACCCCCCACATTGTCTCGAATACGTCGTCGTGCACGAGCTCGTGCATCTGCTCGAGCCATCACACAACGCTCGTTTTTATGCGCTGATGACACAGTTCTACCCGGATTGGCCTGCGGTACGGGCGTTGTTGCGAAACGGAACGGAATGCTAGGTTGGAGGTTACAGGTTGGAGGTAGCGGTATTACTCGGTACCGTGTCTCCTTTCCTATGATTATTTTTGGTCGCACCGCGTTGTGCGATTTTTACACTGGCGATCAATGGGTATTCACCAAGTACCCATTCCAGGTTCTGTTGCACCTGCTCCAGTTTCGTATTTGGACCGACTTCATCTACCCCGTTGCACCATCACGGGATGGGTCGTCATGATGGCGCCTGCCGACGAACAGGGTCTGATGATTGTCTATCAGCCAATGATGGACTTCACCGATTCAGGCAATCGCTACATCGCCGTCCCGTAACCAAAACGCATTGCCGTACTCCGTTCCCACATCAGTCACGCAGCATTGGTGTGGGAATTTCTCTGCACACTCCCTGCAATCCAGAGGAGTGCATTCGCAACGTGTGTCAATCATGTATGTGTGCGACCGTTGCCCTACTGATTGTCGTGCTCGCGGCAATCGTACTGATTCCGATTGTCTGCAGTAAATCGAGAAGCGACAAGACCAATGTACTGACTCATACAATGCATTTAACGGTGACCAATGAAGATCTGCACAGCCCATCACCACACTCAAATACAGATTCCATGTGCTTCGCATAATGTGATCAATTATTATGAATTTATTGACTTTCCTGCTTACATCAGTCATAAACAACTGTCATCGTTTTGCATTATGCTCAATAAAGCAGTGTACGTGTTGACAAAGAAACATGAAGTATCGTTAAGAGGGGTTTCCACATGAGTGTTCGTCTCAAAATCGGCGCAGCGTTGCTGGCTGTGACATTCTTGCTCGCAGCATGTACTGCAAATGCATCACTCACACCCACAGATTCAGCTCCCGCCGAAGAAGCACCCGCCGAAGAAGCACCCGCCGAAGAAGCACCCGCCGAGGAAGCTCCTGCCGAGGAAGCTCCCGCAGAGGAAGCCCCTGCCGAAGAAGCTCCTGCGGATAGTGCAGCGGTTTCGACATTCCCAGTCGGTGAACTGGGCAAATCACGAAGCAATCCGGTTGGCTGGGATGTCAGCAAAAAGGGTGAATATTTCATCTACACAATTACAGAAATCGTCACTGATGCTACTGCCGCTGCCAAGATCGTCGAAGATGGGCATCCGTCGAATATCAAGGCTCCCGAGGGCTACCAGTATTATGTCATCCGCTACACGGCAGAAAATATAGCGGCCGATGCAAAGCCACAGAGCCCTTGGATCAAAACGAACTTCTGGATGATGGGCAGTTCATTGGCGACATACACAAAACCCGAAGGTGCCTGGTTACCATCGACAGAGTGCACGGCAGATGTGGAACCGACGAAAACCGCATCATGCGAGGTCGTATTCCTGTTGCCGGTAGACGAGACCAACAAAATCCTGGTCCTGCGTGAAGCCGACACGACCTACTTTATGGTTGATGATGCCGCTACGATTTCGCCATTGCCATCAACCTCACAGAATTCGACAAACGGCAGCACATCGGCGAGTCCCGCTGTAGTGGGCGAAATTGTCGACTCGAGCTCCGGTGATGTGAGCGCATCATTTTCGATTACCGAAGTAATCCGTGGCGAAGAAGCTGCAGCCCGTATCGCAGCTGAATGCTCCTCCTGCGAGAAAGCTCCTGCAGGACAGGAGTACATTCTCGCCAATGTGGTCATGACTTTTCATGGCGACAGCAAACTCCCGGACGATACGTTCACACCGGGTAGCGTCACGCTCAAAATAGTTGGCGGCATGCAGGTAGAGTACGAATCGCCGTATGGGTATGCACCAAAGCCAGTGTTCTCCGCGCAGAATGCAGTCTACGCAGGCGGTACCGCCGCCGGTTGGGTAGTCCTCTCCGCACCGATGGCCGAAACTGGGCGACAAATCGTCATCTCTCCGTATTATTCGGCAGAGAACAAACGGTTCGTCACCATCGAATAACGGTCCCTCCCACACGGCATACTACGACTCAACACAGAGACCCCCGACATCATGTCGGGGGTCTCTTTCTCTCGGACGTTCATACTACCAAGTGCAATGCCGTAAATATTCCGGGCATTTTCATTCGTGCCTACAATTCGATTTTGACTTCGCGGCCTTCGCGCTGGCTGCGGTAGATGCCATCGAGGATGGACATGACGTATAGCGACTGCTCAGCCGGCACCGGGGACGGTGCATCGTTGGCCACTGCACGGGCGAACTCGACGCACTCTTGGGCGTGTGGTTCGAGCTGGTCGCTGGTGACCTTGAGGGTGCGGTTGTAGAGCTGACGGGTCTCGTAGTTGGTCGACAAGAACTCGGCTTTGGGCCAATTGGCGCCGCCGTCTTGGCCGTACAACCAGATTTGCATGTCTTCGCCCATCGTGTCGTGGTGCAAGGCCCAGCTGACTTCGATGACCAGGGTCGCGCCGTTTTCGAAGCGCACAAAGCCGGATGCAAAGTCCTCGACATCCATGTCGGCAGGAATACTACCCGGATGCCAGACCGAGAACGCACCGGGCTTCTTGGTTAGTTCACGGCGGGCCACACCGGTGACCGATACGGGCTTGGGGTGACCCATCAACCACAGCGTCAGGTCGAGGACGTGCACGCCGATGTCGATACACGGGCCGCCGCCGCTCAGTTCCTTCTTCACAAAGCCAGCGGTGGGAATGAACGCATTGCGGCGCAACATCCAGCTGCGGGCGTGATAGACGTCGCCCAATGCGCCGGCGGTGATTTCTTTCTTCATGGCCTGCGAGACGCCAGCGAAGCGGAAGTGCTGGGCGGTCATGAGTTTTTTGCCGGATTTGTCGCGGGCGGCAATCATGCTGCGCACCTCGGCCGGAGTCGGTGCGAGGGGCTTTTCGCAGATGACATGCTTGCCGGCCTCGAGCGCGGCAATCGCCAGTGGGGCGTGGTGCATGTTGGGCGTGCAGATGTCGACGATGTCGATACTGGGATCGCGCAACAGTTCAGCGAAGTCGGTCGTTGTCCGACTGATGCCGTAACGAGCGCTCCATGCTTCGAGGGCTTTGGGATTGATGTCTGCGCCTGCGACGACCTCGGCATCGGTCGAAGCGGCCCAACCCGGCATGTGCGTATGGGCGATTCCACCAACGCCAATGACTGCTACTTTTAACGGTGCCATATGCTCTCTCCTCTGTCCACGGACGACGCTCTTGGCGCATTGTAGCGGAGTTTTTGGTCAGTGTAAAACCAATCAGATGACGCTGCACGTGGCAGGATGGAGCGTGTGGTCGGTGCGCTGGCCGTTCTTTTTGAGAAAAATGCCCCGCGTCGTTTTTTTACCAAAAAAAAGACACCCTGATCCTTGTATTTGTCACGCCAAAGCCACAAAAACTGCAGTGCGCGTCTCTGTGTCATCATTCGATTCGCCAGTGTGCACGAGAGTGTTGTCCAACTTTACCGATTACATTGGCTGCCGTGCTGCGTCGATGACGCTGTTCCATACCAATCGCAGCGCCATGCAAGATGCCGCGGCGGTTCGCTGAACTGATGGGTCAGGGATCGCGATAATGCCGAGCAGATAGATAATATGGATTGACAGCAAGGTATAATGAGTATAACCATTGAGCTGATTTTTCAGAACAGGATGTGCCATGCTGATTATTCATCCATCCGACGCGGCTGCGACATATTGTCATTACCTACGTGAGATTTTGTCGGTCGAAGGCTTCTCGGACGTGCAGGCCTGCACCGTCGAGCAGGCGACTAGTGCGCGGGTGGCCACACATAGCATCGTCTTTGTGGTGCGGATGGCGGTCAGTCGTGCTTTTCGCGATGTGTGTGAACGTTATGTACGTAATGGCGGCAATCTGGTGGTATTCCATCCCGACGATGCATTCGCACGTGCACTGGGGTTGGTCCCCACGCATCGGGTGCTTGCACATGCGATGCTCCACTTCCCGACGGCGCCAACGGGTCAGGAATCAGCCCCGTTACATATCCCTGCGGCTCTCTGGCAGCCAGGTGCGAGCACCGTGCTGGCGACCATGCGCAGCGGTTCGACGACGGCACCGGCTATCGTGCGTCACACGCTGGGGGCTGGTACCGTTTTGGCGTTTGCCTATGAATTCGCTCAGACCATCGCCCGCACCCGGCATGGCGATCCCGCATTGACGGGAATGAGCAGTGGCGGACTCGATGGCGTCTATCGCCCGAGTGAATTGTTTGTGCATCAGCTCGAACCACTGCGTTCGAAGGTGCCTTTGGCCGATTTGATGACGGCGCACTTTGCACTTCTCCTCGAGGATTTGGTGCCGATGCCGCGGGTCTGGTACTACCCGTGTGCAGTGCAAACCAGCGTGCTGATTATGACGAGTGATGATGACTGGTCGAGCCCGGCCGAATTCCGTCAGCTGATCGATGCGATGGCACGTTACAACGCCCATTGCACGTTCTTTTTGGTGGCCCAGAGCAACATCACCCCTGGATCACTGCCGACGTGGCAGGCAGAAGGGCATTCGTTCAGTGTGCACCCCAGCCACCGTGAAGACATCGGCATCGGGCTAGCCCCAGATGTTCCGACGACCGAATACGCGGGCATGTTGGCAGAGTCTATTGCCCGCCACAGCCGCATCTACGGCACGCCCGTGCGTACTATTCGCAACCATGCGGTGCGCTGGCAAGGATATGTCGACGCGGCGCGTGCGTTAGCGACGCACGGCGTGCGCATGGAATTCAATTACCTGCCGGTTGCGCCGTTCTTTTGGGCGTTGTGTGGGTCTGGTCGCCCGATGCGCTTCGTCGATGCAGACGGCGCGGTGCTCGACATCTATCAACAACCCACGAGTTGGACCGAGGAGTGTCTGATTCATCCCGAGTATGTGTTTAGCTTCAAATGGACGATGGGGTTGGCCATCGCCGTCACCAACGAATATATCGACGCGGCTGCCACGCAGTATTATTCGCCCGTGACTATTAACTCGCACCCCGTCAGCTTTGCTGGCTATTCGCGCCCCTTGATCGAAGCGCATTGGCAGGCCGCCGAACGCAACCACATGCCGATCCTATCGGCCGACGAATGGCTCGATTGGACGATTGCGCGGGAACAAGTGCGGGTCACCTGGGTGGGTAATGAGCTGCGTATCAGCGCTGATAGTGCAGTCGAGGAAGTCACCGTTCTGTTGCCGCAAGGCGCAGCTGCAGTAGGCAGGGTACACGCGGTCACCCGATGGGGCAGGGCCTACCAGGCGGTCACGGTGCATCTCGCCGCAGGTGAATCGCAGGTGATTGCGACCAGAAGCTAGTGTTTTTTGTAATATTAAACGCACTCGACTAATATTTTGTACTCACTACTATTTTGTGCAATATACGAATGTACTTGAGCCTTCAATTGGGACGAACTGCGGGTTCCTCAGAACCGCATCAGAAGCATGAGGAATATATGAACGCGTTCATGGGCGAGATTCTATTGGTCGCATTTGGGTTTGCACCAAAAGGTTGGTACAAGTGCCAAGGTCAATATTTGTCGATTAGTCAGAATCAAACACTCTTTGCACTACTTGGTACGGCATATGGAGGCGATGGGATGTCAACATTTCGACTCCCGATAATCACTGCACCTGCGGGGTTGAACTATATCATTTGCGCACAAGGCGTTTATCCATCACGAGATTGAGCGCAAGACAGATGGGCTCACAACTCTTTTGTTCATCGGAAATACGCCGTTTGTCCGCCTAAAAGTCTCGGTAGAGACATACCCCTCTATCAATAGATATGTATCGCAGCGAAAAAAGCCGCATCTGCACTCTTTCGCGCAGATTATCGGTTCTCCCTCTGGCGCACAAAAGGATATACTCCATGAACCCATTCGTTGGCAGTGTCTTGCTCGTACCGTATACGTATCTCCCTAACGGATGGTTGCCATGTGTGGGAACGCTGTTACCAATCGAGGAATACGAACCCCTCTTCAATCTAATCGGGACAACGCATGGTGGGAATGGCCAAGATACTTTCGCCCTCGCAGATTGTCATACCAAGTGCGACATGACTGGAAAGAATTAAACACTCCACCGAAGCCTCTGTACAATGAGATTACAACAAAACAACGTACAGGAGAACCGCAGTGGAGTACCAACATTTTACCATGGGTGAACGTGAGCAGCTTGC
>CAMCVW010000041.1 GCA_945881915.1 Thermoflexus hugenholtzii JAD2 | reverse complement strand
GGGCCGCGGCACAAATCCTCGAAGGTGTCTTGCTTGTAGGTCGAAATGACGACGGCGTTAGCATTGGCTGCCCCGCCGTTTTCGTCCTGACCTGCTGCCAATCCGTCGATGAGCTCGAGCTTGTATGCCTGATCGGCGAAAATCACGCGCGCTTCGGCGGCAGTCACTTCGCGGTACACGAATGCGTGTTTGCCGTTGATGATGCGGCGCATGCGTGATTCGATGTCGGCCAGATCGTCCGGCGTCAAGGCGCGCGGGAGGTCGAAGTCATAATAAAAGCCGTCGTCAATCGGCGGACCGATGGCGATACTGGCAGCGGGGAAAATCTCGCGCACCGCTTGCGCCATCACGTGCGCCGCCGAGTGGCGGATTTTGTAGAGTTGGTCGTGCACTCCTGACATGCCGTTCGGCTCCTCAATAATCAATACGTGTAAACTATTGGCTATTTTACCACGCCACCATGCGCCTACTGGGCTGCGAAGGTCACTTCCAACGCGCCATCCAGCACCCGTATCTGTTCGATCGTCGTCGTTCCCGCCAGTTGTTCGTTGATTGCCTGCTGCATCAGCGGGACGATTTGGGTAATGAGCGTGCCCAACATGCCGTCCATCTTGGCGTCTTTGATGATGATCACGCCGTTTTCGGCAATCAAATTGCAGTGCAACACACCCTTCAACGGTCCGGCGATTAATTCGACCGCGACGTCGTTGGCGGTGAAGGTCACTTTGCCCACTTTGGCAGGACTGTCTGCGGGCGTGGTCAGTTTTTCGTTGATTTCGGCCTCGGTGATGGTGACGACTTTGCCATTCGCCGTGACCGGCGCTGCTGCGGTGGTCGCCGTCGGTGCGACCTCCATCGTGGGCACGGTGCTGTCACTGGTGCTAGCGGGCTGACCGCTGTACCACAGGTAACCCGATACCAACACAATCAGAACAATAAATAGCCGTAGGTATTGCATACGTGCCTCTTTCGTGTCATCAAAACCGACTCCATCGCGTGCGCATCCCGTGCGCACACCGACCGGTCACTGCTGCGCTGCGGCAACTCTTCACTACAGATTGTAACATAGCGCATTACGACGGTAGAGAAGGCGATTATGGTATACTCGTAAAGGTTTTATGTAGCCGGAGGTGGCGATGAATCCCTTTGATTTTGCAACACTGCTCGTGTGCTTCATAGCACTCGGATTTGGTTTTTTCTATGGCGTCCTGCGCATGATAGTCTTCGGCGTCATCGCCTTCATATGTCTGGTTTTGTCGGGTCTGTACTTCCAGACATTCGGCGATTTGCTGCATCTGTATGCCAACATCAATCTGTCCGAAAGCCACGCTATCGCCTTTTTGTCCACCTTCCTCGTCACCTTCATCGTGTTGACGGCGATGGGGTTGTACACCTTCCGGTCAATCGCCGGCGACATCCAGTCGACCACCAGTCGCGTCGCAGGGATCGCCGTGTCACTCATCAATACGCTCATCGTGTGGGGCACCGTGGCACATCTGTTTCTTTTTGTCACCCAAGCGGTGCCCGAGGCCGAGACCATCAGTGTGTTCGGCGGCACCCAGGCAATCGCGCTGGTGGAGTCTTCCAAGACCATCAAACCGCTCGCAGTGGCAACCACCCCGACTGTCGTGTCGATTATCGCGCCATTTGTCTTTAGTGACATCAACGAACTTTTTCCTGAACAAGCGAAGCAATGAACATTCCTGAACATACCCTGACGACACTCGAATTCCCTGCGATACGCAACATGCTGGCGCAACACGCCAGCTTTTCGGCATCCAAGCAGATGATTGCCCAACTCGTGCCGTCGTGCGACGCCTACGTCATCGGCATGGCGCTGGCGCAGACGCGTGAAGCGCGCTACCTGCTCGACACCTACCCCGACCTCAGCATCGGCGCCGCCCGCGACATCCGCGACAGTGTGCGCCTGGCCGAACGCGGCGGCGTCCTCGATGCCGGCGCATTGCTCGAAGTCGCTCGCACGCTGGGGGCCGCGCGCCGCTTCAAACAGAGTTTTGCGTCGGTCGATGCCAAACGCATCCCACTGCTCTACGACGCCATCCAGCGCCTACCCGTGCTGCCCGCCATCGAAGACCGCATCGAGCGTTCGATCAACAACGACGGCGAAGTGCTCGATTCGGCCAGCCCCAAACTGGGCTCGCTGCGCAGCGACATCCGCATCACCATGGCGCGCGTCCAAGAGCGCCTGCAACACATCGTCTCGTCTGGCCAATACAGCGACGCCCTCCAAGAGGCCATCGTCACCGTGCGCAACGGCCGCTACGTCGTACCGGTCAAAGCCAGCCACAAGCGCATGGTCAAAGGCCTCGTCCACGACCAATCGGGCAAAGGCATCACCCTCTACATCGAACCACTTGTCGTGGTCGAGCTCAACAACAAACTGCGCGAGCTGCAGCTCGACGAGGCCGACGAAGTCGCCCGGATTTTGGCCGAATTGTCCGACATGGTGGGTGCCCAGGCCGCCTACATCCGTTTGGGTATCACCGCCTTGGCCGAGCTCGATTTTTCGCTTGCAAAAGCGCGCTTCGCCGGGCATTTGCGGGCCGTCGAACCCATCATGATCGACGTCCACAACAACCAAGACCCCTCCATCGTGCTCATCAAAGCCCGGCATCCGCTCATCGATCCCCTCAAAGTGGTGCCGACCGACATTTCGATGCCGCACGAGACACGTATCACACTCATCACCGGTCCCAATACGGGCGGCAAAACCGTCTCGCTCAAAACCACCGGCTTACTCGCTCTGATGGCCCAATCGGGCTTGTTCATCCCCGCCAACGAAGGATCGACGCTCCCCGTGTTCGGGCGGATTTTTGCCGACATCGGTGACGAACAGAGCATCGAGCAGAGTCTGTCGACGTTTTCGTCGCACATGAAGAACATCATCGGCATCCTCGAATCACTCGACACCCACATCGAACCAGCACCGTCGGCCGTCCAGATGCTCCAACCCACCGATTGGCAACCCCGCGAACCCGTGTTTGTGGACGACTTGCCCGTGCTCATCTTGTTCGACGAGCTCGGCGCCGGTACCGACCCGGTCGAAGGCTCTGCTCTAGCCCGAGCCATCATCAATCACATCCTGCACTACGGCGTCTTTGCCATCGCCACCACCCACTACGCCGAACTCAAAGCCTATGCCTACACGACCACGGGCGTGCAGAACGCCTCGGTCGAGTTCAACGCCGAGACGCTGTCGCCCACCTACCGCTTGATGATCGGCGTTCCTGGGCGTTCCAATGCGCTGGCGATTGCCTTGCGGCTCGGCTTGTCGAACGACATTATCGAAAAAGCGCGTGCCACTCTGCCCAACCAAGAACTCCACGTCGACACGTTGCTCGCCGCCATCCAAAAAGAACGCCGCGAAGCCGCCGAAATGCTGACTGCAGCCCAAGCCGTCGAAGCCGAAGCCCAAGCCATGCAACGCGCATTCATTGTCCAGCGCCAGGAGTTCGAGGCACAACTCGAACAAGAGCGCCAAGCCGCAGCAACAGCCATCGACGACGAAGTCAAAGCAGTGCGCGCCGAACTGCGCCGCCTGCGCGACGACGTGCAGAACGTCAGCATCACCAAAAAATGGATGGAAGACGCGCAGCAACGCACGGCCGACCTCCAGAAAAGCGCCACCACCCGCATCGAAAAACAACGCCGCCCGCAGGCGCCGGCTACCCCAGCCCCCGTTGTCCAAGAAAAACGGTCGATCCAGGTGGGCGATGCGGTCTTTGTGCAGTCCATCAATCTGACCGGCGACGTCGTTTCGATCGACGAAGGCGACGACAGCGCCGAGGTACAAGTGGGCGGTTTTCGCCTGACCGTGCCCCTGCGTGAACTGCGCCCCGGCACAGCCAAAACCGAGCACAACAACTCCCCACGGCCGACGTCCATCCCGGCCACGCCCAACGTCGCGCTCGAAATAGATGTCCGCGGCTTGCGTGCAATGGATGCCTGCGAACGCGTTGACCGTTACATCGACGATGCCTACCGATCCGGATTGCCCTATGTGCGCATCATCCACGGCAAAGGTCTGGGCGCCTTGCGCCAAGCCCTGCGCGACCAGCTCAACCAACACCGCCAAGTCAAATCCATGACCGGTGGCGGCGCGAGCGGTGGCGAAGGGGTAACTGTTGTACACTTGAACGAACATTGATTGGGGCTGGAGGACGCACATGTCACAAACCGTCATCACGATTCTGTTGGCGCTTGCACTCATCCTACCGTTCATCGGTGCACTGGTGCTGCGCATTTTTCGCAATGTCCTGCCACCCAACGTCGCTGCCCTCTTTGGCGCTATCATCGCGGTCCTCGTGGTCAGCGCAGTCCTCAGTCTGTCGAGCATCAACATCGGCAGCTTCCGCATCGCCAATCTGACGCTGCTGCTGCCCGTCGCCTCGTCGGTCAATCGCCCCGTCGATACATCGGCCGAACCCATCACCGAGGAATCGAGCATTGACCAGGCTCCGACCGACATCCCCGAGGTGACGATCACCCCAGAACCCATCATCGAACCCACAGCCGAAACTGCCGTGCTCACCCCCACCGTCGGCCTCGAAGAAGGCATCGGCATCACCGATACCACAACGCTGACCGACACCACGGTACTCACCGATACCATCGACCCTGGCGAATCCACACCTGCACCGACGGCCGCGACCACCGTCGTCACCACCCCAGAACCCACAAGTACCTCCTCGGACGTCGAACCAACGCTCATCCCCGCACCGACTGAACCCGTCGGATTGCGCGTCTATGCCGTCGAATCCGGTGATTCACTCGGATCCATCGCCGACAAATTCAATGTGACCACCAAACAAATCATGGCTGTCAATCCGTACCTCCAGAATCCCGATGCACTCCTCGTAGGACAGGAACTCAACATCCCATGACAACACCAGCCTCCATCACCTGCCGCTACTCGATGAGTGACGGCCTGGCCGCTGCCACCCTCTACCAAGGCAGTACCCTCAAGCACCGCGTCTACCAAATCGTGGCGTTGGGCATTTTCGGCTTTACCCTGTACCAGGCATACCGTACCGGATTCCAATCGAGTCAGTTGCTGCTATATCTCATCGCCATTTTGTTGTTTGTGGACCCCGTGCCGTTGATTCTGATGAGCGTCACTCGCCTCAGTCAACCCGCCTGGCCGACCACGCTGACCTTCGACAGCAGCGGCATCGTCGTTGCGGTCAATGACCGCTCGAGCACCTACCCCTGGGCAAAGTTCACCAAAATCATCGAAAATAGGCGCTTCATCCTGCTCGTCCACGGATCATGGGGCTATTTGGTCATTCCCACCGCAGTGCTCAAAGCAAGCGGCCACGAACAGACCGTACGGAATCTGCTTGCGTCTTCGTTGCGGATTACCCCATGAAGTACCCGTGGCTCTTTTTGCTCCTGGTCGGGTGTATGGTATTGGTGCTCTATGCCGCGGCACTACGCGTCATTCAGGTTGTATCAGTCACGACACCGACCGCTCAAACGCAACAAACAGCCACCCCACAGCCCATTGCATTGCCCGAGCAGACCGCTCCTCAGGCTACCGAGCGCGCTCGCGCGACGGTAGTTTTTTCACCGACACCTCCTGCAGCCGATAGTGCTCAGCCATCACCGCCGCTGCCTACCCCCGTGCCAGCCACCCCAACCATAGATTTGACCACGATCAGCGCCTACATCGCCTATCGTGTCAAAGAGGGCGAATCACTAGCCGACATTGCGACGCGCGCCGGCAGCAGCGTCGACCTCATCCGCAACTACAACCGCTTCGCCGGCGAGGTCCACGCCCAGCAACCGCTCATCATCCCGCAGACCAACCCCGCTGGCGCCAGCATCACGTCGCAGCCCATCATCGTACAACGCGGCACCGCACAAGGTACCGTTGCCTTGACCCTCGATGCCGGCTCGAGTGCCGCCCCCACCACCGCCATCTTGGATGCACTGGCCGCCCAAAACATCCAGATTACCTTCTTTTTGTCGGGTGATTGGATGACCAAAAATCCCGAACTCACCCTCCGCATCGTCGCCGACGGTCACGAAGTGGGCAATCATAGTGTGTCGCACCCCGACTTCCGCCTCATCACGGACGACCAAATCATCGCCGAACTCGATGGTATGTCAGACACGCTCTACGCAGTGGCCGGCGTGCGTCCCGCACCATTCCTGCGGCCACCGTTTGGGTCATACGACGAACGCGTCCTGCGCGTGGTCATCGCCCACGGCTATTTGCCCATCTTTTGGTCACTCGACAGCCTCGATGCCTTCGGCGAGGTCAAAAGCGCCGACTACATCGTCGATCGCCTCACCAATACGCTCAGCGCCGAAAAGCGTCACGGCGCCATCCTGCTGGCACACTGCGGCAACCAGACGACGGCCGATGCGCTGCCCCAGATTTTGGCACGATTTGCGCAGATGGGCATCACAGTTACGACACTCTCGAAGGTTCTTTGAGCTTTTATATGACAAAAAATGTCTTTTGTTGTAAACAATTTCTCCACTGGTGAGAAATTTCTTTTATAATGCATCCAACTGATGCTACATAGGTGAATCATGAGCGAATCATTCCAACGTCCGAAGGAAATGGCCAAGGCCTACGAGCCCAACCTCGTCGAAGAACGGCTGTATGCGTGGTGGGACGGCAAAGGGTTGTTCCAGCCCTCCACCAACACCGATAAATCGCCCTTTGTGGTAGCCATGCCCCCACCCAACGTCACCGGTGAGTTGCACATGGGCCATGCGATGTTTGTCACCCTCGAAGACGTGATGACGCGCTGGCAACGCATGTGCGGCCACCCCGCGCTGTGGATCCCGGGCACCGACCACGCCGGTATCGCTACCCAACTCCAGGTCGAGCGTGCCCTGGTCCGTGAAGGAACCACCCGCGCAGCCGTCGGTCGTGCGGCATTCGAAAAGCGCACCTGGGAGTGGAAGGAAGAGTTCGGCGGCAAAATCACCCAACAGCTCCGTCGCATCGGCGCTTCATGTGACTGGTCGCGTGAGCACTTCACTCTCGACCCCGATTTGTCCCGCGCGGTACGGACTGCCTTCAAAAAACTCTACGACGACGGCCTCATCTACCGCGGCACGCGTCTGGTGAATTGGTCACCCAACCTCCAGACTGCCGTATCGGACCTCGAGGTCGAATACGAAGACCGCGACGTCCATATGTGGCACATCCGCTACCCCATCGCCGGCGATTGGACTCCTGGCAGCTGGGCATCGGGCACATGGGCTGCTGGTGCGACCCAATATATAACCGTCGCCACGACCCGGCCCGAGACCCTGATGGGCGACGTCGCCGTCGCCGTTAACCCCACCGACGAGCGCTACGCCCACCTCATCGGCAAATTCCTGGTTCTGCCCGTGGTCAATCGGCGCATCCCCATCGTGGCCGACGATCACGCAGATCCAAATTTTGGCACCGGTGCCGTCAAAATCACCCCGGCCCACGACCAAAACGACTATGCCGTCGCGCAACGCCAAAACCTGCCGATGATCAATATCCTCAACCGCGATGCAACGCTCAACGCCGAGGCTGGTCCGTACGTCGGTATCGAACGCTTCGCCGCCCGCAAAGCGGTACTCGCCGACCTCGAAAAAGAGCAACTCCTCGTCGCCACCCTGCCACACCGCATGTCGGTGGGCATCAGCCAACGCGGCGGCGAAGTCATCGAGCCGCTGTTGTCCGAGCAGTGGTTCGTCAAAATGCAACCGCTTGCCGACTTGGCGCTGGCTGCAGTCAAAAGCGGCGAGACCAAGATCATCCCCGATAACTTTGGCCGCGTCTACGACAACTGGCTCGACAACATCCAAGACTGGTGTATTTCGCGCCAGCTCTGGTGGGGCCACCGCATTCCCGTCTGGTATGGTCCAAACGGCGAAATGATTGTCCCCGGCCCGGACGAACCCGATCCAACCGGCCCTGGCATCACCCAAGACCCAGACGTGCTCGACACCTGGTTCTCGAGCGGTCTGTGGCCGTTCTCGACCCTCGGCTGGCCCGACAACACCGCCGACTTCCAGCGCTTCTACCCGACCCAGGTGATGGAGACCGGCTACGACATTTTGTTCTTTTGGGTCGCCCGCATGATGATGCTGGGCTGCTACTTGACCGGCAAAGCGCCGTTCCACACCATCTATCTGCACGGTCTGGTGCGTGACAAAGACGGCCGCAAAATGTCCAAGACCTACGGCAACGTGGTCAACCCGCTCGAAATCATGTCGCAATTCGGTACCGATGCCCTGCGCTACACGCTGGCCACCAGCAGCTCACCCGGCCAGGATTTGAACCTCAATCCCGAACGCATCGAATCGGGCCGCAATTTTGCCAACAAACTCTGGAACATCACCCGCTTCGTCCTTGGGCGATTCGGCGACTGGAAGCCAAATAGTACCCACATCGTGACCGGCCACTGCCTGCGCGACTACCCCTACACCGTCGCCGACCGCTGGATCATGTCGCGCTACCAACAGGTCGTCGCCGATGTCGATCGCCTGATGACCGGCTACAACTACGGCGAAGCCGGTCGCCAAATCCAAGACTTCATCTGGAGTGAATTCGCCGACTGGTACGTCGAAATAGCCAAGGGCCAGCTCGACGGCGACGATAAGCGCCAACTCTTGACCCGCGAAGTCTTGTTCACCGTCCTCGAAGGCTCACTTCGCCTGTTACACCCATTCATGCCCTTCGTCACCGAAGAAGCCTGGCAATACCTGACCGGCCGCGTCGACCAAGACACCCAAGCCGACTCGCTGATGGTCGCTGCCTACCCGCAACCCGACGATTCCCTGCGCGACATCCCTGCCGAGCAGATTATCGGCACCCTGCGCGAGGTCGTCATCGGCATCCGTAATGTCCGCTCGGAGTACAAAGTCGAACCGGCCAAGTTCGTCGCTGCTACCATTGTCAGCGCCAACGCGGCACAACTCGACGAACAACGGCTCTTGCTGGCCCGCATGGCCCGTCTGAGCAACGACGAGTTGACCATCGTGACCAGCATTCCTGCCCGACCCAAAGCCGCTGCCACATTGGTCATCGGCGACATCGAGGTGTTCATCCCACTGGCAGGTTTGATCGATCTGGATGCCGAACGGGCGCGCCTGACCAAAGACCTCGAAGCAGCCCAGACTGACGCAGAGCGCAAACGTGCACGCCTCAGCGATGAATCGTTCACCGGCAAAGCACCAGCGGCAGTCGTCCAGAAGGAACGTGACTTCCTTACAAACCTCGAAGCTCAAATCGTGCGCCTCACCCAGCGCCTGAACGAATACGCAGCAGACTAAACCGGCGGCTATGGCCGGCGACCAAGGAGCACTCTTATGCAGCCGACACGCGTCCTCATCACCGGTGGAGCCGGATTCTTGGGTATCAATCTGGTCCGATACCTGCTCAGCCGTGGTCACAGCGTCGCCACCTACGACATCGCTCCATTCGATTACCCCGAACGAAGCCAAATCAACGAAGTCACCGGCGACATCCGCAACCCTGACGCACTCTATGCCGCCATGGAAGGCTGCGACTTAGTGGTCCACACCGCTGCAGCGCTGCCGCTTTACTCCGAAAAAGACATCCGCACTACGGACCTCGACGGTACCCGTAATGTGCTCACTGCAGCCCAAAAGCGTGGCATCGGTCGCGTCATCCACATCTCGTCTACCGCGGTGTACGGTATCCCCGATCACCATCCATTGTTCGAAGACGACACCCTCGTCGGCGTGGGCCCATATGGCGAAGCAAAAGTCGCAGCCGAACAAATCTGCGTCGACTTCCGTGCCACCGGCTTGATTGTGCCCATCTTGCGACCCAAGTCGTTCGTCGGCCCCGAACGTTTGGGCGTCTTTGCGCTGCTCTATGACTGGGCAAAAGACGGACATGGATTCCCCATGATCGGCAGCGGCAACAATCGCTACCAATTCCTCGATGTGGAAGACCTGTGCCAAGCAATCTATCTGTGCTCAACCGGCGAAGACGCCGTCGTCAACGACACATTCAATGTCGGCGCCAAAGAATTCACCACCATGCGTGAGGACTACCAAGCAGTCCTCGATGTCGCCGGCTTCGGCAAAAAAATCCGCCCATTGCCGGCAGCACCGGTCATCTGGACGCTGCGCTTCCTCGAACTGCTCAAGCTGTCACCGCTCTACAAGTGGGTCTACGAGACTGCAGTAACGGATTCGTTCGTCTCGATCGACAAAGCACAGAGCAAATTAGGCTACGCCCCCCAGTTTTCGAACAAACAAGCCTTGATTCGCAATTACCACTGGTATGTGGCCAATTTGGCCAACTTCGCCAATGCAAGCGGCGTGTCGCACCGCGTACCGTGGAAGCAGGGCATCCTCGGTATCGCAAAGATCTTCTTCTAGACCGATGCGTACATCCATCCCCATTTGGAAGATAGTCGCAGTCATCATGGGAGGGATTACCCTCTCGTTGGCTGCGGCTTTTCTTGCGGTCAGATTCGTGCAGGCACCCATCGCTGCTGGCACCATCGATCCGTTGCGCCTCAACAAAACGGAATTCCGCGACCGCGGTCTCTTCAAAACCGGCGAATCGACCTACATCCTGCGTATCGTCGCCAAGGAATGGGTGTTCGATGGTGGCCAACAGCGCAATCAACCGTTCGAATTCACCATTCCCGTCGGTGCGACGCTGACCATCGTGGCCACCAGCATGGACCTCATGCACACCATGCACATCGCTACCCAAAAACCCATCCCCATCAGCGCCGGCAAAATCAGTCGATCTACCATCACCTTCGCCACACCCGGCACATACCCGCTCCTGTGCACGTCGTATTGTGGTCCAAATCATGCGCAAATGACCGGATCGATTATCGTTGTTCCATAGAAAAGCGGGCAGCACGTGCTGCCCGCCGCAAACCAAAACATCAGCGTTCTCAGTGCCCTGGTGCGTCGACAATCAATACTTCCAAGCGCCGCGGCCCGTGCACACCCTCCACCCGATTCAATTCAATATCAGACGTCGCCGATGGACCCGACACAAATGTCAGCGGCGCACGACGCTCCGTAATCGACGCTCGCAAGCGAGTGAACGCCTCGGGTACCGTCAATACAATCGTTCCGGCAAACACCACGCACAAATGGTAGTCCGGTAACAAGGTCAACACCCGTCTGCCTTGTCCGACTCCTGCATCGAGCACAATCGTCCCGGTCTGCGCTATGCCCAGTGCAGACAAGCTGATGACCCCATCTACCGCTGCGATGTCGTCATGGCTCAACTGCTCATCCCGCACAAATTCTTGCTGCGGCAAATACGCCGCGGGGAAGTCTGCCGGGATGACATAGCGTGATCCTGCGAGCGCTAAGCGCGCAGCAATCGCCGCAGACAACCCAGCCATGCGACAAAATCCTACCCATGCTTTGTACTCAGTGACGCGCTCGGCAAACATATCCACCAGCGCCTCAGCGCTGAGTGCTTGCGGTACGATGCCACCAACATCAAACGAATGTGTCTGGTGGTCTGGTCGCTGCCCCTGTGTAATCGCTTTGCGAATATCGGCCAACACTCTATTGCGCGTTGTCGTCATGTACGTTCCTCTCGCGCCACCACTGACGAAATGTCTGGTCGGGGATTGCCTGCAGATCACGCATCGCCGTCCACGCGCCCAGCGGTCCGGGCCCGTTTTCGATATACCCCTCATGCACAAACGGCCATTGTGCCAACTTCCCCATTGACTGTGCTGCTTCGTAACTCAGCCGACTCCCAAACACCTGCGCCAACCCCGCCATACCGATGGATTCAGGATCCAACCAGCCTGCCACGTGTGTATGCTTTTCGCGTACCACTCGACCACGCAGATGGACCAATACCTCGGGGATGTTGATCTTGACCGGGCAGACGTCATAACACGCCCCACACAGCGAAGAGGCATACGGCAATGATGCTGCGTGCTCGGTACCGACCAACTGCGGTGTCAGAATCGCCCCAATCGGCCCTGGGTACACCGAACCATACGCATGCCCGCCCGTTCGCTCGTACACGGGGCAGATATTGATGCACGCGCTACAGCGGATACAATGCAGAGTCTGTCGTCCCACACTATCGCCCAACACCTGGGTGCGCCCGTTGTCCAGCAATACAATGTGGAATTCTTTTGGCCCATCCCCTGGGTGCACCCCCGTCCATATGGAGGTATACGGATTCATCCGCTCGCCCGTAGACGAACGCGGTAACAGCTGCATAAAGACACCCAGATCCTCCCAGCGCGGCAGAATCTTTTCGATTCCCATTACCGTAATCAGAACATCCGGCAGCGTTAGACACATACGCCCATTGCCTTCGGATTCGACGACACAGACACTGCCTGTTTCGGCAATGGCAAAGTTAGCCCCGCTGGTAGCAACCTTGACCGTCATGAACTTCTCACGCAGGAACGTACGCGCAGCAGCAGCCAACTCCTTTGGCTCATCGGTCAAATCCGGCAGATTCATTGCTTTTTGGAACAACTCACGAATCTCGGAACGATTCTTGTGGATTGCCGGCACCAAGATATGCGACGACTTTTCGTGAGCCAGTTGAATAATCAACTCGGCCAAATCCGTCTCAATCGCCGTGATACCTGCTTCTTCGAGCGCTTCGTTCAAACGAATCTCGTCCGTCGTCAACGACTTGACTTTGATGATGTGCTTAGATTCTGTCGCCTGAATCAGGCGCTTCACAATCTCGTTTGCCTCTGCAGCCGTACTCGCCCAGTGCACCTGACCGCCAGCAGCGCTGATGTTTTGTTCGAGTTGCTCGATATAGACATCCAAATGCGCCATCGTGTCGGCTTTGATGCGTTCACCAGCATCGCGCAGTGCTTCCCAATCGTGCATCTCGCCGACAACCGCAGCGCGCTTTGCACGGATTGTCTGCGTCGCTTTGCCCATATTGCGGCGCAATTGTGTGTTTTGTAATGCTTGCTTGGCACCGACAGAAAACTCTGGCGACAATTCGATAATGACTGAATCTGGCTTCATGCATGCTCCTCCATCGCGAGTACTTCGGCCAGATGTGCAATCTTGACGCCGGTTCGCTGCCGATGCAACGCTCCACCGATATGCATCAAACACGAATTGTCTGCAGCCACGCACACCTCTGCTTTGGTGCTCGTGATGTTACGCATTTTGTCACCCAACATTGCCATCGATGTATCTGCGTTTTTGACCGCAAATGTCCCACCGAATCCACAACACTCGTCAGACGACGGCATCGGAACATAATCGATTCCGCGCACTGCTCGTAACAACCGTTCAGGAGCATCGCCGACGCGCAGCCCGCGCAATGAATGACACGTCGGATGGTACGTCACGCGGTGCGGATAATACGCCCCCACATCCACCACGCCCAATTTGTTTACGAGGAGTTCTGATAATTCATAGACACGTGGTGCCAGCGCTTCGACCTGCGCTGCCAACCCAGCATCCTGCGCTACCTCAGCCGCATATCGATACATGTCACGCACCATTCCGACGCACGACGCTGACGGCGATACCACACACTCATACTCCGAAAAAACACGCACGAATCTTCGTATCAACGGTAATGCTTCCGATTGATATCCTGTGTTGAAGTGCATCTGCCCGCAGCATGTCTGCTCCTCGGGGAATGCTACCTGGTGTCCGAGTCGTTCAAGAATCGACACCACAGCCTTACCGGTATTCGGGAAGAGCGTATCGTTAAAACACGTGATAAACAACGCTATCTTCATTCACCCCTCCATCTCGTTCGCGTCATCGTATTCTACACGATGTACATCTCGCTTCCACCTATCACGCGTCTCGACTCCTGTGCCAACATCCATTACTGCGCTGTGTCCCAGAACAACGGACAAATGTTTCACGTGAAACATATGCAGCAGCCGTATAAACCACATGCGCATTTTTTAATCCAAACGTGATAGAACGCGTTGCACCGATGATCCATGTCTGCCAACATATCAATAACATTACAAAAAATCCGTCTCGGCCAGCTCAGTATTTCATTCACGACTGCATTTGTTTCACGTGAAACACACCTCTTGAACAAAACCGCATCTACACAGGATACGACAGGTTAAGTATTCGCGATGCACATGCGAGGAATGATGTTTCCAGCAACAACTGTTTCACGTGAAACATCAGCTCAACAAGACAGTCACTACAAAATATAGTACAATCTGCAATACGACATTTTCACACCCCGTACCTTTTTGCCATACAAAAACGGTATAGTATGCAAGCATAATGTTGCGAACAGCAGGAGTATTCCGTGACCGTACTAAAACAACCAAACGATTCACCGCGAGCAGGCATCGTCATTGCTTGTATGAACCAAAAAGGTGGTGTTGGCAAAACCACATCAGCAGTCAATCTCTGTGGTGAATTTGCGCGTCGGAATCTCCGTGTATTGTTGATAGACTGCGATGCACAAGGGAATGCAGCGACCAGTTTGGGCGTCAGCAAAAAAAACCTCACCAAATCAACCTACGAAGTCATCATGGGGACGGAACCGATTGCGTCTGCAATCCAACCGACAAACCGACCAAACTTTGACCTCATCGCGGCAAGTGAACGGCTATCGGGAGTGCAAGTCGAACTCGTAGACAGCGATCGACGAGAGTATCGCTTGTCCGAAGCAATCGCCTCAATCCGAACCAAATACGATGTCATCATGCTAGACTGTCCACCTGCGCTCGGATTTGTTTCGGTAAATGCATTGGCTGCTGCCAACACGGTGTGTATTCCGCTGCAGTGTGAATTCCTGGCACTCGAGGGATTAGCGCAGCTCAAGAACATCATCGATCGCGTGCACGAGAGTCTCAACCCCAAACTATCAATTCTTGGCGTGGTGATGACGATGTACGACGGCCGCACAAATCTGGCACAGCAAGTCGTCGACGAAGTCCGTCGATTCTTCCCCGTCCACATCTGCAACACACCGATTCCACGAAGTGTCCGCGCCAGTGAAGCACCGAGTTATGGACAAATGTTATATGAATATGACCCAGAAGGTCGTGCTACCACAGCGTACCAACGGGTTGCCGAAGATCTCATCGTCCGAATGAACCTGAAGGGGTAACACATGAGCAAGCGACGCGGCGGTCTCGGGAGTGGGCTCGATGCACTCTTACCAAGTGCTCCTACAGGGACGCCATCAAACAATCTTTCCATCCGCGAAGTAGCCATCGGCGATGTCCGGCCTAATCGCTACCAACCGCGCAAAACCTTTGATGATCAGGCCATCGCTGATCTGTGTGCATCGATCAAAGAGCACGGCGTGGTCCAACCGCTCATCGTGACCCGACTACCCAGTGGTGGCTACGAGCTCATTGCCGGCGAACGACGACTACGTGCAGCTGGGATGGCCGGGTTGAGTTCGGTACCCGTCATCATCCGCGAGAGCACCCCGCAAGAGATGCTCGAAATTGCAATCATCGAAAACGTCCAGCGCGCAGACCTCAACCCCATCGAAGAAGCTCTCGCCTATCAAGCACTCAAAGACGAGTTCAAACTCAGCGACGAAGAAATAGCCGTGCGCATGGGTCGTACCAGTCGTGTCCATATTACCAACACACGCCGATTACTCAGGTTAACCGAAGAAGCCCAAACCGCCCTCCGGGCTGGCGCAATCAGCGCAGGCCATGGTCGGACGTTGCTCAAAATCAATGAACCCGACAAACAAAACATGTTGCTCCAAGTAATGCAATCAGACACCGTGACGGTGCGCGAAGCAGAGCACCTCAGCGATCAGTCGTTCGAATCAGCGCTACAAGCACAGAGTGCTCTGCAGCAGTTACGCGGAGTCACGAGCACCGGTGCACGTCCACAACCACCCAAACCCAAAGGGCTCACAACCGCACCCGAGCCACAGAATACCACCAGCGCCGATGATCGTGCAGTCGCCCGTGAACTCGAGCAGTACGTTGGTACTCCCGTGCAGATCCAACGCAGTCCGCGCGATGTGAAGCTTACCTTTGTCTTCCACAGCCCCGAGAAGCTCCAAGAGTTCCTCGAAGTGTTCACCAAATAGACGCGAGTTTCTCTACTTCTGGCGCGTGCGTCATAGTCGAGGTCAGATATGCTCCAAGAACTACATATCGGTAATTTTGCAATTATCGACCAGGTAACCCTGTCTTTTAAAACCGGATTTTCGGTGCTGAGCGGCGAAACCGGCGCGGGCAAATCAATGATTATTGATGCCCTAGGAATCCTGCGCGGCGATCGGTTCGATGCCAGTCATATTCGGACCGGCACAGACCGCTCCCGCATCGAGGGATTATTCCAGGTCAAGCCACATCCCGAACTCATCGCCTTGCTCGAAGAGCATGGGCTGCGTGAGGATGGGGACGATACCATTATCGTTTTTCGTGAAGTCAACCGCGAGAGCAATCGTACCGTCAGCCGTATCAACGGTCGCACGGTCAACAATACTATTTTGCGTGAGGTCGGCAGCTGGCTCATCGACATCCACGGGCAACACGATGGACTGACCATCTTCAACGCCAAAACCCATCTCGATATGCTCGATCGCTTCGGCAAACTCTTCCCCGTTCGCCAAAAGGTAGCAGAGCTCCATGCGCAATGGAAAACACTCCGCACCGAATTGAACGATCTTCGTGCGGCAACACTCCGGCGTACCGAGCGTATCCAAGAGCTGCGTGCACTCCAAGCAGACGTTGGCGCAGCCAAGCTCGTCGCTGGCGAAGAAGATGCACTCATCGCCGAACGTTCACGTTTTCAAAACGGTGCGCGCATCACCGAGCTGACGACGCTCATCTATCAGCTCCTCAATGGCGACGACCGTCGCCCTCGAGGTCTCGTCGACACCAGTGTGGTTGTCGCACAACACTGCGCAGACCTGCTCAAGTATGATGCGTCGTTTGAGGCTGTCGTGACCCAAGCGACTGAATTACAATACGCCCTGGCAGACCTGGCGCAATCCGTACGGTCCTACCGCGATCGAATCGAGTTTGACCCCGGCCGCATCGAGGCAATCGAAGACCGCATCACCGAACTGCGTGCCCTCCAACGCAAGTATCGTGCTACCATTCCGGAGCTCATTGATCAGGCAACCCATGCGGCCGTTGAACTCGATAAGCTCGAGCACAGCGACGAGTATGTCGCAGCGCTCGAGCAACAAGAACTCCGCGTACGGACACAATTGGGGGCCGCTGCCGCTGCACTCTCACAAAAACGTACAGAAGTTGCTGGTAGCCTAGCCGCCTCGGTTGAAGCCTCTGCGCGCGACCTGGCAATGCCGCATGTACGCTTTTCGGTTCATCAAACAACCGTTCCCGCGGTCGACGGCGTACCAACCAATCAACCCGATGGCACAACCCAACTGCTCAGTTGTGATCGGAACGGGATTGATCGCGTTGAATTCTTGATTGCACCGAACCCCGGTGAAGAACCCAAATCACTCGCCAAAACCGCCTCTGGCGGCGAAGGGTCTCGCCTCTTTTTGGCAATCAAGTCCGTCCTCGCGCAAGTAGAAGTCGTCGAAACAATGGTTTTCGATGAAGTAGACACCGGCGTCGGTGGTCGCGCTGGTGCCGTGGTCGGCCAAAAGTTATGGCAGATTAGTCGACACCATCAGGTACTGTGTATATCACACCTTCCGCAAGTCGCCACGTTTGCCGATACACACTACGCCATCAGCAAAAAAATCCAATCCGACCGTACCGCCACACAAGTCCACGCGCTCGACGAAGCAGCCCGCATCGACGAACTCGCTGCAATGCTCAATGGTCATCCTGTCAGCGCACAGAGTCGTTCTGTCGCAACCGACATGCTCGAGTATGCCCGTACCCGCAAAAACACCGCGTAACCTGCAATATCTGACAGAGTAGCAACAAAAGGATTTTGTCATGCGACCATCGTCCAAGATCGCTGATTGGTGCGACCAAGCCCTGGAGTATGGCTGGTTACTCTGTATTGCTCTGATTCCGTCGTACTTCAATCTGCTGTCGGCTCGCCACTTTGAACCCGACAAAGCGGTGTTGTTCCGAGCAATGTTGACCGTATTGATTGCGTTAGCCGTCACGAGCTGGGTGAACCGCCGGATGGCCGTCACAGCACCCCTACCAAAAGTTACCCCCATCTACTCATTTTTGGCCTATAGCATCGTGGCATACTGCATCATTTTCGTGTTTGCAACGCTGACCTCGATTGTCCCGGGAATTTCCTTTTGGGGATCATACCAACGACTACAAGGCACCTACACCAATCTTTCATACGTCGCACTCGCGCTCATCATGGCATACCACATCCGCACCGCAACACAACTCTGGCGAAGCATATACATTCTCCTCGCATCTGCTGTCGTTCCGACACTCTACGGGTATGTGCAACACAATCAACTCGACCCGCTTCCGTGGAAGGGCGATGTCATTACACGTGTGGCATCAACCATGGGGAATTCTATCTTCATTGCTGCATTCCTCATCCTCGTCATCCCCTATGCACTCGCAAACGGTTTCACTATGCTTCGTCGCACGGCAAACACGTCAGGCGAACCACCGATTACGGCGATTCGCTGTATTTCGGGAATGAGCGGTGTGCTGGGTGCTATTGCCATCATATTTTCCGCAATACAATTCAGTGGTGTGGTACGCTCCATCGACCTGCGCTTTTGGTGGGTCTACCCAGGCGCGCTGGTCATCGCGGCCATGGTGTACATCAGCATCGTGTGGCAGCAGCAAACCGGCCCCAAAGCAATGCTACGCCAACTGGTACCAGCACTCGCAGCCACTGCGTATACCGTCTGCGTCATACTCGTGTCACAACCCAGCCCCGATGTCAAAATCGTACCGCCCAGCGACGGTCGCTTCGGCGAACATTGGCTTGCTTGGCTATTGGTTGCCGTTCTCTTCATGTGGGGAGGATTCGCAGCAACCCTCGCGGCATCACCACAACCCACAACAGACAATCGGTATAACCGATTCCTCGGCTGGGCCAGTATTGGCTTTGCTCTGGCTTGTGTGATAACCATATTCTTCACTCAGAGTCGTGGCCCATGGATCGGTGGCGCCTGTGGGTTGTTCTTCTTCGTGACGGTCACACTCGTCGATATCCGTCGGCGCGGTGGATCTGCTGCTCGTCTGGCAACACAACTCATCATCGCCGAATGTAGTCTGGTCAGCGTCTTGTTGGCACTGCTCTTGGTATTCAACTTCAGTGATGCACCCGCAATCGTACAATTGCGCGAACTTCCATACATCGGCCGAATGGGCAAACTCTTCGATGTCAGTTCTGGCACAACCGGCGATGTCCGAATGAAGATTTGGCTCGGTGATGAACACGGTAAAGGCACCATTGGGTTAATAACATCAAATCCTCTGCGCACCGTCATTGGCTGGGGACCCGAGAGCATGTTTGTGGCATACAACGCATTCTACCCGCCATCGCTCGCGAATATCGAAGCGCGGAGTGCATCCCCGGATCGGTCACATGAAGCATTTTTGGATGAATTGGTCAACAAAGGCATCTTAGGGTTATTCAGCTACCTTGCGCTCATTATCAGCGCAATCATGTACGGCTTTTCACTTCTCAAAAGACCATCAATACATCCCTATCGCTTTATCGTTATCGCTGCCATGAGCAGTATTGTGGCCCACAATGTAGAAGGCTTAACCGGCATCCCTGTGGTGAGTTCACTGATGCTCCAATGGATTTCGATTGGCACACTGATTGTGATTGCACGCCTCAGTGTCGTGACTGAACCAACGGTCGCAGCAGCGACACCAGAAGCTGTCGCGCCTCCCGATGCCGTTGCACTCAAACCTGTTCAAACGGGCCGCAGAAGACCAACTGCAGGTTCACAACGGCCCGCGGTAGCTACGAGTGAACCTCCGCTCGCTCAATATGCATTATCTTCGGTGTTGCTCATTATCGGGCTGTCGAGTGCTTGGTCATTTAATCTCGATAACGCGCTGGCAGACATGCGCTTCCAGCAAGGTACCAGCTACGCCGAAGCTGCAACGAGTTCAGGCAATACGGATCAACAAATCATTGCACTATCGTATTTTCTCGATGCAATTCGGATGGAACCCAATCAAGACTATTACTACCTGAGCGCTGGTCGCTCGCTGCTGAATCTGGCAGATGCCCAACGACGCATCGGTGGGAACACCCTTGCAACACAACCAACCGAGTTGCGCGAACTCCTGAGCAAAGAATCAGCTATCGATATCAAAGAGTACCTGGAACCACGTGCCACACGCGACATCGTCCATCTCGCCGAATCGATGCTCTTGAACGCACATGATTTGAACCAATACAACAAAGACCACTTTGCAAATCTGGCGCGTCTCTATACATTCTGGTATACCCGAGTCGAACAAACACCCGATATCGATGCGGCGATTCTGTCTTGGTTCGAAAAAGGCGTCACGAATGCACCAAACGACGTCAGCATCCTCAACGAGTACACCGGAGCCCTGATTACCCGCGCCAATCGTCTGCGCGATTCCGACCCTGCGGAATCAGCTCGCATGCGCGAGAAGGCACACACGGCCCTCGATCGCTCCCAACTGCTCGACCCCGACTACACCGACACCGCGATTCGTGTCGCCGATTTACTCTATGCAGACGGCAAATACACCGAAGCAATGCCGCTCTATAGCGACATCCTCAAGAAAAATCCGCACGCACTCGACGGCCAAATTTCGACCATCGTTGATCAACTCGTGGGCACACCGGTATTGCTCGAACAACTACGCACCGCATACTTGAGTACCCCTTACCAGAATGACCGTCTGCTTCTATCAATTCTCGGATTGATCGCCAGTCGCATGCAAAACTACCCCGAAGCAATTGCCGCCTTTGGTCAACTGGTCGCCATCCAACCCAATAGTATCGAAGCGCTACAGAACTACACCATAGTCCTCAGCAACGGTCTCGATTACACAAATGCTACCATTCAGGCGCAGAATCTCGTTTCGCTGGCATCCGAGCAACAACTCCCCGAACAAACTATTTCGCTCTATCAACAACTCGCTGATTACCTCCGCACCAAAGCTCCCTAGCATGCAAGTATCCCCTGATTGTCGGAGATAATCAGGGGATTTATGCAGTGGTGAGGTATACCTTTTCCATACCACAAAAATAACATTTCTCTGCGTGACGGTGTGATGCTACCCATCAAGCCACAAAGAAGCACCCAGGAGCCGCATAGCAGCTCCTGGGTGCTCTTGGAGTATATTACTTAACCTGGGCCTTGAGGGTGCTGCTTGCGCTGAATCCTGGAGTCTTGGTTGCGGGAATCTTGATCTTGGCACCGGTCTGAGGATTGACCCCTTCGCGAGCCTGGCGCTGACGTACTTCGAACGTACCGAATCCGGTCAACGTGACCTTTTCGCCGCTTTTCAACTGCTCAGCAATAACTGCCAACGCTGCGTCGATGATTTCCTTGGTGTCCTTCTGGGATACGGAGGCCTTCTCTGCAACAGCCTTCACGAAATCAGTCTTCTGCATTTTTTCGTCCTTCATCTCGACCGCAAATACCATCATTAGATATAGCGCATTTCTCAGAATAAGTCAAGCATTTATTGTTTGATTTTGAAAAGTGTAAAATTTAAGCATAATGAGAGATTTTTTGTGGATTCACAAGATATTTATGAATTTACGGTCATGTTTTTAGGAAACCGAATAAACAACAAAACTTTTCACCAACACGTGTGTGAAAAAGCACAGTCACACTCCCGGTTTATCCCTTCAGATTCGGTAAATACAGAGAAGCGATCAACTTGCTGCGGATTACACACCGCACATTATCTGTAAATATAAAGGAAACAACTAGGTAATGAAAAACAAACTCATCCATCATATATACCCTAACAAAACTGCGTCCTTCTCTTGTGGGCAGCACTTGGTGTGATTGGTTAGCCAAGAACTGAACACAATAGATTTTCACCAACATATACTTCGAAAATTCACTAAATGTTGATGTCACTAAAAAACACTATACACTTTGAGATTTTGCTCACTCCAGAATTCAAGGAATATATATAATAATTACACAGAAATTTTGTTAGAATATACAAAAAATATAGAATAACTATAGAGAGGGTGTCATTTTAGCAGATATAACACCTGCGTTGTATTGAATTACAAAACAAAAAAATATACATACACTGTATTCTCATGAATAGAATACCATTTTCACATATATAATCTCAAAAATTTTTTGTGGTTTTGCAGATTTCGAGATATAAATGCTAATTCAAAAAAGTACCACACTTTTGAACGCATGCAATAATCAATCATCGGACAAACCTGGCTACGAGAATAATTCGTTTTCCTTATGCGTTGGATAACGCAGGCACAGAACGATACATACCTCATCAACACAGTAGTGAAGACTGACCGTTAAATGAAGGCAGATTGTCACTTCAACTGCGACAACGCTGTAAGGAATAACTCACTCGTCGATCGCCACTGATGACATTTCCGAGGACGGTAATTAATCAGCGCAACAGCTGATGAAAGCTGCTGGTTTGAGACGGTGGTGAAATCCGTTTCCTTTGGGTAAAACTCGCGCAACAGCCCATTGTGATTCTCGATGCTGCCACGTTGCCAGGACGAATAGGGGTCAGCAAAGTATAGCTTGATCTGCAGGGCTTTGGTGACTGAGGTATACGTCGCAAATTCCTTGCCACGATCGACGCTGAGCGAACGAACTGCCCCAGCGGGCAAGGAGTCTACGAATGTCTGTATCGCAATATTCATCGCTGCTGTGGTTCGATTTTGCATCTGAATAGCGTAGAACTGCCTCGTTTGGCGTTCTAGTAACGTCGCCACACACGCGCCACGCACCCCGCGAGGCGAGACGACCGTACCGGCTTCCCAATGATCAAACTCGCTGCGATTCTTGACTTGCATCGGACGATTATGAATTGACTCGCCGGTCGCAGCAATGACCTCGCGCACGCTCGAACCGCTACGCATACCTTTCTGACGCAGAACACGCGTGGTGAGCACGTTTTTTTGTCCAGCACGGTAGTAAAAAAGCTTGCCGGCATAGAGCCATCGGTAGATGGTCTTACATGATGTCATTGGGATGCCGTGAAGCCAGCAGTACCCGTCGATTTGTTCTGGCGACCACGTACAACGAAGCAGCCCACTGATGTTCATCGCCATGCAGAACGAGTACCGGCCTTTGGAGCCAGAGTTTTTTCTGCGCAACTTGGCAGCCGTCGCAGCACCGGTCGCGCTATATACACCGTCAATGGTGCCTCTGGCACGTTCTCGCGCGATCGTCGATGGGTGCCGGTTCATGGCAGTAGCAATGGCGCGAATGCGCATGTTCATCCCCAAAAACCCAGCAAGCTGCTCACGTTCGCCCATGGTAAAATGTTGGTACTCCACTGCGGTTCTCCTGTACGTTGTTTTGTTGTAATCTCATTGTACAGAGGCTTCGGTGGAGTGTTTAATTCTTTCCAGTCATGTCGGACTTGGTATGACAATCGATAATGTCTCTAGACGTGGTGTAAATTCGCCGGATTGACACAATGGTCACTCTGTGGTTTCGTTGAAGTGCAAACCAAACGAAAGGCCACAGAATGACCAACACGAATGTATCACTGTTCGATGACCTGCGCAACATGCTCGAGCAAT
>CAMCVW010000040.1 GCA_945881915.1 Thermoflexus hugenholtzii JAD2 | reverse complement strand
CGACTTTCATGCCGTCGGGCGAACCGGGCTGCGGATGATCCATGTCGCACAAGACGCGACCATTGCTGATGCGACCATCGGCAGCGAGGGCGAAGGCGCGCACGTGGCGTCGACGCGAATCGTCGATGTAGAGGGTTGTTTCGTCGGGGGAGAGTGCCAAACCGTTGGGACGGATAAAATCTTCGGCAATGCGTAGGACTGTGCCGTCGGGGTGAACGGCATAGACCCCGTTGACCGGTTGTTCTTGGGCGGATTCTTCGATGCCATAGGGCGGGTCGGTGAAAAAAACGACACCGTCGGAACGCACAATGACATCATTCGGGCTGTTGAGGCGTTTGCCGTCATAACGGTCGATGAGGGTCTTGGGTTGACCATGGCCAGCGCTGATGCTGACACGACGATTGCCGTGTTCGCAGGCAATCAAAGCGCCAGAGCGACTGCGCGTCAATCCATTAGAATGCCCGCTCGGGTCACGCCAGCGGCTCACCTGGCCATCAGAATGCAACGCATAGATGATACCCGCAGGAATGTCCGAAAAGCGCAAGTGGTCATCATGCCAGACGGGCCCTTCGGTGAATTGAAATCCGGTGGCAATCCGCTCTGGTGCACCGCCTTCGAACAGGGTACGTAGCTTCATCTAGTCCTCGATCCAATTGAGGGTGCGATCGACGGCTTTTTGCCAGCGGGCGTAATCGCGGGTGCGTTGGGTGGCGTCCATGCGTGGAGTCCAACGGGTGTCTTCGCGCCACTTTGACTGGACTTCAGCCAGATCACGCCAAAACCCAACGGCGATACCGGCTGCATAGATTGCACCGAGCGCGGTCGTCTCGCTGATGACGGGACGGATGACCGGCACATCGACGACGTCGCTCTGAATCTGCATCAACAGGCCATTGGCCGTCATGCCACCATCTACTTTGAGGAGCGCGATGGGCACCCCACTGTCTTGCTCCATGGCATCGAGGACTTCGCGGGTCTGCCAGGCGACGGCTTCGAGGGCGGCACGGGCGATGTGCGCCTTGGTGGCAAATCGCGTCAAGCCGACGATGACTCCGCGTGCGTCACTGCGCCAGTGCGGCGCAAATAATCCCGAAAAAGCCGGCACGACGACCACCCCGCCGCTGTCGGGAACCGAGGCTGCCAGTGCTTCGACATCACTACTGCGTTCGATGATGCCGAGATTATCACGCAACCACTGGACCAACGCTCCTGCGATGGCAATCGAACCTTCGAGGGCGTAAACGGGAGGTTGGTTGCCAAATTGATAGGCCACGGTCGTCAGCAATCCGTGGGTCGAAGGGACAATAGTGTTGCCGGTGTTGAGGAGCATGAAGCAGCCCGTGCCGTAGGTGTTTTTGACATTGCCGGGATGCACACAGGCTTGGCCGACCATTGCAGCGTGTTGGTCGCCGAGGGCGGCAGCGACGGGAACGCCGGCGAGGATGCCCACTGCAGTGCCATAGACCTCAGAGGACGAGCGAATGGAGGGGAGCATCTGTGCGGGAATTTCCATGGCTGCGAGGATGTCGGCATCCCACTGCAAAGTGTGCAGGTTCATCAGCATCGTGCGTCCGGCATTGGTCACGTCGGTGACGTGAATGCCGCCTTGGCTGCCGCCAGTGAGATGCCAGATGAGGAAGGTATCGATGGTGCCGAACAATGCATCACCATTGTGCGCTGCAGCACGCAGTCCTGGTACGTTGTCGAGCAACCAACGGAGTTTGGGCCCCGAAAAATACGTGGCGAGTGGCAACCCGGTCTGGGCTCTGAAGCGGTCTGCACCGACGGATCCACCGAGTTCACGGCAGAGTGTATCGGTGCGCATGTCTTGCCAGACGATGGCATTGGCATACGGTGTGCCCGTGTGACGATTCCACACAACGGTCGTTTCACGCTGGTTGGTAATGCCGATAGCGGCGATGTCGGTACGGCTCAGCTGTGCTTGGGCAAGGGCAGAGGCTACAACCGCTTGGGTACGTTGCCATATCTCGAGTGGATCGTGTTCGACCCAGCCTGGTTGTGGAAAAATCTGGGTGTGTTCGAGCTGTGCCATGGCACGCGGGGAGCTGTCGTGATCAAAAATCATACAGCGCGTGCTGGTGGTCCCTTGATCAATCGCGAGGATATAGCGGCTCATCGGATACTCCTGTGTGTAAGTGCTGCCATTATACCCGGCATCTTTTGGGTTTTGTGAAAGGGTATTGACAAACTGAAGAGACCTGCTATATTCGTGATTAGGATTCTTTTAGCATTTTTGCCGTCCAGGCATAAAGGGGGTGGTGCTCATGGGTTGTAGTCATAAACGCGTGGGTGTCGCCGGAGCGGTGACCCTCTAGTCTTCCGCACGGAGACACCCGACCTGCACCGTCGCTGAGTAATCAGCGGCGGTGTTTTTGTGTGCTGAAACGCGCAAAGAAAACCGGCGTGCGGCAATTGCCACACGCCGGCCCAGACGTCTGTGTTAGACCTTTGGCTTGCGTTCCGTGATGACTTCAGGCTGTGAAGGACCGTCTACGACTGGAGCCTCAGCACGGCCGGTGGGTACCAGACCGATGACCAGATCGCCGCCGTGGCCGATGATGACGGCACCTGCTGGCAATGCTATGTCGCTGATATGAATTGCTTTTTCGAGCGAATCGAGGACGCTGATGTCGACCGTGATGACGGAAGGCAGGTTGGTTGGCAGTGCCTTGACGCGCAACGACGTGACGTTGTTGAGCAATGCATCGCCACGGCTCACCAAGAGCGACATACCAGTCATGTGGACTGGAACATCTACTTCAACGGTCTCGTTGAGGTCGACAGCGTGGAAGTCGACGTGGATGATGACGCGAGAAACCGGGTGGCGCTGGTACGTGTGCACGAAGGCGGCAATCGGTGCTTCGCCAGGGATGTGTAGCGTGACCAAATTGGTGCGACCGGCGGCCTTCATCAGTGGCATGAATGTGCGCAATTCGGTCTGGACGTTGATGGGTGCCAAATGCTTCCCATACACGGTGGCAGGCATGATGCCGGCCTTGCGTAGGTTGTGGACTTTCTTGCCGACAACGTTACGCTTTTCGAGCTTGATTTCGATAGGCATTGGGTGACTCCTTGTGTCAGTACCTTCGCATGTGCTGCTACGGGACAACCCCGGCACAAGAATGCATTATAGCACACCGTCTGCGAAATGTCAGATTGCCCGTGCTGTGCTCGACGGGCGGGGTGCGGCCATTGGTCTGCAGGCATCCGGGTGACCCGGGGAGCAGTGCCTGGGCGGGCGACTCCCGAGACGTACAGGTGCAAAAATCGCCCGCCATTCGCAGAAGCGCTGAAGTCACCGTTGACTCGGGGGTGGACTGCATAGGGACGCACGGACGAAGTTTTTGCATGATGATCAAACGCCAGACTCAGCGACCAGGGCGACGTTGGAATGTGGGGAGGGCGTCGTTGCTGGTTGCATGTGCGAGGACATCCTGACCAAATGCCAGAATGTAGGTACCGGTGGGGGCGGCGCAATCGGCAACGGTCGCACGGCTTGCACCATGAGCGGGAGTTACCAAGAGTGAGGTCGGTGCGGGGCCGCGGCAGACAGCGGGGATGGTGGCTGGGAGATCAGTATCGTGCACATCTGGACTGCTGAGAGGGATGTCGATGCGCTGACGCGGGATATAGGCGACGGCGATGACGTGGATGACTTCGTGGCTGACGGGGCAGTAGCGGAATGTGGTGATAGCGCAGGTGAGCGGGTCTGCGTCCAATCCAGTGAGGGTGAAGGGTTGCGCGAAGCTGCGGTTTTGCCAGCAATAGACAAAGGCGTGGTGATCGACCTCGGCAGGGATTTGGACCAGTGCACGCTGTGTCAGGAGCGTAATCGTCGTGGGCAGGCGACCAGCGGCGCGCAGACGGGCGAGTTCGCCGGCTTGGGTGGCACGTCGGGAGGCGTTGAGGACGGGGCTGATCATATGGCAGTACCGCCTGTTTTGTCGGGGGCAATGCGGATGGTCGATTCGGCGTGGTAGCTGACGAGGCCGGGCGGACCACCTTTGATTTTGCGCACACCGGTGCGGCGACAGATGTCGATGTCGACAGCGGCTTCTTCGCGGGCACTGCTGTAATGCGCTGCCAGGGCGGCAGCACGACGCAACGTGGTAGGGTCGATTGGGCGGCCGCCGGCTTTGATGATGACATGCCCGCCGGGGATACCACGGGCGTGCAACCAGGTGTCATGCGATTCGCCGATGGTGAAGGTGACGTGTTGATTCTGGAAGGCGTTGCGACCGACATATATGGTGGTGCTCGCATCAATGGGGAAGCGCAATGGTGGCTGTGCTTTGACACGCGCTTGGCGCGGGATATCGGTCTTTTTGAGCCATCCGAGGCTGAGGGCGTCACGTGCAACGGACTCGATGGCATCGAACGAATCAGCCATGGTGAGGAACGCCAGAGTCTCGTCGATGCCCTGTAGTTCTTCGCTGGTCTTTTGCATGCGCTCGGGCAGGCCAGCGAGGGCAGCTTTGGCTTTGTCGTAGGTTTTGAAGCGTTCCTGTGCTTGGAGGGAGGGTGCGACCCGGGGCTCGAGGGTGATGACCTGCTCGTCGACGACGAGTTCGGTCATGGTCGGGGTGATGGTGTGCATATAGGCATAGATCATCTGGCCCTCCCAACGGAGCAGTTCCATCCGTTCGGCGCGCGTCATCTCTTGGGTCATATTGGCGAGCACGCGAGCGATGCGGTCGCGGTGTTCGCTGATGCGACTGCGCAGGACGTCGCGGCGGCGCTGGTAGTCGCCGAGTGACTCGTGGACCATGGCGAAGGCGATGATTGCTTCGTTGATCGTAGAGCAGGCGACCGCACCGGGGCGGTGGGTCAGTGCATAGGCGGCGTATGCAATGGGTTGGTCGTGCTCGTCGCGAATGATACAGGGTGCAGCATGAGCGCTGAAGAGCTCTTGAATGCCCTTTGCAGCGGTGGCAGGGTCATTGTCGGCACGGTAGGCTGCCTCGCGTGCCAGCTGTGGCGAGACGCCCCGATAGGTCGCCACGAGTGCTTTGGCGAGATCGTGTTCGCTGTCGAGCGTCGCCAGCAGTGGTTCGATCGCTGCGAGACGAGGATCGGCTTTGTCTGGAATGGGTGGGATGACATAGGGGTGCTGTGGGAGGGCGACACGTCGGCTCTTCTGCGCATTGACGTGCTTGACGCACTCTATGACGGTGTCATTGGCGTCGACCATGAATATATTGCTGCGTTGGTCCATGATTTCGATGATGAGGCGCACCGTGGTATAGGCGATGGGAATGCTCGGATCGAAGGGTGGCGCGTCTTCGTCGGTGTTGCGTGGTTCGGTCGGTTTGACTATACTAATGATAATGATGCGTTCGAGGGCAGGTTGTTCGATGGCGCTGATACGCCCGCCTTCGAGGTATTTGCGCATCAAAAGCAAGAACGGAGTCGCCTGCTCGACGCCACGCGGAACTTTTTTGTCGTGGACGGCGATGCGTGCGAGTTTGGGATGCACCGACAGGAGCAACCAGACGCGACGGCGTTCGTGGTAGAGCTCGAGTGCGATACTCTGCGGGGAAGCGACCACGGTGTCTTGAATTTTGGCGCCGATGTATGCGTGCAATTCGCTACAGAGGGCGGTCACTGCGAGTGTATCTATCGTCATAGCGCTAGTATACCCTGCATGGGATGCTGGCTGGCAAAAGAACGACGGGGGCGGGAAGGCGATGATCGAGAATGATTTGAATCCGCTGTTACAGGGCGGTGCGGTATATCCTTTGGTGGTGGTGATATCTGGCCCATCGGGGGTTGGCAAAGATGCATTATTGTTGCGTTTGCGTGAACTCGATGAGCAGTTCCACTTCGTGGTCACGGCGACGAGTCGGCCTGCACGGCCGGGCGAACGTGACGGCGTGGATTATTTCTTCTATGACACCGCTGGCTTCGAGGCACTGATTGAACAGCAAGCGCTGGTCGAATGGGCCGAAGTGTATGGGCATTACAAAGGCATCCCCAAGCAGAGCATCCGCGCTGGGCTGGAGTCGCACCGGAATGTGATTATGCGGATAGACGTGCAAGGCGCTGCCACGCTCAAAGGGTTGATTCCTGCTGCGGTGCAGGTGTTTTTGGCTCCGGGCAGCATGGCCGAGTTGCGGACCCGGTTGGCGGGTCGTGGGACCGAGTCGCCAGAGCAATTCACGCGGCGGATGCAGCATGCAGAACGTGAGATGGCGCAGGTCACAGCGTTTGATTACGTGGTGTTTAATCACGAAGAACGGCTTGACGATGCAGTCCAGCAAATCCGGGCTATCATTATGGCAGAACAGCAACGCGTCCGACCACGGCACGTGCAGATATAGGAGGACTTATGACTAATCTCTACGACCAATTCCAGATCGATATGAAGGAAGCAATGAAGGCGCGCGACAGTCTGCGTGTCAATGTACTGCGGATGGCGATGAGCGCGATCAAGTCGGCATTGTCGAATCAAGTCAAGCAAGCCTACGACGCTGCGGGTGGGGAATCGAACCTCGCTGCTGCCGAAGCGGCAACACAAGCGGTGGTTTTGAGTGACGTCCAGGTCCAAGATATCGTGGCCAAGGAAGTCAAGCGACGGCGCGAGGCTGCAGAGATGTTCCGTAAAGGGAACCGCATGGACTTGGTCGACATCGAAGAAGCCGAAGCAGCAATTCTCGAGATCTATTTGCCCAAAATGATGAGCGCTGATGAATTGCGTCCGCAGATTGTGGCATTGCTCGCCGAAATCGGCGCGACCGCCGTTGCAGATATGAATAAAGCCATGCCGGTGGTGATGCAACGGTACAAAGGCCGCGCCGAAGGCCGCGTGCTCAATCAACTCGTCCGTGAGTTGCTCGGCGCATGAGTACCGTTACTACCCTGATGCGCCGCCTCATTGAACGACTTGCACCACACTGGTTTTGGCTGGTGAGTGTGAGCGTGATGGTGTGCTATGGGGTGGTTTTGATCATTCAACCCGGTTATGCACAAGGGGTGGTGGTCGGTCAGCCCAGTCCCGAAACGCTGAATGCGCCGCGCACCATCACCTACACGAGTCAAGTGTTGACCGACCAAGCCCAGGATTTGGCGAGTGCAGAGCCGAATCTGGTTGTCATCCTGCGTGATACGCAGGCGCTTGCAATGTCACGCACATCCCTCGCGAACGTGTTGGACGGAATTGCCAGTGCGCGTGGCGCAGGGGGAACCTACGCCTACCGCCAAACCCTCATTGACGCCCTCGATGACAGTTTGGACCTCGAGCTCATCCCAACGAGTGCGGCAAAGGAACTGAACAAACTGTCTGATTCGCAGTGGATTGCCTTGCGGGATGTGATTTTGGCAGTATTCGACGAATCGGTCGACGTCGTCGGGGGTGAGATTGAAGCAAGCACGTTGCAGCGGCTCACAACGTCCATCATCCCGTTGGCAATTGATCACCACATCGGGGCACTTAAAGAACCCAGCGCTGAGGTACGTGCACTGATTGTGCGCTTCGTGACACCATACCTGCTTGTCAATAAATCCGTCGACGAAGGCGCAACAGCAGCGGCCCGTCAGAAGGCCCGCGCGGCAGTCAAACCATTTGAATCGACGATGCAGATGGGGCAGACAATCGTGCGCAGTGGCGACATCGTCAATGCGCAGATCTATGAGCAACTGAAAGTGTCCGGCCTGCTCGACACGACCACCAATTGGAATCAGTTCGCCGGCAAAATACTCCTCGCCGTAGGACTGGCACTCTTGTTTTCGTACACCATTTGGCGCAACGAAAAACGCTCGGGCCGGACTCCACGTGAATTATTTGCCGTGACGCTGGTCATCATGGCAGTGGTGGTCAGTACCCGGGTGCTGGCGATTTTTAGTCCTGACTATATTTTGGCCACACCCATCGTCATGATGATGATGATTTTTTGTGCGCTGTTTGGTATCCGAACGGCCAACCTCATCACCGTCAATGTCGCACTGATGCTGCTGCTGATTGCCAATGGATCGCTGTTGTATAGTATGCCGCCGATTGTCGGAGCGTTAGTCGCTGGGATGCTCATTCGGCAAGTCAATCGCTCGCGAGTGTTTGTCGTGGCTGGCCTCGGTGCCGCTGCTGCCAGTGCACTGATGGTGATTGGGATTATGCTGTTGACGAAGGTAACGGTCGAGTGGAATGAGTTGCGACTGTTTCTGTTGTATGCAGTCGGCGGATCCCTGTTGTCGGCCGTGTTGGCTTTGAGTGTGTATAACGTCGTCGGGCGTATGGCGGGCATTCTGACACCGCTGATGTTGCTTGAGTTGGCCCACCCCGCCGAGCCACTGCTCCGTCGTCTGATGCGCGAAGCACCGGGCACCTATGCACACAGCATTTCGGTCGGGAATTTAGCCGAAAGTGCCGCCGAAGCGATCGGAGCCGACGGCCTCCTGCTGCGGGTTGCCTCGTACTACCATGACATCGGCAAGCTCAAGCGTCCGTATTTTTTTGTGGACAACCAAAACGATGGTGTCAATTTGCACGACACATTGCCGCCAACCGAGAGTGCCCGCATTATCATCGATCACGTACGAGATGGAATTGTGATGGCCAACGCAGCGGGGTTGCCGACGGTGATTACGGACTTTATTCGGACGCACCATGGTACATCACAGGTACGCTCCTTTGTGAACAAAGCAATTGCTGCAGGGATTGCGTATGACGAAGCCGAATTCACGTATCCGGGTCCCATCCCGTTTAGCCGTGAACAGGCATTGATGATGCTGGCAGATAGTGTCGAAGCCACCGTCCGTTCCAAGATTCAGAGTGGCGCGTTGGTCCCCGCTGCAGACAATTCTGGGTATCAATTTGATCCGGTGATTGCGTCGATTATCGAAGACCGGTTGACCAATGGGCAATTGGCTGACACGCCGATGACGATTGCGGAACTCAAACTCGTTCACGAGGCATTTGTGAACACACTCAAAGGAATCTATCACCCACGGGTTGACTACTCCCCCAAAGAAAAACGCACCGCCGACCCTGTCGTCGTACCGCAAGGACACGTATGATTTCGTATACCGTCGATGTACAGATTGCCGACGAACTCACCGAAGAAGGTATTGACCGCGCGTTCGTTGAACGGGCAGCGTTGACGACGCTGACCCAACAGGCGTACCCGCACACGGTCGAGGTCAGTGTGTATGTGACAACTGCCGAGGAAGTCCAGCAGATGAATCGTGACTATCGTGCCAAAGACGCGCCGACCGATGTGCTGTCGTTCGCCGATGACGGTGCAGAGAGTCCATTTGTGTTGCCGCCCGACATGCCGCGTTACCTGGGCGACATCGCTATTTCGTGGCCACATGTGGTCGCGCAGGCAACCGAATACGGGCACTCGCAGGCGCGGGAACTGGGATTTTTGACGGTTCACGGTGTGCTCCATTTGTTGGGGTATGACCATGAACGCAACCCTGATGATGATCGCGCCATGCGGGAAGTACAAGACGTAATCATGGCACTTCTGGAGTTGCCCCGTGAATGATCATCGACAGGCGCGGGAACGCTGGGCGACACCGTCGTTTTGGCGGTCGCTCCAGCACGCTTTGGCCGGTTTGCGGGCTGCAGCACGGACCGAGCGGAATCTGCGTATTCATGCAGTGGCGACCTTGTGCGTTGGTCTGTGTGCCGGATGGTTGCAGGTATCGTTGACGAGTTGGGCGATTCTGGTCCTTACCATTGGGTTGGTCATCTGTGCGGAACTGGTCAATAGCGCAATTGAACGCCTCGTTGACTTGGTGCAGCCGGAGTTTCACCCCCTTGCAGGCGAAGTCAAGGATGTCGCTGCCGCTGCCGTCGTCGTTAGTGCGACTGCGGCCCTGGTGGTCGCTGGGGTGATTTTGTTGCCGGCATTGCTAGAAAAGATTGGTGCATGAATATATTAGTGTTGACCCCTTATGCACCCTGGCCAGCCTATGGTGGCGGTACCATGCGCATCTACCAATTGGTCCGCGGTTTGGCTCACAAACACACCGTGACCGGGTTATCGTTCGTGTCTGACGGAGGCGTTGCAGCAGCACTTGCAGATGCATTGCCCAAAGTCACCTGGCACACGATTATCGGACCGGCAGCACGCAAGCTCTGGCAACGGAGCTTTGACACCTTGTTCCATCCCTGGCCCGATATGGCTCTGCGCAATCACGATCACGCATACTACGTGCGTTTGCACGAACTATGTGAAGCGAACAAGTATGATTTAGTGGTTGGTTTTAGTATCGAAATGGTGCCATACCTGGGGATTGCCAAGAGTTACGGCTATGCGACACACTACGACACATTCAACGCCGAGCATGTGATTCAAAAACGGGCGTTTCTGACTGACATCCGTGTGCCACGACGGTGGCACGCGGCACTCTATTCGCTGTTGCAGTGGTACAAACTCGCACGGTATGAGCGGCGTACGATGCGCGCGGTAGATAGTGTTTCGGTCGTGTCTCACGGTGATGCAGCCATGCTCCAGCGCTCTGCTGAAGGCACGCCGCTTGCAGTGGTCCCGAACGGTGTCGATACAGAATACTTTGCACCGCAATCAGGGCCGCAGGATTCGACGGGAGGTCCCACCATTGTCTTCAGCGGCACACTCGATTACCGAGCAAACATCGACGCCGTACGCTGGTTTGTCCGCGAAGTGTTGCCCCTGATCCGGGCAACCATTCCTCTGGCGACGTTCGTCGTTGTGGGGCGCAGACCGTCTGCGGCGCTGCAGGCTCTGGCGGATGAGCAGGTGCTGCAGTTGACGGGTGAAGTTGTCGATACGCGTCCGTACTTATCCCGAGCCACGGTCTATGTGGTCCCGATGCGCATTGGTGGCGGGGTACGCCTCAAGGTGCTCGAGGCGCTGGCGATGGAGTTGCCCGTGGTCAGTACGCAGATGGGTGCGGAAGGAATCGATGGCATGCCCACCGGCATACTAGCCATCGCCGATGATCCACGTGCCTTTGCAGACGCAGTGTGCGCAGTCCTGGCTGCACCGCAGCAGAATGTGTATGGGCGCGCATTTGTGCAACGTGCCTACGATTGGCGGGTCATCGTACCGGGATTTGTGGAGTCGTTGCAATCTACGATACGGCATGCTGCCGACGCGTGACCGATGTGACTATGGGCAACCCCGCCGGGGTGAAGGGTGTGGCATGAACGAACAGCGCAGCATGATGCTCGAGCGCATCAGCGAAGACGAGGGTTTGGTGGGTGATTTGGCAGGCGCTGCCGCTGAATCGTTGCGCAGCTGGGCACATACCCAGGCACTGACCGAAGCACAATCACTCACCCTGGACGACCGCACCGTGGCACAACGCATCAGCTTGATTCGTTCCGTGTCGCGTTCGGTTGCTGACCGTGCGGCACATGCGCCATTCGATCCAGTGACCGAAGCACAACGACAATATCAACTGCTGTGTGGTGCCCCTGATACAACCATGGCAATTCGGACTGGTCCATTGCGGCCTGTCCGCTCCGTTTTAGCGCCAAAGACGTGGTGGCAACGGCTGTTGTTTTGGCGGTCAAAATGAGTTCACGCCGCCGTCCCATCAATTGGCAAGGAATCGCCATCCTGATTGTCGTGTTGCTGTGTGTTGCGCTCTACGACGCCTACATGGCTCAGCCCGATATCGGTGAATCTGCGATCGTCGTCCCGCAAACAGCAACCGATACGGTGCCAGCGAGCCCGCAACCAGAAGCGTCTGAAGCGTTCCAAATATATATGAACACCGGTGAACTCATCTACCCTGATGTGCCTCAGAACCGGACCCAACCAGCACTCTACGCGGCGTTCCTGGCAGATATCACTGCTGCGACCGAGAGCATCGACATCGCCGTGTTCGACATCGACTTGCCCGAATTGGGTGATGCACTCGTCGCCGCAGCCAAACGGGGTGTCGTCGTTCGGGTCGCATACGATGACGAAAATCTGACTGATGCCCGTGTTGCTAAGCTGATTGGTGCGCTCCAAGATGCAAACATCACGGTTCGCAGCGACCAGCGCGAACCCTTTTTACATCAAAAAACCGCGGTCATTGACGCCCGCATCGTCTGGACTGGCTCGTGGAATATGACGATGAATGACACCTACCGTAACAACAACAATATGGTGCGCATGGTGTCGCCGCAGATGGCAAAGGGCTACATAACCGAGGCGGACCAGTTGATTGCAGGCTTGTTTGGCGTCCATAAAACAAGCAACGCCCCGCACCCGCTGATTACCATCGGTGTGCGCACGATACGCTACGCTTTTTCACCCGTCGACGGCATCAATGCACAGATAGTTGCCCTCTTGGATGGAGCAAAAACTGACATCACGTTCATGGCCTTTTCGTATACCGATTCGGCTATCTCGAGTGCAATGGTTCGTGCACAGAAGCGTGGGGTGCAGGTCCGCGGCGTTGTAGAAAAGCAGAACGTCCGGGGTACGGGATCGGTGTTCGAAAAGCTCAAAAAAGCCAAGGTCGATATCAGTGCAGACGGCAATTGTTACATCATGCATCACAAAACCATCGTGATAGACGATCAGACGGTCATCACCGGCTCGTACAACTTCACCAAAAGCGCCGAGAAGAGCAATGACGAAAATCTGATTGTCATCACTGATCCTACCGCAGTGCAATTGTATCTGGATGAATACACACTGGTGCGTGAACGCGCCGATGACCCGACTGCATGCAAATCGTGAAGACGGGCGTTTGAGTGCACCGGGTGACGAAAGGGATATCATGTCGCGAACGAGTCGAGTAATGGCCGTGCTGGTGCTGGTGTTGGCTGGTGTGGCAGTGGCGCTGGGGCAGACGTCTGCATTCGTCATGGGGGCATTCCAAGGAGTGACGGAATTTTTACCGATATCGTCGTCGGCACATTTGATTTTGATTCCCTGGTTGTTTGACTGGCGTGAACCACTGCTGAATTCGTTGACCTTCGACGTAGGATTGCATTTGGGGACGTTGGTTGCGGTGCTGGTCTATTTTTGGGGGGATTGGATGATGCTCCTGCGTGCCATCCCTGGGCTGGTGCGTGACCCACAGACGCCAGGCAGTCGGCTGATCATCGCGGTGGTATTGGGGACGATTCCTGCAGCCATCCTCGGGGTATTGTTCCAAGATGTCGTCGAGGCCGGACTGCGCCAACCCGTCCAAATCGCCGCCGTGCTGGCAGTCATGGGTGTGGTCATTGCCTATGCAGACCGGATTGGCACAACCGAGCGCGTGCTCGAACGGATCACGTGGCGTGACGCGTTGTACATCGGCGTGGCACAGGCCTGTGCGCTCATTCCCGGTGTGTCGCGTTCGGGTTCGACCATGAGTGCTGGTCGTCTGCTGGGCTACGATCGGGCTGCTGCGGCGCGCTTTGCTTTTCTGCTGAGCATGCCGATTACGTTGGCGGCGGTTTTGGTCAAAATGGACGACCTCTTGCTCGTCCCTGCGGCAGACCAACTGACGCTGGTGTTTGGCGTGGTTACTGCCGCCGTGGTGGGGATGTTTGTGATTGATGTGTTGTTGCGGGTGATTCGGCGCATCGGAATGATGTGGTTTGCCTACTACCGCTGGGTCGTGGCGATTGTGGTCATCATTGTCTGGTACGTGCGCGGATGAATGCCCAAACAGGCGTGTTATACTTCGATTATTGAACTGTTAACGGGTGATTCATATGCAGGACCGATATGCAGCTGCGGCAATCCGCCAACGCTTACAGGCGATAGGACTGACGGGCAATCAACTCGACGATGCGGTAGCCGCGGTGCGTGACGGCGTCGATGCCGACGACGAACGCATTGTCATCACAGGGATGGGCGTTGCGGCGCCGCTCGGTGTCGGTGTGACGACCTTCTGGAGCAACATGCTCGCCGGCAAGAGCGGTGTCGGCCCATGCACCCTCTACGATATCGGCGATGCTCCGGTCCGCATCGCGGCGCAGGTGCCAGACTTCGATCCCAAAATGTTCATGGATGCCAAAGAAGCCCGGCGCATCTCACGCGCGAGCCAATTCGCCGTGGCTGCCGCCCGCGAAGCCGTCGCCGACGCCGGCTTGGTCATCGACGACAGCAACCGTGAGCGCATCGGTGCCATGATTGCCGACGGGTCTTCGAGTGCCATCGACACCGAACAGGCCGTAGAGACCATCATCACTCGCGGCTCCGCCAAAGTGAATCCATTTTACATAACACTGTCCTTGCCCAATATGCCTTCGTGTCAGGTCTCGATCCAGCTCGGTTTGACCGGCTACAACACCACCATCGCCACCGCCTGTGCCGCCAGCACGCAGTCCATCGGTGAGGCCGCCAATGTGTTGTTACGCGGCGACGCCGATGTGATTTTGGCGGGAGGGTCCGAGGCCCCCATCGCCCGATTGTCGCTCGCCAGCTTCGGCGCTGCTCGCGCATTGTCGTCCCGCAATGACGATCCGCAAGCCGCTTCGCGGCCGTTTGATGTCAATCGCGACGGGTTTGTCATCGGTGAAGGCGCTGGTGTGCTCGTGATGGAGCGCCTGAGTCACGCCAAACGCCGCAACGCCCGCATCATCGCCGAGGTCATTGGCTACGGCACGACCAGCGATGCATATCACGTCACCTCGCCCCATCCCGAGGGCCGCGGTGCTGCCCGGGCAATGCAGATGGCGCTGAGTAGTGCAGGCATTGGGATTGACGCAGTTGATCATATCAATGCGCATGCGACCAGCACACATGTGGGCGACATCGTCGAGACATTGGCCATCAAAAAAGTCTTCGGCGACCGCGCCTACCAGATTCCCATCACGGCCTCCAAATCAATGATTGGCCATTTGACGGCCGCCGCCGGTGCGGTCGAGGCAGTTGCCACGGTGCTGAGCCTGCGTGATCAGATTATTCCGCCGACCATCAATCTGACCAATCCCGACCCGCAATGCGACCTCGACTATGTGCCCAATGTGGCGCGCAAAGCCACGATGCAGATTGCGCTCAACAATTCCTTCGGGTTTGGCGGCATCAACGCCGTCGTCGCCTTCCGGCGCTGGGAGTCCTAGGTGTCGGCCGGGGTGCACAATTGGGGCTTGGTCGGTCACGGCTGGGCGGTGGATTTTCTGCAACGGGCCATCCTGAGTAACCATCAGTCACATGCCTACCTCGTGTCTGGTCCGCGCCATGTGGGCAAAGCACTACTGGCGTTGCGGCTGGCCCAAGCACTCAACTGCGAATCCCAAGCGGCCGACCCGTGTGGCATCTGTCGCACCTGCAAGCGTATCGCAAAAAACAATTACCCCGACGTCCGTATCGCCAGCCTGGTCACCCAAGCCGCCGCTGCCAAAGCCGACGAGGCCGCTCGCCAGCGCGATTTGCGCATCGATACGGTGCGCACCTGGCTGGCTGACATCAATCTGCGGCCCTACGAAGGGCAACGGCGCGTCTTTATCCTCGACGACGTCGAGCGCCTGACCGATGGTGCCGCCAACGCCATGCTCAAAGTCCTCGAAGAACCACCACCCTATGCAACCATCATCCTGCTGGCCCACACCGCCGGCGACGTGATGGCGACCATCGTGTCGCGCTGCCAACGTATCAAACTGCGCCCAGTCGAACGGACCGACATCCGCGACTGGCTCACCGGTCAGTCGTATGCGCTGGCCGATGCTGAACGGTGTGCCGCCTGGTCGGACGGATTGCCGGGTTTGGCGCTGGCATATGCGGCAAATCCCGCTGACACCGAGGCGATTCGGCAGCAGCTCGATGAGCTCATCGGCTTGTCGCAGTTGTCGTTCACCGAGTGCGTGAAGTGGGTCGAAGAGCGCAACAAAGCCTTCCGGGCCGGCGAACAAAATGATATCTATGCCATGCTGACGCTCTGGCAGCGTTGGTGGCGTGATGTGCTGGTGACGGCCGCCGGCACCCCCAGCCAACTCACCTGGATCGATCGCCAGACCGATCTGGTGCGGGTCGCCCGCGGTACCGGGGTCGAAGCGGCCGCGCAGTTCCTGCAGGTGCTGGCGTTGGCAATCAAGCAACTACGTGAAAACGCCAACCCACAGCTCGTCCTCGAGCACGTCGTGCTCCAGATTCCTGATCGACGCTAACAACGAATAAACGCGTCAGTCTGCTATACTATCCACATTCACCCATACACTGTAGTGCGGAGGTGTCCGTGACAAAAGCATCTGCTGTTGTCCTCGATCGCGTGACCAAACGCTTTGGGAATGTGACTGCCGTCGATGCGATATCGGTCGATATCCGTGATGGTGAATTTTTTTCGATGCTCGGTGCATCCGGCTGTGGCAAAACCACTACGTTGCGTATGATTGCAGGTTTTGAATTCCCCACTTCGGGCGTGATTTCGCTCGGTGGCGTTCAGGTCGAACGCATTCCAGCGCATCAGCGTAATGTGAACACCGTGTTCCAATCCTACGCGCTGTTCCCTCACTTATCGGTCAACGAAAACATCGCATTTGGCCTGCAGATGCAAAAAATCAACAAAAGCGACATCACCAAACGTGTCGCCGAAGCCCTCGCCATGGTGCAATTGACCGGCTACGGCGAGCGTCGGCCGAAGCAACTGTCGGGCGGACAGCAGCAACGCGTCGCGCTGGCGCGTGCGCTCGTCAATCATCCCAAAGTGTTGCTCCTCGATGAACCGTTGGGTGCCCTCGACTTGAAGTTGCGCAAAGAGATGCAAATCGAGCTCAAACGCCTGCAACAAGAAGTCGGTATCACCTTCATCTACGTCACCCACGACCAAGAAGAAGCACTCACGATGAGCGATCGCATCGCTGTCATGTCGGCAGGCAAAATGCTCCAAATCGGCTCGCCCACCGAGATCTACGAGCGCCCCGCGACTCGTTATGTGGCCGACTTCATCGGCGAAGCGAACTTCCTCGATGGTCATGTCAGCGCAGTCGACGGCGCCTACACCGTGGTGACCCTCGACAATGGGGTGGCACTCCCCGGCATCGCCCAACAGACAGTCAGCGACGGCACTGCTGTCACCATCGCTATCCGCCCCGAGAAGCTACGCCTGACCGTGCAACCCACCGACCAGATGATCTGCTTACCTGCCACGGTCGAGCGCGTCCTCTATATCGGTAGCGACACCCGGCTGACCGTGTCGCTCGATAACGGCGCCCACCTGGATGTGTGGGAGCAAAACAATCGTTCCACCCTCGATCGCGATGCCTATTGGCAAAAAGGCGAACGGGGCTTCGTCTGGTGGAATCCCGATAACGCGTTGATTTTGCCCGCATAGCGAAAGGAGGGAATCATGTCGATGGTGCCCTCAGTCGAACTCCCACCCGACCAGCGCCAGACGCGGACGCGTTCTTTGGTTGGGTTACTGACGCCCGGTGTGCTCTGGCTGGGTGTGTTCTTTGTGCTGCCACTGCTCATTGTGGTGGTCTACAGCTTCGCCACCAACAGTCCCACCGGCAAGGTGATTTGGGAGTTCAGCCTCGACAGTTACCGCGTGCTGTGGGGCAAAGAGCTCTTCTACAATGCCTACATACGCTCGCTAGTCATCGGCCTCGAGGTGACCCTCATCTGCGCCCTGATTGGCTACCCGCTGTCACTCCACATGGTGCAGGCGCCGCCGGCGCGCCGCAATGTGTTGCTGTTTTTGATTCTGATTCCGTTCTGGACCAACTTCCTGGTGCGCACCTATGCCTGGATGTTGCTCCTCAGCAACAACGGTCTTATCAACAGCCTGTTGGTCGCCTTGGGTTTTGCCAAACAACTCCTCTACCCCAGCGAAGGTGCGGTGCTGGTTGGTTTGGTCTACGGCAATCTGCCCTTTATGGTGTTACCGCTGTATGCCTCGCTGGCGCGCTTCGACTTCACCTTGATGGAAGCAGGCAGTGATCTGGGCGCTACCGTCGTGCAGCGTTTTCTGCGTATCATGCTGCCCTTGACCGCACCAGGATTGGTCGCCGGATCGGTGCTGGTGTTCATCCCCACCGTCGGTCAGTTCGTGGTGTCGGACCTGCTGGGCGGCGCCAAGGTCGATATGTTGGGTAATTTGTTGCAACGCCTGTTTACCAGATCCAACCCGCCCAACTGGCCACTCGGTTCGGCCCTGGCGCTGGTGTTCATGGCGCTGCTGACCATCGTAGTTCTCGTCTACTTCCGGACCACCACCGAGGAGGACCGATGATCAACGCACCCCGTCCGCTGCACACCCCGCCGCGGCAAGCATCGATAGGTACGCGCCTGTTGTCGTTGCACGCCGGGAGCACCTACGTTTTTCTGTATGCGCCGATTGTCTTGCTGGTCATTTTCTCGTTCACCAAAGACACCTTTGGGGTGCGCTGGACCGGCTTTACGCTGGACTGGTACACCAAACTGTTCAACGACCAGCGCATGATGAGCGCCGCCCTCAACACGCTCTGGGTGGCGGCGGTGTCGACCGTTTTGTCGACGATTTGTGGCACCCTGCTCGCTCTTGCCATGGAGCGCTACCGCTTCCGCGGCCGTGATGGGCTCGACGCGTTGTTGTATATGCCCATCGTCATCCCCGAGATCGTCATGGCGCTGGCATTGCTCGCTTTTTTCTCGTTCTCGTTCGGCATCTTTGAGTCGCTGACCGGCATCACTCTGCGCATGAACATCTGGACGGTCATCGTCTCGCACGTGGCCTTTAGTATCTCGTTCGTGACGGTGGTGGTGCGCGCCAGTCTCAAGGGATTTGATGTGCGCCTCGAGGAAGCCGCCGCCGATTTGGGCGCTGACCCGCGGACGACCTTTTGGCGCATCACGCTGCCGCTCATCATCCCGGGCGTCATTGGCGGCGCGTTGCTGGCCTTCACGTTGTCGCTGGATGACTTCATCATCAGCTTTTTCACCGTCGGACCGGGTACCAATTTGCTCCCCATCGAAGTCTACGGTCGCGTCAAGCGGGCAATTACGCCCTCGATCAACGCGATTTCGACGATAATGTTAGTCGTATCGATGCTCTTGGTCTTTCTATCGCAGTTCATGCAACGGCGCGCCGACGAACGATAAGTAGACCACCACCAGAAGGGAATCCCATGAAGTCATTGTTCCGCCTGTTGCTCGGTGTGCTCGTAATGGCCACCATTGCCGCCTGTGGCGCTGCTCCCGCAGCCACCGAAGCACCTGCCGCCGAAGCCCCCGCCACGGATGCTGCCGCACCTGCCGGCCCGGCTTTTGACCCTGCCGTCGACAAGTCCAAGCTCGCCAAAGAAATCAATTTCCTCAATTGGACCGACTACCTAGCCCCCGAGATTCTGACCAACTTCGAGGCTACCTACGGCGTCAAAGTCATCGTCGACAACTTCGATGCGAACGAAGACATGATCGCCAAAGTTCGCGCCGGTGGTTCGGGCTATGACCTCGTCACTCCGTCCGACTACGCCGTCCAGACCATGGCCACCGAAGGGCTGCTCCAGCCGCTGGACAAAACCCTGCTGACCAACGCCGTCCACGTCGAGCCCACGTTGCTCAACAAGTACTTCGACGAGGGCAACGTCTACTCACTGCCGTATATGTACGGCATCACCGGCATCGCCTACAACAAAAAGACCTTCCCGACCGCCCCAGACAGCTGGTCGACGATATTCGACCTTGCGGCTTTGGAGCAGTACAAGGGCCAGTTCAGCATGCTGGATGACGAGCGCGAAGTGCCCGGTGCGGCCCTTAAGTACTTCGGCTATTCGCTCAACGAGACCAGCCCCGAGGCTGTTGCCAAGGTGCAGGAACTGCTCATCGCCCAGAAGCCATTCCTCGCCAGCTACAACAGCAGCGATGTCAATCGCAAACTCGCCAGCGGCGAGTACCTGTTTGCCCATGCCTGGAGTGGCCAAGCCATGCAAGCCCGCAACGGTTTGGGTGACGAATTCTCGGGCAATGCCGATATCGGCTTTGTCATCCCCAAAGAAGGCGGCATGATCTGGATGGACAACATGGTCATCCTGAAGGAATCGCCCAACGCCTACACCGTACAGGTCTTTATGAACTACCTGCTCGACCCCAGCGTCGCCGCACTGAATACTGAATACATTGGCTATCTGACGCCCAACAAAGACGCTATCCCGTTGCTTGATCCGGCTATCAGCGCCCTCTACGCCGAAGGCTTTTCGCCCGATGCCGAGGTCATGAAGCGTCTCGAATGGGCCATCCGCAACGAGTCGACGGCCGTCTTCTCGGACGTCTGGACCGCTGTCAAAGGCGAGTAGTCTTTTTTTGGGGTGAAAAGGCGGAGGGCTGTACGAGCCCTCCGCTTTTTCTTGTGTACACTCCGTGTACACGTGCATGGTGCGGGGCATCAGGTATGCTGTGTACAGATTCGTAAAGGGAGTCACCAAAAATGCTCGCACCACAGACAACGCTCGGTCCCATTGCATTGCGTGTGCACAATATCGACCGGATGTATGCCTTCTATACCCAAGCACTGCAGTTCCGCCTGCACGATAAGCTCGACAACGGCACCGTCGTGATGGGCGCCGATGACGAGGTATTGCTCTACCTCATCCCCGATGCCGAGGCCAAGCCCGAGCCCCGTGCTGCTGGGCTGTACCACATCGCTTACCGCTACCCCAGCCGGGCGGCGCTGGGTGCTGCCCTCAAGCAATTTTTGTCATTTGGCCTCAAGCTCGAAGGCGCGTCCGACCACGGCGTCAGCGAAGCACTCTACCTAAGTGATGTCGAAGGCAACGGCATCGAGCTATACCACGACCGTCCGCGTGACGCGTGGCCCAAAGACACCAATGGCAAATTAGCCATGGTGACCGACCACATCGATTTGCAAGCGTTGCTGCGTGACGCCGGTGACGCTGAATTGCCCGTGATTGGCCACGTCCATCTACACGTCGCCAAATTGGGCCAGAGCCGCAGGTTCTATGTGGATTTAATTGGGTTTGATTTGATGCAGGAGTTTGGGTTGTCGGCCGAGTTCGTGTCGACCAATGGGTATCACCACCATCTGGGCTACAACATCTGGCGCGGTGCCAATGTGCCAGCGCCGACGTTGCATGCCACTGGACTGGTCTGGTGGACCTTGCGCTTGCCGACCAGTGCCGATGTGGATGCCGTTGCAGAGCGATTTAAAGCGGCGAATTATCCGTTCACGCTCGAGGATACCGTGCTGCTGGTGCGTGATCCGGCGGGGAATCAGATGGGGATTGTTGTTTCCCCATAGCCCCACGGCATGCCGTGGGGCTATGGGGCACTGATACCTGATAACTGCGCTGTAAGCGCACACGTCTGCATCGACACATACGCCACCCGCTCGACCAAATTCACAATGTACATCGGGTCGTCGCTATACGCATTGGGGTCGCTGTCGCCATCCAGCTGGTACTGGTCGATCAGCCATTCCAAGGCGCTGCGGTTGCCCAGTTTGTAGGTCCAGGCTATGGGTGGGATGCCGGCCAGCGTCAACGTCTCGTTGACGACGATGCTATCGGCATCGCGCTTCATCTTGGTGACGCGGAAGTGCACCGGTTGCTTGGTCTCGACCCATTCCAACGCCTGCCGTGGCCCCGACTCGTAGTCGAGATGTAGCTGCGCCAAGGCCCGCCCGATACGCACCCACTCGGCCACAGGGATGTTTGCATCGGGCCAGGGGATGCGGGGCAGTTCCTTCTTGAGGTTGAGCGCAAAATCCGCCCGCCAGGTCGGCTCGTGCAGGGCCGCGTAGACATAATAGAAGATGTCTTCTTTGCTCAGCTCGGCGATGCCGCTTCGCGTACGGAATTCCTGTAGCGCCCAGTCGGTGATGTTGTCGCGCCGCGTCCCGTCGGGTTCGTAGGTGTAGAGGGGGAAGCATTGGGCAGAAGCACCTGCGCCGACGATGTGTAGGTCGGTCACAGAATTCGAAATCAGCGTCATGAACGGTTTTTCTGAACCGACATCAGTCATTGTGAGAACAACATTTTCTGTGATTTTAGTTGGGAAAAAGTACGGTTGGAGATACACTGCACCATTCATTATCTTGTCAAAATATAAGTATTTTTTAGTGAAAGGTCGGTAGAGTGAGTTTCGTAACTGATCTTGGGAAAAATTAGTTTTAATACCTCGTTTGAGATAGTTTTTGAGATTGACATCCCATTTTATGTCGGTCGTGTCAACAAAATCATCTATTTCTTTCGGTTTGTTTTCAGTCAAATATCTGGCAACCTCCTTATTAAAACTATTTATCAGGTTTTTCATTGTATTTGCTAGTAAATCCAGAGAAAACGAGTACACAACTGAGTCGCGTGAGGTTGCAATACCTCGACTGTAAGTATTGAACAATACTGTATTTGCTAAACCGGAACTTTTTGCATCTCTCGAACCTACAGGGACCATTTCATCCCATACAGACGCGTTTTCTGCAACGAGCCAAGTGTTTTTCGTATCAGGGTGGAGCTCAGTCCATTCGATGGTATTCAACGCGTTTTTGATGCCGTCTTCTTTGACGTGGTGGCGCAGAAAATCAAATTTTTCTGTTCGTTTGGAACGAAAATCGACAGTGTGATAGAACAGCTTTTTATCTTTATAACGAGCAGTGTTCCGTATGGCAACAATGATTACAATTCCAACCATTGCTGACATTCCAAAAACCGTATGTTCTTCACCAAGTGGGATGCCATCACGCATCGAATCTTTGCGGATGTTACCCTGAAGGTCAAGCGCATAAACACGATCAAAATCTTCTAAAAGATGCTTTCTCATTCCGTCAAATGCAAATCCGTCTACAAAGCCATTATTCGTCACAAATACCAACACGCCATCGTCCTGCCCGAGCCGATCAATCGACCAACGGAAGAAGCGCACGTACATGTCGTATAAGGCGATTTTGTTGGTCGCTTTGGAGTCTTTGACATACGTCTCTTTGATGCGTGCATCGACATGCTTGTATTTGCGGTTCTTGTTGTTGTCGTTTTCGTTCACCTGGCCCACGTTGTAGGGCGGGTTGCCGATGATGACGGTGACGGGGGCATCGAGTTGGCGTTGCACGCGCTCGCTGTTTTCGGCGCCGAACAGCTGCAACTGCTGGCCTACATCCAGATCGAGCGTATCGACAAAGCACAGGCCTTCGAACGGGGCACGCTGGCCGCGGCGTTGGTAGTAGGTCGCCTCGATGTTGAGCGAGGCGATGTAATAGGGCATCAGCATGACTTCGTTGGCAAAGAGTTGCTTTTTGTAGAAGTCATCGATGTACTTGGCGCTGACCCGCCCGAGCAGATTGACGACGAAGTTGCCGGTACCGGTACACGGGTCGAGCACGGTCACGCCGGGGGCACCCAGCTCGAGGTCGAACTCGGTTTTGAGCACTTCCTCGACACTAGCACACATGAAGTCGACGATGGGCTGCGGGGTGTAGACGATGCCGTGCGTATCGGCGGTTTTGACGCTATAGCCCTGGAAGAAGCGCTCATACACCGTGTTGATGAAGTGCTGCCGCTCCGAGAAGTTGGCCAACGCCGCGGCAGCGTCCTCGATGACCGTATAAAAGCGGTCCAGCGAGCCGAGGAACTCGCGCCGGTTGAAGCTGGCGCTGGTCAGTGCCGTGATGACGCGCTCGACCTCGCGGGCGATGACGTTTTGCGCCACAAAGTCTTCGTCGAACAGTTTGCGCATCAGGCGCTCGGTGAGCATATGCTGGATCAGCATTTCGTCCACGGCGGCCGGGGCCAGGTTGGGATTGAGCGACGCCTGGCAGAGCTGCAGAAAGGCCGCATAGGCATTGCGGAACGCTGCATTGCTCTTGTGGGCCTCGGCGATGCGGTCGGCCAGACCTTTGGCCAGCGTCGGGATTTCTTTGCCGAAGTAACTAATCGCCTGTTCGAACTTGGTGAACGGCGCGACTTCGTACTGGATGAAGGTCCCGAGGATTTTGACGGCTGCGTTGCTGTCGTCGAGGCTGCAGCGTTGCACTTCGAGGCC
>CAMCVW010000039.1 GCA_945881915.1 Thermoflexus hugenholtzii JAD2 | reverse complement strand
GGTCGTATGTTTACTTGGCATGCCGCATACCGATTTCGCCGTCATGGCATGCAGACTCACGGGCATCTCAGCGCGTAACGTACATGTGTCGGCATGCCATCGTGTGCAAGATGCGCTGTTCCCAGACACGCTGGCACGAGGCGGCGTGCGCTGCACCTGCCAAGATGAATTGCGGAGTGATATCGGAATGTTCTGACCTACCCGGCGACAATAATTGCATCTGCAGCAGATGGCATGCCGACTGAGGCATTGCAATCTGAACAACCACTTCTTGTCGGCATGCCATGACGGGTAGGGGAAGGGACTGCATCCATTATGCATATACGGTTGAGCGGGGCTTATTGCAATAAGCCCCGCTCGATGACAGTACTTTTCACCGGTACATCCTCAGGGGCGAGGCATGCCTCGCTCGCACATATGAACGCCCCGCTCGAATAACAACACCTCGCCCGCAATTGTATGGAATTGCATCTACGGGCGACGTACCCCGCTTCGCGAGGCATGACGACCTCGCCCCTGATTAACCGCGGTCATGCAACGACTCTCGCTGGCGAGCGCATACGCCCAGGCGGGGTCATCGGCGGTGTGTCGGCGTACATGTGCACCTCGTCGACCAGCCGGCTATGGTTCCACGCTTTCGGTTACGGTTGGTTCGGCCGTAGATGTGGCCGTAGGTGTGGCCGTAAGTGTGGCGGTGTGTGTCGCAGTGTGTGTCGCAGTGTGTGTCGCAGTGCGTGTCGCAGTGCGTGTTGTGGTGCGCGTCCGCGTTGCTGTTTTGGTCTTGGTTCGCGTTGCCGATGGCGTTATTCGTACTTCAGCAGCCACTTTGCGGGCTGCCGCACCGACATTGATACGGGGGATCGACAGTGGGTCACTGTTCCGTCTGTCAACGATTATCTTGCCAGTGGAGCGCAACCATCCCAACACCTGAGTCACCGAGGCTCTGGGCGAGATCCCCTTCAGCACCGCCCAGGCGCCGGCCACGTGTGGCGCAGCCATTGACGTGCCAGACCAACTGTCGTAGCTGGTCGTCGACGTGGTAATCGACGACATGACTTCGTTCCCCGGCGCCATCAGGTCTAGCAGGCGATCGCCCGCTGCGTTGGGGTTGTTATTGGCGGCACGTGGGCGATTCGAAAAAATCGCCGGTGTATCGACGGTCCCCGTGCGGGCCGCAGTCGAGGCTCCGACGGCTATCGCCGACGAAACACACGCCGGCCAACCGATAGCAGTGGTGTAGCTTTCGTTGCCGCTGGCAATGACCGTAGCAACACCGACCGACCGCAACGTATCAATCGATCTCTTGATGGGTTCGGCGTTGCAGGCATTCAACGTCCCATAGGCACCACCGCCCAGACTCATGTTGACCGCTGCCAGCGTCCCCCAGCTCACGCTGGTGCGTTTACCATACAACCAATCGAGTGCGCGGATGAGATCAGAATCAAACGACATGATACACGGTCCTGTCGCGCCATCACCACATGCACTTGCTGCAAATTTGCTAAACACCTTGACCGAGATGATTTTGGCTGCAGGGGCGACCCCAGAGAAGGTCCGACCGCCGCGGGTGATTTGCTTCCCCGCAACAATCCCAGCGACATGGGTGCCATGATCGCAACCGTAGATGTTGATGGGACACGGCTCACCCGCACCGGTCGCAAAGCTCGAGGAAGCGCCGCCGCGGCAGAATGATGTCGACTCCCAATAACTATCCGTGCTCGAAAAACAGGCTTGGCCGACAACCTTGCCACGCAAAAACTCATGACTGCTCAGCACGCCCGAATCGAGCACCGCCACCGATGTACCAGCACCAGCATACCCCGACGCGTTGGCACTGGCTGATCCAATCAACGTGGTCGACTCATACAGTGAGGGTTTCGAGAGCCGATCAGGGTAGATGGATGCAACCGATGGGTCACTCGCCAAGGCATCCAGATCGCGTGGGCTCATCCGGGCAAATACGAGCGGCACGTGTGTGGGCTGTGACTTGGTTATCTTGAGAATCGTCGTATTGCGCGCCAACACCGCAGTGCGTTGCACCCCAATGCGGCTCACGCGCGCATCTACTTCGGCTACTGACAAGGTGCTCATATCGGCACCGGCATCGGCAGTGCGCATCACGATGATGACGGGTATAGCGACATCTTGCGCAAGAGCGCGCAGACTCGCGTCGACCGTGGCAGGCGGCACCGCAGGTGCGGCCGATAACATACCAAATGTGGCAGTTACCAACGCCAATACAACCACAAGCACCCCAATAACCCGTGTGCGCAACTGTTGAAACATTTGTGTGATTTTCACTAATTTTTCAGATAATATATTATACGACATCTCCTCACGGTGCATTCTGCGGGCAGATGCGCACCGGGAAGGCGTTTTTGGGCGCACGGTATAATGACGTAACAATGCTCATTCAGCGAGGTACCGCAATGGCGATCCTACCCCACACCATCCTCAAGTCGCTACGAAGCTCATACGCACACCTGCACGCCCCGGTGGCCGCTGCCGAGGCAGCCCTCGCCCAGGCCGAACGCACCCACAACGTAGCCCAACGCGCCAGCGTCGATGCGACCAAATTCCTCGTCAAGATCGACAAGACATCCAGCGCATTGATTACCCCATTGCGCATCCAAGCACAAGCCGCATACGACGACGCACACGCGGCCCAACATATCGCCCAGGCGGCCGTGGTGAGCGCCAGGCAACAGCTCATCGAGGCCTATGTACGCTGTGCACGCGACGCCCAGTCAGCCTACGACGCGACGATGCGCGCGGTAGACCCAGATAGCCCGACGCCCGAGGAGCCCGCTGACGATCCACCCGCAGGGACGGTGATGCAACCGCCGTTGTTTGTGCACAAACCAGACATCAAAGGCAAAAAGAAGTGAATCCTCTGTACACAGATATCGTACGACTGCATATTTGAGGTGTGACCAATGGCAAAATGTACCACCTGTGGAGCTACGGTGTCGCTCTTCGACTTCGAGCGTGAATGTGACGCGTGCGCGTAACAGCGCACCCTACGTGCAGGAGCTGCGGCAGCAGCAAAAGAACAACAGAACATCGAAGAACAGCGCATTGCAGCGCACCAGGCACGCGAACAGATTGCGCGTGCGGTAGAACAATCACTCCTCGAAACACGAGATGTTGTGGCATCATTCGGTGCCACAACACTGGTCCACGACGTCTATTTGCCGGTCGATTCGTTTTTCAATCGGGAGCGAACGGCCTACCAATTCACGATTCAGCCACTTGCACCGTGGACCCGGGCTGGCTGGAAGGTGGTCGCCACTGTCCCCAAAACCATCGGCATCACCTTGCAGAATCGGGGCGTCGCGACACCTTTTGGCGGTGGCATCGGCGGCAATGTGTTGCTCCAGCTCGAGATTACGACCGAGACGATTGAACGACAAATCAACGCAATTGAGGCGTACTACGCAGTATTCCATGGTGGTAGTGCTGATTGAGAAGCATGCCGATTTCACCGTCATGGCATGCAGACCTACAGACGTTCCAACGTGTCAACTTTTGAGCGGGGCTTATTGCAATAAGCCCCGCTCAAATATTTTGGCATCTGCAGGAGATGACATGCCGACTGAAGCATTCCGATGAGGACAACTACGTCAAGTCGGCATGCCATGACGGGTTGGGGTGAAGATGGCGTTGCCAACCTGCACTGGCGAAGGTACGGTTGAGCGGGGCTTTTTGCAAAAAGCCCCGCTCGATGACACTCATTCACGCTGATGCACACTCAGGGCGAGGCGTGCCTCGCCACGCCGTCATGGCATGTAGACCCACAAACGTTCCAACGTGCGATTTGTTCGTGTCGCCATGCCATCGTGTGCAAGATGCACTGTTCCCACCCATATTGGCACGAGTCAACTTGCGCTGATTGCTACGACAGGTTGGGTACGGTTGAGCGGGGCTTTTTGCAAAAAGCCCCGCTCGATGACGCTCATTCTCGCTGATGCACACTCAGAGGCGAGGCGTGCCTCGCCACACCGTCATGGCATGCAGACCCACCGGCTTCCCAGCACGTGACGTGCATGTGTCGGCATGCCATCGTGTGCAAGATGCACTGTTCCCACAGATGTTGGCACGAGTCAACGTTCATTCCCGATATGTACCTCAGGGGCGAGGTATACCTCGCCCGCCCATATCCACCCTCGCCCGCAGTTACCGGCGAGCACTGTTTATGACAGAATCTCCGGTGTGGTATAGATAACCTTGCCACGCACGCTTATCTCGCACGGCACCAGATAGCGCTGGCAGGCTTCCACATCAATATCGATCCCCAAACCGGGACGGTCGGGAATACGGATCATCCCGTCCGCACCAGGCGTGAGGCGCTGCTTCGTCATCTGCTGTGCCAATGGTTTCAGTTCGACCGGATATTCACAAATCACATCCTGCGCGAGCCCCGCATAGGGCTGCAACGATGCACTCAGCGCCAATGCCGACGTGAACGTATGGTTCACATAGGTAACGCCTCGTGCAGCGGCATACTGCGCCACCCGATACGCGGGGAGAATCCCGCCGATGCGCCCCGTGTCGATTTGGACATACCCGATGGCCGCGTATTCGATCATATGCTGTGCCATGTATTCGCTGTGGCATCCCTCGCCACCTGCCATTTTGACACTGCCCGACTGGCGAGCCAATGCGGCATACGACGCCAACGCGCCCGACACAAACGGCTCTTCGAGCCAGGTTGTGTTGGCCGCCCGCAACGCCGCCAGTCGCGGCAGAGCCCGTTCGACATCATCCAGCCAGACCGTCCCGGCATCGACCAGCAAAATCCCATCCGGCCCCAATCCCTCACGGGCTGCGGCGATTTGTTCTGCATCGGCCGCCACGCTCCCCAGACCATATGGCCCCCAGCCGAACTTGGTGGCGCGATATCCGTCTGCGCTGACGCGCCGTGCTTTCGTATACGTCTCGTGCGGGGTGTCGCCAAACAACTGCGAGGCATAGGGTTGCTTGGCATAGGCCGTCGTGTAGCCCAGTAGTCGATAGACAGGAGTGTCGAAGCGCTTGCCCAACAAATCCCACAGGGCTATTTCGATCCCCGACAAGGTGTGTGGCATCTGCAACAAATCGAGGCTGTTCGCATGCACGACCGCACAGATACGGGCAATGTCTGCGACTTCGTTCAGCTCTTGCCCAAGCACCGAGTCCCGCACCGGTTTGCAGGCACTGTGCGACATCGGCGTCACAAAGCTGGCTATCGACACGAGCGGGGAAGCCTCGCACTCCCCCCAACCGACATACTGCCCGGCCTGTACCCGCACCAGCAGCGCGTCCTGACTCCCGTCCCCGATATCCAGCACCTCTGGCATCGCCAAATAAAAGAAATCTACGGCATCTATGCGCATACGACCCTCCTCTCGGGATGTATCCATCTCGGCGATCTTCATGGCGTCGGAACATTCTCACCATTGACATTTTACTGCGAACAGCGTAGCATTTGGTAAATCTATTCATACATGCGAAAGTCATTCAGATGAGCATTCACAACGACGTGGGTATTGGTTCTGGCCGTTTTGTCATCCACACAAAACCCGGGCATGTCTCCATCCGCTCTGCAGATGTCCTCTGGGCAGAAGCAACGAGTCCGCTCTTCCGCGTCGACATCGATAATCAGACCCTGACAGCGCTCTCCCCGGGGATGCAGATCATCCAGCGTACGCAAACGACCGACGCGGCAGGCATGCAATGCACTATCATCACCTATGCCTACCAACACCACCTCCACATCATCCAGACGCTCAAGACGTATGCGCACACCCACTTGCTCGAGGCGACGGTAACCGTCAAAAACCTCGGGACAACGGATTTCACCATCCAGCGCATCGACTCATTGGTCATCGACATTCCGACGGGGTCGTACGAAAGCAGCGGCTTCACTGGTGGCTGGGGCAGTGAATTCGAACCAACATCCCAACGCCTCAACGGCGATGTCGTCTGGCAGACGCGTGCCGGTCGCTCCTCACAAGGCATGCATCCATGGGTCGGGTTGGTACGCGATCAACGCGCCATGTTGTCGGTCTCGGTCGCGTGGTCCGGCAACTGGATTATTCGCGCAACCGAGCTCGATGACGGAGCATACCGCATTTCGGCCGGGCTCAACGACTGGGCTTTTTCGGCGCAGCTCGCGCCACAGCAAACGTTCGACGCGCCTGCAGTGGTGACCGTGTGCGGCGCCAATGCAAGCAGCGATGCCAACGCCGCCGACTACGCGACCGTCGGCCGTTCACACTGGTACCCGCGCAACACCCTTTCGAATGCGCTCCCCGTCGAATGGAATCACTGGTGGACCTACGAAGACCGTTCCCTCAATGAAGTCGTTTTTCGCCAAAACGTCGACGTCGCTGCCCAGATGGGGATGGAAGTCTGTGCCCTCGATGCCGGTTGGTTTGGCCCCTCTGACCCGGGCACGCACTGGTATGACTACCGCGGCGATTGGCATGTGGTCAACACGACCCGCTTCCCCAGCGGCATTCGAGCGCTGTCCGACTATGTGCACGCCAAAGGAATGGCATTTGGTGTCTGGTGCGAAATAGAAGCCCTCGGCGTCCGCGCCGAAGCCGCCATCCAACACCCCGCAATCGTCGCCCGCCGCAACGACACCCCCTGCGGCTACGTTTGTCTGGCCAGTGAGGCGGGTTGGAACTGGGCGTTTGCTACCCTCGACCGTATCATCACCGAATACCGCGCCGACTGGATCAAACTCGACTTCAATCTGGACCCCGGCGCGGGCTGCAATCGGACCGACCATGGCCATGGCGCAGGCGATGGTCTACACGGCCACTACCAAGGCTACTATCGCCTGTTGGCTGCTATCCGTGCCAAACATCCCGAGGTCGTGCTCGAAAACTGCGCCTCAGGTGGTCTGCGCATCGACCTCGGCATCGCCCAGCAGACACACATGGCGTTCCTCAGCGATCCGGATTGGCCCGAACACAGCCTGCAACTCTTCTGGGGTGCTTCCGCCATGCTCGCCCCCGAAGCAATCCTACACTGGGGCTTCTGCGAGTGGGGCTTCGCCGATCACCCGCAACAGACCTTCGACCCCACCAGCCCCAGCGTCGCTGCGAGCCAACTCGACTACTACACGCGCGTCAGTATGCTCCATCGTTTCGGATTTTCACAAGGTCTCCCGACCCTATTACCGTGGATCCGCGACCGCTACATCCAACACATCGACATCTACAAACAGGTTGTCCGGCGCTTTGTGCGCTCTGCACGTATGTTCCGGTTGACCAATCAACCGCGCCGCAATGGGACGCTCGATCGCTTCGCCGGCTTCCAATACGTCGATGACCACGCCGGTGATATGCTCGTCGCGCTGTTCCGCCTGCCTGGTGCCAAACCAACACGGCACTTCTGGTTGCACAACATCGATGCCAACCGGAATTATCGCTGCACGTGGCTGGGCGATAATCGAGTCGAAGTCATTTCCGGTGCCACCATCGCTGCCGGCTGGATGTTCGATGCCCGCACCGAGCCGGGCTCAGCACTCATTTTGCTCGAACCCCTGCCCGTCAATTGACAGCATCGATGCACTTGCTATAATAGAGTTATAATTTGAATTGATTTCATATATGTGAATATTTTTCCGACAACGACGTCTGGAAGCAACCGAGGCATACATGGCAGTATCGACGGAAGCGCCCAAAAGGAAACAAGCAGGTTGGCAAGCGCGCACAGAAGCGGTGCACGCGTATATTTTTATGTCGCCAGTGATTCTCGGTTTATTGTTGTTTACGCTCGGGCCGATGATTATCTCATTGGCGCTGAGCTTTTCGGACTACAACCTCCTCAATGACTTCAAACTCATCGGCATCGGCAACTACACCAAGCTGCTGCAAGAGGAATTATTCTGGCAGTCACTCAAAATCAGTGCAATCTACTCCGTAGTCAGCGTGCCATTGGGTTTGGTGATTTCGCTGTTCTTGGCAATCCTCCTCAACAAAAAAATCCGCGGCATCTACGTGTTTCGGTCGATGTACTACCTGCCCACGGTCATATCGGGCGTCGGCGTGGCAATGCTCTGGAAGTGGATTTTCAACGGCAAACACGGCATCATCAACAACCTGCTCGGCATGCTGAGCATCAAGGGTCCCAACTGGCTGCTGGACGAACAATGGGCGCTGGTTGCCCTGATTATCACCAGTGTCTGGGGCGTGGGTGGGACGATGTTGATCTTCTTGGCGGGTTTGCAGGGGATTCCCTATGAACTGATGGAAGCCGCCGAAATCGACGGCGCCAATCGTTGGTCACAATTCCGGCACATCACCTTACCGCTGCTCTCCAATGTGACGTTTTTCAATCTCGTGCTGGGCATCATCGGCGCATTGCAATACTTCACCGATGCGTTTGTCATCACCGGCGGTGGGCCCAACAATGCAACGTTGTTCATCGCGGTGTATTTGTGGCGACATGCCTTCCAATTCCTCAACTTCGGCTATGCAGCTGCCATTTCGTGGGTGTTGTTCCTCATCGTGATGCTGCTGACCCTGCTCGTATTCCGTTCGTCACCATTGTGGGTATTCTATGAGTCCGAACGGAAGGTGAAGTGAGATGCAAGCATTTTTACGCAGCCTACGGACTCGTTCGGGACAACAACGACTCATCGATGTATTCAGTGTCATCGTGCTGAGCATGGGTGCCGTCGTGATTTTGATTCCGTTTTTTTGGATGATTTCGACTGCCCTCAAGCAAAACGGCGATGTCTTTTTGGTGCCGCCGCAATGGATACCGGAAAATCCGCGCTGGGAGAATTTTTCGGATGCCTATGCGCAACTCAAGCTCGATATCTATGCATTCAACACGTTTTTCATTGTCACCACCGTCATGATCGGCACGCTCCTATCTGCCTCGTTTGCCGCCTATGGATTCGCACGGCTGCAAGCACCTGGCCGCGACACCATCTTCATGCTCTTGCTGGCGACCCTGATGTTGCCCGGTGCCGTGACGTTGGTACCCACCTACCTGATGTTCAACACCATCGGCTGGATCAACACCTTCTTGCCGCTGACCGTCCCGGCGTTTTTCGGCAGTGCATATTTTGTCTTTCTGATGCGCCAGTTCTACATCACCATCCCGCGCGAGCTCGAAGAATCAGCCATGATCGACGGCGCGAGTGTCTACCGTATCTGGTGGTCGATTATGTTGCCGTTGAGTGGACCAGTGCTGGCGACCATCGCGGTATTCACCTTTGTCGGAACGTACAACGACTTCTTCAATCCGCTCATCTATCTGAGTGACGAGTCGAAGCGCACGATTGCGGTGGCGTTGTCGTACCTGTCGGGGTCGCCACGCAGCGTCGCCAAGATGAATCTTTTGATGGCCGCGGTGACGATTTCGATTATTCCACCGATTGTGTTGTTTATTGGGGCGCAGCGCTATTTTGTGCGCGGGATTGTGACGACGGGTATTAAGGGGTAACCCTTGACCATAGATTGTTGCTCAACAAAGGAGCTCGCAATGTCCAAACCACTGAACGATCGCCGTAGATTCCTGCGCCTGATGGCATTGGGAACTGCAGCGGTAAGCGCCGGGGTGTTGGCCGCATGTGGTGCGACCACCGCAGAACAGCCAGCCGCCCCTGCAGAAGTCCAGAAGATCAAGGCCCTGATGTGGTCAAATTCGCCGACGCTGGACGAAAACTTCAAGAAGCGTGCGGATTTGTTCAACGCCAAGTACAAAGGGCAGTACGAAGCAACCATGGAATTGTTGCCATGGGATCAGTACTGGCCAAAAGTCGATTTGGCGTACGCTTCAAAAGAACCCATCGATGTCTACTTCTGGGACGTGCAAGCCTACGGTCACTACACCCAAGGCAAGCTCAAAAACCTGCAAGACGACCTCAACAAAGTCGGCGACTTCGCCAATCCCGACATGTATCCGCAGGAACAAATGGCGGTCTGGAAGTTCGACGGCGCCAACATGTACGCAATCCCCGAGAACATCCAAACCATGGCGTTGTTCTACAACAAAAAACTCTTCGATGAGGCCGGTGTCGCCTATCCCGACGAAAACACCACCTGGGACGACGTCAAAGTCATCGCGCAGAAGCTCAAAAAGGGCGACGGCGCAGACGTCACCCAATGGGGCTTTGACGTCGGGGACCTGGCAGTCTGGTGGGGCTCGATCTCGTTGGCATGGGCACAAGGCGGTGGCTACTTCGACAAAGTCGTCGAGCCAACCAAATTCACGTTCAGCTCACCCGAGGCAGTCAACGCCCTCCACTGGATCCAAGACATCATGTATGTCGAAAAGCTGGCTCCAGACTCCGAAACCCGCTCCGTGGTCGGTCAAGAAACCGGCATCTTTGGCTCCGGCAAGGTCGCCATGTACCCCGGTGGTACCTGGATGATTTCGTCCAATGCCGAACTGCCCTTCGAGTGGGACGTTGCCCCGATGCCAAAGTGGGGCGACAAGCGCGCAATGCCGTACTTCTTCGGTGGGTGGGTCGTCCCCAAAGACGGCAAACACTCCGATGCAGCCACGGCATGGGCAATCTGGTGCGCCACCGAATACCAGGCCGAAATGGCAAACACCGGCGACTGGATTCCCATCCGCGCAGACGCCCGCAACTCCGAAGCATTCCTGAAGGCAATGCCAGCCGGCTTCAAGTCGGTCTCGGATGCCATCGGTAGTGCCCAAATCGGCGACGTCTACAGCGCCAAAGTGCAGCAAATCTTGGGCGAAGTCATCTCGCCGACGCTCGATCAGGTGTGGAACAACAAGATCACACCCGAAGAAGCCGGCAAGCAGATCGACGAGAAGGCCAACAAGATTCTCGCCGGCGGCTAGTTCACCCTCCCGCCCACGGATGTGCAGCATTCGTGGGCGGGTTTTCTTTTTCACCACGAGGAGGTCACATGCAATCTGCCGCACTGACACGTACGTCGCTCCATCTGCCCCTGCATACCATCGACATCTGGTTCGCCGACGGCGTACTCTCCTTTTCGTCCACACCAATAATGGCCGGAATGCAGATTGCACGCGGAACGCTCGCGCAACTCAGCGTCGACGCCAAACCGGTCGTCTGGCAACAGGCCACTATCAGCGCTGCCACGCCCCACAGTGCGACGATCTCGTTGACCACGCAGACACTGCGCGCAACGGTGCTCGTCGAGGCATACGCAGATCAACCATTTGTGCGTACCTCTGCCGTCGTGCACAACGTCACCACGCAGACACAACGCATCACCGATTGTCGGCTACTGCACATCGAACTGAGGCAAGCGCCGCTCTATCTGTTCCATGTCGACCAGTTCAGTTGGAGCTACCGCACCGACTACTTCAGTACACACCAGAGCCAAATCTGGCCCGGCCGGACCCCCATCGAAATCCGCATGGGCTCGTACCCGTCGCACTACAACGGTGCAACGAGCTGTGCATGGTTTGCCCTGCGCCCACCCCCGCACGATTACGACGATCAACACATCAGCGCTGGGCCGGGCATCGTCTGCGGCATCGAATTCAACGGCAAAAGCCGGATTCATGCAGCCGCCACTGCCACTGCGACCACCGTCCAGAGCAGCATCGATACCCTGTGCCATGACCTCGCACCGGGTGCGCTGTTCGAGATTCCTGCGGTGTTTTTTGGGCACTACGACGGCGATTGGGACGAAGCTGGTTATGTGACGCAACGCTTTGCAGAGGCCTACGTCCACCCTGCCTACCCCGACGACCGCTATCCATGGGTGCAGTACAACTCATGGAAGTATGGGCAAGAAATCGACGAAGCGCAGCAGCTGGCCGTCATCGACCGCTGCCATGACCTCGGCATCGAGGTCGTCGTGCTCGATTTGGGCTGGGCCAACACGATCGGCGACTGGCGCCCCAATCCCACCAAATTCCCCAATGGCCTTGCACCCATCGCCGCCCGAGCAGCGTCCTACGGCATGCGTTTTGGCGTCCACATCGCCATCGCCCAGTGTGCCGCAGATGCGCCCATCGCCAGTGAGCACCCGGAATGGCTGGCCAGCACCTACGACGACTACTACCAGGCGGGCACACTCTGCTTTGGGAATGATCCGTGCCGGAATTGGATCATCGAGCAAGTATCGAACCTCATCGAACAGCACGGCATCAACTACATCATCCAAGACGGCGAAGACATGGTCAAAGTCTGCCACCGCGACGATCACACCCACACCCCGGGCAACAGCAACTATGCCAACTCGCAAAACGGCATCGACGTCGTCATCGGCACCCTGCGCGCCAAGTACCCACATGTGGTGTTCGAAAACTGCGAAGACGGCGGCATGATGATGACCTACAAGATGGCACGGCTGTATCACACCAGCATCACCGTCGACAACATCGGCGCGTATGCGACCCGCCAGGGCATCTACGGCGCGTCCTACCCCTTTTCACCACGCTACAGCGTCCGCTACTTCGAAGACGATCCGACCCCGTATACCCTGCGCAGTAGCATCTTTGGTGGGCCGCTGATATTTATGCAGCGCATCACCGAATGGGACGGCACCCAGTACGCCGACGCCAAAGCCGCCATCAACGAATACAAAGCTTACCGTGAACTCATCCGCAGCGCCAAAATCATCCATCTGTTGGCCCCCAAAGCCAACATCAATCGCATCGGTTATGGCTGGGATGCCATCCAAGCGGTCAGTCCCGATCAGCACGAGAGTGTGGTGTTCTTTTATCGTGCGCTTGGCGAAAACCCCGAACGCGTGTTGTACCTCCGTGGGCTTACTCCATCGGGGAGCTACACCATCACCGACCGAGATCGCGGCTCATTGGGGACGCAGAGCGGTGCAACGCTGATGCGCGATGGGGTGCAGGTTCACCTCGCAGAAAACAGTGCAGGCATCATTCACCTCATCCAGAAGACATAGAGGTACCGCATGATACACATCGACAGTACCTACACCTGGCGGGGGTTTCGCGCCGTTTTGGTCGAAAATCCGTATTACCGCGCGCTATTCTTGCCCGAATTGGGCGGTAAACTCTGGTCGCTCATCGACAAAAAATCCGACCGCGAAGTGCTCTGGCATAATCCACGCACTCCTCCCCGGCCGGCATTTTATGGCGCTGCCTATGACGACTGGTTCTGTGGCGGATGGGACGAATTGTTCCCCAACGACGCACCCACCAGCATCAGCGGCGAACCCTACCCCGACCACGGCGAGTGGTGGGCAATGCCCTTCGACTGGCACATCGACCAATCTGGTTCGACTGCAACCCTGACGATGAGCCGCCGTGGTGTCGTCACCGATACCACCATCCAAAAAACCTTCACCTTCCATGCAGATACGCCGACATTCAGCATCGCCTATCGCCTGCAGAATCACCAGCAACAGCCACTGGACTACCTCTGGAAGCTCCATCCAGCGTTGGCCATCAACGCACGCAGTCGCATCGACATCCCCGCCACGGCGTGTCTCATCGACGAGGGCTTCCGCGGCCGGCTCGGGGCTGAGGTGACGTCCTTTACATGGCCGCATGCACAGACCGGCACGGGGCCCGTCGATATGCGGGTGGTACCGCCGCAGAGCGCGCAGACCTGTGACTTCTACTACGGCACAGGGCTCAGCGCCGGCTGGTGCGCACTCACCGACGGGGTGACCCAGAGCGGCTTCGGGTTGAGTTTTGATCCCGACGTGTTCCGCTCGGTATGGGTATTTGGCGCATACGGTGGCTGGAGGAATCACTACACCACCATCCTCGAGCCCTGCACCGGGTACCCCTACCGCCTCGAAGACGCCATTGCCCAAGGCAGCGTCAGCCGGATCGCCGGCAACGCCGTCCTCCAGACGACGCTCCATGTGACGCTCTATCAGCAGGCCACCGGAGTCGCAGCCATCGATCGCCACGGTGTCGTCACGCAGGTTTTGTAGAAAAGGATGCCCATGCGACAGCAGACCGCTATCATCACCGGTGCAGGTAGCGGCATTGGTCGCGCCTGTGCCCACCAACTCGCTGCCCGTGGCCATGCAGTCGTCATCGCAGATATCAATGCAGCTGCTGCGCAGGCTGTCGCAGCCGAAATAACACGCGCCGGCGGCAGAGCAATCGGCATCGGAGCAGATGTGCGCACCGACGCCCAACACATGATCGACACGGCCGTGCGCACGTACGGTCGGCTCGATATTTTGGTGAACAATGCCGGAATTTTCTACCCTGCAGACTTTTTGACCACGCCCTTCGAAGATTGGCACCGCGCCGTGGACGTCATGTTCTATGGTGCCACCAAGTGTAGTCGGGCAGCCGCACAACAAATGGTGACGCAAGGAGGTGGCGGCCAAATCGTCAATATCTCGTCCGTCAATGCGTTCCTGGGCGCGCCGTTGTCGTCACACTACAACACCGCCAAGGGCGCCATCGACCAGCTGACCCGCTGCCTCGCGGTCGAACTCGCCCCGCATCGGATTTTGGTCAATGGGGTTGCCCCCGGCTTCGTCGAGACGCCGATGGCAGTGGTCGACGGCGTCAACGAGCACAGCACGGAGGAATTCAAACAGTTCTATGTGCAACGCCGGCGCATCCCCTTGGCCCGACCCGCCGAACCCGACGAGATAGCAACGGTCGTCACATTCCTGGCCGAAGGCACCGCCACATACCTGACCGGCCATACCATCGTGGTCGATGGTGGCCTGACCGTGACGTTCTAGTCGCTGCGTTGGGTTTTAGCGGTATCCCAAAATGGTCGAGAGTTTGTTGGCCTGCTGGGTAATCAATGCAAGCAGTTCTTTTTGGCGGTCAGGCGTGAAGCGCATGCTGGGCACCGAGACGCTCATTCCGGCCACGATTTGGCCGCTGGCGTCGTGTACGGGCGCGGCGACACAACACAATCCAACGGTCGATTCTTCGATGTCAATGGCATAGCCGCGCATCCGCGCTTCGTCGATCGATCGTCTGAGCAGTGTCACATCGGTAATCGTGTTAGCTGTAATCGTCGGTAGCGGATTTGTGGTGGGCAGGTGGCGTTGCAGGTCGGTTCCACTGAAGTTCGCCAGCAGAATCTTGCCGACGCCGGTTGCATAGGCAGGGAAGCGCTTGCCCACCGCCGATACCATCCGGATTGTGTTGGTCGATTCTTCTTTGGCGACATACAGCACGTCAGTGCCGTCGAGGACTGCCAGATGGACCGTCTCGTTACAGGCACGGGCAGTGGCACGGACGATCTCCCAGCCATCGCTGACCAAATCTGTGCTGGCAATATAGGCTGAACCGAGCTCGAACAATGCCGGTCCCAATCGATACGTACGATCACGCAGTCCTTCACGCAGGTAGCCACGTGCGACCATCGTATTCAACAAGCCGTGCGCGCTGCTTTTGGGGAACGCTAATGCGTCACTGATTTGCGTCAGTGACAGGCCATCCGGATGATGGACGAGCAGCCCAAAAACGTCGAATACCCGGGCGGCTGATTTGACGACCTGCGGCGCGTTGGCGTCAGTCATTTTTATAAATGTGAACACGTTTCATATATACAAATATACCCAATGCTTCAGAAATTGTCAAATGCCGCAGGTGAGCGGGGCGAGGCAATCAGAATCGAGCGCGGCTTATTGCAATCGACCCCATCCCACCGTCATGGCATGCAGACCTACAGACGTTCCAACGTGCGATTTGTACTCGTCGGCATGCCATCGTGTGCAAGATGAGCTGTTCCCACACATGTTGGCACGAGTCAACTTGCGCTGATTGCTACGACAGGTTGGGTACGGTTGAGCGGGGCTTTTTGCAATCGACCCCATCCCACCGTCATGGCATGCAGACCTACAGACGTTCCAACGTGCGATTTGTACTCGTCGGCATGCCATCGTGTGCAAGATGCACTGTTCCCACACATGTTGGCACGAGTCAACTTGCGCTGATCCTGCAATGGCGGGGGTACTGCTGAGCGAGGCGTATTGCAATACGACCCGCTCAATGACGCCCGTAGAGCCAACACCCTAACAGGATCTCCTTGCATACGTTCGTCATCTACTCCGACTGTCGCATTCACCCTCTGCGCAAAAAGTATCCCCAAACTACGGGTACAAGAACGCAGTTAACTGCGGGTACTCGTCTCGTAAAGCCAGTGCAGCTCGGTAAGCATCTGCGTCATCAAAGACTGCTGCGAGCGCTTCTGGTAGCTGAATGTTGTGAGGATTAAACATCACAAGATCATCAGATACAACATCTCGAACATTTTGGTTCTCCCAAAGCCACGTGATGCTCTCGAACTCATCGTGTGATTCTCCCGACCGTTCTGCGAGTAAATCGAAAAATACAATCAAGAATGTTATATGGTATTTCTCCAAAGTGTTTGTTTGTGCGTAACGCCGTATTAACAAAGATTCCGAATGTTCATATGCAGGATGAAAATTCCCTGCAGCATCGTACAAATATCCAAAAACTGTGTTGTTGAGATTCAAAATATCATCTTGCGTGTTTGACATTAAAACATTATTGAGGAAGTCTCCATAACGCGGGCAATCAGGCACACCTTTTACATCGCAGAAGCTTATGTAGAGCCCACTTCCTCTATTCACACGCTTGAGAAGTAGTGTTCCATACTGTTCAATTATGCCAATATACTCCTTCTTTTCCCTCATTTTGGCGAGTGTATTTGGACGGTATTCATACAGAGAGAGAACCTTCTGAATCCGCTTTCCATCATCCGTTTTTCGAAAACTCTCGCGCAGCAGACCGGGATGCGCTGACATAAATCCCAGTGCAACACGATTCGTTTGATAAAACCACCCAGAGACCGCAATACAGGCTACCAGCACGCTTCCCATAACAATCAGCAGTATTTTGTTCATCAAAGCCTCCCGTACACATACTGAGCGCATAATACCGCTTTTTTCATCCACATATGTGGTTTTTAGAAACTCACAAAGCGACAGATGACTTTTCAAACCATTGATGGAGAAGACGGCACGGCGGCATGGCCGCCATGCCATAACGGGTGTGAGGTGGGAAATAGCGTGCCAGAAGTCTCATAACATAATCAAGCGGGGCTTTTTGCATCTACGGGCGATGTCGTCATGCCAGCGCAGCGGGGTACGTCGCCCCTGGTTGTCCGGGATCATGCAACGACACTCAAGGGCGAGGTACACCTCGCCCGCAATCTCATCCGACCTCGCCCGTAAACCCCATACGTCGCCCCTGGTTCTCCGCTGTCATGCGATACCCTACAAAGGCGCGGTCGTCACTCCCTTGGACCTGCGTCCATGGGAATGACGAGTCCAACCTCACACCAACTCCAAAAATCCGGCCCCACGCACTTGTGTGCCGGGGCCGAATCATATACCTACCTTAAACCTGTAATCTCAAACCTGTAACCTAACTTGGACTGCTCTGTTCCCATGGATGGACGAACGCTTCGGGTTCGACACCGAGCGCATCGGCGATGCGATTGATGTAATTGAAGTAACAAATCACTTGCGTCGCATCGTGAATAATCTGGTCGTCGGCCCCGGCTGCGCGGAGCACATCGAGGTCGGCCGGTCCCATGATTTGCGGCGTCTTGGTCAGCTTTTCGGCGTATTCGAGCAAGGCTCGATCGAGCTTGCCGACGCCTGCCTGGCGCCAATCGGAGCAGATGTGGTGGACGAACAAATCAGCCTGGTGATCGTCGACAATCCCAAAATCTTTGACCTCAGCACGGAGGTCGTGCGCATGCGAGCGCCTTCAGTAGAGGCAGTGGTTGATGGAGGACGTGACAGTCGCCAGCATTTCACGCTGGCCGCGTGACAACGGCGACGGGCCGTGCATCATCGCACCGTACATGTCCATCGAGGCCTTCATGACGCGTGGGTTTTGCGACATGATGCCCACAATGTTCCAGATACGACCGGCGCGCTTGATGGCCGCCTCGTACTCTTGTTTGAGGTAGCCTGTGGCTTCCTCGAGCGTAAAGACCTTGATCCACGGCATACAAACACCTCATCAGGATGAAGGATAGCGGTGAAGGATGGCGCATCGTATTCACGATTCACGCACGTCGGCGAGATTTCGAATCGTGTATTGACTTCGCTCATCCATCTATCCATATTATAGGTGGAAGTCCCCACCAACGTCGCATCTTCTTTCCACTCAATCCCTAATTCCTAATTCATACTTCCTCATTCATAATTCGCCCGTGGTATCATAGAATCACTTCTACTACAGGATATAACAATGGCACGTATCGTCACCGTCGCAAACCTCAAGGGTGGCATCGGAAAAACGACCACCGTCATCAATATAGGGGCTGGCCTGGCACTGCGCGGGGTCAAGGTGCTCCTCGTCGATACCGACCCACAAGGCAATCTCTCGACGTCACTAGGCGTCACGGCCATACACACCCTCTACGAGCTCATGATCGAAGCGATGGACCCTGCTCGCGTCATCGTTCCTGCCCGTCACAACCTCGACATCGTCGTGGCCGACACGACCTTGTTGATGGCCCAGACAACCATGTCTCGGGGCAACGACTGGGGCAACACGCTGGGCAAGGCCTTGGCCCAGGTCGAGGACTATTACGACCTGATTTTGATCGACTCGAGTGGGTCCTTGACTCCGATGAACGCCAATGCGTTGGTGGCCTCGCACGATATCATTGCCCCGACGACCGTCGAGCCGTTTTCGGTGCGTGGCCTCGAGCTGCTCCATCAGCAAGTCAAAAACATGAAGGACAGCACGGACTCCATCCGGCTCATCGTGCCGACCATGTACGACCCACGCTCGCGCCAGGCACTCGATCTGCTCGAAGGCCTACAACGGCAATACGGCAACAAAATCACCCAACCCATTCGTGTCAATGTCAAGCTGTCGGAATCGCCGATGCACGGCAAATCGATATTCGAGTACGACGACGAAAGTCGCGGTGCCGAAGACTATCGCGTGCTAGTCGATCGCATCATCGCGACACTCAACATCGTCGCCACCGGCGACGCCCGCCCCAACATCCAACAGCGCCTCAAACCCGCCAGCGTCGCCGAAGCGGGCGTCAATATCAGCGCCGGCGCGACCGCATCGCGCCAACAACCCGTCTATGAACTGCAGGTCTGCCCGCGCTGTGGCCGCGATGTGCGCTATGCGAGCGCCGCCGGCTATCGCATAATGATCTGCAATTCGTGTGGCTATACCAAGCAGATGTTGAATCGTAACGTGCGTTAATAAGTGAAAACACTATCTACTTGCAATAATCGCTTCCTTTTTCGATGCCACCGAGTGGTATCGCCCGCATCGCAGCCGCTTCTTCAGCACTGAACCGATCATAAAAACACGTCCCATACACACCCAGCCACAAGCCACCGGGGAGCAGCTTCATGTACTCTTCGAAGCTCCGCGTACTTGGCTGACGTTCACGAAAATCATAGACACCGAAGTCAAAGAAATAATTCGTGCTTGTCTCAGTTAATCCGACACTCGTGGCAATCACGTCGCCTGCCTGTATTGCTACGGGTGATGGAATATCGGTTGTGCGCGAATCATTCTGTACGGTAACGCCGTTGTCAGTAAACACTTGTTGCAACGGAGCGCTGAGCACCTTCAAGTGATCGTAACGCACCTGTACGCCACAGGGGTGCTGAATGTCAACCAAATACTGCGCTTCACCCTTGCCTACTTCACCATCTGCTGTCTCTAGATATGCTGCCACTGCGATGATATACCCACTGATTGCTGAGCGCACTTCAACACCTGATGTTTTCATGCGGAAAGCCCCATGTGGCTTGTAATCCCCACCACGGAACTGCCCTGGCACAAGTCGCCCCTCAACCATCGACAAATCCCGCAACGGAAGTTGAAGCACAAGGTTGCCACACTCTGGCACCACTGCATCCGGTGGCGTCGGTTCATATCCGTCACGCATATTGGAACGCCAAATGATCACCGCCGGCGATTCATTTTGCGATTCATTGGGAAATGACCAGACATTTGTACATCCACTCAGAAAAAGACTTATGGTGAGAATTACAAGATTCAAGTGTGGGTGCTTCATTCACTGCCTCCGCTTACTCATGTATTGATACTTTTCCTGAGATGATGACGGTCGTGGAACACGCAAAATCAGTGACCAAAAGAAAGAATGAAGACACATCTATGGCACACACATACAGCCAAACACATAAGCTGTATGCAAATTTATTTCTGATTATCGTAAATTGTTTACTACTGAAATATTCTAGAATTAATCAAAAAGTTCGTCAATATCAACGGTGTCAATGCAACACAGGCTATACTACAATCCGAGTGTGTTCACCTATCCAGCACAAAAGGAACGTCGACGCATTCCATCACAATCATGCAACTCCTCGCCTACACCTTTTGAATCTTGCAAGCCTACACCCCGACCAATCGAACTCTGACCCCGACTGGCACAACACACCCGACACGCTGGTCCACGCCCTCGATACCACGGCTGGCAATGAAAGCATGAAGAATGATAAATCAAAGGAATATCCTGCGGATTGACGGCAGTGCTGGCTTTATCGCTGGGGTCATCATGTGGCTCCTCAGTGATGTGTTAGTTGCGCTCTACCAGATCCCTCCTTGGCTCTTCACCATCAACATCATGGCCAACCTCATCTACGGCATCGGTGCATCTCTCCTCGCATCATGGCAACACCGCCCACACGGTGTTGTTGTGGCCTTGAGTGTCGCCAATCTGCTATGGGCGGTGCTCTGTTTTGTCACGGCAATGGTGATTGCGCCTACCGCAAGCATCTTTGGCATCGGACATTTTGTGGGTGAAGGGCTGTTCGTTGGCACACTTGGGGTACTCGAGTGGCGCTGGCGCCATGCACTCCAGCATGCACAGTAAATAAATTTTTCACAAAAGTGAACGTTTTGCTTGACTCATCGTCTGGATAGCATATTATTCACACGATGAAGAGTCATACCATGCGCACGACTGTACTACTCACCCTATTGGCACTGGTGCTCATTAGCTGCATCAATTCTCCAGCAACTCCACCGACACCCACTGTCATGATTGTACCGACCACAACGCCGACGGTTGCTGAATCGTCAGATGTCACCGCCGAGATTGCGGCCAATTACCAGCGCTGGCAAGCGGCAGACATTCGCGATTATCGCTTTTCGCTAATGGTCGGCTGTTACTGCCCGATGACGGCCATGATGCCATTTACCGTTGAGGTGCGCGACGGCAATGTGGTATCGGTCACTGATGCGAATGGCGTGGTGGTTGCGACAGACGACCCAGACACGGGTTTCGTTCTCACATACGCCACCATTGAAGGCATCTACGCTGAACTCATGTCGGCGCGGTTCAGCGAGGCCGACAAATTGACCATCTCATTTGATCCAACCTACTCAGTACCCGCCACCGTCAGCGCTGACTTCATCGAATTGGCCGCGGATGACGAGCTGTATCTCGGCATCTCGGGGTTCACCGTGGTGGCACAGAAGTGATGGGGCAAAGACACGATGATCACTCATGTGACCGCGCTTCTGTTGTAACGACACTGTATGGGGCAACGAAAAATGTGAGTTTCCTTTTTTGTGTCGTATGGTTCCTCTGTTCCGAGGGCCACCCCGCGGGAACAGTATTACCAACCCATGTATGAGCTGCAGATGTACCCCCGCTCCATCCGCGATGGGCTCTATGCCAGCGCCGCTGGCTACCGCATCATGATCTGCAATTCGTGCGGCTATACCAAGCAGATGTTGACACGGAACAGGTGAAAAAATTATGAATTATGAATGATGAATTTTGAATTGGTATGACAATCCGTGAATGATGAATGATGAATGATGAATGGAGCGTTGTCGCATCATGCTTATCAGAGTGTCTGGCGAACGCGCAATCTACTCGATATCGAGACGCAGTACTTGCCCCATTCGGTAATCACTGACATATATCACGCCGTCGGCATCACGTCCAAACGATGAAATCTGCAAATCAGTTGTTGCAATGATTTGTGACCCTGATTGGGCATCCCACATCCAGATTACCCCACTACAAAAGTCACCATACAGCACCGCATCCTGACCATCCAGTCGCGGGTGCGGTATCGTCTCGCCGCCGGTTATCGAGCAGTTCCCAGCTGTGTGCGGATACACCGCAACCGGATCAGTAAATACCGGATTATCGCAATCAGGTGTCCCTGCTTGCCGACACTCGTTACCCTCGCGCAGTCGCCAACCAAAGTTCGTCGTCGGCAAATCCGCCATCGACACCATGTTCAATTCTTCGCGCTTGTCTTGGCCGACATCGGCTATCCAGATCGATTGGTCTGCCATAAACCCAAAACGCCACGGATTACGCAATCCAACGGCAACAATCTCGGGCAACCAATCGGCTTGCACGGGTTGCCCAGCAGGAATCGCATACGGCACTTGGGCATCACGGACATCAAGGCGCAATACTTTGCCGAGTACGCTCTGCGTGTTTTGCGCATAATTCTGTGGATCGTTGCCCGAGCCACCATCGCCCGTTGCAACGTAGAGGTACTGATCCGGACCGAATGCAATAAACCCACCATTGTGATTTGCATACGGTTGTGAAATAGCGATGACCAGTGATATCCCAGGTATGACTGGTTTATTCTCGATCATCGGCATCCGCGACACGACCGTGGCACGATCAGATGCACGGGTATAACTCACAAAAAGCTCTGACTGGAACGGACTAAACGCCACACTGAACAATCCACGTTCTGACGAATCGGCATCGACCAAATCACGCATATCGAGCCATACTACGCCATCGGTCAGTCGTCGAATGATACCAATTTGTTCGATTACCGCAGCCGTACCATCCGGCAGCGCAAAGACGTGGCCGGGTCGATCAAGCTCTGCAATGAGCGGCGTCAATTTGATTTGGATCGGGGTGGTGTCGGTCGCCGTACCAGCAGCATTCAACATCGGCGTATTCGTGGCGACGGTCTCACCCGCCCGCGTGTCCTGCGACGGAGCAATCGGCGCGACGTTCGTGGCAGCGGGTTGACATGCAGTTGCACAAAGCAGTGCAAGGAAAAGAATCCGGTGTTTCATTATTGGCATGGCAGTTGTACATCTCTCGGTAAACGAATGAGAATCATGATAATCAACATTGGTAATGGAACCGGATTTTGGTGGTCAGACAATGAACATCATTTGGAACCTATAGCCCCACGGCATGCCGTGGGGCTATAGGTTTGGCCCACCCGTGCGCCCATTTGCCCCACGCAGCGCGCAGCTTCCGCATTGGCGAACTCCGCAGCATCCCCCAGATCCATCCCAGCCGCACGCGCATAGACAAAGCTACTACAAAACGTATCGCCCGCGCCCGTCACATCGACCACCTGAACCGCTACACCCGGCACACGTATGGTCTGCGTTCGCTCATACACCACACATCCCTGTTCGGCCAGTGTCACCACCACCACCTGGATGCCGTATGACAACAAGCGGTCTGCAGCCGCGCGTGCATCCAGCGTACCGCGATAGCGGTCAAAGCCCACTTCGTTGAAAAAAGCCACATCGAGTCGTCGGTAGCGCTCTTCGTCGCCGTCATTGATATAGTCGACATCGAGGTCATAGACCAGCTGTGCGCCGTGCCGACGACAGTAATCAATGATGTCATCGCTGTTCATCGTGCCACAGCGCAGGAGCTCGAATTCGATGGGCGTCGAATATATATAGCTGGCCTGTGCCAACACATCCAGCTGTTCAGTAGTAATTTCGATTTCCGTAATACCCATGGTGGGAATGAGGACCGTATGTTCGTCGCCCACCAAAAATATCATGCATTTGGCGTCGGGTAGGGTGTCGTCAAAAACCACCAAAGACGTATCAACGCCACTTTTTTCGAGATCAGCAAGCAAAAACTGTGTGATCGCTCCACGATTCAGTGCCGCGAGGAACTTCACTTGCATGCCCAATCCCGCGGCCACACAGGCGGCGTTGGCAATCATACCGCCGGGGGTGGCAGGTAGCGTCTGCACCAACGCTTTGTCTTTGATGGTCGGCCAATAGTCTGCTCGGTAGTATTCGTCGAGGGCGACGTCACCGACGTACACGGCATATCCTTGGGCCATGGGTTTTTCTCCCGATTATCGGATTCGTGCGTCACATTCGGCACGCCCGGCACACATTGCTCCGAGGTAGGTTATTTGTTTGTCACTTTGTAGACGTTGCCCTGGGCATCGTAGGTAATCCATTCACCGACCACTTCGCCCAGCACAAAATGGCCCGAACGCTTGATGATGCCATCTATGCGATACCATTCCCAGTACCCATCAGGCAGACCATCGACGAGTTTGCCCTTGGACCAACGGGTCACCCCATTAGCGTGGTATTTGATGAGAAAACCGTCGATAACTTCGGATTCTTTCGGTTTCATCTTTTTCGGCGCACAGAGTTCTCCGTTACCGGGACGAAGCGTCGCCGTGAGGATGCCGATTGCCTTCGGACCTACACCATGCAACGCCGCCAGCTCGGCTTCGGTGTGTTTCGCAATATCTTCCATGCAGGTGATGCCAACGGCGTGGAGCGCATTCGTCGCTGGTCGGCCTATATTCTTGGGGAGAGGTGTTTTCATAATAGTGCTCATTCGCTCAATGACCAATCCACTATACCCCAAGTCGATGCGTCCGCAGCCAGTCAGCGCTGACCAACGAACGAAGGTAGGTGCGTCTGATCACGAGGCAACAACGGTTTCGGATGTGTGTCAGAATGGATAGTAATGCCAAAACCATAGTAACCTGTGCACAGCATGTTCCAACTAGATGTTTTGAGGAATCACGCATGAACGCGCATCAAACAAATCGCATTGCACGCGAATTAGTAGAGAACGCACTATTGGAACGCGGTGCTGGTTCTGTGCATACTTCCGAAAATGGGAAAAAGCTCCTCGTTGCAACGCGCATGGATAACAAACGAACGGTAACAATCCAGGTCAAAGCAAAAAACAAAGGGAATTGGCACACCTCTACAAATGAAGGCAGACCCGCTGAGACGATTCCCACGGCAGAGGACAAGTTTTGGATTTTTGTGCAATTGGGCACGCAACCCAGATACTGGATTGTTCCTGATTGGTGGATACGGGAAATACTGTACAGAGAACATTTACGATATCTCGTTGAGAATGGTGGTCATCGACCAGTGAACGACAGTTCGGATCATCAATCAGTACTCGTTGCCTACATCAGCGAGTGGGAAAACCGGTGGGATGTATTGGGCATTTTTTAGCTTATATCAATCAAAGAATTAACCTATGCGGGACTACACGTCAATAGTTTCAAAATCTAGTCTGCTATGAGTTAGTTTCCCTCGTGTTGAGGATGGTAATGCCAAACCATAGTATGCTGATTGCAGACCACTTCCACGTTGCTCGCACAACCACCAAGGAATCACGCCATGACATATATCATCAGCGGTTGTACGCTGGTCGACGATATCATCTACCCCGACGGCCGCAGTGTCACGGGCCAGCTGGGTGGCTCGATCTATACACTCACCGGCATCAAGCCGTACACCGACGATGTGCTGTTTGTGACGACGGCAGGCCCTGATTTCGACCAGTTTTATGGCGACTACTACCGCCGGAACGGGCTGTCGACTGTTGGGGTGCAATCCGTGTTGCCACATACGCGTCACAACATCCTCGCCTACAATGCAGATGGCCGCTGGCGCGAAAACTCCAAGCATGGATTCGACTTCGAACTCACCTGGGGGAGCGTCGCACTCATCCGCGCAGCCTATATAACCGCGCACGCGTCCGCATCGACGCGCGGCATCTACCTCGAATCTGCTGTGCGCGAGCCCGTCTGGCTCGACCTGGCTGCCATCCGCGCCGCTGCCCCCCACGCCAAAATCATGTGGGAACTGCAGCAATCTGACTGCGAGGCACCTTCCCGACACGCTGCCATACGCCTACTCATTCAGCGCGTAGATGTCTACTCGATCAATCTGCCGGAGTCGCTGGCGCTGTTCGGCACCACCTCCGAAGCAGAATCTATTGCCGCCATTATCGCGATTGGCATACCGTGTCTGTTCCGCGTGGGGACGCGTGGCGCCTACATGATCCAAGACGGCAAGGCATGGTATGCGCCAGCCTACGACCTCGAGTCCACCGTCGACGCGACGGGCTGCGGCAACTGCGCCACCGGGGCAGCACTCTATGGCTATGCCGAGGGACTGCATCCGTTGCGCACCGTCATCCAGGCGAATCTGGCAGCGACCTTGAATGCCCGCCAATACGGCCCATTCCCGGCATTCACAACCGAACTGCGGGCACAATTGCATCATCGTGTCGAGGCTGAGTTTGTCCGGTTACAAGGAGTACACTGATGTTCCTCGAGCTTTTTCGCCACAAAAAACCCATCATGGCCATGCTCCACCTCAAAGGCGACAGCCCCGAACAACGCCTCGAACGTGCCATCGTCGAAGCCGACATCTACGCCGCCTGCGGTGTCGACGCCATGATCGTCGAAGACTACTACGGCGATGCAGCCGACGTCGAACGCGTGCTGGCATACCTCAGTAAACAGCGCCCAGACTATGTTTTGGGTGTCAATGTGCTCGACAACTTCGCCACCAGTTACGAACTCGCCGCCCAATACGGCGCCAAGTTCATGCAGGTCGATTCCGTCTGCGGCCATCTGCACCCCGATGACGAAGCGGCATATTTTGCGATGATCGATGGCTACCGCCGCAATGGTCGAGTAGCCGTCATCGGCGGCGTACGCTTCAAGTACCAGCCGTACCTTTCGGGCCGTAGCCTTGCCGACGATTTGGCCATTGCCATGCGTCATTGCGATGCGATTGCGGTGACCGGGGCGGGCACGGGAGTCGCTACCGATACAGACAAAATCCGCGAGTTCCGCTCCACCCTGGGGACATTCCCGCTGGTCATTGGTGCAGGCATGACGGTCCAGACCGCCGTCGAAAAACTCACCCACGCCGACGCAGCCATCGTCGGCAGCACCTTCAAAAACACCCGCAAAGACTCCGGCGAGGTCAGTGTCTTGCACGTGCAGGCGTTTATGGATGTGGTGCGGCGGATGCAGTGAGTCGCGTAGGGGCGAGGCATGCCTCGCCCGCAAACACCCCACCCAGCGGCATGACGACCTCGCCCGCAAACACCCCACCCAGCGGCATGACGACC
>CAMCVW010000038.1 GCA_945881915.1 Thermoflexus hugenholtzii JAD2 | reverse complement strand
AACGACGACCAAGACATGTTCAGCGAAATCCACCTCGCCGCGTTGCTCCCCAAAGGCCTGTCGGGCGATCCCACCGCCATGCCCGCCAAAACCGCTTTTTCGCTGGCGACATCATCCGGTGCCCGTGCCATCCACCAATCCGAGCGCATTGGCTCACTCACCGTGGGCAAACAAGCCGACCTCATCGTCGTCTCGCTCGGCGCACTCCACAATTCACCCTCGTACACCTACGCCGCCGACGCCATCTATAACCAGCTCGTCTATACCTGCCACGCCAGCGATGTGCGCGATACCATCGTCGCCGGGCGCATCCTGATGCGCAATCGCGAGCTGTTGACACTCGATGAGCAGGCGATTCTACGCGAGGCGCGGCGCATCTCGGACGACATCAACACCTTCCTCGCCAACCGCGAAGAACACCTCCTCGACAAAATCCTGGCCATCAGCCCCATCCAAGCCAGCGAAATATTCGAAGTCCAGGTCAAAGCCAAAATCGACCCCGCCGACGCCATCACCATCCGCGCCATCCTCAACGCTGCCCCATTCACCGTCATTCGCCAAAACCAGCGCACCCAGTACGATACCTACTTCGTCTGGAACGACGTGGCACAAGGCCGCATTCGACTCCGCGAAGACCATCGCATCGATGCCCACGGACGCACACCGCCCTACTACACCCTGACCCTGACCGAGCCCGCCAAGCGCGTCGAGTACAACTCTGCCGTGCAATTGTCGCGCGCGCGCTACACCGCGCCGGCCCACCACACCGAGCGCTTCTACCGCGAGTACTTCCAACCCAACCAGGTCATCACCATCACCAAGGACCGCGAGCGTCTGCACATCACCTACCGCGACACCGAGTTCGCTGTGAACATCGACACCGTCAGCACCTCTGCCAATGCGGGCATGTATGTCGAACTCAAGAGCCGTACCTGGAGCCAACGCGACGCCACCCACAAAGCAGCCTTGATGGGCGAGATCCTGCAGCTCTTTGGTATCGACGATAGCCGCCTCATCAAACACGAATATGTCGAACAACAATAGATACATCATCGGCCTGACCGGCAATATCGCCTGCGGCAAAAGCACCGTCGTCCAGACCCTCGCCGACGCGGGGGTCCACACCATCGACGCCGACGCCGTCACCCGCCACCTGCAACAACCCGGCCAACCGGTCTACGACGCCATCGTGACGGCTTTCGGCGCGGGCATCCTCCTTCCCGACGGCACCCTCGACCGCAAAGCCCTCGGTGCCATCGTGTTTGCCGATCCGGTCCAACTCACACGCCTCGAGCACCTCATCCACCCCGTCGTCCGTCAGCACATCCTCGACTGGCTGGCAGCCCTCCCCAGTGGCAGCCCCGCCGTACCCACCATCGCCGTCATCGACGCCATCAAACTCATCGAATCCGGCTGGCCCGCCCACTGCGATGCCGTCTGGGTCGTCACCGCGCCGCGTGCATCCCAGATCAGTCGCCTCATGCAGACCCGCGGTCTGAGCGAAGCAGACGCCATCCTGCGCATCGACGCCCAAGCCCCCCAAGCCGCCAAAGCCGCGCGCGCCGACGTCGTCTTCGCAAACACGGGCGCGCTGGATTCGCTCCAAACTCTGGTTCGCAGCGCGCTGGCGGCCGTCCGTACCCGCCTCGCCTCACAATCCTGATCCGCCCACAGTTCGCGGATTTTTGTGTGCAGAATGACCGGTATATGCATTTCACCCGTTTTTGGTCGATCGTCGCGTCCACCCACGACATAGCGAATCCATGTACCCCGCAGTAGCTCGACCACCTGCACTACGAACGCACCCACTTCGGCTGAGCCAACATCGTCTCTCGCGTCTCATATTTTCTTTTTTTGGGAAAAGCCAGCGTGTGCGCGGCACGCGCTGGCTCTTCTCTGACGTTTTATGCACCCGACACGCTCCCTCGCTCTGTGCAACGCCAGCTGACCATGCGGCGTACTACCAGGACCTGCTCCCGCAGTGCAGTCGGCATCCGCAGTTCACGATGCACAAAACCCCCTCTGTGCAGTTGCACAGAGGGGGTCACAATTACAGCCAAACTAGCCACGTAAACTGCTGTAGAGCTCGTCGTGCTGCTCGACAATCCGGTCCCAACCAAACACATCCATCAATTCACGGCCACCGCGACTGAGGTTGAACGCCAATTCGGGATTCGTGCGCAGACGTTCAATTGCCTCGGCCAAAGCCGTGTCGCTGTCGGGTTCGACCAGCAGGGCGTGTTTGCCATCGATCAAATCGGGTAGCGGATCTTGGCTCACATTCAGCTGCGTCTTGGTAGTAATCACCGGCACACTGTGCGCCAACGCCGTCAGCAGGCTGCCGCGGCGGTATGAATACCCATCACTGAACGGCAACACCACTGCATCGGCGGCGATGAGGTAGGCCGATACATCGGTCGGTTCGGCGTGCCCCGTCACAATGATGCGTTCTTCGAGGCCGTAGTCGATGATGTTTTGGCGCAGGCGGTGTGCATATGCCTGATCTTCCTTCGAATCCCCTTCGCCACCAATCAACGCCAAGCGGGTATTGGCCGGCAGGGAACGCATCGCCAAAAGCAGCGTGTCGATACCCTTGGTGTGCGTCAACAAGCCGAAATACGCCAGCAACATGTCGCCACCCAACACCCCAAAACGACTGCGCCACAAATCCCGATCATAGTTTTCGGGCGGGGCCGGCGAGACATTGGCTCCGATTGGGATAAACACCGTGTTCGGATTCCACATCCCCTTGGCATCGTCAATGACGGTGTGATAGTCGCCGGCGTTGGTCATCACCGCACCATCGGCATCGCGGATAATTTTCTTGGTGTACCATTTGCGCAAAAACCCTGCTTTGGGGAACAGATACGGCGGCAACAAATCGTGCGCCGTCGTGACGACCCGCAACCCTTGTCGACGCTCACGCTTCAAAATGCTGGGCAGTCGATTGATGGCCACCTTCATATCGTAGGCGCCGGTCTGGTATTGGATGTGCACGATATCGGGTTGCAGCTTCGCAATGGTCTGCCGAATCACCGGGATGCAGCTGTTGTCCCATTTTTCGATGCGCACCGGATAGATCCGCGCCGCATCGCGATACGCCTGCCCCTGCTTGCCGGTCATGATGGCGACCTCGTGGCCGCGCTGACTCAACCCCACACTCAACCGCCGTGTATAATCACCAATCCCGCCCGACATGGGTGGGTATTCGGCCGTAATCATCACAATACGCATCGCATCCTCGCTTAGTCCCATTCACCATCGAGCCATCTACCCTAGACGCTCCGCCCCAATAGACTCGCAGCCAACCCCTGTAGCTCCACTTGAATCGTCTTGTCGACCACATGCACCCGCGCCAGCGCCGCACACGCCGTCGTGTAGTGCTGCTCGGCCAGCTGCGCAGTGTATGCCTGTGCACCCGCCGCTTCGATGGCCTGGCGTGCAGCCGGCAAGCCCTCGTCTTGGCCCGCAGGAGCCGCATACAACCGGTGCAACGGCCCATCCTGTGGCTCACGAGCCAACGCATAGATGACCGGCAGGCTCTGTTTGCGACGCAGCAAATCCGCTGCATCCGGCTTGCCGGTGACCGCCGGATCACCCCAGATCCCCAGAATATCGTCCTGCATCTGGAACGAAATGCCCAGGTGTAACCCAAATTCACCCAATGCCCGCGCGTCTTCGTCCGAAGCGTTGCCCGCCAACGCACCCAGTTCACAGCAGGCCGCCAACAGCACCGCCGTTTTGCGAGTCACCATGGCAATATATGCGTCCTCGCTGACGGTCTGCTTCCCCTCGAAGCTGATGTCGAGGTATTGGCCTTCACAAATCGACAAAATCGTCCGATCAAAGCGTGCCAATATCTCGAGCACCCGTTCTGCTGATACCCCATGCGCACGCATCCGCTGAATGGCCATATGCGCCACCACAAACATGCCGTCGCCTGCGTTGATGCCCTGCGCCATACCCCAGATGGTCCAGAGCGTGGTTCTGCCGCGGCGCAGGTCACTGTTGTCTTGGATGTCGTCGTGGATAAGTGAAAAATCATGAATCAACTGAATCCCCGCCGCCAGCGGCAACGCCTGCGCGTGCGTGCCACCCATCATGGCACAGCACAGCAGCGTGATGATTGGCCGCAATAACTTGCCTGGGTCTGCATATTCCACCGCGAGGGCTTGATTGCACCAGCCCAGATGGTATTCTTGCATTGCATAGAATTCACGTACCGCTGCGTGATGCGCCGGGTAGGCTGCTTGCATTTCGGTCCGGATACTGGTCCGTATATCGTCACTCATGCGGCACTCCCTCAGCACTCTGTGCTCACGTCATTATTGGTTCGGTTGCGTCGTTCCATTATCGCCGATGTACACAATGACGACAACACGGTTCTGCCATACCCGGACGAATCCGCTTCGGTCTTGCACTGCTCGGTTCACTCAGACAGCTACTTCTCCATATATCAGGTGAGATGAAAATTTTCTCATGCTTGTAATTAGGTTGTCATCAGCCTTCATTGTAGAGTATGCAACTGGGTAGTACACTACTGCTAGTACGATTGATTGTCCTATGAGGAGCATATATGGCGCCGAACCTCAGATTCCGCTTTAGTCCGGCCAAAGATGGCTTGGTTAAAGTGCTCGGGCCACTCGAAACAGACATCATGCAGGTTATCTGGCATGAGGACTGTGGCACAGTCAAAAAGGTCCATCGCGCGCTTGCTCAAAACCGCGAAATCGCATACACCACCGTGATGACCACCATGAGCCGCCTCGCCGAAAAGGGCGTCCTCAAGCGGCAACGTGACGGCCTCGCATATACCTACGCCCCCACTCTGACCGAAGCAGACTTTGTCACCATGGTCGTCCAGCAGGTCCTTGACGGATTGCTGACCGACTACAGCGAGACCGCGGTCGACTACATGGTCGACTTCTTGGTCCGCAATAATCCCAACGAACTCGAACGCCTGCGCGGGGTCATCGGCAAACACGCCGTCGCCTAACGCAACCCAAAACCCACGCGGCGCGCCGCGTGGGTTTTCTGTGCCTTTTTTCAGAGACCATCCATCACAAAAAACAAACCGCACGAAGTACTCGTGCGGTTGTGCTTTTCGCAATAATCAGCGCATGTTAGACCACATTGCCCCACAAATCGTATTCTGTGGTGGTGGTGATTTTCACACTGCGAATGGTCCCCACCTCGCCTTTGCCCCAGGCAAATACCTGCCCATCGACCTCGGGAGCATCGCGGAACGACCGACCGACCAACAATGGCCGGCCCTCGTCATCGCTGCCAGTGCCTTCGATGAGCATCTGGACGGTCTTGCCACGCCAGGCTTGTTGACGCTGGGTCGAAATTTCTTGCTGGAGTTGCATCACCTTGTGCCAGCGTCGTTCGATCTGCTTCTGCGGCACTTTGGCTTCGAGCGTCGTCGCATGTGTGCCGGGCTCGTCGCTATAGCGGAACACGCCGACGCGGTCGAGCGTCATTTCGCTCAGGAACTCGGTCAGACTGAGGAACTCATCCTTCGTCTCGCCCGGGAATCCGACGATGAACGTCGATCGAATGGCAATCTCGGGCATGGCATCGCGCAAGTCGCGGATGATTCCCTTGGTCCGTTCGATGTCGGGTGGTCGACGCATGCGCCGCAATGTGGCCGGATCGGCGTGTTGTAGCGGCATATCGAGGTATTTGACGATTTGTGGATGCGACTTCATCACGTCTATCAAACGCGCGGTGATGCCGTGTGGGTAGGCGTACATCAACCTGATCCAACGCCCCTCGGGCACCACGGTGCACAACTGCTCGAGCAGGTCGGCCAATCCGTCCTTCATGCCCATGTCACGACCGTAGTCGGTCAGATGTTGGGCCACCAGGATGATTTCTTGGACGCCCCGTTCCATCAGCTGTTTAGCCTCTGCCAAAATCGCTTCTTGTTTCTTGGAACGCATGTCGCCTTTGAACGACGGAATCGTACAAAACGCACAGCGCAGATTGCACCCGTCCGAGATTTTGAGGTAGGCCGAAGGGCCGGTGACGCTGCGTTGAATCTGTGATGTGCGCCAGTCGGCGTATTCGCCTGGTACTTTGAGGTCCACCGCGGTCGGATCAACGGGCTTGAGGTCAATCATATTGCCGATAGAAAATGTATTTTTGGCAGGAGCACTCTTGGGCTGCTCACCGATGACCTCGCCGATGCGCATCCACTCGCGCGTCCCCAGGATGGCGTCCACGCCGGCAACCGCTTTGACCAAATCACCATGACTCTCGGCCATACACCCAGCGGCGATGAGTTTTTGCCCGGCATGCTTTTTGCCACCCATTTCGGTCAAGACGGCAATCGTCTCGTCGCGGGCCGAAGCGATGAAGCTGCAGGTATTGACGATGACCACGTCGGCCTGTTCGGCCTCGTCCACAGTGGTATGCCCCTGCGCCTGTAGGATGCCCGTCATCCCCTCGCTGTCGACGGAATTTTTGGGGCAGCCGAGGGTAATCAGATGTATCTTCATGAATGGTTCCTACTAGAGCGCAGATCCTGCACAGCACGGGTTACTTAGCGATAATTATTGAACTGAAGTGCCACCGGGAATTCGTCCGCTGCTTCACGCAGTGCCGTAATCACCAGCTGCAAATCGTCGCGGCTCTTGCTGCCGACACGAATCGATTCTCCTTGGATGCGTCCTTGCACTTTGGGGAACTTGTCCTTCAAGAAGCGCTGAATCTTCTTGGCGACTTCATCGGCCAGCCCTTTTTGGAGGGTGATGACCTGCTTGACGCGACCGCCAGCCACATCCTGCACATCATTCATTTTGAAGACCTTGATCGACAAGTTGCGGCGCAATGCTTTGCTCAGCAAAATATCGCGGATGGCCGTCATGTGCATCTCGGTTTCGGTGGTGATGACGAGTTCTTTTTCGGACAATTCGATGTCGGTCTTGGTGTCCTTCAGGTCGTAACGCGTCTGGACTTCACGCTTAGTCTGGTCGACCGCATTGACCATCTCTTGCTGGTCATATTCGGACACGATGTCAAAACTACTTTCGGCTGCCATGTGTTGCTCCTTCTACACACCAACGCGGGGGACTTGCGCCCCCGCGTACTCCGCGTATTCATCCACCTGTGGGCGATTAATCGGCTTATGGTGGTGGCCAGCTGAACGATACAACGTCACCGGGAGTATTACTCAGCCGTTGTTCGACGCCATTGATGTTGACCGTCACGACATATGCATTACCGGCTCGAATCCAGACGCTTCGTTGGGCAGTATAGCGCAACGATTCGCCGGGTTTGAGGACCTTCTGGAATACCGATTTGTTGTCGGTTTTGACGTTTAACCACGAACCAGGGTTTTTGCCGGCATCGACCTTGATGACCATCACAATCGGTGCTTCTGGTGTCGGTGTCGCGCCCATTGCAGCTTCTGGTGTGGCAGTAGCTGCCCCACTTGGATTGGGTGCTGCAGTCGGGGCTTCTGCTGCTAGCGTCGGTTCGGTGATTGCCGTCGGTGCGACCACCGCAATCGTCGCAGTCGCTTGGCTACTCGTTGTATCGATGGGTGATGTGCCGAGATTCATGAATTCCGTCACGCGCAGGATCAGCCAGATGAAGCCGACGATACACAGCATCACAAAAAACATCCCGAAGAAGTTGGGCAACATCGCCCCACGAATCCGTGGCGCAACCACTGCCGGGCGTATCACAATCGGTTCGGTACGACCACGTTCGTAGCGGTACAGTTGGATGAGTTCTTCGACGGGGATTTTGAGGTAGAGGGCATAATTACGAATAAAGCCACGTGCATACACGTCGCCAGGTAGGTATTTGTAATCGCCTTCTTCGAGCGCTACCAAATAGCGTTGTAGAATGCGTGTTTCGGCTGCTGCCTGCGCCAGACTAATCCCTTGGGATTCTCGTGACGCGCGGAGTCGATCGCCTAGCTCACTCATGACGGTTCACTTCCTCGCACAAACGGTGTATCACGCGCGTTACACGTGTACATTCGCATTATATGCGAATCTCTCATATTCGCAACAGGTATCCAAAAATTACGGTTTATTTAGACCTTCGACGCGTGGCAAAACAATCCCGCGTTGCCCCATATACTTGCCCGCTTTATCCTTATAGGATGTCTCGGCGACCTCGTCACCCTGGAAGAACAAGCACTGTGCAATGCCTTCATTCGCATAGATTTTGGCCGGCAACGGGGTGGAATTGCTGATTTCGATGGTCCACTGACCCTCCCAACCTGGTTCACCCGGGGTCACGTTGACGATAATGCCAGCCCGTGCATAGGTCGATTTGCCGATTACCAAGACCAACACATCCGATGGAAGGCGGAAGTATTCGAGCGAATGGCACAGCGCATAGCTGTTGGGCGGGATGACACACACGTCACCTTTGAAGTGCTGAAAAATCCGCTCGTCGATGTTTTTGGGGTCCACTACCGTGTTATATGGGCTGGTCGAAAAGATCTTGAATTCGTCCGATACGCGCATGTCATACCCATATGACGACAATCCGTACGAAATAACGCCGCCGCGCTGTTGTTTGCCGATAAACGGCTCAATCATGTTGTGCTCTTCGGCCATTTTGCGAATCCAACGGTCTGATTTAATCGTCATCGCCTACTCCCTCATACTTCTCAGCGCGAGCGCTTCGCTGCGCGTGCTGGTAACAATAACCGTAACCCATTGGCCACCACGAGCAATGTGCTGCCTTCGTGCCCAATCACTCCATAGGTCATCTTCATATCGAACGACGGCGTCAAGGTCGATACGACCAACACCGCAATCACCACAAAGGCGAAAATCAGATTCTGCCAGATTACCGTGCGCGCCTGTTTGGCGAGCTCGAGTGCCCCAGCCAGCCTACTCAGATCGTCCTTCATCAAGACCACGTCTGAGCTCTCGTGCGCGACATCCGATCCCGCCGAACCCATCGAAATACCCAGGTCTGCCGTTGCCAACGCCGGCGCGTCATTGATGCCATCTCCAATCATGGCAACTGGTCCATACCGCCGCTGCAAATCGCGAATCGCATCGACTTTATCCTGCGGCAGCAGTTCGGCGCGCACATCATCCAGCCCCAGTTCTTTGGCCAGCGCATTGGCGACATGCTGATTATCCCCGGTCAGCAGTGCAACCCGATAGCCGGCGCGATGCAGTTCCTTCAGGGCTTCGAGTGATTCTGGGCGCACCGTATCGGCAATAGATATCAATCCCCAGATGTCATCTTCGGAGCCGACAGCGATCGTGGTGTTGCCGCGGCGCTGTTCTGCTTCTATTTCAAACAAAATATCCGAGGTCACGTGGCCAAACAGCGACGGTTTCCCCACCCGCAGGCGTTGCCCGTTCACCATGGCCGTTGCACCTGCAGCAACGACTGCTCTGAACTCGGTCGCCTCGGGGATGGTCAGCCCGCGCTCTTTTGCACCGAGCACAATCGCCTTGGCCAGTGGATGCTCCGATGCATGCTCCACCGCTGCCGCCGCAACCAACAGACGAATCTGATCCTCATTCATGCCGACCAACGCATCATCAGCGCCTGTGCTGCGCGGTTGCTGCGGCAAATTCAGGGTGATGCGGCCCGGTCCACCGACCGGAATGACCGACACCACGCCCGGCCGCCCGGTCGTCAATGTCCCAGTTTTGTCAAACGCCACGACCTTAATGGTGGCCGCAGCCTCGAGCTGCTTGCCGCCCTTGAACAACACACCGTTCCGCGCCGAATGTGCCAGCGCCGACAACAACGACGCCGGAATCGAGATGACCAATGCGCACGGCGACATCACCACCAGCAGCGTCATCGCCCGATATATCGTCACTCCCCACGGTTCGTCCATCACCAAATAACCGATTACAATGGCGAGCAGGGCGGTGATAGCCACCGCCTTGGCGTAGTAATTGCCGATTATTCGATCGGTGAAGTCCTGACTCTGGGCCTTTTGTTCACGCGCTTCGCGCACGACACTGACGATCCGTGCCAACGTCGACTGCGATGCGTCGGTGGTCACTTCGATCTGCAGGGCACCTTCACCGTTGATCGTCCCGGCAAATGCCTTGGCGCCGGGCTTTTTGTCGACGGGTACTGCTTCACCGGTAATTGATGACTCGTTGACCGATGATGCGCCACTCGAAACCAATCCGTCTGCGGGAATCTGCGCACCCGGTCGGACGAATACGATGTCGCCGGGGACGAGCGCTTCGACCGATATAATCCGCGTCCCGTTGGCGTTGATGACCTCGGCCTCACGCGGCGACATGGCAATCAGCGTCCGAATCGACGCATGTGTGCGACCCATCGCGTATGTCTCGAGCGTACCAGCCATGCTAAACAAAAACATCAGCAACGCGCCTTCGGCTGGTTGCCCGACGGCAGTTGCTCCGATGGCCCCGATGAACATCAATGCGTCGATGTTGAATTCCAGCTTGCGGAATGAATGAAAAGATTCGATGGCGCTGTCGTACCCACCAAATATCATCGCGATGATAAAAAAAGGCCACCAATATACCGTGGCGTCTTCACCGACGAAATATTTGACTGCATAGCCCAAAATGGTCGCAACCAGACAGATGACGGTAAACCGAATCATGCGCGGCAAATCGGCGATTTCGGCTTCTTCGGGCGATATTTCGACCTCGACGGCTTCGATTTCGAGCGCCATGTTATTGACATCACAAATGGCACGCAGTGCATGGCGGTCGGTGTCTTTGCGACACAACACAATGACGCCATTGCCGCCTTCGCGGAAGCGCGCCCCTGCGACGCCGTCTAATGCCCTGATACTCTGCAACATGTCCATTAAGGATTTTTCCTTCTAGTGAGCATATTATATCTGCATATCGAATTGTTCCGATGCAGGCGCAGGTATCCTCCGCTTCCCCCATAGTTTTCGTCGCATGCGTATCCCAAAACAGCATCATGCAATTGTTCACATTCGTTGCCCCTGCGCCGTCCTGAAGGGCTCTTGCATATTCATTATCAGCGCGCAGACGGCACACCACCGGCAGCATGGCTGCCGGTGGTGTTTTTTCGGAGCGTTTGTGTGTATGCCACAAAAAACCGGAGCTTCCTTATGAAGGAAGCTCCGGTCAGTCGGTGCTGTTACTTGCTGACGGCCATCAATGCAATCGCTTCGCTGGAACGGTGGCACGAGACCATGTGGCCGCCGCCTATGTCCTTGAGCTCGGGCTCTTCTTGCTTGCACTGATCCGTTGCAATGGGGCAGCGTGTGTGGAACCGGCAACCCGACGGCGGATTGAACGGGCTCGGCACATCACCGGTGAGGATGATGCGCGCGCGCGTGCGTTCTTTTTCGGGATCGGGGATGGGCACCGCAGACAAGAGTGCCTGCGAGTATGGGTGTGTGGGTGCGTTGTAGAGTTGCGGGCCATCGGCGATTTCGACGATTTTGCCGAGGTACATGACCGCGACACGATCGCTGATGTGCTTGACCGCAGCCAAACCGTGGGCGATGAACAAGTAGGTCAAGCCGAGTTGATTCTGCAAGTCTTCGAGCAGATTCAGAATCTGGGCCTGAATCGACACGTCCAGGGCCGATACCGGCTCGTCACAGACGACGAATTCTGGCTCGACCGCCAAGGCACGGGCAATGCCGATACGCTGGCGTTGGCCACCCGAGAACTCGTGCGGGTATCGGTTGATGAAGTACGGATTCAAACCGACAATCTTCAACAATTCTTGCACGCGCTCACGGACTGCGTCCTTACCCTTGCGTAGACTATGAACCATGATGGGCTCGGCGATGATGTCGCCGACCGTCATACGTGGATTCAACGATGCATATGGATCTTGGAAGATCATCTGCACCTTGCGGCGCATCTGACGCATCTCTTCGTGTGGCAACTTGGTCAGGTCTGTGCCGTGGAACAAGACTTCGCCGTTGGTTGGTTTGTAGAGTTGGATGAGTGCGCGACCGGTCGTGGACTTGCCACAGCCCGATTCACCCACCAGACCCAGGGTTTCGCCCTTACGAATCGAAAACGTCAATCCGTCTACCGCTTTGACATCGCCGATTTTGCGGCGCAAAACGATGCCCTTTGTAACCGGGAAATACATCTTCAGATCTTTGACCTCAATCAAAGTCTCTGTATGCGTGTTTGTGGTCATGCGTTCCCCTCCATCACGTATATCCGCAGGATAGTTTTTTCCTAGGAAGCGACTGCGTTCGTTGGCGTTTCAGTCGTAATATCAAAGAAACATGCTGCTTTGTGGTTTTCACCGACAGCGCGCAATGGTGGTACTTGTGTATCACAGGTACCCGCTTTGAAGTAGTCACAACGAGCACTAAACGAACACACCTCGCCCAGCGTGATGAGATCGGGTGGCATGCCCCGGATTGGTTCTAGGCGACGATCATGGGCATCATCCAATCGTGGAATGGATTTGAGCAACCCAATGGTATACGGCATGCGCGGCTTGTTGAAGATTTCGTGCGTGGTGCCTTCTTCGACCACACGCCCGGCATACATCACCATCACGCGGTCTGCCATACCAGCAACCACACCCAGGTCATGGGTAATGATTATGACGGCCATCCCCAACTCAGCTTGCAAACGCTTGATGAGCTCGAGAATTTGGGCTTGAATGGTAACATCCAATGCCGTGGTCGGCTCGTCTGCAATCAACAGCTCTGGGTTACAGGCCAAAGCCATTGCAATCATGACGCGCTGACGCATCCCGCCCGAGAATTGATGCGGGTATTCGTCGATGCGCTTGGCAGCCCCCGGAATGCCCACCATATTGAGCAGCTCGATGGCACGATCACGTGCTTCACGGGCCGACAACTTGAGGTGCAGAATCAGCGATTCGGTGATTTGCTGACCGATGTTCAACACCGGGTTCAACGACGTCATCGGATCTTGGAAGATCATGGCTATCCGGTTACCCCGGAGTTCACGCATTTTCTCTTCGCTGATCTTGAGGATGTCCTGTCCGTCAAATACGACTTCCCCACCCGTTATACGCCCGGGAGGGTTTGGAATAAGGCGCATCACTGAAAGTGATGTCACACTCTTCCCTGAGCCCGACTCACCGACGATGCCCAGCGTCTCGCTACGGTTGACGTAGAAAGAAACGTTGTTCACTGCCTTGACTACGCCGTCCTGCGTTTTGAACTGCGTCTCAAGGTTGCGGACCTCTAACAAAGGCGCCATACGCAAACTCCACGTTCATCAATCAAGGATAGAATATCCTTTAAGATTGCAGTATTGACTTTCCCGAGTCTGGAGAAAACAAGTGTAGACCTGTAGCAACATTGTATGTTGTTCACTAGAATAATGCAAGAGGTTAATATGCGGCTTATTGTAGTAGGTGCAGGATTGAGTGGACTCGCAGTCGCCCGGACTCTTGCAGCCAGCGCCCCAGCAATCAGCGTGCACGTCGTCGAAAAGAGCCGTGGCGTCGGCGGCCGGGTCGCGACGCGGCGCCGTGATGGGGTCACATTTGACCATGGTGCGCAGTTCTTCCGCCCCATTGATGCCGCACAGGAATCCTTTTTTCGCCATACCCTCCCCCACGATTCCCTCATCGACATCGCCAAACCAGTGCACACATTCGACGCAGCAAACCGCATCACAGTCGGTGATTCTGTACAAAACAACGAACCAAAGTTCGTATATCGCGAGGGAATCAACACGCTCGCCAAGCTCATTCGACCAACGACGATGACGCTTTCATTACAGACGCGCATCCAGCACATCACAGCGACCGCTACTGGTTACTCCCTGTATTCCGATCACGACGTGCTCATCGATTCTGCCGACGCGATCGTTTTTACGCCGCCCGCGCCCCAAACGATTGCATTGTTACAAGCCAGTACCATTGACGAAATCGTAAAGAAGCAATTAATCACTGGTTTGTCACCAGCGACATATCGCCCGTGCATCAGCCTCTCACTGCTGTATGCGGGAGTTTTTGATCCTGATTATTACGCATTGCTCAACAACGACCGCGCCCACCCCGTCTCGTGGTTGGCTGTGGAGCACGCCAAACACGCCTCGCGCGTTCCCGCAGGCCACACGTTGCTGACGGCGCAGTTGGCGCCGCAGGCCAGTCGAGATGTATGGAATGACGACGACGCGTCTCTTACGGCCACGGTCGACGGCTGGGTACGCACCTTGACGGGGCATCAACTGCCCGCGCCCTTGTGGGGTGATCGGCAAGGATGGCGCTATGCACAGCCAGATGGACGGGCTGATGCAACCATCATGCAGTCATACGAGCAGTCACATGGGCTATACTTTGCAGGGGATGCACACACCGGTATCGGACGCGTCCAGCTTGCCCTTTCACACGGAAACGCGGTCGCAGAGCGTATCGCCACACACGCAGGAGCACATAAATGACCAACCGTACCCTTCGCCCTTTGATTATCGGCATCGCATCGGTCGTGGTCCTCGCGCTGCTCGGATTATTGATTACCGCGCCCAGCGACTCATTGGTGACGCCGACCCAAAACGGCATCGCCGTGCTCATCCCGGTGACGTTTCTGGCGGGTTTGTTCAGCTTCTTGTCGCCGTGCACGCTGCCGATTCTGCCGGCGTACTTCGCCTTTACGTTCCAAGCGAAACGCGAACGCGTGACCGTCATGTCGATTGCTTTTTTCTTGGGATTGGCAACCACCATCGTCATCTTGGGTGCCAGCGCGACGGCATTGAGCAGATTTTTGTTTAGTTATCTGACACTGCTCACGTCGCTCGGCGGCGTATTGATTATCGCGTTCGGGCTGATGAGTTTTTTTGGGATTGGGTTCAGTGGTGTACAGCTGCTCGAACGACCCGTCGGCGGCATCCTCGGTTCTTTTCTCTATGGTGCGACGTTTTCGCTCGGCTGGTCGGCCTGTGTCGGCCCCATCCTGGGCGCATTGCTCACCATGCTTGCCACCCAGGGCATCGCAGTGGCCCAAGGCGCGTTGTTGGCATTCGTCTATGCCCTGGGCCTCGGGACGCCGTTGATTGTCATTTCGACGTTTTTTAACCGACTGGGGAGTGGTTCGCGCTTTTGGCAGATTATCAAAGGAAAAGCATATTTTGTGACGGTCGCCGGCAAAGAAGTCATGCTCCACACCACCAGCATGGCGAGCGGTGCGTTGTTGGTGACGATGGGAGTTCTGTTGGCGACCGGCAATTTGGCTTCCATCGGTGAGTGGATGCGGCAATCGTCGCTGTCTGACTATTCATTGCAATTCGAAAGCTGGCTGCAAAGCCTTGTGATAGGGAAGTAGCCCTCATGCCCAAAAAACACGCCGCAGGCGCAGTCGTTTTTCGCCGTACCGACGACGGAGTCCGCTTCCTGCTTATCTATGACGCCTACGGCCACTGGACCTTCCCCAAAGGACATCTCGAAGACGGTGAATCGAGCACCGCCGCCGCCCGCCGCGAAGTCGCCGAAGAGACCGGCGTGAACGGCCATCTCGGACCACTCATTCACGCTATTTTTTATCCCGTCGTCAAAAAAGGCGTCACCTACGACAAACAGGTCGATTGGTACCTGCTCGAGGCAGACAACGACGGGGTCGTCCTCCAAGCCGAAGAAGGCATTACCGCGTATCAATGGGAGACGGCCGACGAAGTCGCTGCACTTCTCAGCTACCCGCAACTCCCCGAGGTGTTCGCCAAAGCACGCGAGGTTCTCGGGGTATAGTCAATTTTTGTTTTCTGTGAGGATTACCCATGCAACCAGCCTACTTCGTTGAGCGCGAGTATGCATCCCCCATCGAAAAACTCTGGCACGCCTGGACCGACACCGCCGCACTGCAAGCCTGGTATCACGGCAACGAGCATCGCTGTGTGCCTGATTTGGTGACCGAAGACGCTACGGTCGGGGCGATTTGATCCGTGGGCATCGATGTCCCGCAACACAACATCCAAGTCTTTTTCTACGGCACATACATTACCGTGACGCCGCAGACACAGATTGTGCATACGATGCATTACACCGAAATGGTCGAAGAATTCGCCATCAAAGACATGAGCACACCCGCCCACCGTGTTGTCATTGACTTCGAACCACGTGCCAACGGCAGCTGGGTGCGCTTTGCGCAGTTCGGTGACCTGCCCGCCGATCAGATTCCACTGGCGACGGCCGGCATGCAGAGTTACTTCGACTCGCTGCAAAACTACCTCGATAGGTAAAACTCAGAGGTGATTATTGAGCGGGGTTTTTCGAGCGGGGTTCATTGCAATGAAGATGCGGTTTTGAGCAGGGTTTATTGGAATGAAGATGCGTTTTGAGCAGGGTTTATTGCAATAAACCCTGCTCAATCTTTATTTTAAATCCATCACCGCGCCAGGCGTTCGCGAATTTTTTTGTAGACCATTTGATACGCCATCAAAACGGGTGTGATGCGGAACTGCCAGGCAACACCCAAATAGACCGCTACCGCAACGGTAGACAAAACTACCAATTGCAGCATCATCGGCCATGTCTCGACCTGTAGGAGCGTCGACATCCCACTCACCAATACCCAACTCACCGCACCTGCCATGGCGCACAATGCAATCGTCTGTGCCAAACCAAGCCTGCGCAAATCAAACAGCCGATGGGCCAGCACGGCCATCAAAATCATATGTGTTATCCATTGGAAAGAATTTGCGAAAGCGAGCGTTTGGGCGCTGGGTCCAAAAAACGCCAACCCGATGACTACTCCCACGCCATATCCGCCGATGGCTGCTCCCTGGACCAGGTTAGGGGCGAGGGTACGCCCACGGGCATAGTACGCAAACAAGAGAATCTGATCGATGGCGGCAGCCGGTAGTCCTGGGATATACCATTTGAGGGTGTCGGCCACAGCGATTGTGTCTGCTGCAACAAACGCTTGGCGTTGCAGAATCAGTCCCGTCAACGGCACACGCACCAACCACAGAATAACCGCCGCCGGCACAATCAAGGCCACCACCACCGTCAACGCTTGTGCGACGGTAGAGCGGAATTCAGTCTGGTCTGCGTCGTCACGCAGGCGCGCGAGTGTCGGCAGAATCGCCGTCGAAACAGCCGCAGCGACTAATCCGAGGGGGAATTGAATCAGCGTCGTTGCATAGCGCATCGTGGGGAGGACATTTTCGCCATAACTACTGCCCAGCCGTCGATCGATGACCGTTCCAATTGCCGAAAAGCCCATCCCCAGCGCGACCGGAGCATACAGCCGCAGCATTTCGCGGATGGCCGGTTCACGCCAATCCATGCGCCAGCGAATATGCATGCCGCGCAGCCCATAGGCCTGCAGTGCGACTTGGGCGAGGGCACCCACGACCATTCCAACAGCCAACGCCACCGGCCCCAAGAATGGGGTAAACGCCAGCGCGCCGACAATCAATCCGACGTTGAAGACACTGGTCACAAAAGCCGGCAGAATGAATCGCTGCTCCGCCTGGAGCACGGCAGTCATGACTCCAGCAACGACCATGCACGGCACCGCAAAGACCATCCAACGCACCATCGTCGTGGTCAATACTTGCACGTCTGCGTCGAATCCACCCGCCAACCACTGCACCAGTTGTGGTGCAAACCAGACCATCGGCAGCACGAGCCCGCTGACAACCACAATCATCAGACTGAGTACTTGTGACACCAAGCGATCACGGGCCTCTGGTTTGTCAGCCACCCGACTAAACACGGGTACGAGTGCTGCACTGATTGCTCCACTCAGGAGCAGATCATAGACCAATGTGGGAATCGTCGCGGCGGCCGTGAAGGCGGCGAGTTCGCTGCCGCGTCCAAAGGTCGCTGCAAAAACCGCCTCACGGATGACTCCGATGAGGCGGCTGGTGATGTTGCCCACAGCAATCAGCAGTGCGGCCATCGCAATAGTGCGTCCTGGTGCACGTGACGTTGTCACAGAGACCTCTTTCATCCCAAATCAGGGGAGATATTTCATCGGATCGACTGCTTTCCCGCCGACCTTTATCGTGAAGTGCAAGTGGACGCCGGTCGAGTACCCGCCACCGGCTGCGTCATAACTGCTGCCCATCAAACCAATGAAATCACCCATATCGACCACATCCCCAGGACGAACAGCTGGTTTTTTGAGCATATGCCCATAGACCGACTGAACGCCGTTCCCGTGATCAATTTTGACGCACCATCCATACCCACTACACCAGCCACCCTCGAAGACACGCCCATAGCGCGCCGCATAGATACCCGTACCTGCTTTGTTGGCAAAGTCAATTCCGTTGTGGAACGAATAAAACGGCTGACGCCTCCAGCCAAATGCTGAAGTCAGCTGACCAGTCGTCGGCCACACCCAGCGCGGTGGTGGGTAGGGAACGTTGTTGATGGTCGGCAGGCCTTCGATGAGACCATCAGACATCCCCAGCAGCGAGCCTTTGACCCAACCCAGTTCACCAGGCACATACTCGAGCTTAATCCAACTCCCATAGCGACCAATCGGGATGAGTCTCTGACCGATTGCCAAAGTGCCGATTTTGTCATAGGCACGACCAGGACCACCGCGCAGGTTTGTTTCGTCTTCGAGGACGGTGACGGTCTCGATTGCTTCCATGCCGGCGACGCCTTCGGGACTCCCGTATTTGTTGATTGTCGCTTCAGGATAATCTGGCACCGCGAAGGGAATAAAGACTTCGCGATCGACGACGAGGTCTGCGTCTTTGGTGATACGATTGGCGCGAAACAAGGTGATTGCTTCTATTGGCGCACTATATTGCGCAGCGATACGTTCGATGGTGTCGCCTTCGAGAATCGTATGTGACACACCAGCCATGCGCGGAATACGCAACGTGCTGCCAACGATAAAGACACGACCATTTTGCAACCCATTTGCCCAAAACAAGACTTGCGGGTTCATGTTGTATTCGGCGGCGATGGTACCAAGGGTATCGAGGCTACGAATGCGATGATAAAAAAGGAATGGCGGGAGTGCGTTCGGTAACGGAGTGACCATGTGTGGAACGGTCAGCTCTGAATCGCTACTGACTTGTGGTAATGGTGCATCAATGGGCAACGTCATTTCGGCACTGCTGGCCGACCGCGAATATCCGGAACCGTATTCGAGTCCGCTATTTTTGACGAGCGCCTGCCCGAACAACAGAATTACACCAATCAGAACCACACTGGTGACGTGGCCAGCAATTCGTGGCTCAATCAGTGCATCGACCACGAGATTCCGGTTGCGAACCTGCGTCGTCGTGGGTGTGTCGGGAGTACCGATTGTTTGCCCGAGGAACACCGCGCGCGCGGATTGGGCGGCTTTTTGTTGGGCAACCATTGTCTGACGCAAAATCCGCGGTGCCAACCATGCTTTGGCGTCCGCGCTGAGGGGGAATGCGTCGAGGATAGCCCAGACGCGATATCGTGCTGCAACTTCACGTTGTCGGAGCAGCTGAATTTTGGTAACAATCGTTGGCGTCGAAGGCTGCTGTATAATCATTTTGGTCTTCACAACGGGCGGTCTTGCAACAGATATTTGCATGATACGACGCATCATAGTTGGTGTCAATAATCTGCGCTCTGATGCAGTCCATCCCGTGTCATCCCTGCTGTGCTGTCGTATACTGTGCTTATTCACTCCTGCGCTTTTTTGATGGAAGGATACGCGCCATGATTCAAGTCAACGTCGATAGCGTTCGTGTGAGTTTGCTCACCCAAAACCGCGTTGTCGTGCTGCGCGAGACCGATAGTCGCCGATACCTGCCCATCTGGATTGGTCAATTTGAAGCAGACGCTATCTCGTTTGTATTGCAAAACCTCACCCCGACGCGCCCTATGACGCATGACCTGCTGCTTACGACATTCCAAGAGCTCAATGCCGAGATCGTGCACGTCCTCATCAACGACATCCAAGAAACAACCTTCTATGCGCGCATCCTCGTCCAGACCCCACAGCGCTCATTCGAATTAGACGCACGCACCAGTGACGCCATCGCACTTGCACTCCGTGCTCACGTCCCCATCTTTGTGGCTCCGCATGTATTCGAACAAGCGTCGGTCCCCTTTGATGGCGACGAACAACAAGAACCACCGCTCTTTAAAGCGTCACCAACCGTCAGCGAAACCGAGCCGGCCCAGACCGCAGATCCTGCAACTGCCCCGAGCGATGTTCCTGTTTCGGACGAGAACCTGTCAATGTTCCGTGATTTCATCAATTCCCTCGACGACGAGGACGATCCCAAGAAAAACCCACCCAGCGCATAGCGACGCGTTCGCACAAAAACACCCAATCTGATATGGTTTTACACTCCAATGTGCATAACTTGGGGTGTTTTTGTGGATAACTCACCAGAATGTGGAGAGTTATGCACTCTAACGCACTCTACTACCACCATAAAATAAAAACATATGTTCGCTGTGATTTGACAGTGTAGTGTGTCTACAGCCGCTCGACGTTACTCAATTCTTGTTGCAAATCCAGCGAATAACCAGGGGATGGCAGGCGGATTGTTTGGGGATAAAAAACTCCCTCTGGCTGCTCTTCCACCGCTATTGTGCACAACGCTTCGGACAGTCCGTGGAGCGCGGTGTACAAATTGTGCATTACGAGATGATTACACTATTGGGCTGTTGATGACTGTGCATCGGGCTGCACATATCGTTTTCCGTTTTTATTGGTTCGCAACAGTAGATCGTGCCTTTTCAACATATCCACAGACCATACTGTGACTGCTGTTTCTACTATCGTTTCTTTTTCTTTCTTCATATAGACGGACGTCGGATGCGTGTACATGCAAAACAAGTCCGCACTTTTTCAAAATAACAGAGTGTGGTACACTATGGAAAGTTAGTTATGCATTGTTGCGCCCCGACCGCGGAGGTCGTGGCGTTTGTATGTTGTGTGGGAGCAAGCATGAAGCGTACTGAATTGCGCAATGTGGCTATTATTGCGCACGTTGACCACGGCAAGACGACCCTCGTAGATGGTCTATTGCGCCAATCCCGAATCTTCCGAGACAACCAGCAGATGGCCGAGCGCGTAATGGACTCGAATGATCTCGAGCGCGAGCGCGGCATCACTATCATGGCCAAAAACACTGCTGTGATGTACAAAGGCAACAAAATCAACATCGTCGACACCCCAGGTCACGCTGACTTCGGTGGTGAGGTCGAACGTGTGATGAACATGGTCGACGGCGTGTTGCTGCTCGTCGACGCAGTCGATGGCCCGATGCCACAGACGCGCTTCGTGCTGCGCAAAGCACTCCAGGCTGGTCACAAAGCAATCGTCGTCGTCAACAAAATTGACCGTCCAAATGCGCGCCCGCAATGGGTCGTGAACGAGACGTTCGATCTCTTCGTCGAATTGGGTGCCACCGACGAACAAGCCGACTTCCATACCGTTTTTTCAAGTGCAATCAATGGTATCGCCGGCACAGACTTCAACAATCTCAGTGATTCACTCGAGCCATTGTTCGACGCCATCATCAACCACATCCCCGCACCAGACGTTGATCAGGAAGCGCCGTTGCAGCTGTTGGTCACCAATACCTTCTACGACGATTATCGCGGCAAAATCATGATGGGTCGTGTGCGTCGTGGTTCGATGACCAAAGGCATGTCGGTCATCAAGTTTGACCACGATGGCGAGATGAAGCCATCCAAGATTATCCAGATCTTCCAATACGTCGGGTTGAATCGTGCTGAAGTCGAAGAAGCCACCGCTGGTGACATCATCGCCATTGCCGGTATCGCCGATGGGATGATCGGCGACACCATTGCCGACGCCACCAGTCCCGAGCAACTTCCGGTGCTCGCCGTCGAAGAGCCTACCGTCAACATGACGTTCGGTGTCAACACCAGCCCATTTGCTGGTCGCGAAGGTCAGCACGTCACGTCACGCAAAATCCGCGATCGCTTGTATGCCGAACGCGAACGCGACGTGGCATTGCGGGTCGAAGACACAGACGTTCCCGATGCATTCACGGTCTCTGGCCGTGGTGAATTGCATCTCACGATTTTGATCGAAAACATGCGCCGCGAAGGGTATGAATTCCAGGTTTCGAAGCCTCAGGTCATCTTCCGCGTCATCGACGAGCAGCGGATGGAACCCATCGAACAGGTCGAAATCGAAGTTTCGGAACAATACCAAGGCGCAATCATTGAATTGCTCGGGCAACGCCGTGGCATCATGCGCGATATGCGCTATCGCGAAGACGGCACCGTCAGCCTGACGTTCTTGGTACCGACCCGTGGTCTGCTCGGCTTCCGCCAGCAGCTGCTCACCGCTTCCCGCGGTGAAGGGCAAATGAATTCATTGTTCTTCGAATACCAACCCGTTGCTGGCGATATCAGCACGCGCTCAAACGGTTCGCTGGTTGCTTCCGAAGCAGGGCAGACGACGACCTTCGGGTTGTTCGGCTCCCAGGAGCGCGGTCAGTTGTTCATCGGCGCCGGCGTTGATATTTACGAAGGTATGGTCATCGGGATGCATGCCCGTGAACGTGACCTCGAAGTCAACTGCTGCAAAAAGAAGCACCTCACCAATATGCGTTCATCCGGTGCTGATGATGCACAACGCCTCGAAACCCCACGCAACATGAGCTTGGACGACGCCGTCGAATATATCGGCGACGATGAACTGCTCGAAATCACCCCCAAGAATTATCGTCTGCGCAAGCGCCTTCTCAACCAAGAAGAGCGCAAGCGCGACCAGAAGCGTCGTGAAATGTCTCTGCAGACCAACGACTAATTCTTCTCCCTATTTCAAACAGACCGAGGTACAACGTACCTTGGTCTGTTTGTTGTTATACTACGCTTCATAATTGAACAATCTACCAGAGGTATGCATGAACCAGCTCCGGGCATTGTGGCCCTATGTGGTACGGTATCGAACGCGGTTTTTGGTGGGTTTGTTGGCGAGCATCATTGCAACCGGTTTTGCAGTGCAGATTCCGCAAATGTTGCGCATCATCGTCAATGACATCAATGCACGTGGCATCGTCTGGACTGATTTGACGCACAGTGTGCTCATCATGGTCGGATTTTCGGTTGCTGACGGTCTCTTCCGCTTCGGCCAACGCATCCTCATCATGGGAACGGCGCATCAGGTCGAAAACGATATTCGCGAGGGTATGTTCAAACGATTACTCCAATTGGATCAAAAATTCTACGGGGAACACCACACCGGTGATTTGATGACCAGGGTCACCAACGACATATCGTCGATTCGCCAGTTCTATGGTCCTGGGGTCAGTTCCATGGCGAGCGCAATCCTGATGATTGTGACCGCTTCGGCACTGATGATGACCACCAATGCCACGCTTGCATCGATTGTGCTGTTGCTGCTGCCGGTGGTGACGGTGTTGTTTATTTTCGTCGGTGCACGGATGCGCGTCATATTCCGAAAAGTCCAAGATTTGTTTGGTGAGGTGTCGAGCCGCGCCCAAGAGAATTTTTCGGGCATACGAACGATCAAAGCCTACACCCAAGAAGTCCCCGAGACGGCTGAATTCCTACGAGTCAACGAACGTTTTCGCGTTCAGAATGTCAAATACGTGTTATTGAGCGGGCTCCTCTGGCCGATTATTAGTCTCGTGATGGGTACCATCGGCGCGCTCGTATTGCTCATAGGTGGTCGGGCAGTTGCCGCCGGTGAAATGACCGTCGGTGATTTGGTGCTGTTCAATGGGTACCTGGCAGCGCTCGCGTGGCCGGTGGTGGCACTGGGTTGGACAGTCGACTTGTACCAGCAGGCAGCCTCGGCAGCAGGTCGTCTGGGTGAAGTGCTGCAGCGCGTTCCAAACATAAAAGACGAATCCGAAAATCCTATTTCGTTGGCTGTAGAAGGCTCCATTTCTTTTCGCAATGTCGGCATCTCGGTCGGCGATGGCGGAACGCAACGAAGCATTCTCCACGATGTTTCTTTTGAGGTTCAAAAAGGGCAGACAGTAGCCATCGTCGGCGCGACCGGTGGTGGCAAAACGACCTTAGTCAACTTGCTGTCGCGCGTGCAAGACCCGACGAGTGGCAGCGTCCACATCGATGGCCATGATATTCGTTCGGTAGCGTTAGCGTCACTTCGCAATGGCATTGGCTATGTGCCCCAAGATACATTTTTGTTCAGTGTCCCTGTGCGGGATAATGTCACATTTGGCCGTCCTGATGCCAATGAAGCTGATGTACAGCAGGCACTGCTTATCTCGCGCTTGAGTAATGACGTGGTGCAGTTACCGCAAGGCATCGACACACTGGTTGGTGAACGTGGTGTGACGCTATCGGGTGGCCAAAAACAGCGCACAGCTATTGCGCGTGCCGTTTTGCGCAACCCAGCGATTCTGGTATTGGACGATGCATTGTCGAGTGTCGATACGCACACGGCAGCCCAGATTCTCGAGGGATTACGCACCTTCCGGGCAGGACGAACTGCCATCCTGATTGCACAACGCATCGCCACCGTCCGCGAGGCGGATGTGATTATCGTGCTTCATGAAGGAACGATCGCAGAGCAGGGGTCGCATACCGAGTTGGTGTCGCTGAATGGCCGCTACGCAGCCATGTATAAACGTGAACAATTGGCCGATGCGGTAGACAACGCCTAATCTTTTCACACGCACAGATATAGGATTGAACAATGACAGCCTACGACGACGAAATATTGGGCAAGGCATACGATGGTCGGCTGGTAAAGCGACTCATGGGTTTTGTCTGGCCATACAAATGGCAGCTGTTTTTGGCACTTGGCCTAATGGTCGGTGGTGCACTGGTCGAACTGATTCCGCCTTTTCTCCTCAGGACGGCTATCGATGGGCCAATTGCCACGAAGGATGTCGACGGCATTATGCCGATATTCGTGACGTATATCGTGACGCTCATTGCTGCCTTTGGTTTTCGGTATGCCCAAAACTATACGATGCAAGTGTTGTCACAAAAGGTCATCATCGATATCCGCATGGTTATTTTTAGCCATATCCAACGGATGAGTCTGGGATTCTTCGATCGCAATCCGGTCGGGCGCCTGCTTACCCGGATTACCAACGATGTCGATGCTCTCAACGAATTTATCACCCAGGGCACAGTGGCGCTCCTCGGGGATTTGGTACGTCTCGTATTCGTCGTGTTGACCATGGCGATACTGAGTTGGCGGTTGGCGCTGGTCTCGTTCATCATGTTCCCGGTGGTGACGATTTCGACGATTATCTTCCAGAAAATAATGCGGGCGACCTACCGCGAAATGCGCCAGCGCCTCGCACGTATCAATGCGTACCTGAACGAGCAAATCACCGGCGTGCTAGTCACGCAGCTGTTTGGTCGCGAACCACGGAGCAAAGAATACTTCGCCGAAATGAGTGTCAAGTACCTCGATTCGCAGTTCAAATCAAATAATACCTTTGCGGTTTTCTTCCCCACCATCAACCTCATCTCGGTCACAGCCACGGCGGTGCTCCTCTTGCTGGGGAGTCAATTGGTATTTGCCGAATACGCGTCGATTGGGTTGTTGGTGGCATTCACTCTCTACAACGAACAAGCATTCGGACCGATTCGTCAATTGGCAGAACGCTACAATACCCTGCAAAGCGCGATGGCATCCTCTGAACGTATCTTCGGAGTGCTCGATACCCCTGAAGGAATCCTTGATCCAGAACATCCGGTTGCGTTGCCGACACCGGTACGTGGTGAAATCGAGTTCGACAACGTGGTCTTTGGTTACAATCCCGACGAACCCGTCCTCAAAGGAGTGTCATTTACCATTCCTGCAGGGCAGTCTGTGGCCGTCGTCGGTGCTACCGGCGCAGGCAAAACGTCTCTGGTCAGTCTGATGGCGCGCTTCTACGACATCCAATCGGGTTCGATTCGACTCGACGGTATCGACATTCGTTCCGTGTCGCAGCATGAACTGCGCATGCATGTCGGTGCAGTGCCACAGGATCCGACGTGCTTCAGCGGCACGATTTTGCAGAACATTCGCCTGCACGATGAATCGATCACCGATGAGCGGGTCAAATGGGCCGCCGAAATCTCGGGTGCGGCCACATTCATCGACCACCTTCCCGGTACCTACCAGTACGAAGTGCGCGAACGCGGATCGAACTTGTCGGTTGGGCAGCGACAATTACTGGCGTTTGCCCGTGCCATGGCATTTAATCCTGATGTACTGCTCATCCTCGACGAGGCGACATCCAGTGTCGATACCGAGACCGAAGCAATCATGCAGACCGCGGTACAACGCCTGCTCAAAGGAAGAACGTCGATTGTCATTGCGCATCGTCTATCGACCATCCGCAATGTCGACCGGATTATCGTTTTGCATCGCGGTGAATTGGTAGAAGACGGGTCACACGAAGAATTACTTGCACACAATGGGTTCTATGCGCGACTCTATCGGCTTCAGTATGCCGAACAACTCGGTGGTGCATAGGTTTTTGGCGAACAGTGGTACGATTATCAGAGACATACAAAAGACAGAAAGAGGCAAGCCGATGGCGCCGAGTATTCACTTGAAAACTGCTATTCCTGGACCAAAATCCAAAGAAGTCGTGGCCCGTCGTGAAGCTGCCGTCCCGAGTGGCCTCTACAAAGCCCATCCCATTGCCATCGAAAGCGCCAAAGGGGCACTCGTCACCGACGTCGACGGCAATACCTACATCGACTTTGTCGGTGGTATTGGCGTGTTGAATGCCGGCCATGCCATGCCCGAGATTGTCAATGCAATCACCGAACAAGCACAGAAGCTGTTGCATTTTTCGGCACTCGTCGGCACCTACGAAAGCTACGTCGCGCTGTGTGAACGCCTCAACGACGCAGTGCCTATTAGCGGTCCAAACAAAACGATTCTGGCCAATAGCGGCGCGGAAGCAGTCGAAAACGCCATCAATATCGCCAAGTACGCCACCGGTCGAACTGCGGTCATCGCGTTCGAGGGAGGTTACCATGGACGTACGTTGATGACGCTGTCGTTGACATCCAAGACGTCATTCAAGAAAAACCTCGGACCGTTCTTCCCCGAAGTCTATCGCGCGCCATTCCCCTATGAGTTTCAATGTGCCTTGTGTACCAACGCATGCAGCGGGGGTTGTGCAGACCAGCTCGAGAAAATGCTGCTGACCCACGTCGAACCATCTGCGGTTGCCGCCATTATCATCGAGCCTGTGCAAGGCGAAGGCGGATTCATTCCGGTTCCACCAAGCTACATGAAGCGGCTCCGCGCACTGTGCGATAAACACGGCATTATTCTGATTGCAGACGAAGTCCAATGCGGCTTCGGTCGCACCGGAACCTTGTTCGCCATGGAGCAGATGGGTGTCGAGCCAGACATCATTGTCTCGGCAAAGTCAATAGCCGCTGGGATGCCGCTGGCTGCTGTCACCGGACGAGCACATTTGATGGACAGTGTGCACATCGGTGGCATCGGTGGGACCTATGGTGGCAATCCGCTCGCCTGTGCCGCTGCCCTCGAGGTATTGAACCAATTCCAAGACGGCAATTTGCTCGAACGATCAGCATCCATTGGTGGTCAGATTCGTGCGCGTGGGGAACAGTGGACCAAACAGTTCCCTGGCATCGGTGACGTGCGTGGGTTGGGCGGCATGATTGCGATCGAGTTCGTCAAGGATCGCACCACCCGAGTGCCAGATCCCGATGCGGTCGCCAAAGTATCAGCCTACTGTCTGCAACACGGTGTCATCACCATGCGTGCAGGGCTCTACACCAACTGTATTCGTCTGTTGATGCCACTCGTCATCACCGATGAACAGCTCCAAGAAGGTCTGGACGTGCTCGAAGCCGCGATGAAGTCACTCTAGGAGCACGCATGCAATTCACCGTTGTCAATACGGCACGCGAACACATCGACGAGCTCGAAGTGCTGCAGCGACTGTGTTACCCGACGCTCGATCCAGCACATTTACTCAGGCGTCCCCACCTCGAAAGTCACTTGCGCATCTTCCCGCAGGGACAGCACGTGGCCATATACGAAGGGCGCCCGGTGGCTATGAGTTCGACGTTGCGCCAGCACGTCGATTTTGACCATGCACAGCATGCCTTCGACGACGTCATCGCTGGCGGCTACTTCACCACGCACGAGCCCACGGGCGAGTGGTTGTACGGTGCCGATATGAGCACGCATCCGGAGTTCCGCCAAAAAGGTTTGGCTTCGTTGCTCTACCAAGCCCGACGAGACCTCATCAAGCAGCTGAATCTGCGTGGCATGGTTGGCGGTGGAATGGTACCAGGGTATCGATTCCACAAAGACCAGATGTCGCTCGAGGAATACGCAGCCAAAGTGTCACGCGGTGAGCTCAAAGATCCGACGCTCACGCCGCAGCTCAAAAACGGCTATACGGTTCGCGGGATTATCCGTGATTATCTGCATGACGAACTACTTGGCAACGATGCAACATTGATTGTGTACGACAATCCAGATTATCGTCCGTAGCGACGGTTGTCGGTTTAATCAAGAGGAAAATATGGAAAAGCACAAGAACTTCATCGGTGGCGAATGGGTCGCACCGACAGGTGATTCCTATACCGAAATCCGTAATCCCGCAGACACCAAAGATCTGGTCGGCTACGCACCGCGTTCGGCCGCAGCCGATGTTGATCAAGCAATCGCCGCAGCGCAGGCAGCCTATGGCTCATGGGCCGGTCGGCCAGCACCTGAGCGTGGTCGGATCCTCTACAAGGTGGCCAACATCATCGAAGGCCAAATCGATGCTTGGGCTGCAGAATTGACCCGCGAAGAAGGCAAAACACGCGCCGAAGCGCGGATGGAAGTTGTCCGCGCCGTCGAGGTGTTCCGTTATTTTGCGGGTGAAGCATGGCGCGTCGGCGGCGACGTGTTGCCGGCAGATACTACCAACACGCTGTTGTACAGCAAGCGGGTGCCACTCGGTGCAGTTGCCATCATTACGCCGTGGAACTTCCCTTTGTCCATCCCCGTTTGGAAGATGGCGCCTGCCTTGGTGATGGGGAATACAGTTGTCCTCAAACCTGCGTCGGCGACGCCACTGATGGCGTTGCGCCTGATGGGTGCACTGCATGAAGCAGGAGTGCCCGCCGGCGTCGTGAATTGTGTCACGGGCAGTGGTGCTGTTATCGGCGACCAACTCGCGACAGATCCGCGCATCAAAGCGGTGTCATTTACGGGTTCGTATGCGGTCGGCCATGCCTTGTATCAGAAAACAGCTTTGCGGTTGACGCGGACCCACCTCGAGATGGGCGGTAAAAATCCCGTCATCGTTGCTGCCGATGCGGACCTTGATAAAGCAGTCAGCATCGTGGTGCGCGGTGGGTTTGCTTTGACCGGGCAGGCCTGCACCGCAACGAGTCGCGTCATCGTTGATCGCTCTATTGTCGATGAATTCTCGCGTCGCCTGATTGCCGCTGCACAAAAAATCGTCGTGGGATCTGGCTTGACTGACGGGGTCACGATGGGACCAGCGGTCAGCGGTGCGCAACGGGACATTGACCTGCAGTATGTTGCCATTGCTGCCGAGCAAGGTGCTGAAGTTGTCGAAGGTGGGAATGCAGTTACGGGTGACGGGTACTTCGTCCGACCAACGGTCATAACGGGTGTCACTGCTGGGATGAGGATAGCCCAAGAGGAAGTCTTTGGTCCCGTCATTGGTATCCTTGCCGCTGCCGATATCACGGAAGCTTTGGCGTTGTCGAATGACATTGCGTACGGTTTGTCTGCCACCATTGTCACGAATGATCTGCGCCAGGCTATTCGCTTTGCCGATCAGGCCGAGGCTGGCATGCTGAAGGTCAATCAGCCAACGGCAGGTGTTTCGATACAGGCTCCGTTTGGAGGATTCAAAAACAGTGGCTCTGGTATGTTCCGCGAAATGGGTAAGGGTGCTGTGGAATTCTTTTCACAAGAAAAAGCGATATACATCGACGGTAACTAACCATTTGAGTCGTTCGTGTATACAAGCAGGAGTTTGCCGCTCCTGCTTTTTTAATTCCGCGATTGTTAATATGGAAATCAAATATCCTGTCTTGTTATTATGTTTCACGCAGATTGTCATACCAAGTGCGACATGACTGGAAAGAATTAAACACTCCACCGAAGCCTCTGTACAATGAGATTACAACAAAACAACGTACAGGAGAACCGCAGTGGAGTACCAACATTTTACCATGGGTGAACGTGAGCAGCTTGCT
>CAMCVW010000037.1 GCA_945881915.1 Thermoflexus hugenholtzii JAD2 | reverse complement strand
TCGGGTTTCAGGTTTCAGGTTTCAGGTTTCAGGTTTCAGGTTTCAGGTTTCAGGTTTCAGGTTTCAGGTTTCAGGTTTCAGGTTTCAGGTTTCAGGTTTCAGGTTTCAGGTTTCAGGTTTCAGGTTTCAGGTTTCAGATTCAGGTTTCTGGTTTCTGGTTTCTGGGTTCTGGTTTCTGGTTTCTGGTTTCTGGTTTCAGGTTTCTGGTTTCTGGTTTCAGGTTTCAGGTTTCAGGTTTCAGGTTTCAGGTTTCAGGTTTCTAATCTCTGATATCTCTTTCATTCCCCCTGCTATACTTTGCGCATGCAAAACCACACAATACACAATGGTCCTATTCGTCTGCACGTGACGACATACGGCGATCCCAAGGCAGCGCCCGTGATCCTTTTGCATGGGTTTCCCGATACTGCAGCGTGTTGGTCACGGCTTGTACCACTGATAGCCCACCATTCTATGTCATCGTGCCGGACGGACGGGGTATCCATGATTCTGATGCACCCAGTGACATCGACGCCTATGCGATTGCGAACCTGGTGGCAGATGTGATGGCCATCGCGGATGCCCTCGCGCCGCTGCGACCGTTCACTCTTGTTGGACACGACTGGGGTGGTGGTGTCGCATGGGCAGCGGTCAGTCTGCATCCAGACCGTGTCGCACGCGCTGTAATATGCAATGCGCCGCATCCGGCCGTCTTCCTCGATGCACTCAATCACGACACTGCCCAGCAACACGCCACGCGCTATATCAGTGCGCTCCGCTCCGAAGGATTTGAAGAACGGTTTGCGCAGAACGACTACGAAATCCCGCTCGGTGCCTTCGCATGAGTTCCCCTGACGGCGCACCAGAAAGACGCGCTCCGTGCGGCATGGGCACGGCCCGGCCGCATCCGTGGAGCGCTGAACTGGTATCGGGCAGCAGATTTTGCCATCACAGGCGGCACCTGCGACATCCCGATTCACGATGGTTCGATTCCTATAGAACTCTTGTGGGGTGCGCATGATGGATCGTTATTGGTGTCGCTCGCAGAACGACACCGGACAACCATGCCATGGTCGCCCATCCGAATGTTGCCCGATGCAAACCACTGGCTTCCATGGACACATCCGCAACAGATTTTTCACCAAATCGTCCATACCAATGACAAACAGACCACCGGCTAGCCAGTGGTCTGTTCCTTCAGCGTACCTACTCCATGCCCAAATAGGCCTTCTGCACGGTTTCGTTCGACTGCAATGCCGCGGCAGAATCGCTTAACACAATCAGCCCCGTCTGCAACACATAGCCACGATGGGCCACAGCCAATGCCATCAGGGCATTTTGCTCGACCAGCAGAATGGTCGTTCCTTGTTTGTTGATGTCTTGGATGATGGTAAAAATCTGCTCGACCAGCACCGGCGCCAAACCCATCGACGGTTCGTCGAGGAGCAACACCGTGGGTCGTCCCATCAAAGCACGCCCAATCGCGAGCATCTGTTGTTCGCCGCCCGACAACGTGCCGCCCTTTTGGGCGATACGTTCGCGGAGTCGAGGGAACAGCGTATAGACGCGCTCGAGGTCTTCCTTCATGGTGACGCTGTCGTTGCGGGTAAATGCGCCCATCTCGAGGTTTTCGAGCACCGTCAAGCGGGGGAAGATGCGCCGGCCTTCGGGCGACTGCAAAATCCCCAGACGGACGATTTCGTGGGCCGGGAGCCGGTCGATGCGTGTGCCGTTGAACAAAATCTGCCCCGTACGCGGGCTATTGAGTCCCGAGATAGTACGCAACGTCGTCGATTTGCCTGCGCCGTTTGATCCGATCAGGGTGACAATTTCGCCCTGATTGACCGTCAACGAAATGCCTTTGAGGGCATGGATATTACCATAGTAGGTGTGTACGTCTTGGAGCTCCAACATCGCTGTGGTCATGTCGGTTCTCCTCCGTTCCTGGCGTGTGCATGCGCCATAGACGCTGCCCCGCGGCCGAGATAGGCCTCGATGACCTGCTCGTTGCTCCGGATTTCGTGTGGCAGACCAGCGGCGATTTTGGCGCCGCGATCGAGCACGGTGATAGATTCCGATATTTCCATCACCAGCTTCATGTCGTGTTCGATCAGCAGAATGGTAATCGCACGTTCGTCGCGGATACGGCGAATGAGTTGCGTCAGCTCGGCGGTCTCTTGGGGATTCATCCCGGCGGTTGGCTCGTCAAGGAGCAGCAGTTCTGGGTCAGTTGCCAACGCACGGGCGATCTCGAGGCGCCGTTGATCGCCGTAGGGCAAATTTTTGCTCAGGTCATCTGCTCGTTGGGCAGGCAGCCCGACCGCATCGAGTAACGCATGTGCCTTGGCGCGTGCAGTGGCTTCCTCATGCTGTACCCGGGCTGAGTGTGCCAGGATGCCGAGCACGTTGGCGTGCATCCGGGAGTGCATGCCGACCATGACGTTTTCGACCGCCGTCATATTGCCGAACAAGCGGATATTTTGGAAGGTGCGGCCGATCCCTGCCGCAGTCACTTCGTGGGGTTTGAGCCCCACCAACGAACGGCCAGCGAATGCAATCGTGCCCGAGGTGGGCGTATACAGACCGGTGACGGTGTTGAAGAATGTCGTCTTGCCGGCGCCGTTGGGACCAATCAAACTGGTAATCGAACCGGTGGCCACGCTGAAGTCGACCGAATCAACTGCCGTCAAACCGCCGAATCGTTTGGTCAGGCCGCGTGTCTCGAGGATGTTAGTCATGCCGTGCCTCTCCCGCCGCCACGGGCAATACCCGGGCACTCCCGTTTGATGGGACCAAACCCTGCGGCCGCAGCACCATCATCAGCACGAGCGTCAAACCAAACAACAAGAGCCGGAAGTCTGAGGCAAAATTGATGTCGCGCAACGATTCATTGCCCGACGCAACAATCAACTTCTGGACGACGGTCGACATCTGCGGGAGAAACAAGCGGTCGGCGAATTGGATAATGATGCCGCCCAAAATCACCCCTGACATGTTGCCCAATCCACCCAAAATCACCATACACAGCAGCATGACCGAAACGTCAAAGCGGAAGCTTTCGGGAAAAATCGCACTTATATATGCTCCATAGAACGCACCTGCCAAGCCGCTGAAGGTCGCTCCAATGGCAAAGGCCAACAACTTCACATTGACCGTGTTGATACCCATCGCCCCGGCCGCGAGTTCGTCCTCGCGCAAAGCGGTCCACGCGCGCCCTAAGCGTGAATTGCGTAACCGTGAAATGAAAAATATCGAAATCAGCATAATTCCCAGAATCAAAAAATACCACGGGATGGGATTGCTTGGACTAAATTCGCCGATGATGGGCAGCCAGGGTCGATTAATCGGATTGATTCCTTTGGTGCCGCCCGTCAAATCGACGTCCACAAACAGCGGGTAGTTCCAGAGAGAGAGTGATACGTTATCGAGGTTTTTGATGGCAATCGGCACGATTTCGCCAAATCCGAGCGTCACAATGGCGAGATAATCACCACGGAGTGGGAGTGTGGGCGACCCCAAAATGAGCCCAAAAATCGCTGCAACCGCCGCTGCCACCCAGATAGCCAACCAGAAGCTGAGTGACAGACCGAAGTGCGGTGACGAGACCATGGCGGCAGCATACGCACCAATGGCAAAAAATGCTGCGTAGCCCAGATCCAACAAACCCGCGTACCCCACCACAATATTGAGCCCCAACGCCATCAACAAAAAGACCAATACGGGGATAACTTCGTTCATGAAGCGTAAATTGAGGAACTGATCGAGCCACGGATACGTGACCAGAATTATCCCCACCACGATTGCCATCCCAATTCGCTCTCGGGCAGGTGGTTCGGTGCGGACCACACACATGACCACACTGACCAGTACGCACAGCAGGACAGCTCCAACAGCGGCAATCGCGACACCGATGAGATTGAGTGGCACGCCAATGATGGGATCGATGACGACATTGCGCAACACTATTCCCAGAATCGTCAGCACACTGCCCACCAGCGCGACGGTCAGTCCTTGTACGATGGCGCGCCGTTTATCGGCCAACGGTTCTGCCTCTGGCACGACATAGCCGTTTATCAAGCCGGCGACCAGCCCTGCCAAAATACCGGCGAACCCGCCACTAATCAGCGCAATGGCAAAACCAAAGGCGGCACCAATCATACTTTTGCGTATACGTGTCTGCATCTGCTAGGCCTTTTGCGCCGTGTCATCACCCAACAAGCCCGTCGGACGATAGACCAAAATAATCACCAGAATCCCAAACACGACGGCGTTGGTCCACTTGGTACTGATGTATTGATCAGACAACGCCGAGATAATGCCGATGAGCAACCCACCGAGCATGGCACCGACGATATTGCCGATGCCGCCAAGCACCGCTGCGGTAAACGAACGCAACCCAGCGGTAAAGCCCATGTCAAACACGGCCGTCCCATTGTAGAGACCCACGAGCATGCCCGATGCACCTGCCAACGCACCACCAAGGATGAATGCCAGCGAAATAGTGCGATTGACGTCGATACCCATCAGGGCTGCGGCATCACGATCCTGTGCCGTCGCCCGCATCGCCTTGCCCAAGCGGGTGCGCGTCACAAATACGTACAGTGCAGCCAATAACACGACCGAGACACCGACCACTATCAAATCCTTTGCACCAAAGCGCACCCCTGTCCCTGCCAGCAGATTGACGTTGGGGAACAGCGCGGGGAAACTCTTGGGTGCAACGGCATTGCTACCCATCACACCATTCATGAATGGGAAGCGTAGGTAGCCCCACAGCAGACCCAGATTTTGGAAGACGAACGAAATACCAATGGCACTAATCAGCGCAGCCATCCGCGATCCAATCCCACGGAGTCTGCGGTAGGCCCACCGATCCACGAGCATATTCAGGGTCGCAGTGAAGGCCATGGTCGCGAGGAGCACGACGACGAGCAGCGGGCCGCGAATCAGCCATGGTGTTTCGGGTGTCAACGAAAAAACGCCAACCAATGTGAGCGAAAAGAACGCGCCGAGCATATACAAATCGCCGTGCGCGAAGTTAATCAATTCTACGATTCCGTAGACGAGCGTGTACCCCAGTGCGATCAATGCGATGTACGCCCCGTTGGTGAGTCCAATGAGCAGTTGACGCACCAACAGCTGGGGATCCGCGATCATCGCCTTGACCATTTCGATGAGCGGGAGGGTCAAAAACAACACACAAAAAATAACAATCAGTATTTTGCCGATACTCCGCCATGGCACGCCCTGGGCGACACGTGGGTGTGATGTTGCCATGAATCCTCCTCCAGGAAAAATCGAACCGCAAAAGGTTCAATTGGTGTGCATGAATTGTACGCTGAATGAAAAAGATACAGCAACAGGTCGGCGTTGGTCGCCGACCTGTTGCTGAAAGGGGGATTTACTTGATGGGTTGAACGAATTCAAACTTGCCGGCAACGACCTGTGCACCACTCATGCTCGTCAACGAGGTATCGCCATTTGCATCAAAACTCCAGGTACCCAAAATACCCTTGAAGTCTTTGGTGCCCATGACTGCACTCTGGATGGCAGCACGATCCTGCTTGCAGACGGAGTTGATGGCATTCATTGCGACATTGGCAGATTCGTAGCCATACACCGCATAGACCTCTGGCTCGGCGTTGTACGTTGCCTTGTAGTTTGCATACCAGGTCGCTGCGTCACCCTCCAATTTTTCGGCTGGCACCCCGCCGAATGTCGCGTAGACACCTTCGGCATCGGCACCGGCTGCTTCGATGAAGGCGGTTTCGTAGATACCGTCTGGACCCATGAATTTACCCATGAAGCCTTCGGCACGAATATCCTTCAGCAACTGACCGGCGTTGTTCTGGGTAATGCCACCAAAGTACACCATGTCTGGTGCAGCAGCGACAATTTTGGCGGCCAATGCCCGGTAATCAGCGGCTTTACCATCGATACCATCGCGGGCTTTGACCGCAATCCCAAGTTCCTTGGCAGTGGCTTCAAATACGTCTGCAACACCCTTGCCGTAGAGCTCGGTGTCGTCCAACACATAGACGCTGGCGGCACCCAATGATTGGGCCCAGCGGGCTGCTGCCGCACCTTGCAGATCATCTGCAGGCACCACGCGCACGTAGTTGTGCGTGCCATTGGGGTAGTATTTCGCGGGCTCGTCTGCTTCGCCCTTCCCCGGTTTCGTCAACCCAGGGTAGGTGTTCGCGGGGCTGATCATGACCAAGCCTGCTTGATTCAAAATCGGAATGCTGATTTTGGCAGCTCCGGAGTTAAAGGTGCCGATATAGACCATGACCGCACTATCGCCTGCGGCTTTGTTTGCGTTCGATGCTTCTTGGGCAGCATCCCACTTGCCGGCGGCGGCTGTGGCATCATCCATGTCTTCGTAGACGATGGTGAATGCACCGTCACAGGCTTTGTAATCTGCTTCTTCGAGACGTTGTTTAATTGCATTGACAATCGAGTCGGTCTGACCCTTGGAGGACCCCGTTCGTGGCAAAGACGAGACAATTTTGATTGTCGATCCGCTGCCCACCGACGCCAGGCTGCCACACGATGCAATCATGCTCGTAAGCATCAGCAAAATCAGAAAACCACTCAGACGCTTCATGTGTGAACTCCTTACAATGTACATTTTCACGATTGGGTGCCCCCGCACACCAGAACGAAACGACGCTGTTTGACGAGTGTGAAGTATTTCATTCTTCTTCGAATCAAATATAAATCCGACTGTAGCATGAAGCACACGCAGTTGTCAATGAAAATTCGTGACTCTACTGCTGTATAAAGATTGTTCAGACGACTTGTGCTTCCGGTTTTTCCTGTGTCCGGGAAGTACTCGACCACTATGACGGTGAGAACAGTCACATCCAGGTTGTCCGATTCGGCGTACCACGCTACTTCGCAGGTGATATTTACCGCACTGCACCATAGTGCTATAATAGGCTATTATTAGTATCAGAGTCGCCCTGAGTCGCATAAGGTAAGGTGCATGACAGCACAGCCACGCATCCATGGACGCTACCGCGTCGACGAACGTCTCGGTGCTACCCGCATCGCGACCGTCTATCGCGCCTACGACGACAAACTCAATCGACCGGTACTGCTCAACCTGATGCGGAGCCATTTAGTCGACCAACGCGGCATCCGTGAGCGCTTCATCTCTGACTCTGAGCTGCGCGCCCGCAACGTGCACAGTGCCTTGCCAGAGGTCTACGACAGCGGCACCATCGAGGAACGGCCGTTCTTTATCACGGAATTTGTCACCGGCAAAACGCTCCGTGCCAGAGCTCCTGTGACTCCCATCGAAGCACTCCAATACATCCGTCACATTGTTGCAGTCATCAAAGCCTGCCAAGAATCACATATTCCACACCCTCCGATTAGTAGTAATGATTTTGTGGTCATCAGCGAAGGCCATGTCAAGTGGATCGAAAACTGGACATTGACCCCGAACGAAGTGCTCATCGACATTGCCAGTTATCGATCGCCTGAGCGCCAACAAGGCAGTGCCGAAACGGTCGAGAGCGCCATATATGCCGTGGGGATTTTGTTATTCGAAATCCTCGGGGGCTTCCGTCCGTTCAGTGGTACCAGCGCCGACGACATCCTGACACAACACGAATCGAGTGATATCCCCCCCGTATCTGCAGTCGTCAGCGCCGGTTGTCCGCCCCAAATCGACGACCTCATCATGCGCTGTACTGCCCGCAATCCCGTCACACGCCTCAAAAATCTCGACGCACTCCTCGATCTCATCGAACAAGCCCGCCGCGACATCGTGATTGGCGGGAACGGCACCGGTCCACTCAACGAGGATAGTGCCCACACTGCCGCTCAGAGTGCTGCCCAGCATGGTGCCGCACAGCGCAGCAGACGCCCGCGCAAACGCGCTTTTGCGCGTGCAGTTATCATTTTGGCTGTCCTCGCGGCTGGCGTCGCGGGTGGCTGGTACGCCATCAACACGCAACCGGCTGGCGTGGCGGGAATGTTCAGCAACGTTCAGCTGACGCTCCCCGCAATCAGTATGCCCAGCTGGATAAGCAATCTCATGGACGGTAGCAGCAGCGAGGTCCAGATGCTTTTGGTCTCAGGCGAGACTCCACTCGATGTGCATGCAGAACCAGCCAGCAACGGAACCATCGTCGGTTCCGTACCCGCAGGTTCACGGGTCGAATGGATCGATGGTCCGCAGAGTGCCGATGGTACCGCGTGGCTCAAAATACGGTACACCGCACAATCGACGCCTATCGAAGGATGGGCTCCACAGCGCCTTCTCACGACGATACCCTGATGAAGGTGGAACGATGCACGCATTCAATGCGCTGATAACCGAGCTTAAGACGGCGCAGAAGCTGGTCGTTGTTACCGGTGGTGGAATGTCTGCCGAAAGTGGTGTTTCTTCTTTTCGCCAAGCCATGATTGGCCCCTGGGCAAACTACGATGTACGCGATCTTGCGACGCCGCAGGCATATGCCCGTAACCCCAAACTCGTCTGGCAATGGTACAATTTTCGCCGACTGCAGAGCCAAACGGCACAACCCAGCAGTGCACATCATGCGCTCGTCGACCTCGAACAGCACATTCCAACCTTCGTATTGGTCAGCCTCGCCATTGATGGACTGCACTGGCGCGCGGGTTCACGTGACCTCATCGAGCTTAATGGTTGCGTGCAACGCACCCGTTGTGTCGAATCAGCCCATTTGGGTGACTGGGAAGAAGAAGGTGAAGTGCCGCCACGATGCCAGCGCTGTGGCAGCCCACTCCGGCCAGACGTCGTCTTGCTCGGCGAAGGTTTTGCACGCCAAGACGTCCGTCGTGCCCAAATCGCTGTGGAATCGTGTGATGCCATTTTGTTCTTGGGTGAGTTGAGTGCCGCAGACCCGATTGCGCAATTCCCGTTCAGCGCGAAGCGTGCCGGGGCTCGCGTGCTGACCGTCAACCCTGATCCTGCGTCTATTTTCAGCGTGATGGCGGATATACACATCAACGACACACCCGGGAATGTCATTCCAGCGCTCGTCGCAGGAGTTACACGTGTCGAGGGGGCCTAACCGCATGACACAGACAGCGCGGACGATTATTCGCGGGTGGAATCGCTACGACGATGAGCGGAGCTACCGGTGGCCCTCCTATAACGACCCGTTCGAGTCGATTTGGAATCTGCAACGCGCCCAATCGCCTTTTTCGGGCACGTGGTTCAATGATATGCTTGCATCACGACGCCACTGGGCGGTCGACAGCCGGACTGGGGAGCTCATGGGGCGCATTTCGCTGCGCGAAATCGACAACACCAAGAAGCAAGCCCGTCTCGGGATTACTTTTGCGGCCGGGTATATCGGCCGTGGACTCGGCACCGAGGCGATGCAGGGTTTTCTGGATATATTTTTCGGTGAACTCGGCTTCGAGACGATGGTCCTCGATGTCGCCTCGGTCAATGAGCGTGCGGTCCGTTCATACCGCAGATTGGGGTTTGCACATGTCGACAGTGATTGGCGGACCGCCTATTATTCCGATGATTTACCGCGTCCCGACAACCCGGTTTTTGCCCACCTCGCGCCGCACATCCGCCATGTGGATGGAACGGTTTCGATCGAATTTTTCGAAATGCAGTTACATGCCGAGCAGTGGCGTGCACATCGTGCACAACAGGCTCGATAGAGGGACCTTCGTTATGCAGTTCCGAACCATCATCACGCGCATCAGTGTCTTGCTCGGCGCAGTACTTCTGGCCAGCGCATGCCAAATCGAAGGCGGAGTTCGCGATCGTACGCCCGTCGTACCCAATACCACCCCAGATGCAATTTTGGCACCCACCAATCAATCGGTCGCCGACGCACTCGCCCAACGCAACGACGTCTGGGCCATTGGAATAACCGAATTACCCGCAGATTTGTTCCCATACCCCAAAGACAGTGCCCTCAAACGTGCGAATAGTATCGCGCTCGAAATGATTTCGCCGTCGCCGATACTTGCATATAACTACGAATACATCACCACCGGCGTGCTCACCCGCATTCCGACCATCGAAAACGGTGACGTCAGCATCGCCGAAGTTTCCGTATTCCTCGATGCCGCCGGTAACATCACCACCACAACCACAACAGTCATCACGCAGGTGCAACAGGTTTCGATTACCTACCACTGGAACGAAAAACTCACTTGGTCAGACGGTATTGCCGTGACCGCCCAAGACTCCGTATATGCCTATGAACTCGCCCGCAAACAAGCGCCTTTGGGTGAAGAAGCACGCATTTTGCTGGACCGAACTGCGGATTATAAACTCATCGATGACTACACCACCAAAGCCATCTTGCAGCCAGACCTCGTCGGCACCGGTATCTTTCTGAGTTACTGGACTCCACTGCCCCGCCACCTGCTTGCCGATGTGCCCCCTGCGGAAATCCGCGAATCGGACTTCGCCAAAAAGCCAGTCGGCTATGGTCCGTATATGCTCGATAGCCGGAGCAGTAACGAAATCCGCTTTGTGCGCAATCCCTTCTTCTTCGGTACCATTCCCGCCGTCAACAGTGTGTCCCTGACGCAGATGTCCGGTGTCGATATGATTCGTGCCAATTTGGCAAACGGCAACCTCGATGTCGCCGTCACCGATCGTGTCGCCATTGATCAGTATGCCTTTATCGACCAAGATGCTCGCGCAGGCATGCCAGTCACTTATTACCGCAGCCCCGTGTGGGAGCACATCGACTTCAATCTCGATATACAGACCCTCCAAGACATCCGCGTACGCCGTGCACTCGCCTACGGATTCAACCGCAATGCACTGGCAGACACGTTGTTCGGCGGGCGTTCGCCCATGCTCAATAGTTGGATTCTGCCCGAACAACACGGTGCGGTTCCGGCAGATCAACTCAAAACCTACGACTACTCTCCCGAGACGGCAAATTCTCTCCTCGATGAAGCCGGCTACGGCAAGTGGAACGAGGGTATCCGCACATCCAAACAGGGCATCACCCTCACGCTGAACCTCATTACCACCACCGGCAGCCCACTCCGCCAAGAAATCGCCGAGCGTTTTCAATCCGACATGAAAGAAGTCGGCGTCGATATCGCCATTACCTATATGCCCCCCGAAGAAATCTTCGCACCCAGCGGGCCGCTGTTCCTTCGCCAATTTGATTTGGCGTTGTTTGCGTGGATAGCGTCGCCAGATCCCGCCGGGTTACCCCTATGGAGCTGTGCTTCGGTGCCCAGCGATACGAACGAGCACATCGGCAACAACTTCGCCGGGTGGTGTATGCGCGACGCCGACTATGCAGTCAAAACCGCTGCCACCACACTCGACAAAACCGTTCAATTGGAACAATACCTGCTCCAGCAACAGCTGTTTACGAATGAACTCCCTTCCCTGCCGTTATTCCAAAGGCTGGGTGTTGCGTTGATGTCCGCTACCGTCACGGGCGTGAGCCCTGATGCACTTGCACCTATTTCGTGGAATATTGCCGAATGGAAGCGTCAGTAGACGCACCATCACTGGTAATGATTCGGTAACGCAGACCTGCCACACTCCCTCTGTATGGCAATACGGAGGGAGTTTTGTATGCAAGAACACATCGCACTACTCGGATTGGTACGCATCGACGGGCTTGGTCCGCTCCGTATCGCTCGCCTTGTCGAAGGATTCGGCAGTGCCGCTGCCGTCTGGCACGCAGACCGGCAAGCACTCATGCAGGCAGGTGTGCCCGCTCATCTGTGCGCCGAACTCATCAAACAACGCGCCCACTCCGACCCTGCTGCAGAGCACACCCGACTCTGGAATGCAGGTATTCACGTCGTCAGCGTTGCAGACGCACACTACCCGCCGCTCCTGCGTCACATCGCTGGAGCACCAACGATACTGTTTGTCCGTGGCAGCTTATCGGGATTGCAACTCCCCACGGTCAGCATCGTCGGAACGCGTGAACCGACCCCGTACGGAACCGACGTCACTCGCCAATTCGCCGCTGATTTGGCCGCCAAAGGCTTCACCATTGTCAGTGGCTTGGCAATCGGGGTCGATGCCATCGCCCATCAAGAAGCATTAGGCGCGGGTGGAGCGACCGTCGCCGTTCTGCCATCAGGCGTCGATTGCATCTATCCCGAGCGCAACAGGCGCCTCGCACAGGCCATCCTCGCCCACGGCCAATCGGCGTTGGTGAGTGAGTTTTATCCCGGCACAAAAGCCAGTCCTCCGTTATTCCCTGCCCGCAATCGCCTCATCAGCGGGTTATCCAGCGCAGTCATTGTCACCGAGGCGGGCACGAGTAGCGGTGCGCACATCACTGTAAAAGCGGCCCTCGACCAGGGTCGTGACGTGATGGCGGTACCAGGCTCGATCTACTCCGCCAAAAGCGCAGGCTGTAATGCACTGCTCACCCAAGGCGCAGTGCCGGTCCGCAATGCCGAGGACGTGGCAGCCTACCTCGGCTTCAACGAGACACCCGAACCCGAAGAAGACCCGTTTTTGGCACTACTCCACAACGCTACCCACATCGATGAATTATGTCGACTCACTCGGCGCAGCAGTGCCGAGTTACTCGGCGACCTGCTCATGCGCGAATTGCGTGGTGAAGTGCGCGACGAAGGCCACGGGTACTTCGTCAGACAACGCACACGAGGCGATCGGTAGCGCATACGGTTCACCCAAATCGCGGTATAATTTGGAAGGCTTTAGCTATGGTGGGTCATGAATAATTCAATTTGGCGCGACTACAATTGGGTGCTCGCACTTGCCCTCGTCGGGCTGTCAATATTCAGTATGAGCATGGTCTTCAGCGCGACATTGAACGACCCGATGACGCAGGGTTACTTCAACCGCCACCTGGTGAATCTGCTGATTGGCTTCGCCGTCATGATTGCGATTACCTTCCTCGACTACCATGCATTCCAAAGCTGGACTTTTCCGCTCTATGTGCTGAGCATCGTGCTTTTGGCAACCGTGCTCATCTACGGCAATGTCCGTGGTGGTGCGCAGAGTTGGCTCGACTTCGGCATGCGTACCGTACAACCGTCGGAGCCGATCAAGCTCGTCATCATTTTGGTCTTAGCGGGCTTTTGGGCCAGCCAAGAGCGCAGTCTGGGCACCTGGCGACCGTTCATCGGCAGTGCATTATTACTGGCCGTCCCATTGCTGTTGGTGTTCATCCAACCTGACTTCGGGACTGCTCTGGTATTTGCATCCGTGTGGCTGATTATCACCTGGATAGCAGGCATCACCCTGCCGCAAGTTCTCGTACTGGTGGGCGTCGGCTCACCGTTGTTCTATTTTGGGTGGACGTATATCTTGGCACCCTACCAGCGAACGCGACTTCTCATTTTCATTGATCCCATTAAATATGATCCCGAACTCAAATCGGGTGCCTGGAACATCATTCAATCACTGACTGCAATCGGTTCCGGCGGTCTTTCGGGGCAAGGCTGGACCAACGGCGTGATGAGTCAAGGGAATTATCTACCGGTGCAGTACTCCGACTTCATTTTCGCCATCACGGGTGAAGAGTTGGGGTTCATCGGCAGCGCTGGGCTGTTGCTGTTTTTGGGATTGCTCATCTGGCAGTCGCTCGACATCGCCGCCAATTCACGTGATCTGTTTGGGCGGCTCATCGCCGGCGGCATTGCAGCAATGTTTTTGTGCCACGTGCTGGTCAATGCCGGCATGAATATGTCGATTATGCCGATTACGGGTATTCCACTTCCATTCATATCGTACGGTGGAAGCTTCACCGTGACGTGCTTTGCGGCGGTCGGGTTGTTACAGAGTATCTCGCTGTGGCGCCGTCGCATTCATTTTTAGCAAGAGGCAGCAATGAGTTCGTACGCCAAAGCAGGAGTCAACATTGCCGAAGGCAATCGTGCGGTATCACTGATGCGCGAGGCGGTGCAGTCGACCTATACGCCTGCAGTCCTGGCAGGTCTGGGAGCATTCGGCGGGTGTTTCGATCTGAGTAAAGCGGTCTCGAACCTCAACGACGCCATATTAGTGGCATCGACCGACGGCGTCGGCACCAAGACACTCGTCGCTGCCGCCTGCAATGACTACACGTCGATCGGCGCTGACCTCGTCAACCACTGTATCAACGACATTCTGGTACAAGGTGCCCGTCCGCTCTTCTTCTTGGATTACATCGCCGTCGACGTGCTCAAGGCCGAGCAAGTCGCAGCCGTCGTGCAGAGCATCGCTGGCGCATGCCGAGCGGCCGGCTGTGCAATCCTCGGTGGCGAAACTGCCGAGATGCCCGGTGTCTACCGCGACAACACCTTCGACGTCGCCGGCACCATTGTGGGCGTCGCCCAGCGTGGCGCCATGCTCCCCACAGACGTCTCCCTCGGCGACGCCATCATTGCGCTACCGTCGAATGGCCTGCATACCAACGGTTTTTCGCTCGCTCGGCGCCTCGTCGATACTGTCGGCGGGTACCATGCTACCCCCGCAGCGCTGGGTGGGCTGACCATCGGGCAAGCATTATTGGCCCCACATCGCTGTTACATCGATGAATACACCGCGCTGCAGCAAACCGGCGTCCCCATCCACGCCCTGGCCCACATCACCGGTGGCGGTGTCTACGACAATCTGCCGCGCATCTTGCCTGCCGGCTGTGGCGCCCACATCCGCCGCGGGAGCTGGTCTGTGCCGGCGATATTCGACATCTTGGTCAATGCCGGCGATGTCAGTGAATCTGACGCCTACCACGCCTTCAACATGGGCCTTGGTATGCTCGTCGTCTTGCCTGCAGCTGCGGTCTCGGCTGCTCTGACCTGCCTCCCCGAAGCACGCTTGGTCGGCTCTGTCGTCGCGGGCGAAGGAGTCACGTTGCAATGATCAACGAACATCAGGTCACCCTCGCCGATGGTCGTCTCGTATCGTACAGCGACAGTGGTCCGCGCGATGGCCGTGTCGTCTTGCTGTGTCACGGGCTTCCTGGAGCGCGCGTACAAGTCCCTTCGACGACGATCCTCGAACAACGCCACGTGCGTGTCATCATCATCGACCGCCCGGGGATCGGGCTCTCGAGCCTACAGACGGTTCGTACCTTGGCGGGCTGGAGCTCTGACGCATTGGCCGTTCTGGCAGATGCACAGGTCGATACGCTGACACTGGTGGGCTACTCCGCAGGTACACCGTACGCGTTGATGTTCGCCAGCTTGTACCCTGAACGGGTGAATCGGATATCCATTGTGTCAGGCATGGCACCCTCCGCTGCTGCAGACATCGCCAAGTTGTCTGCCATGAATCGTTTTCTGCATTCCATGGGCAATACCCTGCCACCCACCGTTCGACGCACACTCGCATGGACTGCAGCGACGTTCATCGGCACTGGCACCAAAGCAGCGACGTTCGGTATCAAGATGATGCGCAGTGCGTTCACTCCAGCCGAAAACAGCTTCATCGATACCCCAGGCGGTGCCGTTTTTCGGGCAATGCTGGCAGAGCATTTTCGCCAAGGATATGACGGGTATCTCGTCGATTTAGGCTTAGTGACGCAGCATTGGCCAATCGCATACGAGCGGATTCATCATCCCGTGCATGCCTGGTATGGCAGTGACGACCGCATCACCCCACCCACTGCGGCCGCGTCACTCCAGGCGGTATTGCCGCAGACGACCATCACCATTACTCCCGGCGCAGGGCATCTGATGATATTTATGGCCTGGGACGAACTGGTCTCACGCATAGCGAACGAGGCCTGACATGCAATTCGGAGCACTGCTCGCCGAGGGCAAAACCAAGCAAATCTACGCACATCCCAGCGATGCCACGTTGGCCATCATGCAGCACAAAGACGCCATCACCGCCGGTGATGGTGCCCGCCGCCACGTCATTCCCGGCAAAGCAGTGCTGAGTGGTCCGACCGCGGCAAATGTCTATGCACTACTTGCCCGCAACGGTATCGCGACGCATTTTGTCAGCGCTCCGACGGCCGATACCATGGTCGTGCAGCGCTGTACGATGATTCCCATCGAGATTGTCACGCGTCGCCAGGCGACGGGCTCATACCTCAAACGCCACCCCGAGGTCAGCGAGGGGCAGCGCTTTGATCCGTTGCTCGTCGAGTTTTTCTTCAAAGACGACGCCAATCACGATCCCTTGATGACCATCGCCGAACTCGCCGCAGCCGGCATCGCCAGCGAACAACGCACCAGCGAGCTGGCAACCATTGCCCGCACCGTGTTTTTGGCAATCGAATCCGCCTTCGCCGCGCAACAGATTAGCCTCATCGACCTCAAAATCGAGTGTGGTGTCACCGCTGCAGGCCACCTCGTCGTCGCCGACGTCATCGACAACGATTCGTGGCGTATCTGGCCCGGCGGCAAGAAAGAACACATGCTCGACAAACAGGTCTATCGCAACATGCAAACGGTCACCCCTGAGGGGTTGGCACACATCGCTGCGCTGTACCAAACCGCCAAAGAGCTGACCGATGCCTGGGGCCCAAAAACATAATTATTCGATGACCAGAGCCATGACCACGAGGTTATGGCGCTTTCCAAAGCGATCGCGGGCATGCGCGACCAGGGTACCCTCGGTGCGGAAGCCCAAATGCGCAAAAATCGCCTGACCATTGCGTTGGGCTTCGAGCATCTCGGCAATGATTTTGCTGGCCTGCAATCGCTGTGCTTCGGCCACAATCACTGCCCCCATCGCCCTCCCCAACCCCTGCCTGCGCCAATCCTCACCGACCACCATCTGCACTGCAGCGACATGACTATACCGACCTGCTTGCATGCGGATCGACGCGTAGGCAGCGATGCGCTCACCGTCGACGGCAACGACTTGCAACCAATGTTCTGCGCCTTGTGCGTTGGCCAGTCGGGCAACCGTGTCTGCACTGCGCATGTCGCTCTCGAGGTACAGCCAATCTTCTTCTGGCAGTGCTGACCCAAACGCCAGCAATGCGTCTTTGTCATCAGATCGAATGAGCCGTATCGTAATCAGTCGACCGTCACGGGTGATAATTGGTGGGGTCAAGATAGTGGTAATAGGCATATCGGTCCTCTGTCGCTTCCCTTCGGCGTTCCTCTGAGGGATGTTCTTTGCTATGATACCCCAAACAATCTGTCGACGCCTAACACCAACGAGGAACATATGACACCGTTACCGCAGTGGCGTACCAATACCCCATTTGCCTCGCTCACCGACACCGCCCTCGACCACGCCCGCACGGCACTCGACGCCGCCATCGATGCCGCACTCTGCGACTTCGATCAAACGCAGGTCACCAAGCACGACCATCCCCAGATCGTTCCCGCCGCGACGGTGGAACGCATCCTCCAGCACATGGCTGGCTTGTCGGAGCAATTCCGCACGATGAACGCCTACGTCCATCAGTTCGTCAGCACCAATTCCCGCGACGATGTCGCCCAAGCCAAACAGAGCGAACTGCGCAGTCGTGCGGTGCGCGTCAGTCAGCTCTCGACCCGGTTGACTGCCTGGGCCGGCTGCCTCGATATTCCCACCCTGTCGGCACAATCCACATACATTGCCGAACATCGCTTCATGCTCGAAGAAGCAAGCCGGCGCGCCCTGCATCAGATGTCCCCCGAGGCCGAGGCGCTCGCATCAGAGCTCAACGTCAGCGGCGGTGGCGCCTGGGCCCGATTCCACAGCACCACCACCTCGCAAATCAGCGTGCGCTACGACAACCAAGACGTCCCCATGAGCACTATTCGTACCATGGCCTATGACGCCGACAGCGAGTCACGCCGCTCTGCCTACGAGGCAGAATTGGCTACCTGGAAGGTGCACACAACGCCCCTCGCTATGGCCCTCAATGCCATCAAAGGCGAGGTCAACACGCTCTCCAAACGGCGCGGCTACGCAAATCCCATCGACATCTCGTTGGCCGATAACCGCATGGACCGGGCCACCCTCGATGCCATGCTGGGCGCCGCCCATGACAGCTTCCCCTACTTCCGCCGCTATTTGCAAGCCAAAGCGCGCCGCTTAGGTGCCCGCACCAGCCTGCCCTGGTATGATTTGTTTGCGCCGGTCGCCGCCGAAAGCAAGAGCTGGAGCTACACCGAAGCCTGTTCGTTCGTCGTCGAACAATTTAGCGCCTATTCACCCCGCATGGGTGCATTCGCCCAACGCGCCATCACCGACGGCTGGATCGACGCCGAACCACGCCACGGCAAAGTCGATGGTGCCTTTTGTATGGGCCTGCAACGCGACGAATCACGCATCCTGATGAACTACAAACCCTCCATCGGCATCATCATGACGTTGGCTCACGAGCTCGGCCACGCCTACCACAACCTCAATCTGGCTAACCAAACCCCGCTCAACCGCGATACCCCGATGACCCTCGCCGAGACGGCCAGCATTTTTTGCGAGACCCTCGCCCAAAACGCCGCCCTCGCCCACGCCGACGCCAACGGCAAAATCGAAATCCTCGAGTCGTCGCTGCAACGCTCTACCCAGGTCGTCGTCGACATTACCAGCCGCTATTTGTTCGAGTCCCGCGTCTTCGAACAACGCCAAAACCGCGAGCTCTCTGCCGACGAATTGAGCTCCCTGATGCTCCAAGCTCAGCGCGAGACGTACGGCGATGGACTCACCGAAGCGACCCTGCACCCCTACATGTGGGCCGTCAAAGGCCACTACTATAGCACCGGCCGCTCGTTCTACAACTACCCCTACATGTTCGGTCAACTCTTTGGCCAGGGCCTCTACGCGATCTACCTCGATAATCCGCGCACCTTCACCAGCCGCTACGACGAACTGCTCAGCAATACCGGCAAGTACGACGCGGCCACACTCGCACAAACCATGGGCATCGACATCACCCAGCGCTCCTTCTGGGAAGGGAGTCTCGCCGTGGTAGCAGACGAGGTCCGTCAATTCGAAGCCGTCATCGACGCCTAACTCCCAATCCCAAAAACACAAGCGCCGCGTGACACGCAGGTCATGCGGCTAATTTTCTATGGCTCGGGAGGCCCATAGAGCACGCTTTTTCGGTAAAAAAACCCGTCAGACGTACATATGTGCGTCCCGACGCGTACATTCCTTGCACTCGACGGCAATGCCAAAAGACGGCAGGGCTGTGCTGGGCTGCCCGCTAGCGGTCCCAGCCCATCACGCGCCATTCTCCGACAAGCGCCAGCAGGCGCAGCCTCCAGCGCACCGGCAAATCCGCTGCCATCCGTTCGAGCGTGGTCACACCGACCATCCGTCCCGCCGCAGCCAATGCACCTGCCCATGTGAAGCGCAGATAATCCGCAATCCATTGGATGGTGTGCCACCCCAGCACACGCCCCGCGATGCCCACAATGGGCAGGTACGCAACAAACATGCCAAGGATCATTTTGTGATAATCGCTCCAGCGCATTTCGTCGCGGAAGAAGCGCGTCGCAAAGGTCGTCCCGTAGCGCTCCAACACAGCCATGAAGTGATGCTGCAACTGATTCACATCGGCATCTGCTTCTCCCCACGGTTGCATGAAGCGACTAAATACCCAGTTGAGCGATACATTGATTTGGAACGGCGACACCAATTGCAGTGCATCGCTCTGCTCCAGATTGACCCGCAACACCGCATCTAACATCCCTGTAGTACGGCGCAGATTGCGCACGTGCGACCCAAACCCACAGAACGTCAACGGCGACTGCTGCGCCGCCGCATCCCCGATGGGGAGTACTGCCCGCAACAATGGCGCTTCGTTTCGCTGCAGTGAATGCCGGGCAGGGATGTAGCCATATACGGGCTTGTGATGATGCGCCGCGCCATTACTCGGTTTGTAGGTCTCGAGCAGTGCAAAATAGTCTTCGAACAAATCGAGCAGGTTCGGGGTAGGTCGCCCCAGCGGTTTTCCCCGGATGAGCGTGTCGTAATAAAACAAATAGATGGTCAGTTCGTCACCCCGCCCGGGGAACCCTTCCCACATGTATTGCTGCGTGCGTTGTGCATCGCTCACGGTCAACAAAATATCGCCCACACGACGATCGTGCAGTTCCGGCGCTTCACCTTCGACGAAGCCCGTCGCCACCGTTCCCACCGTCGGACAAACTCCCGCATACGGGCGTCCGGCGAAGCGTTGCAACGACAACGGCGACACTGTCCCCATACCATCGACGATGACCCGCGCCATGTAGGTCTGCACCGTTCCATCCGTGCCGCACACACGCACCAACGCCGGTTGCTGCGCATCGGTCGACACGTGCACTGCGTCGAGCGTTTTGAAATCGCGGATATCCACTCCCAAGGTAGCCAGTTTTTGGCGCGCCAATGCGAGCAACGCTCCCGCGTCCAACGCGATGTTGAGGACTTCCGGCAAATGCAAGGTCACGGCTTCGTTTTTTCGATAAAAACGGACTAATCCGTCCTGGTACTCGTTCATGATGACACCGTCGAGCTCCGCCCACGTCCAGCCACCACCGTCGACGAGCACTTGCAGTTCACTGCGCGAGATGTTCCATTCGCGATGGACACAGCCCACTTCGCCGCGATCAAACACCAGCACACGCCAGCCGAGCCGTGCCATTTCGTACGCGTGCAAAAGCCCCAACCCCGAGCCCGCATAGACCAAATCGCCCTGCCAGCACGAGGTACGTGCAGTAGCCGCGTAATGGGTCGGAGTCAGTTCGCTCCAGACCTGCGGCACAGCCATCTGTTGCCCAGTAGCCACACGGGTACGAATGCCTGCCCAGATGGCGTCCATCCGCAGAATACGTTCGATGTGCTCGTCTGCATCCATACGGGCGAATGCAGCAGCCGTCAATGGATGTGTCGTTGCATCGATAGTCATACGGCAGCCGGCCTCTCTGTACATGCTAGACGAAGCGCCCATCACGATGAATCACCTGTCCGTCGGCACGGACTTCGCCGCCCTGACGGAGGTCACAAATCATATCCCAATGGAGTGCTGATTCATTGGTACAGCCTGTTTCGGGGTAGGCTGCACCGAGGGCGAGGTGAATCGTCCCGCCGATTTTTTCGTCGAATAATATCTCGCGGGAGAAGCGTTGGATGCCATAATTTGTTCCGAACGCGACTTCACCCAATCGACGTGCCCCGTCGTCCATGTTCAAGAGTGAATCCAACAGTTCTTGACCCTTGTCGGCGGTGGCTTTGATCACTTTTCCGTCTTCAAATTCCAAGCGAATACCTGACACCTCGCGCCCCATATAGATTGCAGGGAAGCTGTAGGTAATCACTCCATGTGTTTTTTGTTCTTCGGGACCGGTGAAGACTTCACCGTCGGGGAAGTTGCGATCACCGGCACAATTGACCCACGTACGACCCTTCACATAGTAGTGCAGATCAGTGCCAGGGGCGACGATGTGGATGTGTTCTGCAGAAGACAGTCGTTGGATGTAGCGGTCTTGTTCGACGCGCTGTGCCTGCCAAGCGGCTACCGGGTCGGGTTGATCGAGTTTGCCTGCTGCAAAAACGAAGTCCGCGTAGTCCGACAACGACATTTCGGCTTCTTGGGCCAAGGCATTGGTGGGGAACAGCGTCAGACACCAGCGCATTTCGTCATCTGCCGTGCGTTCCATCACACGCTTCGACATGGGGCTGAGGGCCGCCCGGCGCTGCGCCATTTTTTCGGTGTCGATGCCACTCAGGCCGCGGGTGTTTTCGTCGGCGATGATGTACATATCGAGGTCAATCGCTTCGACTTCGTTGCGCGTGACTTGTGGCACATAGGCGAGTTGTTCGGCGTTGGCGTGGCGATAGAAGATTTCGTCCAGGCCATCGAGGGTCAGCCGCAGCAGCGGGTGTGCGCCGGCCTTGGTCGTCTCGCGGTACAACGCCCGCACCAGCGGTGCAGCATTCGCCGGCCCACGCAAGCGCAGAAGTTGCCCGGGTTGGACGTTGAGTGAGTAGCGAATCAATACCTCGGCCAAACGGTCGATGCGTGGGTCGTGCATACGAGGGATCCTTTTCGTCAAATAAAAAGTACATTCATGGTCAACCAACGAGTACGATTAGACGCCTTCTTTGAGTGCCATCATACATCCCATGCGCAGCTCGCGTTCATCATGACTCGCCAAGGACGCTGCATCCGCGCTCCCGTCCGTGCGGGTCGCGGTGCGTACTGCCCGACCGACAAACACCACCCCGAGTGCGTCGAGCACTTCACGGTCGGCGGGTTCGTACCGCAATGGGGTCGTCGTCACAGATCTGAGTACGGCGAGTTCTTCGGCACTGTACCCTTGGGTATTGATGAGCGCGACATCGATGGCGCCACGTCCCACCGTACGGGCGATGCGTGCCACGTAGTCGACGGCGCGGAACGCGTCGGTGTGCCCGGGAACCGTCGTCAAACCGGCGATACACAACACACGACCACGAATCGACCGCAGTGTTTCGCCGATTCCGTCGGGGAGAATCGTCGGTAGTACATCACGATACAACGCACCCGGCGCAATGAGCACGGCATCCGCCGTTTTGAGTGCTTGGATGACGGCGGGATTGGCGACGACGGGCGGATCGAGCGTCAGCGTTTGGACCGCACTGGTGTGCACCCGATTGAAGTACAGGCTGCTCCGTTCGGATTGTATGCCGTCACCGCGTACGAGGACATCGTGCACCTGCTCTGTTGCGAGGAGGACATCGAGTTCACAGTGGAGGATATTGCGTAACCGCTGCAATGCGTCGCTCAACGAACCACTGGTCAGGGCGTGCGCCATGGTGTCAAACACTGCAAACGGCACGTTATCGTACGGGGTACCAAACGGCGGGAACACCAGTTGCATCAATCGACCGGCGGACGCATCGGTACCAAAGAGTTGGATGATTTGTAGGGCTACTGCTGCGCCAGGGAATGGACCCATCCGCCGAATCAATGCGTCGATCCCCGTGTCATTGCTACTCGAGACCACCACGGTGATGCGTTTGGCCAATGGTTTGACCGCCCGAATCGTATTGATGAGCCCACGCCCTGCGCCCATAATCACCATATGCATGGGGGACTCGCTTTCACACTGCAATCATCCAAAGATATCTTCGTCCTGATCGCCACGGTCACTACTCGTGACTGCAAATACATGCTGCAAAATCGCTTCCTGCGCCGGTGTCATCGTCACATTGCGCCGACTCATCACCTTGCGCGCCACCTCGATCATGCGATCGATACGGAACTCACGGAATCGTTCCCCACCCCACGTGAACGCAGGTATGGTTTTTGGCGCAAAATGTGTCCCAAAAATATTAGATGCCGTCGCCACCACGGAACCACCATTCAGATGGACGCCGATCCCTAATTTGACATGATCAGCGAGAAAACAGCCCAGCTTGAGTCGTCCGCTGTCAACCTGCCCATATCCATCCAGAGTCACCTTGATGGTGCCATAGGTGTTTTTGAGGTCGCTGGTTGTCGTCATCGCCCCGACATTGACCCATTCACCCAAATAGGAATGCCCAAAAAAGCCGTCATGATGTTTATTACTGTAGCCCTGTACAACACTGTTTTCTATTTCGCCACCAATTCGACATACCGGACCTATGGTCGTTCCGCCGCGGACCCGTGCGCCCGAGATGAGCACACCGTCATGAATCGCCACCGTCCCCTGAATCAGACTGAACGGTTCTACCCGCGCATTTCCGATGACAATAACGCCGTCGCGGGCATCGAGTGCGACCGGGCCCTCGATGCGGGCTCTGCGATCAACGTAGATGCGCTCCGGGGCATACATTTGCCACAGCGCCGCATCGGGGTGCTGCAGTGCAGGAATCATGGTACTCACGTCGCGGAGCTCGGCATCGATACCGATCATTTCGGCGTTGTAGTCGATGATGTCCCACGGGAAGTTGAGCATCTTTGGGCGTTGATGGATGACATTCCCAAACCGAACCAGTTCTTCGATGGCATATTGCGCATTCTGTTCGAGCAAGTACGCAAAAACCGCACTCGCCAGACTCGGCGATAGCCGGGCTGCGACTAACGTTCCACCACTCCGCGCAGTGTTGTTGTCGTCACTGAGGATAATTGTCCCAATCGGCGCGTCCAACACCTGCGCCAGACAAGCGCAGTCAACCAATCGACTGTTGACCAGTACAATCGGTTGATTGTTGGCGAGCACCTGCAGCGGCCAACGCCCCGACCCATAGACGTCGGCGAGGTAGGCGCGCGTCAAGGCGTTGGGTGCGTGGTCGTATAACCGCGTCAGCCGTTCACGAAGCGTATAGATGCCGCACCGAATGTCTGCCGCACTGCGTGTATACGTCAGTGGCAACAACGAACGGTAGCCCTCATCTTCGAACAACAAAATCGTCTGGTCCATCGGTTAGCGTCCCCGTCGCAACAACATTTGAATCGCCGCAGCGACTTTATCGGGGTCGTGGCGCAGCACGCGCACGGTGCGGCTCTTGGTCGGATCTTCGAGCGAAGCGGTCATTTGGACGACGGCCGTGGCCAAATCTGTTTCGACAACCACTGCCCCTTCGACCACGACATCACTCCCGGCACCACGATCGCTGCCCTGCACGATGGTCTCTTCGTACTCCTCAGGAGCGAGATAGACCGGCATCTGGTGGGCTGCGGCATAGATGCGTTGCACTTCTGCATCGACGCGTTGCGCATTGACAAGCACATAATCTGGTGCAAATCCGCCGTAGCGCACAATCTGGCGCACATGATCGCCCACCGTATACCCGCTGGTCATGCCTGGCTCGGTCATGATGCTACAGATGTAGATTTTTTTTGCCCGACTATTGCTCAGTGCCTGGCGTATTTCGGGGATGAGTAAATTCGGAATGATACTCTCGAATAAACTCCCCGGGCCGAGGATTATCGCATCGGCAGACGCAATTGCATCGAGGGTTTGCCGCGTGACCATGAGCACATCACCACCTGAAGTGTCGAGTTGCACATCGACCACCGACCGATTCGCGTATTGCTCGTTGTGGGTAATCCGATCATTGGGGCGTACCCGTTCCCCGTTGTCGAGCACAAACGTAACCTGGATGGGTTGCGGCGTGGGCACCACAAAGACGACTTTTTCGAACTGGAACATGCTCGAGGCACGATAGTAGTACGCCACTGGATCCTGCACGGGGGTAATGCAGGTCATCGCATCCACACTGCGCCCCAGACTCGCCAGTACCAACATCCCGGGGCCGCCAGACAGGACTGCCAACCGCGGTGGCCGGTCAGCCCGCCGGTAGTCAAGCAACACTTCCTCGGTCTGGCTTTGACCGGCGATGGGGATGACGACTTTGTCGCTCAGCGTCCAGATGCCGGTGCTCAACGTCCCAACCCCGAGGAGCAGGAACAACACACCGCGCCACAACTGATCAACAAATTGGAGCGTCAGGTAGTAGAAAATAGGCGGTAACGTAATCGTCCGGTAGAGGTGGGTCATCACATACCCGAGTCCCAAGGCCAAAATTACGCAACCCAAAAAGGCCAACGCTAATGGTTTGACCAGATGGGACAGTGTCGATAGGCGTCTGCGGATACTCAGCATGGTCCGCTCCTTTTTATGTATTCCGGGCAAGCAGCACAGGGTTAGTCCAGACCGGCGGTGTATTCACCTAGCGCACCGAGCAGTTGGTCACGGATGTAGGCCGCCCGGGCTTCGGTCACCGCTTCGAAGCGGGTGGTAATGACGGGTTCGGTATTCGAGGCGCGCAATAACCCCCAGCCGTCACCAAAGTCGATGCGCAACCCGTCGGTGTCGATAATCGTATGGGTGGCGGCAAATTTGCGCCGTACATATTCGACCGCGGCAAACTTACGCACATCGTCGAGTTCGATCCGCTCTTCGGGTACCTCAGCCAACGCAGGGAAGGGCGCGAGTGCGCGTGACAATGTGGTGCCACTTGCCATGATAGCTTCAATGAGGCAGCAGCCGGCAAATGTCCCGTCATCAAAGCTGTGCCCCGGTCGATTATTAAAGACATGGCCGCTCAGTTCTCCTGCCACCGGGGCACCGAGTTCTCGCATTTTGGCAGACTGATTGGTGTATCCTGTTTTCCACATAACAGGCGTCCCACCAAAGGCGGTAATGGCATCGGCAAGCACTTTGCTGCACTTGACGTCGAATACAATCGGCGCGGGACCGTTCTTGAGGGCGGCCTGTGCCAACACAATTATATATCGGTCGGCAAAAACCATCGTTCCTTGATCATCCACCACCCCTAGACGATCGCCATCGCCGTCTAGGCCGATACCCAGTTCTGCGCCAGATTCGCGCACAACACGCATCAAATCGCGCATGTTTTTTTCTTTGAGGGGGTCAGGATGATGATTGGGGAATGTGCCGTCCGGTTCGATGAACAACGGCACCACTTCACATCCCAATTGCTCAAACACACGCACCGCCAAGGGACCAGCGACGCCGTTCCCGCCATCGACGACGACCTTCATCCGGCGTGGTAACGTCACCAAGGCTGCGATGTGCGCCACATAGGCATCGTCGACCGAGACGCGGCTATACGACCCATTCCCAGTCAGCACAGCATTGCTGATGGCAATGCGACCGACTTCTTGGACCTCTTCGCTCGAAAAAGGGACTCCGCCGTACTGTGGCTCATAATGACGCATTTTGAGGCCGTTGAATTCGGGCGGGTTGTGGCTGGCAGTCACGACGGCGCCACCATCCGCTTTGAGGTAATCCACCGCAAAATACATGACCGGCGTCGGCACCATACCGATGTCGACGACATCGCAGCCGCTTGCCTGTAATCCGCGCATCAGGGCCGCAGCAAAGCTCGGCGACGTCAGTCGAGCATCATGCCCCACGACAATCCGCCGACTGCCGCGGTTTGAGTACAACGTGCCAGCTGCACGACCCAATTGTTCGTAGACATCGGCACTCAAATCAGCACCAACGATTCCGCGGATGTCGTAGGCCCGGAATATGTCTGGTCGTATCGTCGTCATCTCAATTCCCCTCTTGGTGCGCGCTTTCACCGGCAATCATCCGGCGCAACGCAGCCTCGTCGATAATGGGTATGTCCAATTCGTTTGCTTTGCTCGTCTTGTTCGCACCCGGCTCCGCGCCTGCCAAAACAGCAGTCGTCTTCTTCGAGACACTACCGGTCGTCTTCCCACCATGTTCGGCAATCAGTGCCTCGGCTTGTTCACGACTCATGCCAACAAACGAGCCTGTCACGACAAACACCATATTTGCTAACGCGCTACTCGTCGCCTCCCGCGCGGCTCCACCGCTGGTCTGGACCCCTGCTGCCGTGAGTTTGTCGATGAGTGTACGGTTCTCGGCAATCGCAAAAAATTCCGTGACGCTCTGGGCAATCCCCGGCCCGACGCGTTCGATGGCCGCAATGTCTGCTGCGGTGGCCTCGGCCAACGCCGCCACACTGCCAAAGCGTTGCATCAGCAACTGCGAAACCGTCGTTCCGACCAGTGTGATGCCCAGACTAATCAGGACTCGGTTGACCGGCTGTTGTTTGGCTGCTGCGATAGCTTCAATCAATTTTGTGATTTTTGTTTTCCCAAAACCTTCAAGACCAACAAAGTCATCCCCTTCGAGGGCGAAAATATCTGCCACATCATGAATCAACCCGCGGTCGACCAAGAGTGCCGCTTGTTTTTCGCCGAAGCCGACGATATCGAGTGCCTCGCGTGAGACGGCGTATTCGATGCGGCGTTTACGTTGTTCGAGGCAGCCGACCACGTTCGGGCACCGCCATGCGACTTCTTCCCCTTCGCGAACCAACGCAGTGCCGCAGGACGGGCAGTGGGTGGGCATTTGCCATGGCTGCTCTGTGCCATTCCGCTTTTCGAGGACTGGGCCAATGATGTATGGGATGACATCTCCTGAACGCTTGAGGTTCACGGTATCGCCGATGCGCAAATCGAGTTTTTTGATGAGGTCAGCGTTATGTAGGCTGGCGTTGCTGACGGTCACGCCGCTGAGCTGGACGGGCGCTATTTCGGCAGCCGGGGTGATGTTCCCGGTGCGACCGACGCTGACGATGATGTTTTTGAGGATGCTTGTCGCTTCACGGGCGGGGAACTTGTATGCCAGCGCCCAGCGTGGGTCACGCCCCGCAACACCCAACTCGCGCTGCTGGGCCAGACTGTCGACTTTGAGCACTGCCCCATCGACTTCGTATGCCAACACATCGCGTTTGGTCATCCACTGGGTTGCATAGGCCATCGCCTCGGCATATGTGGCGAACCAGCGTGCATCGTCGTTCACTGCAAATCCAAATGCGCGCAACGCCTGGAGTGTGCCCCATTGCGTATCGGGCCATTGACCGTCGACCGGTCCAATCGAGTACGCGAAAAAATGCAGTGGTCGGCTGGCGGTGATGCGTGGGTCTTTTTGCCGCAGAGAACCCGATGCGGCATTGCGCGGATTGGCTGCGGTTTTTTCACCTGCTGCGGTCAATCGTGCGTTGAGTTCGTCGAATTCTGCACTGGGGATATAGACTTCTCCCCGCACTTCGAGGCGTCGGGGAATTGGTGTTGCCCCGTTGGGTCTGAGCGTCCAAGGAATGGTTTTGATGGTTTTGATATTGCTCGTGACGTCCTCACCGGTCTCGCCATCGCCGCGGGTGGCAGCCAGCACGAGCGTCCCGTTTTCGTAGGTCAGGGCGATTGCTAGTCCATCGATTTTGGGCTCGACGACCCAGGCGACGTCATGCGTGCCGAGTCCCTTGGTGACGCGATCGCGGAATGCATCGACTTCGGCTTCGTACATCCCATTCCCCAATGACAACATCGGTTGCGGGTGTTTGACCTTGGCAAATGTATTGTCGAGCGGAACTTCTATCGACTGCGTCGGCGAGTGCGGATCGGCATATGCGGGGTTCTGCTGCTCGAGGAGGCGCAGCTCGTCCATTAGTGCGTCATAGACCGCGTCCGGAATGTCGGACTCATTGTGCACATAGTATTTGTAATCGTATTGAGTAATTGCGGCACGCAGTTCTGCGATGCGTTCCTGTGGAGTCATCGTTCGTCCACCTTTTCCCGTATACAAGTTGCAGAAGTTTCCGTATCTATTATAGTCTCCTCTGCGCGTCTGCGAGGCGCTTAGACCGGAGATACGAACCCATCATCTTTTCTTTTTTTCTTATCAAGACAATAACAACAACGCCTTCGTTTAATAATCTCAATCAATTAGGCTAACGATGGATAATTTTTCTAAACAAGGAGGTCTGCGTGTCGAAGTTGTATCGTCTCATTCTGGTTGTCCTCGCTTCTCTCATCACCGTGATCATTCCCGTCTCTGCGGAGTCGCAGGTGACCGTTGTGTCAGATGCGACGCTCGTTGATGTGCCACTGAGTCAAGCACAAGCCGCTGGTCTGCCAACAGTACCCATAGCCAACGATCGTGGCCTCCTTTTGGGCGGAATCGGCAGCGACCTCTACCATACTCCCGGTGCAGCCAGCGACGAATTTTGGGCAGTCACGGACCGTGGCCCAAACAGTGAAGTAACCGTCGGCGACGAAGTTCGCTATACCGCATTGACGCCAGAATTCACTCCGACCATCGTCCACCTCAAAATTGCCAATGGCGTTGCTACTCCCATAAAGTACGTACCCATCATCACCGCAAGCGGCAAACCAGTTACCGGATTGCCGAACATTGATGGTCCAGATCCGTTATTTTGGAATGCAACAGCCACCGAAAAACTGGCTTTCAATCCAAACGGGCTCGACGTCGAAGGACTCGTACGTACCAAAAACGGGGAATTTTGGATTGTCGAAGAATATCGCCCCTCTCTCGTCCGCATCAGTGCTGCAGGCAAGGTGCTCGCACGCTACGTACCAAAAGGGGTATCGCTGGTCGGCGCTGATTACCCGGTTATCGAAGCACTCCCCGCTGCCTACGCGCAACGCAAAGGCAATCGTGGCTTCGAAGGAATGACTATCAGCAAAGACGAAAAAACGATTTTCATTGTCCTCCAAAGTCCATTGAGTGCACCTGACAAGAACACAGGCGATCGGTCACGTACAACCCGTATCGTCAAATTTGACATCCCTACTGCAACGGTCACGGGTGAGTATGTCTATCGCCAAGAGATTTCAACGGAGTTCAATCCCCGCCCCAAGATGAAGCAAACCGAAATGAAATTGTCCGGTGTCGCAGCCATTGACGGCGAAACACTGCTCGTGCTTGAGCGTACAGACTGGGCGTTCGCTGTATACCGTGTCAACCTGACAGCGGCAACCAACATCGCCGGTTCTGTGTGGAGCAACCAAAACGGGCCAACCTCGCTCGAATTCTTCGCTGAGCCGACGGATGTCAATGTCGTACCGGTCGCAAAATCATTGCTGTTCCACAGTTCAAAACTGAGCAACATGCCAGAAAAAGTCGAAGGACTGACCATCGTTGATAACACCACGCTGGCAATTGCGAACGACAACGATTTCGATGTCGGAACAATCGATGCAAATGGGAACAACGTCGGGATCGGCAAAAAGTGCCGCGTCATTATCCTAAGCGTTCCAGATATCACAAAATAATCTGGCAGTGCGCCCTGGATGCTCTCCTTGGAGGAGAGCATCCAGGGCATACATATTCGATTTGACGTACCATATCCTGCATGCTATACTTTCAATCGTTGCAAATGATCCTTGATAGCTCAATGGTAGAGCGGCTGACTGTTAATCAGTAGGTTCCAGGTTCGAGTCCTGGTCGAGGAGCCAATTTAACCCTCAGCGCGATGCGCTGAGGGTTTTTGTTATTGATTGTCAGTCTGTTTGTTATTGTCTGTTTGTCAGTCTGTTGATTGTCTGTTTGTCAGTCTGTTGATTGTCTGTTTGTCAGTCTGTTGATTGTCTGTTTGTCAGTCGGGGCGAATAATTATTCGCCCCGACTGACTGACTGACTGACTGACTGACTGACTGACTGACTGACTGACTGACTGACTGACTGACTGACT
>CAMCVW010000036.1 GCA_945881915.1 Thermoflexus hugenholtzii JAD2 | reverse complement strand
GCCCGTCGTCGATGTGGGCGATGAAGTCGGGGATGTACTGATGTGCCACCCCGGCCAGCACATAGGGCACGCTGAAGCCCATGCCGTGGTTTTTCACAAAACGCGTGACCCGTGGATCCTTCTGCAGGACCCGGCACAGCGCCACCTCCCAGCCCGAGTCGCAGATGTGGTAGTTGAGGTGTGATTTGGGGTCGCCGTGGGCAATGGTATCGAAGCGCAAGGGACGCGACGACGTGAAGCTGACCGTGGCAGTCGACCCGGTCGGGTTGAACGGCGCCAGCAACGCACGGATGGGGCGCGTGTCGCGGTAGGTGGTGGTGATGGCCACCATCATCTTTTCGCAGGCCTGATGGGCCAGCGTTTTGTAAAAGAACATGCTGTAGTGGGTGTCGCCGTGGTAGGTGACCTGGGTATCCAACCAGCTGCGTACAATTGAGCGGAGCTGGCCATACAGGGTGCTGGGCATCGGGTTGCCGTTGCTCAGGTAGCGGCTGGTCAGCAGGTAGCCGGTCAGGTGCGACAGCACCTCGTCGAAGCGTTTGGTGCGCAGATTTTCGATGCCCAATTCGGCGTGTTCGCCGATGAGCCCCGAGTCGGTCGTCTGGGTCGGGCCGACGAGTTCGGGCGTCAGCGTCAGGCGCGTATCGGCACTGAAGGTCGCTTCGAGCTGGGTGTCGGGCAGCTCGGTACGGTAGCCCTGCACGACGGGGAAGCTGATTTCGTGCTGCGTGCGATCGGCCACAGCCCGGACATGCACCGTCTCGCGCGGCGGGTGTATGTTGGGTTTGACCGGTTCGGCGCTGAAGTCAAACGGGATGCCAAAGACATCGGCGTATTCGGCGTCGAACAGGCCCTGCTCGTTGAGGTCATACGACTGGCGACGCAGCGCACGGCCGATGACTTGCTCACACAGCAACTGCGTGCTGAACGCGCGCACGCCGAGGATGTGGGTGACGGTGTTGGCGTCCCAGCCCTCGGTCAGCATCGACACCGACACGACGCAGCGGATGTTGGCGCCCAGCCGACCGGGTTTGCCGACGGTGTTCATCACCTCGCGCAGCAGGTCTGCCTCGGCGATGTCGGCAGCGGCAATCTGCTGGCCGCTACGGCGGATATACTCGGTGCGGAACTGCTCTATTTCGACCCCGGCAGCGGCCCGGAAGGCCGGATCGAGCGCGCCGCCCGACTCGAGTTGGGCGCTGTCGATGAGCAGCGTGTTGGGTAGCGCGAGTGCTTCGCCGTGGCTGTCGTAATTCTTGAACAAATCGAGCGCACCGGCTTTGATGGTGCTGCTGCCGTCTGCCTCGGACCATTCGTAGCCCGCGATGTACTCATAGACGAGGCGCGACGAGGCGGTGTTGTTACAGACAACGATGAAGCATGGCGGGGTGGTAATCCCAGCGGCCAGCCAACTGTCGTACGTTTTGCGGTAGTGGCCATACAGCACCTGCAACGCCGTCTGCAGCTGGACCGGCAATTGTTGCGGGTCGGTGCGTTCTTTGGCTTTGCTTTTGCGCGGCATCAGTGGGCCGATATGCTCCCACAAATTGCGGTAGAAGGGCATCTCGCCACCGGACAGATTGTCCGAAATAGGCACCCGCGGCAACTTGACGATGCCGCACTCGATGGCGTCCATGAGCGAAAAATCCGACATCGTCCAGGGGAACAGCGTGCCCTCGACATAGCCCGACCCACGCAAGAAAAACGGGGTCGCCGACAGGTCATACACGGTCAGGATGTCGAGCTTGCTCTGGATTGCCTCGAGGCCCGAAATCCAGACACGCGCGGTTTCGTTGTTTTCTTCGGCGAGGGTTTTGTCTTCGCCGCTGAGTGTGCTTTCGCTTGGCTTGGCGCGGTAGCAATGATGGGCCTCGTCGTTGATGACGATGATGCGCTTGAGCCCCATCAAATCGGGGATGACGCGCTGGAGCATCTGACCCGCGGACTCACGTGTGTCGATGGCGGGGCCATTGCCCTGGAGCAGGTCGCGGCTGCCGCGAGCGAGTTCTATTTTTTCTCGCAACATAAACGAATGGTAGTTGGTGACGACGATTTTGGCACGCAGCATCTCTTCGCGCATGTCGAGCGGCACGAGTTCGCGCTGGGTGAAGTAGCTCTCGGCGTCGTTGGGATGCAACACGCGCAAGCGATCACGGATGGTGATGCCCGGCGTGACGACGAGGAAGCCCGTTGTGAAGCGTTCGGACGAGCGTGCGCGGGCGGCATTGATGGTCTGCCAGGCGATGAGCATGGCCATCACGGTGGTTTTGCCGGCACCGGTGGCCAGTTTGAGCGCAATGCGAAAAATGTCTGGGTTGGCATCGGCGCTGGCGTTTCGCAGATGCTGCAGCCAGGTGCGCCCTTTGGCGTGGTGCGGGGCGACTTCGTGGAGCCAGATGGCAGTCTCGGCGGCTTCGACCTGACAGAAAAACGGCCGCAGATTCTCGAACTGGTGGCTGCGCCAGTAGGTGAGCAACTGGGCCGTAGCCGGGGTGACATGCCATTTGTCGGGCGGCAATGCACGCCAGGCGGTGACTTCGTTGCGCACTTCGTTGATGAGCGAGCTCAAGTACTGCTGTTTGTTTTTGGAATCGTCGAAGACGCTGAGGTCCATCGTTGCCTGGCTGGCAGCGCGCCCCGTGGGCCGTACCGCCGGGATGGGCGTGATGAACGACACGCCGCGGCGCCGTTCGACGATGTCGTGCGTCGGTTGCCCTTTGTCGTCGAGTTCCCAGTGCCGCTTGGGCGCCGCATAGGGAGAATTGAGGATGGGATTGCTATGAAATTCTGACATGGCGTTTTCGTACTCTGTGTGATGTTTTTACGTGACTATGATAACACGCGGGGTACCCCGTAGGGGCGAGGCATGCCTCGCCACAAATGAAATCCCTCGCCCGCAATACCACACAACGATCACGCAGAGCCACAGCGCGACAGAGGTCGCAGAGAAATCGCAGGAGCGCGCAACAGAGTTATCAGTGTGCAGGGATCAGTGATCAGATCAAGGCACTTCACCTGAAAACTGTAACCTCAAACCTGTAACCTATTCCACCGTCACACTCTTCGCCAAATTGCGTGGCTGATCGACATCGGCACCACGCCGCACGGCCGTCGCATAGGCCAGCAACTGCAGTGGGATCGATGTCAGCACCGTGGTCAGCCACGGGTTGCTGGCCGGCACCGTGATGACCGCCTCGGCTTGTTCGGCCAGATGCGCATCGCCCACGCTGGTGATGGCAATCACGCGACCGCCACGGGCTTTGACCTGCGACACGTTCGACAGCATCTTGTCGTACGAGGCATCCTGCGGCGCAATACAAATCACCGGCAAGCGGTCGTCAATGAGCGCAATCGGGCCGTGCTTCATCTCGCCGGCGGGATACCCCTCGGCGTGGATGTAGCTGATTTCTTTGAGCTTGAGCGCACCCTCGAGGGCAATTGGGTACGACAGCTGCCGGCCGAGGAACAGCGCACTATTCGTATGTTGCAACGATTCTGCCAGCGCGGCGTAGTCCGTCCCGTCGTTGAGGACTTCACCGACCTGGCTCGACAAGGCAATCAGCGCCCGCAGATGCGGTCGCATCGTCGCCGGCGTCAACACGCCGCGCGCCTGCGCAATCCGCAGCGCCAACAGATACTGCCCGACCAACATCGCCGTGAATGCCTTGGTCGAGGCCACGCCGATCTCGGGCCCAGCATGCAACATCAACGATCCCGCCGTGGCCACCCGCGTCGCCTGACTGCCCACTGCATTGACGATGGCCAATGTGCGCACGCCGGCGCTGCGGGCCAGTTCCATGGCCGCCAACGTATCGGCGGTCTCGCCGCTCTGACTAATGGCGACGAGCAGCATCTTTGCATCGAGCACCGGCTCGCGGTAGCGGAACTCTGAGGCGTAATCGACCTGCACCGGCACGCGGGCAATCTGCTCGATCATGTATTTGCCGATAAGCGCGGCGTGCCAGGCCGTGCCGCAGGCGGTCATCACAATCGACGAGATGTCGCGCAGCCCTGCATCGTCCAGCAGCACATCGTCCAAGCGCACCGTGCCTGCCTCGAGATCGATCCGGCCGCGCAAGACGTCGGTCAGGACGCGCGGCTGCTCGTGGATTTCTTTGAGCATAAAGTGCTTGTACGGCCCGCGCTCGATCGACACCGGGTCCCACGCCAACCGCGTAATCGGCCGGTCGACCACCGTTCCGTCCGGGCGGCGGATGACCAATGAGGTCGCGGTCAACTCGGCGATGTCGTGGTCTTCGAGGAAGCAGACGTTCCGCGTGTGATCGACAATCGCCGGCACATCCGAGGCCACAAACATCTCGCCCTCGCCGATCCCAATCACCACGCCGCCCGCATGCCCGATGCGCGTCGCCACCAACGTGCCCGGTGCATCGACACTCAGCGCGACGATGGCATTGCCCCCTTTGAGCATGGCCGCCGTGCGCCGCAGCGCCTCGGCCAGATTGCCGGTGGTGGCGAAGTGGAGTCCGAGCAGATGCGCAATCACCTCGGTGTCGGTCTGCGACACAAAGGTATGGCCTTCGGCGATGAGGTCGTTTTTGAGTTCGAGGTAGTTTTCGACTATCCCGTTCTGAATAACCACCACCCGGCCGCTGGCATCACGGTGGGGATGGGCGTTTTGTTCGGTCACATCGCCATGCGTCGCCCAGCGGGTGTGCCCGATGCCCATCATGCCTTGTACTGGCGACGTTGCCAACACGCCCCGCAAGCCCGACAATTTGCCCACACTGCGGCGAATGTCCAGCGTGCCCTGGTTGACTAAAGCGATGCCGGCCGAATCATAGCCGCGGTATTCGAGTCGGGCCAAGCCATCGATGATGACCGGGGCAGCTGCCCGCGACCCGACATATCCGACGATTCCACACATAGGGGGCTCCTTCTGGCGCTGTCGGCCGGTCACAGCCAATCAGACAGGCTATAATAGCGCTACATCTATTACTACACGAGAATACCGATGAGTCATCCTGCATCTGCATCCCGCATCGCGAGCTTCGGAACGACGATTTTCACCGAGATGAGCGCCTTGGCAATCCAGCACAACGCCGTCAACCTCGGTCAGGGCTTCCCCGACTTCGCCGGTCCCGACTTTGTCAAAAACGCCGCTGTCGAGGCCATCCAAGCCGACTACAACCAGTACGCTCCCATGCCGGGTACCATTGGTCTGCGTCAAGCGGTCGCCACCATGTGGCGTAGCCGTACCGGGATGGACATCGATCCGCTCGCCGAGGTCAGCGTCGCCAGCGGTGCAACCGAGCTCCTGTGCGACGTGATGTTGTCGTTCATCAATCCCGGCGACGCAGTGGTCATCTTCGAACCCGCCTACGACGCCTATGTGCCCGACATCATCATGGCCGGTGGCCGCGTCATCCCCGTGCGCTTGCACCCACCCACCGCCACCAACCCTGTCTGGCACTACGACCCCCAGGTGCTGGCAGCTGCCTGTGCCCAAAAGCCCAAATTGCTCTTGCTCAACACACCCCACAACCCGACCGGCAAGGTCTTTAGTCTGGCCGAATTGACCGAGATCGCCGATTTGTGCAAAACCCACGACATCCTGGCCGTCGTCGACGAGGTCTATGACCGCTTGGTCTATGACCAGCACGTCCACATCCACCTGGCCAGCCTCCCCGACATGTGGCAGCGCACCATCAGCCTCAACAGCATCGGCAAAACCTTCAGCGTGACAGGCTGGAAGATCGGCTGGGCAATTGCCCCTGCTGCCCTCAACGGCGCACTGCGTGCCAGTCACCAGTGGGTCACCTTCGCCACTTCGACCCCGATGCAGTACGCCTCGGCAGTGGCCCTGATGCAGGCCGAGAGCAACGGCTACTACACCCAGCTCGTCCACGAGTATAGCGCGCGCCGCGTCATCCTGCGGGACATCCTGACCCAGACCGGGTTGCCGCTCATCGACGCCGCCGGATCGTACTTCATCAGCATCGACACCAAACCGTTGGGCGTCAGCGATGTGCGCACCTTCTGCCGCCGGCTGGTGAGCGAGCTCGGCGTGGCGGCCATCCCCATCACCGCGTTTTATGTCGATCCCGATGCGCCGCAGTTGGCACGTTTTTGCTTCGCCAAAAAAGTCGAAACCATGCGTGCCGCCGGCGAACGCCTGCGCAACCTGCACACCATCCAATGGCACTAACGACCCGCTGCCGGTGCCCCGATGAGGGGCACCAAGGCCTGCCGGATGCGCTGGATGCGCGCCCCAATGCCATCGGGTCGGCTGAACAAATCCTGCCGGATGGCAATCGCCTCGAGCCGCAACTGCGCAATCGGGTCGCGGTATTCTGCCGGCGCAACACCCTCGGCCATGGCCAAAGCGTCATCCAAAGACAACAACAACTGTTGCGCCCGCAACCCATCATTGACCGCTACCGCAGCCTCGAGGTCGGCTACGTGGAGCTGCGCGCGCGCTACGTACATAGCACTCCACAGCGCATTGGTCTGTGCACTGACGTCCAAGAGTTCTTGGCGCGTGATGTCCACAGGCACCACAATCACCGGCGTCGCGGTACCGATTGGTCGATCTGGCTGCACGGTGGCACTGGCACGGGCCACCACATAGTCTGACAGCGACGCCTGGGGCGTACGACCGAACCACAGCCAACTGACGACAATGGTCACCGTCATGGTGACAAGATGCGGCAACAAGCGCCTCAGCAGGTGTCGTTGCCGCATCCATGAATTCTTCGCGCGTGGGTTGCTCATATGCTGTGCTCACTCCGCGCCGAATGGTCCTGCACTATTCGCCGATTTGGGCCGTCAACAAAATCGCCTGCGCAATTTCGCGCATGGACTTGCGGGTATTCATCGACAGTTGTTGGATTTTGCGGAAGGCGTCTTGTTCCTTCAGCCCCTGTGTGTCCATCAGTACACCTTTGGCGCGCTCGACCAGCTTGCGCGTCTCCATGGTGTCCTTCAGGTCACCGAGTTCGGTCGCCATGCTATTGAATTCCGCAAAGCGCGCCAACGCGATTTCGATCGCGGGCAACAATTCTGCCTCGCGGAACGGTTTGACGATGTAGTTCACTACACCGGCATCACGCGCGCGTTCGACCAATTCGCGATCCGAATAGGCCGTCAGCAAGAGCACGGGTGCGATTTTTTCTTCGGTGAGCACTTTGGCAGCCTGAATGCCGTCCAGTTTGGGCATTTTGATGTCCATAATGACCAAATCGGGGCGTAACTCGCGTGCCAAATGGATGGCACTGACGCCGTCGCCGGCATCGCCCACCACCAAATATCCAAGGCCGACCAGCGTTTCGCGCAGATTCATCCGAATAATAGATTCGTCGTCTGCGATGACCAGTCTGAGTTGATTCGCCATACACTGCCTCCCGACGTGGGATGTTGAAAAAGGGTCTGTGTGACTATAGCATGTAATAGAAAGCACGGTCAATTCACGTACGTACAATATTCGCCACGAACGTGGATTTTTCGCGACATTTTTGCGCATCAGCACCACCGCTCATCCCGTGCGTTGCTAACTCGCCCAAAAAACCGTATACTGTCGTCACAACGCGATGACGGAACCACGTCGCTGTCACCCCTGACCAGAGAACTGCCGGTTGGTGCGAGGCATACAGGACACACAGCGATTCCACTCCCGAGCGGCCGAGGATGACTCGGATCGGCAGCACCCGTTACCGTGCACCAAGGTCATCACCCGATGACGAATGAAGGTGGCACCACGAAGGCATTCGCCTCTCGTCCTTCACGGATGGGTGGTGTTTTTTTATGCTGAAAAGAGCGCTCGCATGGATTTCATTCTGCGTATTCTCTATATCATGGCGCGCTATGGTCGGGACGTCTATTGGGCCCTGCGAAAACCCCACCTCGTCGGCGTGCGGGTCATCATCCTCGACGCCAGCGATGCCGTTCTGCTGGTGCGGCACCGCGCCGGCCCGCACGCCTGGACCCTCCCCGGCGGCGGCGTCATCCCACGTGAACCCGTCATCGAAGCCGGCCGCCGCGAACTCCACGAAGAAGCCGGCGTCAATATCCCCGCCAAGCTGTTCTATATCCACGGCAAATGCGACGGCGCCCACGCCGTCCATCCCTGCACCGTCACCACCGTCGCTGCCCGTGCACCCAAACTCACCATCCCGCACCCGTCGCGCTGGTCTATCGAGGTGGCTGATGCGCGCTTCGTCCACCCCAGCGTTTTTCATGAGCTCGACGATGCCATAGAACCCGGCTGCCTGCGCCGCATCGACGAGATTCTCACCGGCAAACCCGTCGCCGCACACTGGTAGGAGCACTCCATGCCGTACACTCCCATTGTCGCTACCCTCGGCTACATCATGTCACCCGATGGTCAGAGCGTCCTGATGGTGCACCGCAATAACCGCCCCGACGACATCCACTACGGGAAGTACAACGGCCTCGGGGGCAAACTCGACCCGCACGAAGACGCCGCCAGCGGCATGGCTCGCGAACTGATGGAAGAAGCCGGAATCACCGTCGAATCCATGGTTCTGCGCGGCACTCTCAACTGGCCCGGCTTCGGCAAAAACGAAGAAGACTGGTTCGGCTTCGTCTTTCGCATCGACCGTTGGTCCGGCGACGTGCACTCCCACAACGACGAAGGTGCGCTCGAGTGGATTCCCGTCGCCGACCTGCACACCCTCAACCTCTGGGATTCAGACCGCCTCTGGATCGATCAGGTTTTTGACGGCGACGCCTCCACCTTCCACGGTGTCGCACCCTACAAAGCCGGCAAAATGGTCTCGTGGTCGTGTACCAACATCGCCACCCGCTCCGTCCGATAACGCACGTTCGCTTCAGCTTAGGAGTTTTCTCATGCTCGACATCCGCTTGCTCCGTGAACAGACCGACGCCGTCAAGGCCAGCCTCGCCCGCGCCGGGGTCGATCCCGCTGCCATCGATGCCGTCCTCGGCTTCGACGAACAACGCCGCGCCCTGCTGACCGAGGTCGAACGCCTCAAAGCCCATCGCAACATCACGTCCAAAGAAATCAGCACCCTCAAAGACGCTGCCCTGCGCGACACCAAAATCGCCGACATGCGCCTACTCGGCGACCGCATCAGTGACCTCGACAAACAGGTCAATGACCTCGAAGCAGCCCAGCTGGCCGCCATCCTCGAATTGCGCAATATGCCTCACGACTCCGTACCGGTCGGCGCCGACGAAGAAGGCAACGTCGTCATCCAGACCATCGGCACCAAGCGCACGTTTGACTTTGACCCCAAACCCCACTGGGATCTGGGCACATCGCTCGACATCATCGACTTCGAGCGCGGCGTCAAAATCTCGGGCTCGCGCTTCTACATCCTCAAAGGGATGGGTTCGCGCCTACAACGTGCCCTCATCCAATGGCTGCTCGACCTGCACGGCAAACAGGGCTATACCGAGGTCTACACGCCATTTGTCGTCAAGGAACTCAGCCTCTACGGCGCCCGCCAGCTCCCCAAGTTCCGCGATAATCTGTACCACGACGCCGAAGAAGATCTGTGGTTGGTGCCCACCGCCGAAGTGCCGGTGACCAACATCCACCGTGACGAAATCCTCGACGCCACCCAGCTGCCCATCAACTACTGCGCCTACACGCCCTGCTTCCGCCGCGAAAAAATGAGCGCCGGCCGCGACGTCCGTGGCATCAAACGAGGTCACCAGTTCGACAAAGTCGAGATGTACAAGTTTGTCCATCCCGATACCAGCTACGCCGAGCTCGAACAACTGCGCCTCGACGCCGAAGAAACCTGCCGCCTGCTGGGCATCCCCTACCGCACCAAAGTGCTCTGCACCGGCGACATGGGCTTTGCCTCGACCAAAACCTACGACATCGAAGTCTGGGCCCCCGGCCAAGACGAGTGGCTCGAGGTCAGCTCGTGCTCCAATGTCGAGACGTTCCAGGCTCGCTCGACCAACATCCGCTTCCGCCCCGAAGCCGGCGCCAAACCCGAATTCGTCCACACCCTCAACGGCTCGGGCCTGGGCGTCCCACGCACCATGATTGCGATTATGGAAAACTACCAGAACGCCGATGGTACCATCACCATCCCCGACGTCCTGCGCCCCTACATGGGTGGCCTCGATGTGATTCGCTCCACCAAAAACGCCTAATCTTTGCACAAAAATCCCCCCGGAGCGCATGCTCCGGGGGGATTATCTGTCTGTTCACATGACGTGATAAGCCATCACCACGAGGTCGTGCCGATTGCCGTGCCGGTCGTGGGCGTGCTTGCTGAACACCCCTTCACGGCTGAATCCCAACCGCTCGAAAATCGCCCGGCCACCGAGCTGCACCGCCAGCATCTCGACGATGACTTTGGTGACGCCCAGACCGCGAGCAGCCTCGAAAATCGCCTTGGCCATTTCGGTACCCAAGCCCGAACGCCGGAATTCCTTGCCGACCATCAGCTGAATGTCGCCCACGTGTGACGACCAGCCGACCAGCTTCCGCACCGCAGTGTATCCGACCACTTCACCATCATCCTTGATTGCCACGATTTGGCGCCAGTTTTCGGCGGCATAGGCATTGATGAGGCGGTTGATGATATTCGGATCAGAGAGATCGTCCTCGAGGTATAACAAATCATCCTCGGGCAGCGATTTGCCGAACCGCGCCAGCGCGACGCGATCATCCTCGGCCAATAGTCGAATCGTCACCGCCACGCCATTGCGCAATACGATGGGCGACGTTGCCTCTCCGCGCATGGTCATGCGACGTCCTCCTTAGCATAAACAATATTTGGTATACGCGTCTGCATCCTTGCGGGATGCATTGCGTTTATACCCGTAGTATACGAGTATTTGGCCCTTATTCACGCAGTATGTGAAAAACCGGTGCAGCGCCGCGGCGCTGCACCGGCCGTGGAGGGACGATTACCTGCCGCGTTGGGCGAGCACCGAAGCCACAATGGCAGCGCTGGTGATGCCATATTGATGGTATATCTCGGTCGCTGGTGCGGACGCACCAAAGCGATCGATGGTGACCAGCCCGCCATTGATACCCACATAGCGTTCCCACCCAAACGAAACCCCGGCTTCGACCGCGACCCGCACCGTCACCGCAGCCGGCAAGACACGGGCTTTGTAGTCCGCTGATTGCTGATCGTACAGCGTCGTACACGGCATCGAGACGACTCGCGTCGGGATGCCCTGCGCTTCGAGTGTCTCGGCGGCCTGCATTGCCAACGACACTTCAGATCCCGTCCCGATCAAAATCGCCTGTGGTACGCCGCCGCTGGCCTCGCGCAGGATGTACCCACCATGGGCGACGTTGCTGGCACTCGGGTAGACGGTCCGGTCGTAATTGGGCAACTTCTGGCGGCTAAGGATCAGCGCCGTCGGGCGGTGTGATTGTGTCAAAGCCAATTCCCAAGCGGCGGCCGTTTCGGCGGCGTCACAAGGGCGAATGGTCAGCAGATTGGGCAAGGCACGCAAGGATGCGAGGTGCTCGACCGGCTGATGGGTCGGGCCGTCTTCGCCGACGCCGATGCTGTCGTGCGTGAAGACGTAGATGACCGGTTGGTGCGACAAGGCGGCCACGCGAATCGCGCCGCGCATATAGTCCGAGAAGGTCAGGAATGTCCCACCGTACGGGCGGATGCCACCGTGCGCAACCATGCCGTTGAGCATGGCGCCCATCGCGTGCTCACGCACACCAAACCAGATAACATTGCCCGCATAATTACTCTTTTGGAAGCTGCCGTCGAGGATTTTGGGGGTCTTGTTCGACCCTGCCAGGTCGGCAGCGCCACCCACAAACCACGGAATGCGGCTACGCAGCACATCGATGACTTTGCCCGATGCATCGCGCGTGGCCATATCGGCACTGGTAGCAAACATCGTATCGAGGTCAGCATTCCAGCCGTCGGGCAAGGTGCCGTCCCAGGCGCTGCGGAGCCCGGCAGCCAAATCGGGATGGGTCGCGGCATAGACCGTGGCGCGCTTCTGCCAGGCTTCGTAGGTCTTGGCATTGCGGCGCGCGACTTCGGCCCACAGCTGGGTGACCGCAGGCGACACAGCGAACGATTTATCGGGGTCAAGCCCCAACGCCACTTTCGTGGCACGCACTTCGTCCTTGCCGAGTGGCTCGCCATGGGCACGGGCGGTGCCGGCATAGGCCGGTGATCCGAATCCGATGACCGTGCGGACTGCGATAATCGACGGTTTGCTTGTCTCGGCACGGGCAGCGTGAATAGCCGCCTCGATGGCGTCGCAGTCGTTACCGTCGGCGACCTTCTGGGTGTGCCAGCCGTATGCCTCGAAGCGCTTCATCGGGTCTTCGGTGTAGGCCAACGCCGTCGGACCGTCGAGCGAGATGAGGTTGTCGTCGTACAAGAAAATCAGCTTCCCCAGGCCCAAATGCCCAGCCAGTGACGCTGCTTCGGACGAAATGCCCTCCATCAAATCGCCGTCGCTGACAATGGCGTAGGTGTAGTGGTCGACCGGTGCGACGTCGGGGCGATTATAGGTCGCCGCCAAGAATGCCTCGGCCACGGCCATACCGACCGCATTGGCAGCACCCTGTCCGAGTGGGCCGGTGCTCACTTCGACGCCGGGGGTGACGCCCACTTCGGGGTGTCCAGGCGTCATCGATCCCCACTGACGGAAGCGTTTGAGCTCGTCGAGGGGCAAATCATATCCGGCCAGGTGCAACATGCCATAGATGAGCATCGAGCCGTGGCCCGCAGACAGCACGAAGCGGTCACGATCGGGCCAGTGTGGGTCGCGCGGGTTGAATGACAAAAAGCGCGTAAACAGCACGTGCGCCATTGCGGCGGCACCCATCGGCAAGCCCGGATGACCCGAATTTGCCTGTTGGATAGCGTCGATTGCCAAGGCGCGGAGCGTGTTGATGGATCGCTGATCTACTGCGGTGTATGGCATTGCGAGACCTTTATTTCGTGCTGTTCTTGTAGTCGGCCAAGAATTTTTCGATGCCGCTGTCGGTCAACGGGTGCTTCATACTCTGCTTGATGACGCTGAACGGGCAGGTCGCAATATCGGCACCGGCCAAGGCAGACTCAATGATGTGGCGTGGGTGCCGAATCGATGCCGCCAACAATTTGGTCGTGATGCCGTGGAGTCGGTAGATACCGGATATTTCTTTGATGAGTTGCATCCCATCGGCGCCCATGTCGTCGACACGGCCGATGAACGGACTGATGATGAAGGCACCTGCGCGGGCCGCAAACAGTGCCTGGGAGGCGTTGAAGCAGAGCGTCACATTGGTCCGAATGCCGGCCTTGGCCAAGGCATAGACCGCCTTGAGGCCCTCGGGCGTGACCGGTACTTTGACCACGACATTTTTGTGCCAGGTAGCAAACTCGTGGCCTTCGCGAATCATCCCCTCGGCGTCGAGCGAGATTGCTTCGGCGCTGATGGGACCGTCGACCAACTTCGTGATTTCGGTAATCAACGTCTTGTGGTCGATGCCAGTCTCTTTGGCTACAAGTGATGGATTGGTCGTCACACCGCTCAGAATGCCCCAACTGGCTGCTTCGGCTATTTCTTTGATGTTTGCGGTATCGAGATAGATTTGCATGTGTGTCCGCTCCTGTATCATGTGAAAAAAGCGCCGTCTGAGCGACGTCGCTGCTTGCAATAGTATATCAGGTATCAATGTGCAGGGAGAGGTATGCCTCGCGAAGCGGGGTACTCGCCCGCTCATATGACCTTGCCCGCTCCTATTCCGGACACTTCGCCCGCTCTATTCCCGCACCCATCACCGGCATCAGACACAAAAAAGGGCGAGGTCGTCATGCCCCGCGAAGCGGGGTACTCGCCCGCTCCTATTCCCAACACCTCGCCCGCTCCTGTTCCAGACGACCTGCCCGCTCGTTCCCAGATCCCTCCCCGCTGGACTGATCTTGCGCCCATCCAGAACAGGGGCGAGGCCGTCATGCCCCGCGAAGCGGGTATTCCGCCCGCATTCCCTCAGCCCGCGGGGTGTATGCTGCGCCTGCTCGAAGAAAAAGAAAAAGGGCGAGGTATACCTCGCCCGTGTATCCTCGCCCGTGTATCCTCGCCCGTGTGTATCGCATGCTCGCAGGTACGTTGGCCTATTCCAAGAAGCTGCGCAGCCCACGGGCAACGCCCGGGTGACGGAGTTTGCGGAGCGCTTCGCCTTCGATTTGGCGGGTGCGTTCGCGGGTGATGCCGAATTCGCGACCGACTTCTTCGAGGGTGCGTGAGCGCCCGTCTTCGAGGCCGAAGCGCAACTGAATGATGCGGCGTTCGCGTTCGGGCAGGCGTGTGAGCGCGTCATTGAGGCGTTCACGCAGCAGGGTTTGGGTAGCGGTTTCGGCGGGGGTAGCACCGTGGTAGTCTTCGATGAAGTCGGCGAGATTGGCGTCACCATCATTGCCGACCGGCGTCTCGAGCGATAACGTCTGCCGTGACGCATCCAAAATGCGGCGCACTTTCTCGGCGGGCATCTGGAGTTCTTCGGCGATGTCGTCCGGGGATGCATCGCGACCCGTGCGTTGTTGGATGTTCGCAGCGGTACGCATCAGTCGATTGATGGTCTCGCCGACATGCACCGGGAGTCGAATGGTGCGGCTCTGGTCTGCGACAGCACGGGTGATAGCCTGGCGGATCCACCAGGTTGCGTAGGTCGAGAACTTGAAGCCGCGGCGCGGTTCGTACTTCTCGGTGGCCCGCATCAACCCGATACTGCCCTCTTGGATGAGGTCGAGCATCGACATACCACGGCCGAGGTACTTTTTTGCATTCGAGACGACCAACCGCAAGTTGGCGTTGATGAGTCGTTCACGCGCTGCTTGGCCAGAAGCTTTGTTCCATTCGAGTGCCTCAAAAAGCATGTCACGCGTCAAATGGATTTCGCCATTCATCCGTGCGAAGATACGCAGCATCCCAGCAGATTCGACGATTTCTTCGCCGTCATGTGGGCCATATGAAGCGAACAAAAACGAAATCAAGATGCGCATGAGCTGATCAGTTTTGGAGAATGGCTTTGCACCCGTTTCGGGAACCAATTCCGTCTTCTTTTCGAGCTTCTCGACTGCGATGCTGACCATTGCGCACAGACTCGAGTAGACGCGCGCTTCGGTCCGATTCAACGAATTGAGGAGGTATGCGGTCATTATTTGCGCGGGCTCGGCACCTTCGATGGGCTCGATTTTGACTTCAATCGCATCGGCCATAAAGAAGTCGTAGACCGGCTGCTTTTCGGTCAACATGACACTCGCTATGGGATGCTGCATCAGGTTCTTGGGCTCGACGTTGAAGCTACAGACGTAGATGATATCTTGGATGCGGTGCAGGCGAACCATGAACTCGTCGCGGAATTCTGCAGTCTGGATGAGTTCTGTCGCCGCTGCCAGCCATGCACTGTTCAAATCGGGACGGGGACGAATCGTGGTCGTTTGGCTGACAGTGTTTTTGGTGATGGTCACCCGTTCGCTGCGGCTGCGCGTCTTGGTGACTTTTATGGACTCGGTGGTCGTCATGACCTGCTCGGTTGCCGATTCGGTCACGGAACGTTCGACCTGCGTACCCGACGCAATCGTCGTCGTCAGCAGCATGTCTGCTGCATCGTCGAGTGCTGCGGGGATGTGTGGCTCGTTGTGGATTTCGGCGAGGTATTTGGTCGCGGTGACACCGAGTTCATAGAGGTAGGCGAGTTTCTTTTCGTCTACAATGGACTTGAGACGGTCGATACGGCCGATATCGCGCAGGTAGAGTCGCACAGAGTCGTCGACATCACTGTCAGTATCTGCTGTGGCGTCTGCTTCGATGTGTGCGAGCTCTTCGTCAGGAATCTCGTCGATGATTTGCGCTACACCAGATGGGAAAATATCTTCAATGTCGGCTTGGATTGCAACAACATTCGGGTCGTTTTCGCTCTGGGGATTCTGTTGGGGTGGACTGTGTGGTTTATCCACGCGACACCAACTTTCTCTTACGAAAAGAAGAGCTAACCGTCTGGTATCATACCATATTTGGTATGAAAACGCAATGAATCGTCCACATATAGTGTCATGTGGAGATGATAATCAGATGTGATTTCGCTCAGAAAACAACTGCTGACATGACTTCGACCCACGTTCATGCTGTGTGCACCGCAGCGTTACGTTTTTGTGATTAGGAGCAATTCTCATGCGCATTGTCGTCATTGGTGGTGCCAGCACGTACACCCCTGAACTCATCGATGGACTGATTGCCCGAGCCGCCGACTTAGGATTGACCACCGTGACCCTGGTCGATCCCGATACGACGCGTCGAACGGTCGTCTCCGCTTTTTGCCGGCGCATGGTCGCCCATCATGGCAGCCAGTTCACTATCGAAGACACGGCAGATCGGCGAGCGGCGCTGCAACGCAATCCCGCATACGTCATCACGCAACTGCGTGTGGGCGGCCAAAATGCGCGCCACGGTGACGAACTGCTCGGGCGCCGGCATGGTCTCATCGGCCAGGAGACGACCGGGGTGGGTGGTTTTGCCAAAGCCCTGCGGACCATCCCCATCATGCTCGACATTGCTGCCGATATGCGCCAATTTTGCCCGGATGCGCTGCTGGTGAACTTCACCAACCCCGCTGGTATCGTCACCGAAGCACTCGTCGCACACGGCGGCGTGCAGGTCATCGGCTTGTGCAACAACGCCATGACCGCGCAACGCGGCATCGCCCGCACACTCGCTGTAGCCCCCCAATCCGTACAGATCGAACAAGTCGGCCTGAATCACTTGAATTGGATTCGGCGCATCACCGTCAATGGTAGCGACGTCACCGCACACGTGCTCGAACAGCACATGGCAGAATTGCGCGTTGCGGATGGTATGCATGTGCCTGCAGAACTCATTGGGATGCTCCAGGCGCTGCCTAGTGGGTACCTCGACTACTTCTACATGACCAACGCGATTGTGGCGCACCAACAGAGTGGCGTGCCCACGCGGGCCGAAGTAGTGATGGACGTCGAACGACGCTTGCTGGAGCGCTATGCCGATGTACATCTGTGTGAAAAGCCCGCCGAACTGATGGAACGCGGCGGTGCCTATTATTCCACCGCAGCCGCGGCGCTCATCTGCTCGCACCACCTCAGTGATGGCGCAACCCACGTCGTCAATGTACGCAACAACGGCGCACTGCCAGATCTGCCGGACGACGTGGTCGTCGAAGTACCGTGCACTGTTGACCGGCGTGGCGCACATCCGCTCAGACAGGCACCGTTGGCTGCGGTCATGCACGGACTCACCTGTCAGGTAAAATCCTACGAGCAGCTGACGATTCGCGCAGCAATCGAAGGCGATGAGCAGGTAGCAATGCAGGCGCTGTTGAGCAATCCACTCGGTCCAGATGCACTGCACGTCGAGGAAGTCTGGCACGATCTGCGACGCAGTAATGCAGATTGGCTCGAACGGCTCTACGGACCGTTGGCAATGTAGGTCAGCCGGCGTAAAATACAGATATTCATACCAAATGACAAAGGGCGACGATGAATAGCACAGATTGGTTTGTGGGCAGTGCCAGTCGGTCAATCAATCCAGATGCATCAGAGCGTGCCGCTCAGGCGACGTTTGCAGCAATCAAAACCCCACTGATGGTGCATGCCGTCGGCTTCAGAGGTGAGGATTGCCTGCTTGCGATTGTCGTCTGTGACATCCGCGAACCAGATAGGATTGACCTGTCGTCGGTACGATTCCACATCAATCTGCACCCCATTACCCCGGTCGAAGTCATTATCATTGCCAGTGGGACGAGCACCGCACCCGCCTACACCGCAACCAGCGATACGTACCAACACCAGGTGGTGCACGCCATCACCGATTGTGTCATCGACGCATTGACCTTCGGATGCCCTGCGGTGATGCGGGTCACAGCGCACGCCATACAGTGGCGCAAGTTCGACGAATTGCCGATCGCAACCCTGACGTTCCATGCAGCCGGAACGCAGTTGAGCGCAGCGGATCACACCGCCATGATCCAGCACTGTCAAGCGCCGGTATTGTGCGTCACTCATGCCCACAGCAGCGTCCCCGTCGCAATACCCCAGCTGCTTGCCGACATCAGCGCTGCACCCAAGCAAGCCGTGACGCAGGTACGCTGGCGCCACGAAGGACCGCACTGGATTGTAGAAATAAACGATGTTGACGTACGGTGTGTACCGACACGCGCGCTGGTCGCGGACCCTGGGCATACCATTGCAATTGATCCGGCTGGACCCGCCCAATGAGTGAACCGACGCGTTGCCATTGGTGCGGCACCGATCCGCTCTATACGGCATATCACGACCAAGAATGGGGCGTGCCACTGCATAGCGAAAACGGCTGGTACGAACGTATCGTGCTCGAAACGATGCAGGCTGGCCTCAGCTGGATAACCGTCCTTCGCAAACGCGACCAGTATCGTATGGTCTGCGCCGGGTTTGACCCGCGCCTGGTCGCTGTATTCACCGAACGCGATGTCGACCGCCTGATGGCCGACCCGGGCATCATCCGCAATCGTGCCAAAATCCGTGCCATGATCGATAACGCGCACGCATTCCTCGCACTGCAGGCCAAACACGGCAGCGTAGATGCGTATTTTTGGCGCTATGTCGATGGCCGCACCCAGCAGCCGTGCTACCAGCGCCATGCCGACATCCCAACGGTCACTCCCTTGTCGACGCAGATGGCCAAGGATCTCAAGCAGGCGGGATTCCGCTTCGTCGGGCCGACGATGTGCTATGCACTGATGGAAGCGACAGGGCTGATCAACGATCACGTCGTCTCGTGCCATCGGCATACCGCCAGCGTGTCATGAGTGCATTCCCGCTGAGCATCCTCGCCAACGGGCATTTGTTGATAGACACCGACCATCCGCAGGCACGCGTCTGCATTACGGCACTCCAGGCGTTCAGTCGCATCACCGCCTATACCGGGCGCTACGTCCGGGCGCGGCTCGATCGTACCAGTCTGTGGAATGCCGCTGCGACCGGATTGCACAGCGAAGACGTGGTCACGGCATTGCAGGAGTGGAGCGGAGCACTCGATGCGCGCATCCTGCGGACCATCAACACCCTGATGGAGCGCTGGGGGGCGCTCGTGTTGACCGGGCAACCGGATGCGCTGATGCTGGTGGTGCATGACCCACTCGGCGCGTTGGTGTTACTCCGAGACGAGCGACTGCATGTCGTGTTTGGTCAGGAACTTGCGCCGGGCTGCTACCGCATCGACGCTGCGCAACGAGGAATCATCAAGCAACTCTTGGTACACCGTGGCTGGCCGGTCATTGACAATGCCGATACGCGGCATGGCACCGCACTCGATGTCCGTTGGAACGACACCATCACGCTCTACCCGTACCAACAGCACGCCGTCGACGCAGCCCTTGCGAGTAGCCACGGTGTGGTAGTGCTCCCGCCGGGGAGTGGCAAAACTTATATTGGTGTGGCACTGGTGGCGGCATTGGAGCAACACGCACTCATCGTCACCAGCAGCCGGGCAGCAGCCCAGCAGTGGCACGACAGTGTCGCCCGTGCGACGACCATCGAACCGGCTGCGCTGGCAGTTTATCGGCGTCAGGCGAGTCTCGCAGCTGTCACCGTGACCACGTACCAGCAACTCATCCGCGCACCACAGGCACTCCTCGACGCCGAATGGGGTGTGATTATCTATGACGAGGTACACACACTGCCAGCGCCGGTGTTCCGCACGACCGCGGCCCTCCAATCGCTGCGCCGCTACGGATTGAGTGCCACGCTGGTGCGCGAAGACGGCCACATCAACGACGTCTATAGCCTGGTTGGTCCACAACGCTACACGGTCCCGTGGCGTACACTAGAGCAAGCGGGGTACATCGCCCCCGTGCAGTGCATCGCGGTGACTGTGGCACACAGCGCCACCGAACGAGCGCAGTATCTGGCTGCATTCCCGCGCCAATACGGACGTATCGCGGCCATGGCCAGCGCCAAACTGACCGTGCTCCAGGCACTCGCAGACCGGCACCGTGACGCATCGATTTTGGTGATTGGTCAATACATTGAGCAACTTCAGCAGTGTGCTGCACTGACGGGGTGGCCCTTGTTGACCGGCAATACCCCCGAAGCAGAGCGTCAGGCGCTCTACGATGCATTCCGCACCGGGCAGGCAGCGCGGTTGATTGTATCGAAGGTGGGCAACCAAGCAATCGATTTGCCCAATGCAACGGTACTCATTCAGCTGTCAGGGGCATATGGCTCGCGCCAAGAAGAAGCGCAGCGCCTCGGGCGCGTGTTGCGGGTGCATCAGGGCGAGACTGCGTTTTTCTATTCATTGATGACGACACAAACGCGTGAGATAGAAGACAATTTCCAACGGCAACGGTTTTTGGTCGCCCAAGGCTACCGCTACGACACGCTAGATGGAGCTTCACTGTGAGTAATTCGGTATGGGGAACGATAACGACACTGCTGCCACGCCGCCGCCTCATCTGGCTGGGTGCCTTGGCAATCGTGCTGCTCGCGCTCTTGTGGTGGTTGCGCAGTGTCATCGATATGACCCCCACGGGATTGCGTGCACTGCTTGCCCCATTGGGTATCTGGGGAGCGGTGGTTATCGTCGCCGGCATCGCCGTGATTCTCGTCGTGCCGGTCGTCCCAGCAACGGTCTTGCAAGTCGGTGCCGGCTTGGTTTTTGGTCCCTGGTTGGGCTTTGCACTAACCGTGGGGGGTGACATCATCGGCGCATTGGTCGGGTTCACCATTGCGCGGCGTTGGGGCCAACGTGTGGTGCGCGATCGATTATCGCCAGCCGAGCAGATCGCCTTCGACGACTTGTGTGCTCGCATTACCCCCACGGGGATGATTTTGTTGCGGGTTTTGCCGGGACCAGCCTACACCGTGGTGTCCTTTGCTGCCGGCTGTAGTCGGATGCTGTGGTGGCACTACCTGATTGGTTCAGTCGTCGGTGTCGCGCCGGGGCTGTTGGTACTGACGGTCGCCGGCGACCTGAGCACGACCAATCCGTTGCTCGCAGTGGCGATCGCAGTCATGTTCATCGCACTCATGGTGGGATTGAGTCGCGTCCTGCGCAAGCGCAGCGTATGAGTGTTGATACGGATTTGACGCTACACACACACGTCGATAACAATTCCTTATAATAGATTGTGGATAGTTGGAACATTGGAGAACATGGATATGATTGACGCAGCAGGCATCCAAGCACTCTTTGCCACCCATTTTGGACATGCGCCGAGTATGGTGGTGCGCGCACCGGGTCGCGTCAATCTGATTGGCGAGCACACGGACTACAATGACGGTTTTGTGCTTCCTGCAGCCATAGATCGTGCCACGTTTATCGCTGCATCAGCCCGCACGGATCGCCGTGTACGGGTGTTTGCCGCCGATTTGAACGAATCCGATGAATTCGGCATCGACCAGATCGAATCCAGCGGATTGCGACCGTGGAGCAACTACATCCGCGGCATGGTGCGTGCCCTGTTGGCCGCCGGTCATGCCATCAACGGCGCTGACCTGGTGGTTTCGAGTAGCGTTCCTCGCGGTGCGGGTCTTTCTTCGTCGGCGGCGCTCGAAGTCGCCACGGGATACGTCTTTCAACTTTTCTATAATCTCAACATCCTCGGCGAAGAATTGGCATTGATGGCACAAGCCACCGAAAACCACTTCGTCGGTGTCAATTGCGGCATCATGGACCAGTTCATTGTGACGCTCGGGCAAGCCCATCACGCCTTGCTCATCGATTGCCGTGATCTGAGTTATCAGGCCGTCAGTGTGCCCGAAAACGCTGCGATTGTCATCTGCGACAGCCACATCGAACGTTCCCTCGCAGCATCTGCCTACAACCAACGACGCGCTGAATGCGAGCATGCGGTCGAGATTCTGAGCAAGTCACTCCCCGGCATCAAAGCGCTGCGCGATGTCAGCAGCCAACAACTACAGCAGTACAGCCAGGCGTTACCATCCATTGTGCTCCAGCGCGCCCGCCACGTCATCAGCGAAAACGAACGCGTGCTCCACGGCGTTGCTGCACTCCGAGCAGGGAACGTGGCTGAATTCGGACGACTGATGAATGCCTCGCACGCCAGTATGCGCGACGACTACAACGTCAGCATCCCCGAAATGGACGCGCTCGTGGCCTCAGCACAACGGGTCAGCGGCTGTTTTGGTTCGCGCTTGACCGGTGCCGGCTTTGGTGGCTGTACGGTGAGCTTGGTCGAAAACGGCGCGGTCGAACACTTCCGGCACGAAGTCGCCGCAGCCTACCTAGCAGCGACCGGTCGGACCGCGTCTATCTATGTCACGCACGCCGCAGACGGCGTGGGGCGAATCCGCCCCGAATAACATCGACAGTCGTGACCTGGTCACTCTGACGATACAAAGGAATGGTGCCCATGCAGACGATTCTCTTGGTCGAAGACGATGCCACCCTCGCCGAGGCGCTCAAGTACAACCTCGAACGCGAAGGGTACACCGTGTTGAGCGCCGGGGACGGTATGACCGCGCTCGAAATGGCCCGTCGTGATGCGCCAGACATCCTCATTCTCGATGTCATGTTGCCGCGCCTCGATGGATTTTCGGTCTGTCGCATGCTCCGCAAAGAGAGCACCATTCCCATCCTCATGCTGACCGCCCGCCAAGACGAAGTCGATCGCATCGCAGGACTCGAACTCGGTGCAGACGATTACTTGACCAAACCGTTCAGCGTCGGTGAGTTGCTGGCTCGCGTCCGAGCAATCCTCCGCCGCAGTGACCGCCAACCGACGACCGAACGCGACGCCGTCGTCATCGGCGGCATCAAGTTAGACACCGGTTCGCGCCGCGTCTGGCGCGATGCCGACGAAGTCCAACTGTCGCAGAAGGAATTCGACCTGCTGACCTGCCTCATGCGCAACCGCGGGCTAGCATTATCCCGTGATGTGTTACTCGAACGGGTCTGGGGCGGCGACTATGTCGGTGATGGTCGGACCGTCGATGTCCATATACGCTGGCTGCGTGAAAAAATCGAAGCCGATCCGAGTACTCCTGCGTATGTGCAGACCGTCCGTGGCATCGGGTACCGCTTCGATGTGCCCAAAACACGCGAGTAACCGATGAATCTCGATGCACTCTACCCGTGGTTGTTCACTGGTGCAGCAATCGTCTGGCTGGTGATTACCTGGCAGCAAAATCCGCCCGAACGGCGTGCTCCGCTCACGCCGCCGCCCGCCCCCGAACCTCCTCCATTCCTCCCCAATGACATCGCCGTCGAAATGCTCGACATTGGCGTCATGTACGTCTCGTCAGACGGCGTCGTGTTGCATCACAATCCCGCATTACGCACCGTATTGCGGATTGATGGCGTGGTCGACGGTCAGACAATTATGAGCCTTGTGCGCGACCACCAGCTCGATGAATTCGTCCGTGACACTGCCAAAAAACGCAGCAACGACGAGATGCAACTCCACCAACGGAACCCCTCACGGAGTATGCGTGTGGTTGCACGACCAATGGTATTGCCCAGCGACGATGTAGTCGTGATGGTGCTCATCAGGGACGTGACGCAGATAAATCAGCTCGAGCGAGCCCGCCGCGACATGATCGTCAGCATCTCGCACGAGTTGCGCACTCCGTTGGCCGCCCTCAAAATCCTCAGCGACACCATCGTCAGTCAACCTCCGCCAGAAATAGCCCAACGCATGGCACTGCGCATATCAGACGAGGTCGACGCACTCACCCGTCTCGTGGATGACCTGCATGACCTGTCACAGATCGAAGCCGGTCGCATCGCCCTTCAATATGCCCAACACGACACTGCAACGCTGATTGCGCAGGCCATCGAACGCATCCACCCACAGGCCGAAACACACCACATCAGCATCCAGGCACATCACGCCGACGATATCGCGCCCGTGATGGTCGACCGCGGTCGTCTCGGCCAGGTGTTACTCAATCTGCTGCACAACGCCGTGAAATTCACTCCCGATGGCGGCAGCATCGATATCAGCGCTCGCGTCATCCAACTCCCGGCTGAATCAGCAGAGACTGCAGGGATGCCCATCGACCACAGCGAAGGCGAGTGGGTGTTGTTCGCCATCCGTGACAACGGGGTGGGCATTTCGCTGGAACATCAAGCGCGCATATTCGAGCGCTTCTACAAAGTCGATCAAGCACGCACGCGCGGGTCGGGCACAGGACTGGGCTTGGCGATTGTACGATACCTGGTCGAAGGCCATGGCGGACGCATCTGGCTGACGAGTACGGTGGGCTCCGGCACAACGTTCTTCTTTACCATCCCCACGGCAACCCTATAGGTTATGCAAGCACTTTTGCTTCGCAGAAAAACGATGCCAATGCCGGCGGCAGAATCTCGGCGAATCGCGTTTTATCACCCACAGCGTGCCCTGCCAGCGGCATCAACCGTGCAGTGAGTGGTTTTTTGAGCGCGGTTGCGACGGAAGCGACTTCACGATACATGCCAGCCAGATCGATAATCGACACATCACCCGCCAAGGGAATGGTATCGAGGCCGGTGCCACAGACCGTACTAAATGCCAGCAAATCACGCAACGTATAGCATCCCTCGAGCGCGCGTTGGGCCAATCCTGCATCCTCGACAACAGGCAACATAATGCCCGAAAAGCCCAATTGGGTGACTGCACAGCCCCTGATTGTGGCCGTCAATGCGCGCACAGCACTCAACGTCCCCCACGCGCCAAACGGCACACCAGACAGCGCCTCGATGGCCATAGCAATACTCCGCTGTGGGTGTGGATGTGGCGCGAGCGACCAATCACAGCCGGCATACGTTATGCCGTATGTGGCGCAGATCGGCGCAGCATGCATGGTAAATAGTGCGTCATAGCGCGCAATCTCGCTGGCCAGTACCCGCAACGCCGCTGCAACTGCCTGCGGCCGATCGGGATGCTGCGGCGCGAGCGCGGCGACTTCGCGGGTGGCATTCCACGCCAAAGCAGCTGCCTCGGGGCCAATCGCCAACCACGGCGAACCACCATCATGCCACGAGGCGGGGAAGAACGGACTGCCGGATGGTACCTGTGCCAACGCTGCGACGCGCAGATTCCCCACACCGCCGGGTACAATGCGTGCCAACTCGTGCGTCATCTGCGCCATCTGTGTGATGGCAGATTCATCCGGCGCATCGTGCGCGGTGATTGCCACACTGGCAAACAAGGCCTGCGTGGCGGCCATTGCATCGGCAAGTTGGCCGAGTCGTTCGCGCTGGACGACGCCCAATGTCACATAATCAAACCCCAGATCGAGCGCCCGCTCTTCGAGCCCCTGTGCCACGCTGACCAGATCGGCACAGCTGTTGAAGCCATCCACCGTCGGTGTTGACCGCAACGTCTGGACGACCACGCCTTCTGCAGCCAACCGCTCACGCACCGCGTGGGCTGCGTCGGCTGCCCGCTGCCAGTCTTTTTCACGCATGCCGACGGTAATCGTCCGCAGTTCCATGGTCTGCTCCTAGCTGCCCATCACCATCCGAATCAACCAGAATGACACCATACCGCACAATACCGTCAATAATGCATTGCTCGTCCGCCACGCCACCAATGCGCCTATCAACCCTGCGGGAATAGCCGGTCCAAAGGTAATCACGCGCCCCGCAATGCCACTCGTCGTCACGATGGCTGGCACGACCAACGCCGTGAACACCGCCGGCGGCACATAGCGCAGCCACAACGCCAACCACGGCGGGGGATCATTGCGCATAATCAACAACGGTATTGCCCGCGCTGCATAGGTCACTGCCGCCATGCCGATATATGTCCACCAGATATTCATCGTGCACCCTCCGCAGTGTCATCGAGGAACTGGGCGAGTTTTGCCAGCCCAAGCGCAAAATCTTCTTTGCCGAACCCGGCACGGAAGAAGTTACCGGGATACCCGTATACCGTCGCTGGCAAAATCAGCACGCCATAGTCTTTTTGGAGCACCGCAGCGGCAGTGGCAATGGGCATACTGCCCAAAAGCTCGGGGAACGCCACACTGCCGGCCTGCGGTGCCACCATGCGAATCTGCTGCGGGCGGGCGATGCACAACTCGTGAAAAAGCTGCAGATTGCGGAGCACGATCGAACGACTGCGCGCCAACATGGCGACCCGTGCCCGCAGCGCGATGAGTGCCAATATCTCGGAAGGAGCCGAGTTGCAGATCGTCGTGTAGTCTTTGAAGGCCATGATTTTGGCGCGCAAATCCGGCTCACGCACGATGAGCCAACCAATCCGTAATCCGGCCAAGCCGAATGCTTTGGACATGACGCCCAGACTCAATCCGCGCACCATCCGCTCGCAGGCTGCCGGTAGTTTGTCGGCCGGGTTGTACTCGAGCAAGCGATAGACTTCATCCGCAAATAGGTACGCACCAGCCGCTTCGGCAATGGCAATCACGTCGGCCCATTCGTCGTGGCTGAGTGTGGCACCGGTCGGGTTGTGGGGCACGTTGAGCAGAATCATTTTGGTGTTGGGGCGGACGGCGCGGCGCAGGGCGTCGACATCCAACTTCCACTTGTCTTCTGGTCGCAATTCGAGCAGCGTCACGTCCGCACCCGTCGCCCGACCGACCTCATACAGCGATTGGTAGCCAGGCCAGGTCGTAATCATGTGATCGCCCGGGCCGAGCAGCACGTTGGCTGCGATATAGACTGCTTCTTCGGCACCTGCAAAGGTAATCACATCGTCGGCCGTGATCCCGTGGTACATCCCGGCTATTTCGCTGCGTAATGCAGGCAAACCCGCTGTTTCGGTGTAGCCGAGCGTCAACGATTGCCACCGCTGCCGTGCATCATCGTCCGCCAATGCCAACAAGTCGTGCATTGCCATGCCTTGGATGTCTGAGCTACACAAAATCTGCGGCGTGTTGAACTCATACTGGGCAAAATAGCGCTCGAGCGCAAAATCAGTGATTCGCATCAGATCCCTCCTCGGGTGGCGTTAACGGTGACTGCACGGCAAACCACGCACCAAAGGCGCTGCCGACGAGCCCCGCTATCAACACATACCAACTCCCCGGCAACCACAACGCCACCGCAATCGAAATCCCAGCCGCCAGCAATGCCACCGACCGGTTCACCCGATCACGCACCATCGGCATGAGAAAAGCGATGAACGTCAAGGGGAAAATCAAATCCAAGCCCAATCCCACTGGGTCTGGAATCAATGCACCCAACAGACTTCCAATCACCGTGCTGACGGCCCACACAAAATAGAGGCTCAGATTTGAACCGAATTGGAACCAGGCATCGCCGCCTGTTTTTTCGAATTGTTGCACCCCGACAGCGTAGGTCTCGTCGGTCAACTGAAAAGCAACGATCGACCGCAACCACCCCGGAGACTGGCGAATGTATGATGCGGTTGACGCCGCCAACAACAAATGACGTGCGTTGATAATCGCCGTCGCCGCAATGATACTGATGGGGTTCGCCCCCGCACCAAACAAGCCCACTGCCGTGAACTGTGACGCGCCGGCAAACACAATCAACGACATCCCGAGCGTTTCGCTGAAGCTCAATCCCGCAGCCAATGCACTAACTGCATAGACCATCCCGAATGGTGCCACCCCGGGCCAGACGATGATGGTTGCGATAAATCCCGATTGGATCGACTTCCAACGACTCTGCGTCACTCCCTGCATAGAGCTCCCTTTTCGTTAGTGCGGGACAACGCCGCTGATGAGGGCAACCGGAATCCGAAAACTACAATCGTCCTCGATTCCTAACGTCTGTTTGACCGCAGCCGGCGCAGCAATCAGCATCCTGCGGAGCTGTGCCACTTCTGGTGCCGGGGTTGCCATGCGCGTCACCCATGAAGCGAATTCGAGACGCACCGACCATGTCGTGTCGTGATGTGCCACAAATCCAGCTGCTTGGCACATGGCGAGCCACTGCGTGACGCTGTGATCGCGCACGTGCGAGGGGTCACGCAGAATTTCGACCGCATTGAGAAACGTATCCGCCATCGGTGCAACCGGCGATACGACATCCACCAGCAACCAGCGTCCACCGGGCTTGAGGACTCGAAAAATTTCGTGTAGACATGACAAAGGATCAGCAAAATGATGCGCTGCATAGCGTGAAACAGCGATATCGAATGAAGCATCCGGGTATGGTAATTGAGCCGCATCGGCGGACTCGACACGGACGTTGGTGAATCCCTTGGCGGCGACCTGGGCCCGCGTCTGGTCGAGCATGGCGTCGGTCAAATCGATGGCGACGAGCTCACCTGCCTGAGGCGCCAATCCGAAGGTCACGTGGCCAGCGCCGCAGCCGATGTCGATGACACGTTCGGTGCCAGACAACGCCGCGGCCGCGATGAGCCCCGCCAGATCGGCGCCACTGGCGTGGACCAGACTAGTGGTGTAGTTTGCTGCGACAGCCCCGAATTGCTGTTGGATGGATTGGTTGATGCTGCTGTCGCTCATGCCAAACCAACGATGATACGCTTGTTGGTGGCACCTTTGCTACGGGTTTTGAGGAGGGTGACGGTGCCGACTTCGCCGGTGGCGGCCACATGCGTGCCGCCGTCGGCTTGCAGGTCCAGCCCGACGATGTTGACCGTGCGGATTTCGGCGATGCCATCGGGCAACAGGTTGATTTTGGTGCGAATCAGATCGGGAATGGCGAACGCTTCCGCACGGGGCAGGATTTTCACTGCGAGCGGACGATTCGCTGCCACCTCGACATTGACGGCATCGACGATGCGCTGCGCTAGCTCGGGAGTGAAGTCGCTAATCTCGAAGTCGAGCCGGCCCTCGTCGATGTCCATATTGCCACCGGTGACGAGTGCGCCGTAGTCACGGAAGACGACACCACACAGCAGATGCATGGCAGTGTGCGTGCGCATCAGGCGGTAGCGGCGCTCCCAGTCGATAGTGACGATGACACTGCTGCCGAGCGCGGGGCGAGATTCCCCGGCGAGGATGTGTACGACGCCGTCGGGAGTTTTTTTGACCTCAACGAGGGTGTACTCCTGCCCGGCGGCTGCGATGGTGCCCGTGTCGTGTGGCTGGCCACCACTGGTGCAGTAGGCGATGGTCTGGTCAAGGATGATGCCGTTGCCTTCGCTACTGTGGCCGGTGACGGTAGCGGTGCAGGTGCGCTGATATGCGTCGGTGTGGTAGAGCAATGTGGTCATGATTTTCCTCGTATATACGTAATGATTCATTATAGTGAAAAGGCAGCGCGCAGTATGCATGATGTATGGCACGAGCGAAGATGGATGTACCCAGCGCTCGTCCACATTGCAGACGGAGCTCGCGCCCATCCGACTCGGCACGTGTTGCCATCCGGAGGGCACGAGATAGCCGCCTCGTTTTCACTACAATAGAAAACAGACGCATTCCGGGATTACGGCTGCCCCGTGCTTCCGTGTTTTGTCTGGAGTGAAAATGCATCACATACGAAAAATCATTCTGTCCTACGCACTCCTCGGACTCCCCACTTGTGTGGCTTCCTATTGCGTTGCATTGGTCCGAAACGCGCTTGCTATCCGGGCTCCTGCTGGTGGCAGTCGCTGGGATATTCGGGGGGATACGCACACATCAGTATTGGCTACGGCTACTCAGTGCCGTCGCATATAGTGGCGTCCTCGGGTTGGTCGAAGGGCGCCCGGAAGCGCCATTTGCCACAGCCGAATTGTGTGCTTGGCTTGCGCTCATCGCCGTCATTCTAGAACCGTGGGCGCCGAATGCATGGCAGCGGATACGTGTGGTGGCAACGTCGGCGCGACGGGATTGGCGCTGGTATACCAGTGTGGCGTTCGTCACCCTGAGTGGCATCGCAGTACGTGCGTGGCAACTCGACAGCATACCGATTCCCATCAGTGATGAATCTGCGGCGGCGCTGTATAGCATCGATATCTGGCACGGGTTTATTACCAATCCATTCATATCGGGTTGGTACGAGTTCCCCTCTCTGTGGTTCATGCTCCAAGCGCCATTCGTGGGGTATCTGGGTAAAACGTTCCTGGCCATCCGGCTCCTGCCGATGCTGCTGGGCAGTGCCTGCGTGCCGTTCCTCGTCTGGGCCGTCAGGCCGGTGCTGCCCCGTCCCGCAGCGTTGCTCGCAGGGTTGAGTGTGGCGTTGGTAGGATTGCATGTTCATTTTTCGCGCTATGGGCTGAACAACATCGCCGATAGTCTGAGTAGCATCATCTTGCTCGGACTGCTCTTGCGCTATGCAACACGGCCGTCGCGTGGGTACGCAGTGGCTATAGGGATAACGCTTGGCATTGCCATCTATGGGTACGCGAGTGCCAGAATATATCCGTTGATTGTATTCGGAGTGGTGTTGGGTCTGGTCCTTCGCAATCCGAAAGAATTACGCCGTCAGGCAGGATTCTTATTTACGGTGGCGTTGGTAGCGCTCGTTGTAGCCGGTCCGTTGCTGATGCATTATGTCCAAGAACCGGACCAATTCTGGGCCACCGTATGGCGCAATTCGACCCTTCAGCGCGGCGACGATGGAATGACGGGATTTGAACGATTTGCCGATGAAAACAACATGTCGGTTCCCGAACTTGTAGTTCGCAACGTGCTGTATACGCTCCAAGCGTTGGTGTGGGGTCCCGTTAAAGGGTGGTTCGCTACGCCACGTGCAGTGTTAGCGCCATTTACCGCTGTGCTCGCGGTGCTCGGGCTGGTACATGCAATACGACGGCGTGAGGACATCGTTCTCCTGACAACCCTCGTGTGGCTCGGCGTCTTTTGTCTACTGTCAATCGTGAATTGGCCGGTTGCCGCTGGCCAGCGCCTGGTAGGGGTCCTCGCTGCCACCGGATTGTTGGTGGGGGTAGGAGCTCAGGCGGTGATGGATGTGCAGATTCCACGCGTTGATCGACGTATCCCCATACTCGTGGCAATCCTCATTGTGCTGTCTGGTGGTGTGCAGAGCATGGATCATTATTTTCAGGTGTTTGTGCGTCGCGAGGCTGGTGCCGGCGACCCAGAGCTGCATCGTGCGGGCGTTGCAGCATTGATTGCGCAACGACTGCCGGAGCGTACAAGGGTAGATGTATACGCTTCTGATTCCTTCAACTACGAGACGACACCGGTGCTGGATTTTGCCATGGCACGGCTGGATGCTAATTTGGTGTACGAGCCTGCGCCTGACCGGGCCATGCCACCGATTGTAATTTACCCTGCGGAAGTCGCAGCGCGTGTGGTGCTAGACGATCACTATGTGATATATGACGTCACGACCAATCGCGGGGAACTACTTTTGTCGGTGGCCGTCCGGGATGACGCGCCCTGGGCAGACCACATTGTGCAACAAACAATCGCAGAAAATCAATAGGGGACAAAATTATGAATTATGAATTAGGAATTAGGAATGCTACGGGATAATGTCTCTAGACGTGGTGTAAATTCGCCGGATTGACACAATGGTCACTCTGTGGTTTCGTTGAAGTGCAAACCAAACGAAAGGCCACAGAATGACCAACACGAATGTATCACTGTTCGATGACCTGCGCAACATGCTCGAGCAA
>CAMCVW010000035.1 GCA_945881915.1 Thermoflexus hugenholtzii JAD2 | reverse complement strand
CGTTGTACGTGGTCGCCAGAACAAATCGACGGGTACTGCTGGCTTCACGGCATCCCAATGACATCATGTAAGACCATCTACCGATGGCTCTATGCCGGCAAGCTTTTTTACTACCGTGCTGGGCAAAAAAACACGCTCACCACGCGTGTCCTACGCCAGAAAGGCATGCGCAGCGGTTCGAGCGTGCGCGAGGTCATTGCTGCGACCGGCGAGTCGATTCATAATCGTCCGCCGGAAGTCAAGAATCGCAGCGAGTTTGGCCATTGGGAAGCTGACACGGTCGTCTCGCCTCGAGGGGTTCGTGGTGCATGTGTGGCGACGTTCCTGGAGCGCCAGACAAGGCAATTCTACGCTATTCAGACGCCAAACCGAACCGCAGCAGCGATGAATATTGCGATACAGACTTTCGTAGACACCTTGCCCGCTGGGGCAGTTCGTTCGCTCAGCGTCGATCGTGGCAAGGAATTTGCGACGTATACCTCAATCACCAAAGCACTGCAGATCAAGCTATACTTTGCTGACCCCTATTCGTCCTGGCAACGTGGCAGCATCGAGAATCACAATGGGCTGTTGCGCGAGTTTTACCCAAAGGAAACGGATTTTACCACCGTCTCAAACCAGCAGCTTTCATCAGCTGTCGCGCTGATTAATTACCGTCCTCGGAAATGTCATCAGTGGCGATCGACGAGTGAGTTATTTCTTACAGCGTTGTCGCAGTTGAAGTGACAATCTGCCAATGGGGAATTATGAATGAGGAATTATGGATTTTGTGCGTTGTAGTTACGCACTGACTTCTGATTTCTCTTACATACGAGGAGCGACATGGAAATATTCAACGCCGATTCTCTCGCACGGATACGCACCGCCATCAGCACCAACGCCCGCCCACTGGATCAAGCACTCCTCGCGTGGAGCGATGACCCAACGCATATTGATGCCGTGGTTGCCGCACTGGCGACATACCAGAACCCCGATGGCGGCTATGCGCACGGGATCGAGCCCGACATGTGGACGCCCGCATCTGGCCCGCTGTCGACCACTATTGGGCTGCAGTATGCCATGCGCATCGGGCTACCGTTGGAGCACCCCGCGGTACAGCATGCCATGGCTTATCTGGCTGGACAGGTCGATATCAGCCGCCTGGGCTGGATTGCCACGGCTGCCGCCGTCGACGATGCACCGCATGCACCGTGGTGGCATCGCGGACATTCGGGAGTGAGTGCGATTGATGCCTTGACCGAAAATCCGACGGTCGAGATTTTGGGCTACTTCCAGCACTACCAGACCAGCATGAATCCGTTTTTGCTGGATGCCATCGCCGAACAAGCCGCGACACGCTTGGCCGCCCAACCCGATCAGATGGAAGAACACGTCCTCGCCTGTTATACGCGCTGGTACCGGGTAGCGCCGGCCGAGTGGCAGGAGCGCCTGCTGCCCGATCTGCGCCGCACCATCGCCGGCACCATCAACACCGACCCCACAGTATGGCGCACGCAGTATGTACCCACGCCGTTGCTGGTAGTCGAGTCGCCGAATGATCCGTGGTTTGATCTGCTCGCCGAAGCGGTCACCGCGCAGTGTGACAAGCTCGTCGAGACGCTGGTACAGGATGGCTGCATCCAACCGACCTGGCAGTGGGGTCAATACCCCGAACAGTGGCAGATTGCCCGGGCCCACTGGACCGGCAAGCTGACGGTCGAAGCACTGCTGACCCTGCGTCGATTTGGCATAGTGGAATAATTGTAGGAACGCAGCGCCCCCCGTGCAATCGCACGGGGGGCGTTTTATAGAGAAAAAAGAATCGTCCTATGCGTTGACCGGACGCAGGTGACTGCGGATGATGGCGGCGAGTTCACGTTTGAGTGACGGCGCTTCGGGGTGTAGGTTCATACGCGTTTTGGTCATAGCAAACGCCAGGTTGTACTGCGGATCGGCAAAGCCAGTACTGCCGCCGTAGCCACAGTGCCCGTAGGCGGTGGGCAGTGCGCCGTAGTGCGGGTTGGCGCGACCGAGGGCGAACCCGAGGGAATGCCCTGTTTCGGCCTGTGTCTCGGCATCGACCCCCCAATACTGGGCGCGGGTGGCATTGGCGACCTGGCGTTGTGACAGCAACGACACGCCATCGACGCCGCCGGGGAGCAACGCGGCATAGACGCGTGCCACAGCACGCGCGCTGGCGAGCATGTTGGCGGCGGGCATGCAGGTGGCCCAGATGGCGGGATCGTTGGCCATGATGGATGGGTCGGGGAGGGGATTGTCGGGAGTGGCCTGCAGGATGGCCGGATCGACGTCGATGCTGGTGCGGGCGACATCTGCTTGGCGGGCAGCGGGCAAGCCGATGAACAAATCGGTCAGTCCGAGCGGGGCACAGATCTCGGTCTGGATGAACGCACCGAACGGCATACCGGTGACTGCTTCGACCACCTTGGCCAAGGGCCAGCCGTAAGTGAGGGGGTGATAGATGTGCGATTGACCGGGTTGATGCAGTGGGGTCATCGCGGTTATCGCGGTACAGACCGTCTCGTAGTCGCGGAGTTCTTCGTAGCTGTTGAGCACGGGATTGGAATAGATGCCGGCGGTGTGACTCATCAGGTGACGAATCGAGATGGCTTCTTTGCCGTTGCGCGCGAACGCCGGCCAATAATCGGCGATTGCGTCGTCGTATTGGAGCTGGCTGCGTTCGGCGAGGATGTGGATAGCGGTGGCGGTGATGCCCTTGCTGGTTGACCAGACGAACGACAGATTGTCTGGTTGTAATGGGGTTCCGGCGCTGTCACGCGTCCCCATACACAGGTCTACTACACGCTGCCCGTGTTGGTAGACACAGAGTTGGACGCCTTCTTCGTAGCCACTGGCGATGGCGCGTTGGATGGCTGCGGTCAGTACGTTGTGCAGTGCTGGGTTTGTTGTGCTCATGAATGCTCCTCGGCGCCGGACGGCGAGATTCAGGTGGCTGAAAAGTGTCCCCCTCTCGGGCAGGGGGACTTCTGTCCGTCCTAGCGGGAATACGTGATGTTGAGTGCCGACGATGCCAGTGTGCGATCGGCAATCGCGGCCAAGAGGACATCACGGGTCACCGTGGTGCCTGACGCAATGCTCGGGGCTGCCGAGAGTGCGTAGACCGTGATGGTGTAGTTTTTGAGGCCAGGCCCTTTCGAACAGGGCGCTGCATAGGCCAGAGTGGGGTTGACGCTGTTGGCGCCATACGTGCCGATGCTTTTGTCGTTGGCCGGGATTGCGCTGACAGTGGCAGGAATGTTGTAGACCGTCCAGTAGTAGTGTGTCGCATCCGGCGCAATGTGGTGCATCGACAGCGCATAGCTCTGCGTGCCGGCAGGAGCATTGCTCCAGGCGAGTGGCGGCGATTGGGATGCGCCATCACAGGTGTAGGCGGCAGGCAGCGCGCCGCCATTGGCGACGACCGAACTGCTTAGCGTAAAGACGCCGGTGGCAGCTGGTGTCGCGGTTTTGGCAGCAGTCGTTGCACTCGGAGCTGCTGGGGTGGCGGTGCTGGCTCCGGGTGTGGCGGTTTTGGCACTGCTGCTGGGCAGCGGGGTTGCCGGCACTTGATCGGCTTGGACAGGGTACGACACCGCACTGACGCCGTCTTGGTCGTTGAATTGAAAAGCCACCGCGTCGCTATTTTGGGTATAGGCAATGGTGTAGGTCTTGCCTGCGAGGGTATAGGTCAGCTGGAACTGGCTGGCGTTGGCGCGTTCAAAACCCGTAATGACTGCTCCTGCGAGCGGGTCTTGTGGCGGGCGAACCGGTTTGAGGGCCGGCTGTGGCTCGATTTGGTCGTCAGTGACGGTGACGTTGCCGTACATCCCGCCATTGATGTAGGGGTATGTCATTGATGCATGGTAATGATAGACGCCGTTGGGGCCGATGTGGCCATTGAAGGTGTCGAGCCCCCGCGGTTCGCTGCCGTCGACTTCGAGGACGCCATAGATCGCATAGCCATCGAGGGCGTAGGCTATGGGTTTATCGGCGCCAATCAGCGCTTGCAGATGCAAGGGTGCGATGTGGTAATGGTAGTCGTCGGCTTTGCCGGAGTGGCCGCCCCACTGGTCGAGTTCGCCGGCGAGGTATGCATCGTCGCCGCGGTTGTTGAGCGCATTGAAAATCGGCACACCGTTGACCGCCAAGGCAATAGCACCGCGGTAGAGGGCATTTGCTGCAGAGACTGGGGTGACGGCGGGCGCGGGATTCAGCGGTATCTGCCAGGCTTTGCTGCCGTAGTAGGGTTGTGCGAGGGGCACTTGGCGTTGCCAGCCGGTGATGCCCACCATCATATTGTGACTGGGCAAGCCGCGTGATTCGACATACAGGTAGGTGCTGTCGCGGCGTGTACTGACCAGGTCGGGGAATACATCAAAGCCGAGGTTTGCGAGTGCTTGGGCAGTCACCGTCGGACTCAGGATGTTAGTCGGCACGAGGGTGCCGGTGGCTGCCAGCGTACGCGTGCGTGTGCGCGTTTTGGTACGGTTGGCAGTCTTTGGTTTGGTGGCGGTGGCCTTGGCTTTGCCCCGTAGTTCATCTACGGCGACGATGCCTGCGCTTCCGCAGGCGGCGAGTAGGGCACTGCCGAATCCATAGACCAGCAGGCGGTTCAATTCACGACGTGACATGGTCATCGGCGTATTCCTTTGTGTGGTGTCGCTCTGTGATACGATACGACAAACATTCGATGCGCCAGATATATGCAGGAGTCGACGATGACCTACCGCACCCCATTGCCGTTCCACACCACGACCGAAGCAGGCACACTCGATGCCGAAACGATTGCGTTCTATGATCGCGAGGGGTATGCGGTGTTGCCGCGTCTGCTCAGTGCAGTGGAGTTACAACCGGCACGTGCCGCTATGGCACAAAAAGTAGACGAGATTGCGACCCAATTGTTCCGCGATGGTCTCGTTGATTCATTATATACAGATATTCCGTTTGAAAAGCGCTTGGGAGCCCTGTTTGCACACCTCACCGATGTCGACTTTTTGCAATACGGGCGGAGCTGGCGCGATCGTATTCCGGGGTATTTTGTGCTGATGTCCAATCCGAAAATTCTGAATGCCGTGGAATCGCTGATTGGCCCCGAAATATTCTCTAACCCCGTCTACAATGTCCGCCCCAAAGTACCCAAAGTGGCCGCCGGAGCGGTACCCTGGCATCAGGACAAAAGCTACTGGCCCGATGCCAACGCCAATCCGGTGATAACCGTATGGATTCCATTGGTCGATGCGACGCTGGAGAACGGCTGCCTGCAGGTGTGGCCACGCACCCACAAAACGAAAGTGATGGCGTTCCACCAAGAGACCTACTCGGGCACCGGCTACCTCGAGGTCGACGAGGCGGTGATCAGCCAAGCAAAACGATCTGCGGTGGCGTTGCCGGTACCGGCGGGTTCGGCGATTTTGTTCAATGACCGCTGTGTCCATATGAGTACGGGGAATAATTCGGATCATGTGCGCTGGAGCGTCGATTTGCGCTACCAGCCTACGTCGCAGGATCCGATGCCGCAATATGGGGCTGGGTTTTTGGCACGTTCAAAAGCGTACCCCGAACGCGTCGCCACCCTCGAGGATTGGCTGGCAGAAGTGCCGGAGCACGCGTAGGGCTCCTCCTCACTCCGTCAGTGCATGGCGCCACAGGCGCCGTGCAATCTTTTTGACACAGGAAAAAGATTCCACGACGGCTGTAGCCACCCGGCATGGAATGACGGGAGAGGGAGAAGATTCCACGCCGGTTGTAGCTACCCGGCATGGAATGACGGGGAGGGGGGATTCATTGCATGGCGCCACAGGCGCCGTGCAATCTTCTCACAGCGAAACTCCGGCTGCGCCGACACGTCGCCCGTGGGTAGCAGATGAAATCCCTTACCCCGTGGTCATCTGCACCGCATCGATATCAACAGTCCCGCCGATCGAGACAAACGTCAGCCGTGTGTGGAACACCGGCGTGGCGGTCTGCGCAGGCGCTTGCACCGTCATCGTGAACGTCTGCCATTCTGCGGTCAATGCATGGGTCTGTGATTCTGCGGACAAGGGCTCGCTGTACATTTCTTGGTTGCGGAAGTCAACCGTCGTCACCAGACTCCCCCCATCCGCACTGCGCGCCGCCACCGTCACGCTGATGGTCGCCCCATTGCTGGCGGGATTGGGCTGGTGGATGCGTGCACCAGCCGCAAGCCGCACGTAGTGATAACCGTCGACACCCAAAGCATTGGTGATGCGTTTCACCTCTGGTTTGAGGCCATAGCGCCACCCAAAACCACCGAACGGGGCAGACTCGGCAAAGCTCCCGTTGGCGACATTCCCGTTTTGGCCGTAGCCGTTCATGACATCAGCGGATTGAATGTCCCAGCCGAGGGTGGTTGCCAGATGCTGCGCAAGTATCGTCGCCATCCCGGCGTGATCGTACTCACAGCCATGCCATTGTTCGAAGAACCAGGGGAACCGCGCCGCGCTCATCTGTGCATCGGTACGCTCGGCGACCACAGCCGCACTGTAATTGGCAGGCTCGGCAAACGACCAGCCGTATGAGTTGTAGAGCACGATGTGCGCCTGCGCGTAGGTGTTGCGGATGTCATTAAGGAAGGCATGATACGCTACGCGGATGGCGACTTCGCCTTTATCGACATCGTTGGAACCGAGGTCAATCACCACGGCATCGGCAGGCGTACGCTGGGCATCCCAGGGTGCGGGGTTCTGCTGGCTCATCTGGCTATATATGCTGTGGATCGAGCCGATGGTTGCGCCACCGTACGAAACATTTTCATAGCTGGCATCGCACATGCGTGCCGCGATGCCGGCATAGGTATGGTGACAGCCCATGGTTGTGATGTCGCCGTTGTTTTCTTCGTGGAGCATGGATTCGCCGGCCAGGTTCGAATCGCCATAAAAAACGATATGCCGGCGCAGTGCGGGTGTCTCGTCGGCCACGATGGTGCCTGACACGGTCAACCCACCGAACTGCATATCGCCGCCCTGTGCGGTTTCTTTGATAATCTGGATGCGATGGCTGGCGTTTGCCAATCCATCAGCAATCACGATGGGTGCATCATCGGCACTGATGCGCAGGCGCTCGGGTTGGACGATGCCGTCGATGATGAAGAGCAGATAGTCGATACTCGAGGTGGTGCGCAGGCGGGCGGTGACCGCAGTCCCTTCGAACACAAACGCAATCTGCGCCCCCTGCCAGCCGACGCTGGGCAGGGCGGGATTCGTCCTGTCCCAGCGTCCCGTGTAGCGCAGGTCGGAGTGATCTGGAGCGACGGTGGTGGTTTTCGGTGGGTCCATAGGGAAGAGCCGCCGGTACAGCGCCACAGCGATTCCTCCGAGCGCGAGGATTCCGGCGGTCAGGATGATGCGGCGGCGCGTGCCCATGGAAGTCCCTCCAGTTGTTCAACGTTTTTGATACGCATGCGCACTGCGCCCCATGGTTTGGATGACGCCGTAGGCGCAGATTTCGTCGTCACCGATGACCAGCCGCGACAGCTGCAGTTCTCCGGCATAGATCGTCAACACGTACTCATTGCGGCGATAATCGAGCGTACCCCAGGCATGTCCCGTCGCCCAAAAGATGCTGCTGTTGGGGGCCCGCTGGTCGAACATCAGCTCGCCCTTGGTGGCGTCGTACATCTGGCCCGTCCAGGCCATCAGCAAGCCAAAGCTGGCCATGGCGCGCGAGTAGTGGTGTCCACACTCGGCCTCGTCAAATGGGTTGCGGCGGGCGCCGTCGTAGCGGGCACGGATATCGCTGACCACCTGGACTGCTTCATCACGCAAGCCGGCATAGATCATGCTGCCGGCAGCGGCGTATTCGAAGCCGGTCATGACCTCGTTGAAGTAGGGGAATGGCCGCTTGGGGCGATTGCCGCGCGGGTACGACGCCATCAGCAGGGCTGTTTCGTCGCCCAGCACAAAACTGCGCATGTGGTTGAAGTGATCTTCGAAGCCCACCTTGCGGTTGTGCGTGTAGATGCTCTGGAGCGTCGTTTTGAGTTGAGTGGCAGCGGTCAGGTTGCCAATCCCACTGATGGATGCCAGGTATTGACCGACGAGCTGGTCGACCAAGCAGCCGTCGCCGAGCTGGAGCTCGGGGTTGCTGAGGTCAGACGCACCCATCACCATGTGGCGGATGCCGGGGGCGATGTTGGCGGCGTCGCCCGGCGGCCGGATTTCGTGGCGGTAGTAGTCGCCGTTGAAGAGATGCTCCTGAGTCCAGTCGCGGCCGGCCTTGTAGAGGCGCCAGCATTCGCGGGCGAAATCTTTGTCGTCGACAGCCCGGGCCATTTCTTCGGCGGCACGCAGGGCTGCCAGGTACCAGAACTGCATCTGCGGATTGGGGCCGAAATACTCGACGTCCATGGTGTTGTGCTGGCAACCTTCCATCACGCCGTCACGGTCGCCGTCCCAGCCGTTGGGGATCCAGGCAAACGACAACGCCGCTTTGGCCTTGGGATACAGGCGCGCCAGCCAGCCGGTGTCGCCGCTCAAACGCCACTCGCGGAACAGTTTGACAATCGTCCCCATCTGCCCGTCGGCGGCTGCGGTGGGCCAGGCTTGGGCGTTGGCCAGCGGCAAACCGATGCGGAAGCTCATGAACCCATCGTCGCGGGTGGCGTGCAAGAACTCATTCTCGCGCATGATTTTGGCGAGTGGGCCAAACAAAAACGGCGTGGCCTGCTCGTAGTTCCACACATGCGTACACGATCCGAAGCACGATCCACGGGTGTTGTCGTTGCCCTCCCAACCATAGAACCGACCGTCGGCGGTGCGGAAGGTCGTCTGACTGCGGAGCGTACTCAGATTGAACAACGCCGCCTCGATCAACGGTGCGGGTAAGGTGGCGCTGGTAAGCGCATCGACGAATTCGTGGGTGCGCTGGGTCAAATCTGCCAGCCGTGGGGCTGTTTTGGTCAGGACGTCCCAGGCGTCGGCGTATTGGGTCGTGTAGTAGTTGCCTACCACGGTGTCGGTGTATTCGCCGAAGTGCATCGCGCCGTATTCTTCGGAGCGCCAGGCCATCCGCTGCGGGAAGTGCCAACTGAGCAGCAGGGTGACCGTCGCCGTCCCATGCGGCGCCAACGTCTGGTGCTGGGCAATCGAGCCGATGGGTTTGAGTGCGGCGGATAGGCGCGGTTCGAGGCGACCGTCGGCACGGAAGTCATCCCAAAAATCCAGCAACGAATCGCCCCAGGTGTAGTCCGCCCAGCCCGTCCGCGTCGTCACATCGGCTGCATCGAGCAATGCCAGCGCCAGCGTGCCTTCGAATTCGCTGCCGGCCAAGGCAGGTGCGGGTGCATAGGCGAGCCCGTGTAGACGTGGGGCAGTGCGCTCGGCGATGGTGTTGCGCTGGGCGGTTTTCTCAGCCTCGGTCTGCGAAAAGAAGTCGTTGACGATTGCCGAACCATAGGCGCCGTTGACCGGCGAACTGCCGATGAAGTTTTGTAGGGCTGCCACAAAATCCAGCTGAAGCGAGTCTGCACTGGTATTGGTAAAGGTATAGGTCAAAATGGCAATCGGTATGCCACTGTCGTCGGCATTGGGCGGCGTGAGTGGATTATACGCATCGAGCGTTACCGTCACCGGCACGTCGGGGTCGCTCAGGTGGACCGTTGCAAAGGGGTAACTCGCATCGAATGAGGCATGGCGGAAGCGGGGTAGGCCGTGATGCGCGACGGTCGCGCCGAATGCCCCTTGGTAGTCGGAGAGTTCGAGCGGTCCCTCGAGCGCTTTGACGATGGGGTCAGACCCCGGCGCTTGGATGCGCACCGCCATGAAGGCCGTATCGGGGCGGAATCCTTTGGCGGGCCGATTGCCCACCTCCCAATCACGCAAATCACCACGCCCGCCCAGCGAGATGGTGCCCGTGCCGATGCCGCCGATGGGCATGGCGATGTTGCGCAAGTGGGTGCTGTCGTAGGTGTGTACTGGCGTGCGCGCGGTGCGGCTCATGGACGTGTCCTTCGTTTTGGAGGCGTGTTATGGGTGAATTTGTTCGTGGTGGGTTGCATCGATGCTGGCCATCAGGGAGCAGAGCAGCGTGTTGACGGGCACGGGGATTCCATGGCGTGCTGCTGCTCGCACAATCGCCCCATTGATGGTGGGGATCTCGCTCGGGCTGCCGCGCAGGACGTCTGAGAGGGTGGAAGATCTATTTGTTGCTGTTGCAGTAGCGACCTGCAACACATGTGCGAGCGGGTCGTGATATGGCAGGGTGATGCCTTCGGCATGCGCGACCGTGACAGCTTCGGTGACTGCCTCGGTGAGGATGTGCAGGGCGTCGTCGTTGCGCGTGAGTGCACCGTTGGCGACGCGCAAGATGCCCGTCAGTGCATTGATGCCTACATTCACGATGAGTTTGCCCCAGACAATCGATGCGACGTCGCGTTGCGTGCTGGCAGGGAGCCCGCTGGTCTGAAATGCAGCAGCTACGGCGTTCATCGTAGCAGTGTTTTGGGCATTGGCAAAAACCGTCACGCCCATGCCCGCATGTCGTACCACTCCGGGACCGGCCAGGGTCGCACCCAACGAAGTCACCCCGACACACACCCGTGCAGGTGGGATCACCGTCGCCAAAATATCACCATTGCCGACGCCGTTCTGGAGGGTCACGCAGACACCGCTATGGCCAATCACTTGGAGTGCCTGTTGACCCGCCCAGGCGGTCTGGTGGTATTTGACCAGGACGATGGCAACATCGCAGGTGGGAATGCTCGTGACGTCAGTGGTGGCGTGTGGCGTGGTGACGACGGTGGTGTCATCGATGGTCCGCATGAGACCATTGCTGGTGATGGCGTCGATGTGGTCACGCCAGCTGTCGAGCATCCAGACCTCATTGGTCGGCGCCAGGTATGACGCGACCAACGAGCCCATGGCACCGGCGCCGATGATGGCGATGCGCATGCGCGACCTAGGCTTTCTGTTCTTTTTTGAGGCGTTCAATCATGGCCGCATCAATGGGGAAGCTGTTTTCGGCGCCAGGGAATGAGCCATTGAGGACGTCTTGGTGGTACTGTTGCATGCCTTTTTTGATGAACGCACCGGCGTCGGCATAGATTTTGCCGAACGGCAATCCAAAACCGGCAAACATGCCGAACATCTCGTGGGTGACCAGCACTTGACCGTCACAACCACGTCCGCCGCCGATGCCAATGGTGGGCACGGTCAAGATGCTGGTGATGTAGGCGGCCAGATCGGCAGGCACTGCCTCCATCAAGACACACCAGCAGCCGGCAGCCTGCATTGCCAACGCGTCGTCGACGATGCGTTTGGCGTGCTCGTAGCTCTGCCCGCCGATGACGTTGATGCCGCCCAACGATGCGGCGGTCTGTGGGGTCAGACCGATGTGGCCGATGACGGCGATGCCGGCGTCGACGATGGCTTTGGCGACGGGGGCTTGTTTGGCAGTGCCTTCGAGTTTGACACAATCCACACCGGCTTCTTTGACGAGGCGACCGGCGTTACGGATGGCTTCGGCGTGGTCTGCTTGGTAGGACAGGAAGGGCATGTCGCCCACAATCAGGCAGCGTTTGGCGGTGCGTCCGACGGATCGTGCGTGCATCACCATTTCGTCCATGGTGACCGGCGCCGTGCCGTTGTAGCCGAGCATGACCATGCCCAGTGAATCGCCGACGAGGATCATCTCGACCCCGGATTCATCGACGAGGCGCGCAAATGGTGCATCGTACGCAGTCAGCATGGCGAAGGTTCGTTTCCCTTTGAGGCCTTGGATGAAGGGGATAGTGACTTTGGTCATGAGGGATCCTCTCTATACATTGGTTGAAAGAAACTGCAGTATTGCATGAATATACACCCGCGCCGCATTATCTACCTCGGACAGGTCGACGAATTCGTCGGGTTGGTGGGGGATGCGCTTGTGACCGGGACCGTAGACCACCACCGGCACGCCGCTGTCGCGGGTAATAATCGTGCCATCGGTCGATCCAGGCACGCCGCCGTAGGCTGGTACGACACCGTAGATCGCTTGGTGCGCCGCGCGCAAGGCCTGGACCAGTGGATGCGACGTGGGTATCTCGGTCGAGGGTCGGTCGTCGATGATGGTCAGCTGCACCTGGTAGCTGGGGTGCGTTTGGCACAGGACATCGATATACCCTTGGATGGTTGCGACGATGTGCTGGTGATTCACCCCCGGGATGGTGCGGATATCGAGGTAGACGTCGGCGCTGTCGGGCAATACATTGACCTGACTAGCATCACCGCCGATGGGTGCACGCAGGACTGTTGGGCTGATGTATATCTTACCCAAGAGGGGATGTTCGCCGTGTGTCGCCCGCAATTCCGCTTGCAGATCAAGGATGGGGTTGAGCAGACGAATCAACGGGGTCAGCGCATTGACTCCTTCGTCGGGCATGGCACCATGGGCCACGCGGCCGATGGAATGCAGTTTGAGCCGCAGGGCACCTTTTTGGGCGGTGCAGACCTCGTGCTCCTCGGGCTCGCAGATGATGGCTGCGGCCGCACCCGTTGCATATCCGCGGGCGACGATGTCTTTGATGCCGATCATCAAGCCTTCTTCGTCGACCGGGATGAGCAGGCGAATCGTGCCGGCAAAGGGACTGCCGGCCAGCTGGAGGGCGCGCACCGCGTACAACATGGCTGCCACCCCACCCTTCATATCGGCAGTGCCGCGGCCGTACATGCGATCGCCGACGATAGTCGCGGCGAAGGGGGGATAGGTCCAGTTTGCCAGATTGCCCGGGGTGACGACGTCGGTGTGCCCTTCCATCAACAGGATGGGTCCATCGCCGTGGCTGCCACGCAACTCGGCGACGATGTTGGGGCGGCCGGGTTGGACCTCCCAGACCGTCGGATTTAGCCCCCATTCGGTCAATACATCGGCTACTAAGGTTGCCGCGGCAGACTCGTTTGCGCCGGCGGTATCGGGCAGATAGACGCTGGGGATTTGGACGAAGCGCGTCAAAAAATCACGCATACCGGCAGAGTCGAGGTGTTGGAGTGCGGACGCAACAGTGGTCATACGGCACTCCTTGCATCCGCGAGAGAAAGGTCGGACATCGCCGGGATTCCCGGCAGCGATGTCGCACACTGCACGCTGCGGGCAATTGCCACTGCGACGATGTCTGCAGCAGCGGTGCCCAATTGCATCATCGGCAGCGCCGGTCGGTCATTGGTCGACACCACAAAAATCACATCACCATCATATGGCGTATGTACCGGTCGGATGGCCCGGGCCATACCGTCTTGGGCCATCTGAGCTAGTTTCCGGCATTCGCTTTTGGTCAGCGTGGCGTCAGTGGCGACGACCACCAGGGTGGTATTGCCACCGGCGAAATCGGGGATGCGTGTGCCTCCTCGCAGGAACGCCGTGGTATCGAGGAATGTGCCGTCTGGTGAGCGTGCGCCCGCCAAAATAGCACCACTCTGGATGTTGTAGATATCCCCAAAGGCGTTGTTCACGACCAAGGCCGCCACACAGGTGCCGTCGGGGAGGGTAATCGCCGTGCTGCCGACGCCGCCCTTCATCCACGACTCTGCACCGCGTATTTTGCCCACTGTGGCGCCGTAGCCTGCCCCTGCATTGCCTTCGATGACCGGTTCCGCAGTGGCAGCTGCGGCTGCGGTGTAGCCCATATCTGCAGTTGCGTGGGCCAGTGGGTCACCACAGGTCAAATCAAAGATAACCGCAGCGGGGACGATTGGGACTTTGCCGACGCCCACATCAAAGCCGACGTTCTGTTCACGCAGATAGCGCATCACGCCGTCGGCCGCAGCCAGACCATAGGCACTGCCGCCCGCGAGGCAAATCGCGTGAATGTGTTGCACGGTGCATTCAGGTGCTAAAAGGTCCGTCTCGCGCGTGCCTGGCGCACCACCGCGTACATCGACGCTGGCGGTCGTGTGCGGCGGCAACAAAATGACCGTACAGCCGGTAACGGTTGTATGGTCATCGATATGGCCCACCCTGATCCCGGCAATCGCCGTTAATGTGTCGTTCACTCCTTGCCTCCATTGGCATAGCAAACTGCATTGTTTGCTGCGGAACGCGGTCGCCAGGGGTAAGGGTTTGTGGTTTTGGTCAACGAATCGCGTTGCGTGTATCGATGATTAAGCGGCTGCCTTTTTTGATTGCCTGCCAATCATAGCTGGAATGATCCGTCGCCACAATCACACAATCGTGGGTCGCCAGGGCAGCATCAAGGTCTTTGACGCCGTAGATGCGATCCCCGTCGAGGCGTATGCTTTCGACATGCGGATCGTGGAATGCGACGTGGGCGCCCTTCTCGCGCAGCAGATGGATGATATCCAGCGCCGGTGATTCGCGCACGTCCGAGACGTCTTTTTTGTAAGCGACGCCGAGTACCAGGATTTTGCTGCCACGGACCGCTTTGGACTGCTCGTTGAGCGCATCGGCGACTTTTTGGACCCAATAGCGCGGCATCGAAGTGTTGACCTCGCTGGCCAATTCGATGAAGCGGGCGGTGTAGTCGAGCGATTTGAGCTTCCACGACAGGTACAACGGATCGATGGGGATACAGTGGCCACCCAGACCAGGCCCGGGGGTGAACTTCATGAAGCCGAACGGCTTGGTGGCGGCCGCTTCGATGACCTCCCAGGCGTTGAGCCCTAGGCGATCGCACATCAGCAGGACTTCGTTGACGAGCCCGATGTTGACTGCGCGGAAGGTATTTTCGAGTAACTTTGCCATCTCGGCGGCTTCGGGGCTGCTGACCGGCACAATCGTGCTCATGGTCGAGCCATACAACGCCTTGCCAGCTTCGAGACAATCGGGCGTGATGCCGCCCATGACTTTGGGGGTGTTTTTGGTGGTCCAGTCGGTCCGACCTGGGTCGACCCGTTCCGGCGAAAACGCCAAAAAGACGTCTTTGCCCACGGTAAAGCCACGTTCTTGGATGCGCGGCAAAAATATCTCACGCGTGGTGCCGGGGTATGTCGTGCTCTCGAGCACGATGAGCTGACCGGCGCGCAGGTGTTGGGCGATGTTTTCGGCCGACGTCAGCACGGCTGACATATCGGGATCGCGGGTTTTGCTCAGTGGCGTGGGCACACAGACGCTGATGGCGTCCATTTCGTGCAGGCGACTCATATCTGCGGTGGCATCGAGCAGGCCGGCGTTGACGTAATGTGCGACGGTCTCGGACGAGATATCGTCGATATAGCTCACGCCGCTGTTGATGGTTGCGGCGCGTTCGGCGCTGAGGTCAAAGCCCGTCACGCGGAACCCCGCTTCGGCAAAGACAATCGCCAATGGCAAGCCCACATATCCCACGCCGATGATGCCGATGCGTGCCTGGCGGTCGGTGATACGTTGGCGCAGATTTGCTAAGGGGGTTGCCTGACTCATGTCCACTCCAGTAACGGTCGGTTACCTCGAATTATAGCACCAGCGTCTGTGGTGCATGTGCTCACTTCAGGAGCGTTGCGATATCGGCACTCGTTCCCAACAGGACGAGCATATCGCCTTCATTCATGACGAACGTCGCAACGGGATGGGCGATAACTTCTGCACCACGCTGGATTGCCAGCACAGATATCTTCGTCTCGGTCTGCCATTGGATTGTCCCCACGGGATGGCCGATACACGAGGCTGGTGCCGGTGCGGTCACGATGTGCTGTTGGGCACTCAATACAATCGATCCGGTGATTGATTTCGCGACGAGGTTCTGCGCGACGCGTATGCCCATGTCGCGTTCAGGGTAAATCACCCGATCGACGCCGATGCGCTGCAGAATTTTGCCATGGAGAGCACTTTTTGCCTTACAGACAATGTGAGTGACTCCCAAATCACGGAGCATCTGCGCAATGGTCAGACTCGCTTCGATGTCCGTTATGCCAATGACCACCGCGTCGTATTCGGTGATGCTCAAAGACTGCAGGATTGCCTCGTTCACCTCGGTGACCGTGACCACTTCAGACAAGACACGCATCAGCGCGCTGGCTGCTTTTTCGTCAATGTCGATTCCCAACACATGATGACCTTGCTCGGCCAATGTGGTTGCGACTGCAGAACCAAACAGACCGAGGCCGATTACAGCGATTTGCGACGTCATGGTACCTTCCTAACCGATAATGATGGGTTCTTCGGGGTGGCGCACATCCATAGGAGTGAGTCGCTGTGCAAGCGCATAAAAGATCGTCAGCGGCCCGAGGCGCCCAATCGTCATCATGACGATGATGATGAGACGCCCTGCGTCCGAAAGCTGTGGGGTCAATCCTAATGACAATCCGACCGTCCCAAATGCCGAGACGACTTCGAATAACGCCGTGAGTACAGAGATGTTTTCGGTGATTGTCAACAAAAATGTCGCCACGAAAATCGCCGAAATCGCCAATACCAGCACCACAAACGAGCGCAAAACGACATCGTTGGGAATGCTTCTGCGGAACACAGATATCTCTCTTTTGCCACGAAAAAGTGCCACCAGCATGAGGAAGCTCGTCGCAACAGTAATCGACTTGACCCCGCCGCCGGTGGAACTCGGTGACGAACCGACAAACATCAACACCACGAACAACAGCATCGTCCCCTGATGCAATTCGAGCAGCGGAATGGTGTTCATCCCGGCGCTGCGGGTTGCCATACTATTGAAAAAACTGGCGAGCAGGCGTTCTGCAGGGGATAAATCGGCGAACGCCGGTGCGCGATATTCGACGGCGAGCGTTGCAAAAGTACCTATGACGCATAGGATTGCCGTCATACAGAGGACGAGTTTGCTATGGAGCGAGAGTTTTCGCCAGCTGCCGCGCTGTTGCACGATGTTGAGGAGTACGAGAAAACCCAACCCACCGACCACAAACAGCGTGATGACGGTCAACTGGAGCACGATATCATGACGAAAATTGATGAGACTATTGCCGAACAGGTCAAACCCTGCGTTGTTAAATGCCGATACGGCGTGGAAGAGACCATAGAATAACGCATCGTCAACAGGCATGTGTCTGGTAAAAATCACCGACAAAATCACGCCACCAACGCCCTGCACCACCAATGCGCTCACCATAATGGTGCTGACCAGGGTAATGGTCCCTTCGACGGAATGGTGGTTGAGTGACTCCTTCAGGATAGCCCGATTGCGGATGGAGATGCGTTTGCCCAGCAAGACTGCCATGAATGTCGCAATCGTCATCAGCCCAATGCCACCGATTTGGATGAGGCTCATCAGCACGACCTGCCCAAAACGGCTGAGCACGCTCCCCGGATCGACGACGGCCAGTCCCGTCACACACAGGGCCGAGGTCGCCATAAAAAGTGCATCGAGCAGGGGTAACCCACGCCCGTCCAGGGTAGCCTGCGGCAAGTGAAAAAACCCAGTCCCGAGACTCAGACCCAAAAGATAGACCCCCAATAACAACTGCGGAGGAGTCAGCCTACGGATTGAAAATCGTGCGTTTGTCATGCAGGTGCTGTCAGTCCGCTACGAGGTGAGACGCGCGATAAAACTGCGTCCGGGATTGAGTTTGTGGTCGGGATCCCAGCTGCGCTTGAGTTGTTCCATGATTGCAAAACCTTCGGGGGCTGGTCCCCAGCGGTTGGGGTGATTCCCTGATTCGACCACGACGTAGCCGGTGTATGGCAAAAGCTTCGCTCTGAGCGCCACGACGTCTACCGCTGTAGCATCCAAAAGTCGAACAAGGCCTACTGTGGGCAGCAGGTGCAGCGCGCCCGCTTCACCGATGAGTGATTGGAGCAGCGGGATGACCGCTGCCACGTGCTGTGGCGGGATACCGATGCGCAGTTGGGTGTGTTGGCTGTTGCCAAACGGGGCGTTGAGCAATGGTTCCCAGGCGCGCGTCTCGTAGTCGTCGTAGGTCGCAGCCTGCTGCCGCGCATGGGCTACTTGCCGGGCCACCATGGCTGCCACACCGGTCCAGCGTGCGAGGAGTGTCACCACGCGGTTTGTGTCGGCGTGGATCAGCAGTGCCGCCGGATTGAACGGCCGTTCACGGAGCTGATACGCCAACGTATAGGCATGCAGCAGGTCGCGGCACACAAACGCCAAACTCTGGTCGGCGTTGGGCAGCGGGGCTATTTTAAAGGACACTTCTGCAATAACTCCCAAGGTACCCAACGCACCGATGTGCAGTTTGTGCACGTCGTAGCCGGCGACGTTTTTGACCACCTTGCCGCCGCTCTTGAGGATGCGCCCATCGCCGGATACCGTGTGCATCCCCAATACCCAGTCGCGTGGCGTGCCGGCACTATGGCGTAGCGGACCGCTCAGACCTGCTGCCAGCAAACCTCCGATGGTGGCGCTGTGGTGCTGCGGCGCGTCCCACGGCAGCCATTGATTATTGGGTTTGAGCAGTTCCTGCAACGCGCCGAGGGTTATCCCAGCGCCGACGGTAATCGTCAAATCCGATGGGATGTAGTCGCTGACGACGCTGAGTTTGGTCGTGTCGATGATGGTGCTGTCGACGACCGCCGGGTTACCGAGCACCTGATGGCTCCCGCTGCCGAGTGGCAGGAGCGGCCCGCGGTGGTCGCGTATTTGGTTGGCGAGTTCTTGGATGGTACTGGGTCGATACATCTGCTGCTCCTAGATCCACGCGCCGGCGGCGAGGGCTTTAGCTGCGCCACGGGCGTGTTTGATGTCTCCGCACGACGCGCCGGTGGGGATGAGTTTGCAGGGATTCATGACGCCGACTGCATCGAAGCACGCCCGCATTTGACGCATCGCCCACAAATCGTCTTCGTTAAACAGCAAACTCATGTAATCGCGTTTTTCAATCCCAATACCGTGCTCGCCGCTTATCGAGCCACCGACGCGGATGCATTCGCGCATGATTTCTTCGCTGGCGGCAATCGCCCGGTCGATGATGCCCGGCTCGCGGATGTCGAACAAAATCAACGGATGCAGATTCCCATCGCCGGCATGGAAGATATTCACGATGTGCACGCGTTGGCGCTTGGCCACTTCGCGGGTCAATTGGAGTACCTCGGTCAAGCGTGAGCGGGGCACCACGCCGTCTTGGATGTGGTAATGCGGTGCCAGGCGGGCACAGGCTGCCAAGGCACCTTTGCGGCCGGCCCAGAGCTTTTTGCGTTGCTCTTCGTCTTTGGCGGCACGCAATTCGCGGGCTTCAAAGTGGCTGCAGATGTATTCGATGCGGGCTGTTTGGTCTTCGATTTCTTCGTCGGTGCCGTCTATTTCGATCAACAACACGGCCTGCGCGTCGAGCGGGTAGCCGGCATGGACAGATTGTTCGACGAGCGCGATGCCTTGGCCCTCGAGCATTTCGAGCGCGGCCGGGATGACGCCCTGGGCAATGATTGCCGATACCGTGTCAGATGCGCTGTCGAGGTCGTCGAAAATGGCCAAAAACGTTTTGACGCCCTCGGGATTGGGCGTCAGGCGCACCGTTATCTCGGTCACCATACCCAATGTGCCCTCGCTGCCGACGATGACGCCGAGCAAATCATAGCCGGGCCGGTCGGGGGCGGTGGTGTCGATGTGCAATATGCTGCCATCAGCAAGCACCATTGTGGCGGCCAGCACGTGATTGGTGGTGATCCCGTATTTGAGGCAGTGCGGGCCACCGGCGTTTTCGGCGCTGTTCCCGCCGATGGTCGAGGCCTTTTGGGATGAGGGATCCGGCGCGAAGTGCAGATTCCACGGCAGCGTGTATTCGCTGAGTTCGGTATTAATCAGGCCCGGTTGCACGATGGCGGTGCGGGCGACGGGATCCACGTGCAGGACTTTTTGCATGCGACTGGTCGCGACGACCACTCCACCGGCAGCGGGCACCGATCCACCCGACAACCCCGTGCCACCGCCACGCGGGACGATGGGGAATCCGGCGGCCGCGGCGATTTTGACCACCGCGGCTATTTCCGCCGTCGAGGCCGGAACGACGACGATGTCGGGCCGCGCCAAATCGAGGGCACTGCCATCGAACTCGTACATCATCAGTTCTTCGACGCGCCACAGCACGTATTTGGGGCCGATGGCACGGCCCAAATCAGCAATCAGTGTGGCGAATTCGGGTGCAATGGTCTGGGGCATCGGTGACCTCCCTGCGGCGTTACGAACGCCAGCTGTGCTGTGGCTCGTAGCCGAGCAGGCGGCGCGCTTTGGCAATCGACAACAGGCTGTCGTGGCTCCCCGTGCCGGGGGCGATGGTGACGGCAGGGAAGTACGCCGCCATGAGTTCCGCATTGGTGCGGTTCATGCACGTGTCTGCGGCGGCGATGACGAATACTTCTGCGCCGGTCAGCGGGGCGACCAGGCTTTTGCGGCAGGCCTGGGCGACGTCGCGGGCATCGACATACGCCCAAAAATTCCACTGGCGCTGGGTCGGGTCGTCTTGCCATGTGGCGAAGCGCGCGTAGTCGTGCTGTTCCATGATATTGGTGAAGCGCATGCCGACGTAAGTGGCACCAGACCAGCTGGCGAATTGGCGAGCCATTTCTTCGGACACGAGCTTCGACAGCGCATAGCTACTCTCGGGAGCGCTGTACGTCTCGTCGACGGGGACCGACGGCGGTGGCCGGCGTTCAAACGGCAAGCCGAGGGCGGTCTCGGACGAGGCCCAGACCACACGTGGCATGCCCAGCAATTGGGCCGCGCGGAAGACGTTGTAGGTACTGCCGGTGTTGTGGCGGAACATGACTTCTTCGGTGCGGCCGGTTGGGTCAGGATTGGCGGCCAAGTGAATGACGGCGTCGCAGCCGTGCATGGCCTCGATGGTCTCGCCGAGTTCGGTCAAATCGGTTTTTTGGAAGGGGGACAATCGCTCCGCAGGGGCGTTAATATCGATGTTGCGCACGGTGTAGCCGTGGGACAGCAGTTCTCGGATGGTGGCGCGGCCGGCTTTGCCGGAACCGCCGGTGACGGCGATGTGTTGCATGTGGGGTCCTTTGGTATGAATATGAATAAGTATACGGGATAGAGTAAGGCTTATTGCAATAAGCCCGAGCGAACCCCGTCCCGAGCGTCACACAGCTGTGTGACGCTCGGGACGGAATGCACACCGGTGTGATGCTCGGGACGGCCCAATCACGCCCCGTACGGGAGCCAGATATTCTTCCACTGGGTGGCCTGCCGTAAGAACTCCGTCGCCGGCAACCCACGCCAGGCATCGTTTTCGTCAGCAAGCGCCCAGACGCGTTTGAGATTATGGATGCTACTGCGCTCGATCATGCTGCGCGTGGCCGCGTCGGCCACTGCCCAGATGCCGTCGACATCGCTGTGTTCAGCCAGTGTCTTGGTCAGTGCAGCGCGATTACCACTGATGAGGTTGACCACGCCGGGAGGAACGTCGCTCGTGTCGAGCACCGTCAACAACTCCAACACCGACAAGGGCATCTGCTCACTCGTCACCAACACCACGGTATTCCCCATCGCAATGGCCGGCGCCAATAATGCCGTTGCGCCGACAAATGCGTCACGTTCCGGTGCGACAATCCCCAGCACCCCCATCGGCTCGGGGATGGCCATGACCACTGTCCGGTTGGGGGTGTGATGCACCGCGCCGTCGTATTTGTCGCACCAGGCAGCGGCACTGAACCAGAGCTGCAAGGCAGATTCTACTTGCCCGGCGGCGGCATCGATAGCGATGCCTTGTTCGGTGGCGATACGCTGGGCGAATTCGGCCGCTCGCATGCTCAGATTTTCGGCGATGTAAAACAAAATCTGGGCTTTGCCGTGCGCAGCCGTCCCGGCCCAACTCCCTGCTGCAGCACGTGCACCTTCGACCGCGTTGCGGATGTCTTTGCGGTTGCCGTCGCCGGCTTCGCCGATGACGTCGCCATCCGGCGTGCGCATCAAGCGGCTGTAGCCACTGTCAGGACGGGCCTGTTTGCCGGCGATGTACAGCTTGGTGGTGCGGTCAATCTCGGGGCCGCTGTGTGCGTCTGCGCTCTGGAACGCAAAGGTCGGCGTGGGCATGATAATCGGTTGCGCTACTGCCTTGAGGTATTCGTACATGCCCTCGCGTCCACCTTCGCGGCCGTAGCCACTCTCGCGGTAGCCACCAAAGCCCGCCGCCGCGTCGAATTGGTTGGTGCAGTTGACCCAGATGACGCCCGCTTTGATCTGCTTGGCCACATCCAGGGCGACGTCGATGTTCTGTGACCAGACACTGCCGGCTAGGCCATAGCGGGTGTTGTTAGCCAAGCTGACTGCTTCGGCCGGGGTCCGGAACGTCATACTCACTATGACGGGGCCAAAAATCTCTTCTTGCGCCACCGTCGCCGCCGGATGCACATTGGTCAGCAGGGTCGGTGGATAATAAAAACCCTGTTCGCTCACATTCAGTGACGGCTGATGACAGACCGCACCTTCGGCGACGCCCAGTTCGACATAATGCCGAATTCGTTCGAGCTGTCGCTCCGAAATAATCGCCCCCATGTCGATCGTCTTGTCCATCGGATCACCCACCCGCAAGGTGTGGAGGCGGCGTGTCAAGCGCATGGTGAAGTCGTGGGCGATCCGCTCATCCAACAGCAACCGCGTCCCCGCACAACACACCTGGCCCTGATTAAACCAGACCGCGTCGACGACGCCTTCGACCGCTGCATCCAAATCGGCATCACCAAACACAATAAACGGTGATTTGCCGCCCAATTCGAGCGACAACGCCTTGCCGCTGCCAGCAGAACCCTCGCGCAGACGCCGACCCACGGCCGTCGACCCCGTAAAGGCGATTTTGTTCACATCGGGATGATGCGCCAAGACCGAGCCGACAGAGCCGTCGCCGGTGATGATGTTAACCACCCCTGCTGGCAAGCCGATGTCGTGGCAGATTTCGGCGAACAACAACGCCGTCAGTGACGTCCATTCGGCCGGTTTGAGCACCACGGTATTGCCGGCGGCTAGGGCTGGGGCGATCTTCCAGGCCAGCATGAGCAAAGGGAAGTTCCACGGGATAATCTGCGCACACACCCCGACCGGCGCATACCCCGCAAACTCCGTGTCGGCAATCTGTGCCCAGCCAGCATGGTGATAGAAATGGCGAATCACCAGCGGGATGTCGATGTCGCGGCTTTCGCGGATGGGTTTGCCGTTGTCCAGCGTCTCGAGCACCGCGAATAAACGAGCGTGCTTCTGGATCTGGCGTGCAATAGCGTACAAGTACCGCGCCCGAATGTGCCCCGGCGTGGCAGACCAACGTGGGAATGCAGCTCGCGCTGCTGCTACGGCAGTGTCCACATCGGCTATCGAGGCCTGCGTCAACGACGCAAGTACCTTCCCCGTGCTCGGGTTGATGCTGTCGAAGCGTCCCGCTGCCTCGTTGTGCACCCATGCCCCACCAATGTACATCCCAAATGAACGATTGTGTCCATCGAGCCATTCGTTGGCCTGGGCTGCACTTTCGGGTGCGCTCCCTATGCTCATCGCGTTGAATATATCTGTCACCATGAAACCTCCAGGGCGAATAATAATTAGGAATTAGGAATTAGGAATTGAGGAGTGGAAGGAAAAAACCTAGGTCAGATGCCCATACAATTCATCATTCATCATTCGTCATTCATCATTCGCAATCCATAATCCATAATCCATAATTCATAATTCATAATTCATAATTCATAATTCATAATTCATAATTCACTACTGCTGTGCATGTCGATTGGCTGCCGAATACCGCCCCGTGATGCCATGCTCGAGTTGCCGTTCGATGTCACCCAACAGTGCACTCGCGCCAAAGCGAAACCGACTCGCATCCAGCCATTCGCGGCCTAACTCGTCGTCGACCAACAGCAACCAATCAAGTGCTTGTTTGGCAGTCCGGATGCCGCCGGCAGGTTTGAAGCCGACAATCTGGCCTGTGCGCTGATGGAATTCGCGAATCGCCCGCAACATCACCAGACTCACCGGCAGCGTCGCATTGGTCGGCTCTTTGCCCGTCGACGTCTTGATGACATCCGCGCCGGCCATCATGCACACCAGCGATGTCCGCGCCACATCGGTCAATGTGCCCATGTCACCGGTGGCGAGAATGGTTTTCATATGGGCATCACCACAGGCTGCCCGGAAGGTTTTGATTTCGTCATACAACGCCTGCCAATTGCCCTCGAGCACATGCCGGCGCGAGATGACGATGTCAATCTCGTTCGCTCCCGCTGCCACCGACAGCTCGATTTCACGCACGCGCGTCTCGAACGGGCTCAATCCCGCCGGAAAGCCCGTCGATACCGCAGCTACCGGTATGCCGCTCCCCGCGAGTGCAGCCACCGCCGTCGATACCATCTCGTGGTAGACACATACCGCACCAACGTGAATCGTCTGCGTCGTCATACCAAGCGCATCGAGCAGATCGTGGCGGACCGGCTGGCGCGCTTTGGCGCACAGCCTCTGCACCGTCCCCACCGTGTCGTCACCCGCCAACGTCGTCAAATCGATGCAGGTAATCGCTCGCAACAGCCAAGCGAGTTGATAGTCTTGTTTGACACTACGCCGTGCGACGTGTGAGGTACAGCGCCGTTCGACCGCACTGCGATTGATGGTCGTGGCGTGCACCCAACTGAGGTCGAGCGCAGTTGCTTCTGGGCGTGGATGATGGGTCATGCAGACTCCTCACCGTTGTGTTGTTTTGTGTATTATAGTGAGAAAAGCAGCAGGGCTGGACGCCAGCCTGCTGTGCAGATTGCCGAGCAGCGCTCGGCGCCTCCCGCTCATGGCAGGCAATTGGTATCCGACGAGTCAGTGCTGACCGTGGCGCACGCAAGACCGCGCCACGCTTCCCCACACCAGGCGCTCCGTCAAAAAGAGGCTATCTGTGAAGGATTTTCCAAATGAAAACCATGACCTGCCGCCAACTCGGTGGTGCCTGCGACCAAGCGTTCCATGCCGAGACGTTCGACGAGATGGCCGCCCAATCCCAATCCCACGCCCGTGCCATGTATGCCGCCCAAGACGCAGATCATCTCGCCGCCATGGAGGCCATGACGGTCGTCATGGCCAATCCCAGCGCCATGATCGCCTGGATGGACGACAAAAAGCAGCTCTTTGATTCGTTGCCACACGCGTAGGGTTATTTGATGGGCAGAAGCATGCCTCGGCCCTACGGGATTGTTTCGGATGGGAGTTACCACACGTCACCGATGCGCCAATCGCACACAATCTGACAGCCGGCAACGTTCCATGACAGATGTTCGGCGAGCACCATCAGGCCGGCGTCTTCGTCAGATGTACGCAAAATGACGCCGTTTTCATCGACATAACTTTGACCGTGAAATCGCTGCCAGCCGAATTTTTCATAAAAAGCGTGTTCGCCGGTCGAGAGCATGGCAATCACGTAGCGCTCTTTTGTCAGTAGCGATGTATGTTCGAGGAGCGCCCGCCCGACCCCTTTCCCCTGGAGCGCGGGCATCACCGCGACCCCCTCGAGATAGCCGACGGAGTGCGCGCGCCCGTCGATGGTCATCGAACGAGCAATCAGTGCCGCATGACCAATAATCTCTTCATCTGCGTACACCAGCACCCGCAGCCCGCGGGCGGCGTGGTCTGCATCGTCGTCCGAGAAATCACCGTCGAATGCTGCATCGAGCAGCGCACGGATTTCTGTGCGTTGGGCTGCGGTGAGTTCGGCATCCGAGATGACAGATATGTGCGGCATTGGTTGTTCCTATGCGTCGAGGAAGTTTTGTAACATCGCATGCCCATGCTCGGTCATAATCGACTCCGGATGGAACTGCAACCCATAGATGGGGTATGTCGCATGCTTGAGCCCCATGATGATATCGTCATCGGTCCAGGCGGTGCTGATCAAATCCTTGGGCAATCCATCCTTGCGCACAATCAATGAGTGGTAGCGTGTCGCCATGAAGTGTTGTGGCAACCCCGCAAACAACCCTTTGCCGTCATGATTCATCGCCGAACGTTTGCCGTGCATGACAACCGGCGCACGTTCGACAATCCCGCCGAACGCAGCCCCAATCGACTGATGCCCCAAGCACACGCCCAACGTGGGAATGGTCGGCCCGAGCGTTTTGATAATCTCGATGCTAATCCCGGCCTCGGTCGGGGTACACGGTCCCGGCGACACCACGATGCGCTCGGGCCGCATCGCGGCAGCCTCGGCGACGGTAATCTGATCGTTGCGTTTGACCACCACATCTGCGCCTAATTCGCTCAAGTACTGCACCAGGTTGTAGGTGAACGAATCGTAATTGTCGATGAGTAGTATCATTCCAGCCCTCCCTCGGTTGTGAACCGATCTGCCAGCTCGAGGGCCCGCAACGGCGCAGCCGCTTTGTTGCAACTCTCGCGATACTCCATCTCGGGATCACTATCGGCAACCACCCCACCACCGGCTTGGACATAGGCGATGCCATTGACAATCACAATGGTGCGCAATGCAATACAGGTGTCGAGGTCGCCATTAAATCCCAAATGGCCGACCGCGCCGGCATAGACGCCGCGCCGCGATTGTTCCAACTCAGCAATGATCTGCATGGCGCGGATTTTGGGGGCGCCCGACACGGTCCCTGCGGGGAAGCAGGCCCGCAGCGCATCGATGCCGCGCATGTCGTCGCGCAGTTCGCCCGTCACATGGCTGACCAAATGTTGCACGTGCGAGAATTTTTCGACCTGCATGAAGCGCGGCACCTTGACCGTCCCCGGCTTGCTGACCCTGCCGATGTCGTTGCGCCCCAGGTCGACCAGCATCAGATGTTCGGCTCTTTCTTTTTCGTCATTCAACAGCTGATGCGACAGCGCCTCGTCTTCCTCTGGCGTTTTGCCGCGGGGCACGGTACCTGCAATCGGGTGCGTCGTCACAATGCCCTCTTCGACACGCACCAGTAACTCCGGCGACGCACCCACCAGGATGCCATCCGGCCCCGTCACATAAAACATGTAGGGCGAGGGGTTGACCGTCCGCAAGGCCCGGTAGACCGTGAACGGGTCAGTTTTCACCGGACGCGAAAAGCGCTGCGATGGCACCACCTGAAAGACATCACCCGCCGCAATATATTCCTTGGCATGTAATACGCGTTCGACGTACTCACCGAGCGACACATTCGAGGTGGGGACGATTTTCTCGCCCGCTTCGCCCTCTTGCAACGCCATGCCGGCGGGCAGCGGTTGTCGCAAGCGGGCCACGATGGTGCGAATTTTCGCCGTCACCCGATCGTACTCCGCTGCCAAATCAACCGCATCCAAATGCACGTGGCTGATGACTTTGATGCGATGGCGCACATGGTCGAACACCAGCAACGTGTCGACGAACTGCCACATCGCGTCGGGCATGTCGTAGTCGGCGTGCGCCGGACGGGGCACGCGCTCGAAGTGGCAGACCGTCTCGTATGCCATATACCCTACTGCACCCCCCACAAAGCGGGGTAGGTCGGGCAGGCGCACCGGCCGGTAATCAGACAAATACGACTGCAAAAGTTCGAGTGGGTCATCGTATGCAATGGTCTGCTTGTAACCGGCTTGGACGGCGTGCGCTTTGCCCTCGCTCATGCGTAGGGTCAGGTACGGCTCAGTGCCGATGAACGAATAGCGCGCCAGGTGTTGGCCACCTTCGACCGACTCCAGCAGAAACGTCCATGGGCCTTGGGCGGTCTTGAGGTACGCCGACACGGGCGTTTCGAGGTCGGCAGCGATCTCGGTGTAGAGCGGGCACAGGTTGCCTTGGCTGGTCAAGGCCTGCATCTCGGTCAGTGACGGAATGAATTGCATACAAACGCCTTTCACACACGGGGCAGAGGCAACGCAACAGAGCGATTCCATGGCGCTACGGGGTCATTAGTCCTTGAAGTACAACAAGCCCATGGCGTCGTCCATCATGCGCACGGTTTCTTGAGCGATTTTGCGTGTTTTGGCGTTGCCGGCCTGCAGAATCTCGTCGACGAGCTTGGGTTTTGCTTCGTAGACAGCCCGGCGTTCCCGCATCGGTTCGAGGAAGTTGTTGATGGCGATGGCCAGCTTCTTTTTGACCTCGACATCCCCCACATTGCCCGTCCGGTAGCGGTCCTTGAGGTCGTTCACTTCGGGTTTGTCCGGGTTAAAGATATCGTGGTAGATGAATACCGGGTTGCCCTCGACCTTGCCGGGGATGTCGGCGCGGATGCGGGCCGGGTCGGTGTACATGGCACGCACCTTGGTCTCGACCGTTTTGGCGTCGTCCGACAGCAAAATCGTATTGTTGAGGCTCTTGGACATCTTGGCTTGGCCGTCGGTGCCGATAAGTGTGCCGCCTTCGGGCACGAGCACATCTGGCTCGGGAAAGACTTCACCGTAGAGGAAGTTGAAGCGACGCGCGATTTCACGCGTAATCTCCACATGCGCTTCGTTGTCTTTGCCGACCGGCACGAGGTGCGCGCGCGGCATCAGAATGTCGGCCGCCTGCAGGACGGGGTAGCCCAGCAAGCCGAGGGGTAACTGTTCGTCGTCGATCTGGGCGGCCTTGGCCATGTCTTTGATGGACGGCAGGCGACTGAGCCGGGCGACCGAGACGAGCATCTCGAAGATCAAGTTGATCTGATAGATTTCTTTGACCGACGACTGGACATAAAACGTCACCTTCTCGGGGTCGAGGCCACAGGCGAGCTGGTCGATAATCATGTCGCGGATGTTCTGCTCGACCATTTGGATTTCGGCCTTGTTGGGCTTGGTGGTCAGCGTGTGCAGGTCGGCGATGATGAAGTAGCATTCGTACTCGCTCTGCAGGCGCAGGCGGTTGGCGATCGAGCCGACGTAATGCCCGAGGTGGTATTTGCCGGTGGGACGATCACCGGTCAGGATGCGCTTTTGTGCCATGGGGGTGCTCCTCGACGCTCAAAAAAGGGTATAAAAAAACCGCCACTCCCTTGTGTGAAAGGAAGGGGACGGATGAATCATCCGCGGTGCCACCCCGCATTCGTCATTGCTGACGCTCTTGTCGATGCTGCCCGTGTCGGGTACATCTCCTGCCGTGATAACGGTGGCAGACTCCGGCGGGTACTACACAGGCGCATGCCCTTCGTGCCGCTGCTCCAAGGCCCATTCACACCTCGCGACACCACCGACTTTGCACCAACCGTCGGCTCTCTGGGGGGTCGTGTTGAGAAGTTACTCTTCCTCTTCATTGCAATATTGACATGATAGCGGGCTGAGAAAGGGATGTCAAGTAGGGTGTTGTTATTGTCTAATAGGCGCTATCACGCAGTGGCGCAGTGCAGCAGAGAATACAGAGGAACTCGTTGTTGTACCGATAAAACACACACCTACAGGTGATTACATCAATATTGTTCCATTGCCTACCTGATCCCTGTCATCGTCTGCACCTCAATCGACGCAACCGAAGCAGGAACACGCATTCAATTCCTAATTCCTAATTCCTAATTCATAATTCCTATTGTCATCGTATTATCAGCGAAAGAACGCACAGAACGCCGTAGAATGAGTTGTTACACCTATGTCAGCGAGTACCCCATGATGCGTCTACCAGGCCTGTTGAGCCTCATAATTGTCTTACTGGGCTTGGGAAGTGGCCAACTGGCGTATGCCGACGAGCCAGTCGCGCCAACACCATATATCTACAGTACAGGTCCTGTCTCCCCTTTTCTCCCATTGTCCGTCTGTGTCGCCATCCCCAATGGTCCGAGTGGTGCTGCCAGCCTCATCATCAATGACGCCAAAATGCGCACCGTAGCGACCGCTCCGATTGACCTCGTCGGCGGAGCCGGCTGCGCCAGCGTATCCCCCCGCGGTGCGGCTGGCGTATCGGCAGGAATCGTCTGGATGCCCAACGGCACTCCCGAAGGAGCAATCGTAGCCACCAATCCCGCGCTCTATAATCTCAGTCCCAGCACCGAAGTCCACACCGGCGTCGAACGCTACGATCAGTTCATTCCGGCTGCCACGACCATCATGCGCGGCGCCATCCTCGATTTACCGGCAGCCGATGGGAGCATCGTGCATGGCTATCGGTCGCCCGATAGTCCACTGATCTGGTTGCGCGATCACGTCTATCAGATGCGCGGGGCACGCTACTTCGACGGCGAACTGGTGAGCACCCTCAACGCATTTGCGGCACTCCAAGCAGAGGACGGGAGCTTCCCTGACTACCTAGCACGTGCGCTGTATACCGACGTGCCGTACCGAACGCCGGTCGAATCCGATGTGGAGTATTTGTTCATTCAAGGGATCTACCAAGCCTGGCAGGTCGGGGCGGGGGATGATTTTGCCCGCAATCACTTGACCGGGATGCGTCGCGCAGTGAATTACAGCCTCCAAAACCCACTGCGTTGGGATGCATCGAAAGGACTTATCCGTCGGCCATTCACCATCGATACCTGGGATTTTGAGGTGGCATGGGCGCAAGTTCCTCGGCACGAAATAGACGACTTCACCCGTTGGGGTATCTTCCACGGTGACAACACCGGCATGGCACAGTCGTTGCGGATGTTGGCAACTATCGAAGAACGCGTCGGCGACCCTGCATTGGCCGCAGTCTGGCGTTCCGTCGCCGACGGCATCATCCAGCGGCTCAATGCGCTGACCTGGAATGGGCAGTTTTACCGCCATTTTGTCTTTGATCAGCCGCATGCAATCCCGGGGCTCGACATGGAGCAACAGCTCAGTCTCTCGAACGCATACGCACTCAATCGCGGTGTCCTCGATGACGCCCAGAGTGATGCGATTTTGGACACGTACATCAGTCGCCGGAGAGCCGGTGTTTTTGCAGAATGGTACTCCATCGATCCGCCATTTCCGGTCGGCTCGATTGGTCTGGGCGGACGATCGGGAGAAATTCCTGGGAACTACGTTAATGGCGGCATCATGCCCATGGTCGGTGGTGAACTGGCTCGTGGCGCATTCCGGATGGGCCGCTCTACCTATGGCTTTGCCACACTTGATTATTACTGGTTGGGGATGTTGAGCCGCGGCCGCAGCTTCTTGTGGTACGCACCAGATGGCGCAGAAGGTGTCGGTACTCCTGATACGCTCAGCACCGATGGCTGGGGCGCTGCGACGATGCTGAATGCCTTCATCGAAGGTGCCGTCGGTGTAGTGGACCAAAGCGACAATCTGCGCGCGGCACGGGTATCACCACAATGGTATTACGCCGGTCTGACGGATGCAGCTGCCACGGTGCGCTATGCTGCTGGCTCAGGATATGTCGCGTACCGTTGGCATCACGATACCTGTTGGGCGTCGGTTGAAGTGACTGGTGCGGAGAGCTACCAAGTCGCCGTTCCCATTCCACTCCAAGCACCGGGATGCAGCGGCGTGGTCAGTTCACCGAATGGAGCCGTGCGCATCGTCGAACGCCGCGAGGGCCGGGTCGCCATCGTCGACGTCACGACCCCCGAAGCGACCATCGTCATCAATTGGTGATGACCGATCGTTGGATGCGACCCCGCTGCGAGGTGGCGATTGCGTCGCTGAGTTGTTGTGTGACCACCCGTTGCGAGGCGTGTTCTGCCATGAGTTGTGCTTGTTGGCAAAAACGCGCGGCTGTCGCATTGTCGCCGTTCCGGCGCCAGACATCGCCGATGATGAGCGCGCTTTCGAACGCATTTACTCCGACCGATTGTTCGTGCTGCAGGGCCAGTTCGAACGCCTGTAGTGCGCTGGTACGGCAAAAACCTGCCATCGGATGGAGCATGTCTTCGCACTTCCAGGCCGCGCGCAACGCATGCCAACCCGCTTCGGCATAACGCTCGGTCATCCGGCACAAATGTGCAGCGGCTAAGTATTCACGTGCCAAAAACGGGTATCCCGTGTCATTCAAAATAGCTAAATACGCGGTCGTTTTGACGATGGCACGTGCATCCGGATGGACGGTGCGGACATCTACGCCACAGTGCCGACAGGTACCACACTGCTGTACCCAGTAGGGCAAGGCGATGATACTCAGCTCGTATGGACGGCTGTCGATATCGATGCCTTCGATGTGTGCTCTGGGATTCACGCAGGTATATGTGGTGGTGTTGGTACAGACTGCGCACTGACGTGCGTCGCGGAGCAGCGCCTGCTGCATAAAACCCTCAGTCCACGCACGATTGCTCGTCGCATGGATTGTTGACGCCTCTGCGATGCGTCGGCTACAATACAGAACGTGTATAGATTTGATAACACACCTACCGCAGTGTGTCAACCGGAGCCAAGATGAAAAAGTTGACGAGTGACCAGATTCGCCAGGCCTACCTCTCGTTCTTTGCGGAACGTGGACATACAATTGTGCCGAGTTCTTCGCTCATTCCCGGCAATGACCCGACGCTGATGTTCGCCAATTCGGGCATGGTGCAATTCAAAGATACCTTTCTCGGGCTGGAACAACGGCCTTACACCAGGGCCACCACTGCCCAAAAATGTCTGCGCGTATCGGGGAAGCACAACGACCTCGAAGAGGTCGGCCCATCGCCGCGCCATCATACATTTTTCGAAATGTTGGGCAACTTCTCGTTCGGCGACTACTTCAAGGCCGAAGCAATCCCCATGGCGTGGGAGCTTTTGACCAAAGTCTTCGAACTCCCCGTCGAACGCCTCTGGTTCACGGTCTACCAAGGGAACGAGCAGGTCCCTGCCGACGAGGACGCCGCTGCGATGTGGGTCAAAGCAGGTGCAAGCCCGGATCGCGTCCTCCGTTTTGGCGAAAAAGACAACTTCTGGGTCATGGCCGATACCGGTCCGTGCGGACCCTGTTCCGAAATCACCGTCTACCTCGGCGAAGACCTCTCGAAGATGTCGGCCGAAGGGGTGAATAGCGACGATCCCGATTATGTCGAAATCTGGAACAACGTGTTCATGCAGTTCGAGCGCAGCACCATGCAACCGCTGCCCCGGCCGTCAGTCGACACCGGCATGGGCCTCGAGCGCATCGCCATGGTCATGCAAGGTGTGAAAAACACCTACGACACGGATTTGTTCGTCTCGCTCATCGATACGATCAAGCAAATGGGGAACAAAACCGAAGCCGACTATCGCGCCGATTATGCCCCATACCGCGCAGTCGCCGACCACAGCCGCTCCGTCGCCTTCTTGATTGCCGATGGCGTGTTGCCCGGCAACACCGGACGCTCGTATGTGTTGCGGCGCATCTTACGCCGGGCGGTCTATCAAGGGCGGCTCATTGGCTTCGACAAGCCGTTTTTTACCCATGTGGTGGCCAAACTCATCGCATTGATGGGCACCGCCTACCCCGAGCTCAAAAGCCGTGGTGCGTTCATCCTCGAGACGGTCGAGGCCGAAGAAGCACAGTTTTTACGTACCTTGTCGAGCGGGTTGGTGAAGCTCGATGCCGTTATTGGTCAGGTGAAAACCAAAGGCAGCCAGATTATTCCTGGTGAGGAAGCATTCAAGCTCAAAGACACCGACGGCTTCCCCCTCGATTTGACCGAAAAAATAGCCACCCAACACGGCATGACCGTCGACGTCGCCGCCTACGACACCGCCATGGCGGCGCAACGTGGCCGCTCCCGTGCCAGTGCAAACTTCAAACGTGGCGCCGACACCGAAGTATGGGCAGAGCTCAACCTGAGTCCATCCACGTTCATTGGCTATACGCAGCTCGAGGGCAACGGTACCATCACGGCCATCGTCAGTGCGGACGACGTCAAACACGACGCAGTCGTCGGCACCGAAGTCCAGATTGTCCTCGACACGACACCGTTCTATGCCGAATCGGGTGGTCAAGTGGGCGATGCCGGTACACTGACCACCGACAGTGGGACCGTTCAGATTACCGACACGCAGCGACCCATTCCCGGCGTCATCGTTCATATTGGTGTGGTCACCAGTGGTTCTATCGCCCGTGGATCGGTCGCACACGCAGTGGTCGACGGTGTCCGTCGTGGCCACATCCAACGCAATCATACGGCAACGCATTTGTTGCAACGTGCATTGCGTGATGTACTTGGTGAACACGCCGCCCAGGCTGGTTCGTTCGTCTCGCCCGAGCGCTTGCGCTTCGACTTCACGCACAACAAATCGGTCAGCGTCGAGCAGCAACGCGACATCGAGCGCCGCGTCAATACATGGGTGCGGGCCGATCAGTCCGTCACCTGGGCCGAGATGCCCTACCAAGACGCCCTCGAAAAAGGTGCTATCGCATTGTTCGGTGAAAAGTACGGCGATCGGGTACGTCTGGTGCATGCCACTTCGGGTAGCAATGTCGGTGAGCCCAGCTATGTCAGCCGCGACTCACAAGAACTCTGCGGCGGCACGCACGTCAGCCGCACCGGCGAGATTGGGCTGGTCCGCATCGTGTCCGAAGCAAGCGTCGCCGGCGGAGTACGCCGGATCGAAGCCGTCACCGGCCTCGGTGCCGAGCAGTGGGTCGAAGAGCAGTTCGACGCGATGCGCGGAATTGCCAATCGCCTCGGCGTCTCGCCAGCGCAAATCACCGAGCGTATCGAG
>CAMCVW010000034.1 GCA_945881915.1 Thermoflexus hugenholtzii JAD2 | reverse complement strand
AAACCTGTAACCTCAAACCTGTAACCTCAAACCTGTAACCTCAAACCTGTAACCTCAAACCTGTAACCTCAAACCTGTAACCTCAAACCTGTAACCTCAAACCTGTAACCTCAAACCTATCACAACCCTTTGCGGGCTGCGTATTCTTTGGCTGCGGCAACTGCCTTTTGGGCACCTTCGCCGAGGGTCGAGGCGGGGATGAGGACGCTGTTTTCGAGCAGTTTGCGGCCTTCGACTTCGTTGGTACCCACCAAGCGGGCGACCATCGGCACGTCGGTGTTGACTTCTGCGAGGGCAGCGATGATGCCGCGGGCGACTTCGTCGACGCGGGTGATACCGCCGAAGATGTTGAACAACACGGCTTTGACGTTTTTGTCCGACAAAATAATCTGCAGGGCTGCTTTGACCTTGTCTTTGCCGGCGCCGCCGCCGACGTCGAGGAAGTTGGCTGGTGATCCGCCGTACAAATTGACGACGTCCATGGTGGCCATGGCCAGACCGGCACCGTTGACCATACAGCCGATGTCACCATCGAGCTTGATGAAGGTGATGCCGGCTTCGCGGGCCTGTTGCTCGGCCAATGGCTCGTCGGATGCGTCGCGCATCAATTCGAGCTCGGGGTGGCGGAACAACGCACTATCGTCGACGACGATTTTGGAGTCGAGGGCTTGCAGGCTACCGTCTGCCTTGACGACGAGGGGGTTAATCTCGGCCAATGAGGCGTCTTGTTCGATGTAGACCTTGAACAAGGCCATGGCGATGCCGGCGAACTGGCGGACCTGCTTGCTATCGGTGAAGCCGACGGCGAAGGCCAGATTACGGGCCTGGTAGTCGAGCAAGCCCATGGTTGGGTGTGCTTCGATTTTCTTGATGGCATCGGGGTTGGTCTTGGCGACTTCTTCGATTTCGACGCCGCCTTCGGCCGAGGCCATCACGACGATGCGCTTGGAGGCGCGGTCCATGATGACGCCGAGGTAGATTTCGCGCTCGTAGGTGATTGCTTCGGCGACGAGCACCTTCTCGACGGTCAGACCTTTGATGTCCATACCGAGGATGGCTTTGCCGTGCAGTTCTGCTTCGGCGGGGTTGCTGGCTAGTTTGACGCCACCGGCTTTCCCACGACCACCGACAAAGACCTGGGCTTTGACGACGACGGGAGCGCCGATCTTCTCGGCGATGGCGCGGCACTCGGCTGCGGTCGTGGCGACGCCGCCGCCGGTGACTGGTATGCCGTATTGCGCGCAGATATCGCGCGCCTGATACTCGTGAAGCTTCATGAAACAAGACCCTCCGTAGGTTTGCGTGAACGCCGCTATCCTACCATTGCAGGCCGTTTGCGTCAATTATGGTGCAAGAGTTTGGTGTGTCGGGGTTGCGTCGTTCTTTTGTCCGTTTCGCGATACAATGGGGCATCATTTCTTACGTAACACGTATCCCACATGACGGTTCATACACCTAACTGATTTTCTAACACAGGCACAATGCAGTGAAAGAGAGGCACCCATGTACTGCCGACGATGTGGATTCGCGTTCTCCGTAATGGACTATTACATCGGGAACTGCAAAAAAATCGGCACTTCCTACGAGCATAGTTATAGTGAAGACTGCGATGATACTACGGAACTCACGTCACGCAGTATCTCGCGGGCCGTCCATGGATTGCCACTGACACCGACCAAGACACCGGTGGTCTACGACACCGACATCACGCAGATCCCTCCTCCAGTTCCTGTCCTCGTTGGGCATGATGACGACGATACCGATGATGATGACGACACCGATGACTTCGACTTCTTTGGGTCGAGCATGGACGACACGATCCGGTATGGGCACGTCAACAACCGTTACTGGCTTGAATTTGCGGGGCAACGGTATGAAGGTCGCCGCACCAAACATATAAAAGGTGTTCTGCTCGCCATCAAAGATGTCTACGGCGTCGAGATTACCATCCCCAATTCGGCCGGCTACAAAGCGTCTACACATCAGTCAACACAACCGAGTAGTGTGCATCGCATCATTGTGGGCGATGTCCTCGACTCATTACCAGCACCATTCCAGATGCGCTACCTGCGTGAAGGGAAATGGGTGCTACAGTACAAAGGTCAAACGGTCAAAGAACGCATCAGAGCAGTTTTGGCAGGCTATGTCGTGGCAATCCGCAGTTTTAATGCATAACAAAACGGACGGCTTCTTCAATCAGCGAGGAACAGACATGACAACATTCAAACGTGACAAAAACCCTTACATCGTCGACAACTCTATCTCGGGATGGCAGGTCCATGAGTACTTACGAAAATGGACTGAATTTACAGGTGAACTCGATATTGCAACAGGCTACTTCGAAATAGGTGCGCTTCTGAAACTCGATGGCGCATGGCAAAAAATCGACAACATCCGCATCTTGATGGGAAACGAAGTTACCTATCGCACCCGTAATGCCTTACTCGAAGCTCTCAAACGTCGTCTTAACAGCGAACTCGAACTAAGCGTCGAAGAAATGAAAGACAGCCGCCCGCTTCTGAGTGGGGTCGAGGCGATTCGCGATGCCCTCGAGCGCGGCAAAATCGAAGTGCGGGTGTTCGACGAAGGCAAATTTCATGCCAAATGCTACATCACCCACGAACGCACCGGCTTCTTCGGACCGCAGGCACTCGTCGGTTCGAGCAACTTCACCGCGCCGGGATTGACCGATAACGTCGAGCTCAATATCCACGTCCAAACCGGTAACGATGTCGAAGAATTGCAAAACTGGTTCGAATATCATTGGGAAAAGGGCAAAGACGTCTCGAAGGATGTGTTAAAAATCATCACAAAACACATAAGGCTTTACACCCCGTTCGAAGTGTACGCCAAAGCGCTGCACGAATATTGCCGCGGAGATAATCTGACTGCCGACGAGTGGGAACAGACCCAATCAAAGATGTTCAAAGAGCTCGATCGGTATCAGAAAGAAGCCTATTGGTCGATGATCAAAATCGCCCAACAGCACAGCGGTGCGTTCCTCTGTGACGGTGTCGGTCTGGGCAAAACGTACGTCGGCTTGATGCTCATCGAACGCTTGGTCATCCACGAAAAAAAGCGCGTCGTGCTGCTGGCCCCGAAATCAGCTCGCGAAAGCGTCTGGGACAAAGACCTCGATCGCTGGCTCCCGCATGTGAAGCTCGACGGGGTGTTTTCAAACCTCGCCGTCTACAACCACACCGACCTGACCCGCGACAGCCTACGCGCCCAGTTCGAGCAAGCCGCTGCGGTGGCAGATGTGGTCATCGTCGACGAAGCTCATCACTTCCGCAATACCGGGCAGGTGCCAAACTACCAAAATAATGATGTCAGCCGCTACTACCGCCTGCAACAGCTTATCGATGGGAGCACCCGCACGAACGACGGTGTGAGCGGCGGCAAACCAAAACAGGTGTATTTGTTGACCGCAACGCCGATCAACAACAGCATCAGCGACTTCCGTCACCTCATCGAACTCTTTACGCCGAGCGACACGGCTTTCGCAAAAACACTGGGCGTCAATAGTTTAAAAACGACGTTTAATATGTTGGAGCGAGAGTTGCGCGATGTCCTCGCCGCGCGTGGCGAAAAAGACGCCACCGACATCGGTGACGAAGCATCGACCTTCATCCGTGGCAATCGACTCTTCCGAGCACTCGTCGTCCAGCGCAGCCGGGCCTATGCCCGTGCGAGCCAGATGGCCGAAAACAAGAATACCCTGCTGTTCCCGAACCGCAAACCCCCGGTCGTCCAGAACTATGCGCTCCGTGATTCGTACGGCAAGCTCTTTACGCTGTTCGAAAACGCATTCCAGACCACCACGCAGACCGCCCAGAAACCACCACTCTTTACGCTGGCGATGTACAACCCGACACCCTACGCCCGCAACAAAAGCGCAGTCGACGAGTGGGAAGCCAACCGTAACATCGCAGTGGTCGGCTTGATCCGGACCAGCTTCCTCAAACGCTTCGAAAGCTCGATTATCGCCTTCGAAATGTCCTCTATCCGCCTGTTCCTCAAACTCCGCGCCTTCGTGACCAAACACGCCACCAGCAAGCCGCAACAAGACCGTCACAAACGCTGGGAAACCATGAACGCCGCGGTGATCACAGCGGTCATTGCCCGGCACACGGAGCTGCTCGCTACCACCGATGACGAACTCGACGAAGACAAAATCATGGACGAAATCCGCGGTAAAGTGCCGACGTTCTCCGACGCAGCGTACGAAATCGGCGCCATGCTCGAGGACAGCCGCGCCGATATGGACATGCTGTTGTCGTTCTTGCAAGAAACCGCCAATTACGATGTCCGCCACGACGACAAGGTCAACAAACTCATCGAGCTGCTCAAAAGCACCAAACTCGCGAAACAGAAAGTCATCATCTTCAGCGAATTCGCCGACACCGCTCAATACATCGCGCGCCAACTCATCGCCGCCGGTATCGACGGCGTCGAACAAATCGACAGCTCATCGAGCAGCGACCGCAACGACGTCATCACCCGCTTCGCGCCGTATTACAACCGTTCTAGCAGCAACCAGCTCCGCGCCAAGGGGCGTACGCCGATCCGTGTGTTGGTGTCGACCGATGTGCTTTCTGAGGGTTTGAACCTCCAAGATGCGACGTTCTTGATCAACTACGATATCCACTGGAACCCCGTTCGCCTGATGCAGCGCATCGGCCGCGTCGACCGCCGCTTGAACCCGGCTGTCGAACACGCACTCAAAACCGACCACCCGGAAGTCGCCGCGCTCCGCGGTAGCGTGACGTACTGGAACTTCCTGCCGCCCAAGGAACTCAACAAGCTGCTCAGTCTGTATGAGCGCGTCACCAACCGCACCATCATGATCTCGGAAGTCCTCGGCATCGAGGGTGGCAAGCTTATCACCGAGGAAGACAAACACCGCGCTATCGCCGAGCTGAATGCAGGGTTCGATGGCATCACCAGCGAAGAAGAATCCTTACGCCTCGAATACCAAAAACTCCTCACCGATTACCCGACCCTCGAGGCTGAGCTCAACGCGCTGCCGCTCACCTACAGCGGCAAAACCAGTACGACCACAACCAAGGGCATCTTTTTCTGCTATGCACTCCCGGCCTACGACACCGTCACCGGTGATTACACCCATGCCGCCGGCACTGTGCGCTGGTATCTGTACGATGTCGAGACCCAGAAGATCCTCGAGTCCGCGACCGAGATCGCCACGCACATCCGCGCCGACCGCAAGACGCCGCGAGTATTTGCGCTGAGTGAATCACAGGTCATCGACATCCGCAAAAAAGTCCTGACCTACATCAAGAACGACTACCTGCGCAAAATCGACGCACCGCAAGGGGTCAACGCCAAACTACGCTGCTGGATGGCATTGCAGTAACACATACATCACGAGGATCACGATGACATCGATACAAACCGTCCGTTCGTTCGAATCGCTGCTGACATACTTGGGAGACGCGTTGCAGTGGCCGGTCAGCCCCGACGACATCGAGGATATGACCTTCGAATATCGCCCTGCCGAGCTGGGCATTACCGGCGACGCGGCGGTCAATATTACTCAGATTGTGCGCATCCGCCCCTTCGTGACGGGGCAACCGTGGAGCGTCTTTTATATCGAGTTCGCCGGCGGCAATCTGCCCGTGGTCGTGCTGCGTCGTGTCCTCAATACCCTGATTGTGCGCCAGCGCGCCACCAAAAGCGACCACCAGCGCTGGAACATGCACGACCTGCTGTTTATCTCGAGCCACGGTGCCGCCACCGACCGGCACATGACCTTCGCCCACTTCGCCGAAGCGCCGGACGGCTCCAGCCAACTCCCCACGCTGCGAGTGCTCGGCTGGGATGGTGACGACACCAAACTGCGTACCGCCGACGTCGAACAGCGCCTCAGGCGCTACTTCACCTTCCCCGAAAGCCCCGCTGCGGTCAGTAGCTGGCCGCAGCACTGGAGTGCTGCGTTCACCCTGCGCCCCAAAGAGACCATCAAGACCACAAAACAGCTCTCCATCGCCCTGGCCCGGCTGGCGCGCGACATCCGCGATCGCCTGACAACGGTCATGGCCTACGAAGCCGAGAATGGCCAGTTCACCAAATTGATGGCGTCGTTCAAGACAGCACTGATCCACGACCTGACGCCGGCCGACTTCGCAGATATGTATGCCCAGACCATCGCCTACGGATTGTTGTCGACACGGATTGCCAACCCGGAGCAGAAATCGACCGAGGACTTCGCGGCCAATCTGCAGACCAATCCGTTCTTGCGTGAGCTGATGCAGACGTTCCTGACAATGGGCGGCAAGGATCAGCTGCGCCGCATCGACTTCGACGAGTTGGGCATCAACGAAATCATCGAACTGCTCAACGCCGCCCAAATGGACGAGGTCCTGCTCGACTTCAACAACCGTGATGCTCACGAAGATCCGGTGATTCACTTCTACGAACTGTTTTTGAAAGAGTACGATGCCAAGAAGAGGATGCAACGAGGCGTATTTTATACCCCGCGCCCGGTGGTGAGCTATATCGTACGCTCTGTGCATGAGTTGCTCCAAACGGAGTTCGGCCTTACCGACGGTCTCGCTGATACGACGACTTGGGGCGAGATGCTGCAAAAGCACCCTGACCTTAAGTTGCCAGACCTGTCAGATGATCCCTCGCGCCCGCGGTTACTCGCCGAGAGTGAACCTTTCGTTCAAATTCTCGACCCAGCGACGGGCACAGGCACCTTTCTTGTTGAAGTCATCGACGTCATCCACCGCACCCTTGTGGCCAAGTGGAAGCAGCAGCGCCTCACCGACGCTCAGCAGCGCGCTGCGTGGAACGACTATGTGCCGCAAAACCTTCTCCCACGCCTTCACGCTTTCGAGCTGATGATGGCCCCATATGCCATCGCCCACATGAAAATCGGCCTCAAGCTCGCCGAGACCGGCTACCGCTTCGGCACCGAGGAACGCGCCCGTATCTACCTCACCAACGCCCTTGAACCGAAGGTCAAACAGCTTCCGCAAATCGGCTTCAACGCCCTCGCCCACGAAGCCGCCGCCGTGAACAAAATCAAATGGTATAAGCGATTCACCGTCGTCATCGGCAACCCGCCGTATTCAAATTTCGGACAGCTCAACAAGAACCCGTTCATCGCTGGCTTGCTGGATGACTACAAGCGCGGCTTGGACGAAAGGAAAATCAATCTCGATGATGACTTCATTAAGTTCGTGCGCTTTTCACAGTTCGTCCTCGACCAAAGCCGCGTAGGCGTTCTTGGTTTCATCACAAATAACGTTTTCTTAGACGGTATCACGCATCGGAGAATGAGGCAGTCGATCGTTGAGTTCTTTGATTTAATGCGAGTGGTAGATCTCCATGGGAGCATCCAAAAAAGAGAGAAGACCCCAGATGGTCAGGATGACGAGAATGTTTTCGACATCAAACAGGGGGTTTCGATTTCAATCTTCGCTAAGACCGCAGTCGGCGGAGAGCGTCCTTTGCTTCTTTCAGATTTTTTGGGAGATCGTCAATCTAAGTATGTACGGTTGGACAGCGCGAATACTTTCCTCAAAACTGCATCTGAGATCACGCCTAGCGCTCCCGCCTTCTTCTTCAAAGTCTCATCTAACCCATTTCGACTCGAGTTTGAGCGCGGGTGGAGCGTTCCCGCAATGATGCCTTTTTACAATTCTGGCATCCAGACGAAGAAAGATTCGCTTACGATTCACTACTCAAGAAGCGATCTTCAAAAAGTGCTGTCGGATTTGAGAGAGCGAGACACAACATGGCTACGCGAGCACTACGTTCTTGGGGACGATGGCAGAGACTGGGCAGTAAAGTGGGCAAAGGATGACGTGTTGCGAAACGATGGAACCGTAATCTCGATCCAGTATCGTCCATTCGACTTTCGCTGGAGCTACTTCACTGGCAGGTCGAAGGGCTTCATCGCCTATCCACGAAAAGAGATAAGCGAGTGCATTATTGCGGGAAGCGTGGCCCTCGCAACCATGCGACAGATCGCCGGCGTACAAGACGAATGTGAGGTCATGGCGACTGCAGCTCCTATGACAGATCGTAGTATGTATAGCACCCTGGGAACTCCTTATATATTCCCTCTTTACATTGCTCCTTCAGATTCTGACCTCTGGCAAAAACAGAAACCTAGCACGAGGATTGCTAATTTTACGGACTCTTTTTTGTCAGACTTAACTAGTGCTCTAGGTTTTCCAAAAACTGGAAGTGAAGGCCTGCCAACCGGCCTGACGCCCGAAGACATCTTCCACTACATCTACGCGGTATTTCATAGTCCCGGCTACCGGAGTCGCTACGCAGAGTTTCTGAAGATAGATTTCCCGCGCCTCCCATTGACCGAGAGTATCGATCTGTTCCGCGCGTTGGCGCACCTCGGCGAGCAACTGGTCGCACTGCACCTGATGGAATCGCCGCTGCTCGAAACACCCATTACCCACACCGTCGGCACGAACTGGACGGTGGGCAAGGTAGGCTATGCCGACGGAACGGTCTGGATCGACGGCACGGGTACAAAGGCGGCGTATGGGCGCGGGACGACGGGGTTCGCCGGCGTACCCGAGGAGGTCTGGAACTTCCACATCGGCGGCTACCAGGTCTGCGAGAAGTGGCTCAAGGACCGCAAGGGGCGAGTGCTGAGCGCCGAGGACATCGCCCATTATCAGAAGATCGTTGTCGCCCTGCAGCAAACCATCCGCCTGATGGCCGAGATCGACGTCGTCATCGATGCCCACGGTGGCTGGCCGGGGGCGTTTGCCAACGGAACAGAGACCAGCAGCGAGCCGGTGAAAGCGCAGTTCGGCCAGACCACCAGCAGCGGCACGCCCAAGCGGCGCGCCGCCGAGGAGAGCCTCCCGCTCAATTTCGCCGACGACGAATGAGTCGTCTGCTCAATGAATATTCGCCCGCACGCAGCACCGTACTGGTGCTGCGTTTTCTCACTATCGTGCTCTATAATGAACCTATCACCAACACACACACTGCATGCAAGGGGGAGCACAGATGGCCTACGCAAAACTCATCGGCGCTGAAGTCAAACGCAAAGAAGACCCACGGCTACTCAACGGGCGCGGCGCATACGTCGGCGACATGAAGCTCGCCGGCATGCAGCACGTGGCTTTTGTGCGCAGCCCCTACCCGCATGCCAAAGTGGGCATTATCGACGCCAGCGTTGCCCTGGCCATCCCCGGGGTGACTGCCGTCATCACCGGTCAAGACATCGCCAAATTGTGCGGACCGATGCCCCTGGGTGCCGGCGGCGAAGGCGCAGCCGAGGCCGGGGTCGAAAGCATTCGTCCACATAGTCATTACCCGATATCGTTCGGGACAGTCCGCCATGTGGGCGAGATTGTCGCTGCCGTGATTGCCACCTCCGCGGCCATCGCAGCCGACGGCGTCGGTGCCGTTTTGGTCGATTACGAACCACTCCCTGCCGCCGTCGACATGCTGCTGGCCGCCAAACCCGACGCGCCGAAGCTTTTTGCCGATATGGACAGCAACGTCCACCACACCTGGACCAAAAACGTCGGCGACGTGAACGCTACCTTTGCCAATGCGCACACGGTCGTCACGCGCACCCTGGCCAACCAACGCTTGGCTGGCGTGTCGATGGAAGGCCGCGCGGTCGTGGCATTCCCCGAGCCATTGGGCGATGGCATCAGCGTCTACTCCAGCACGCAGGCTGCCCACATGAACCGCACCAGCCTGGCCGAGATTCTGCGTATGGACGAAAACCTCATCCGCGTGGTCGCACCCGATGTCGGCGGTGGTTTTGGCGTCAAAATCGGTGTCTTCTCGGAGGACGCTGCTCTGGCCGCGTTGGCACGCCATATGCGCATCCCCCTGTCGTGGATCGAAGGGCGCATCGAACACATGACCGCCACCACCCACGGCCGTGGCCAAATTGCTACCTATAGCTGTGCGGTGAGTGCGGATGGGAAGGTCGAAGGCCTGCGCTTCCACATCACGGCCGACATCGGCGCCTACCCGGTGGCCGCAGGATTGGCCAATCTGACCGGCATGATGTCGGTGGGCGTGTACCACATCCCCGTCATCGACGGCACGGTACAAGCGGTCTATACCAACACCACGCCGGTGGCAGCCTACCGTGGCGCTGGCCGACCCGAAGCAGCCTATTACATCGAACGCATGATGGACGCCATTGCGGATGAGCTGGGGATGGATCCCGCGGCAGTGCGCCGGGCGAATTTCATCCCACCGACGGCGTTCCCCTACAAAACCCCCACCGGCCCACTCTACGACACCGGCGAATACGACAAATCACTGACCAAGCTGATCGAAGTGAGCAACTACCAGAGCCTCCTGGCCCAACAAGCCCAACGCCGGGCAGATTTTGCTGCGGGCAAGGCGACGTCGCTGCTCGGGCTTGGGTTTGCGGTCTATGTCGAGATGTGTGGGTTTGGTCCGTTCGAAAGCGCCACCGTGCGTGTCGACCCCACCGGCACCGTCACGGTCTATACCGGTACCTCGCCCCACGGGCAAGGCTTGTACACGACGTTCGCACAGATTGTGTCGGACCAATTAGGCGCTGACTTCAACAACGTCATCGTCAAATCAGGCGACACGGCGACCACGCCGATGGGGCATGGCACCATGGGCAGCCGCAGTTTGGCCATGGGTGGCGGTGCATTGGTGCAGGCCATCGAGGTCATCCGCGAAAAAGCCATCCGCGTGGCCGCACACATGCTCGAAGCGTCACCCAGCGATGTGGTCTATCACGAGGGGCTCTACCAGGTCAAAGGGGCACCCGACAGTGGCGTGACCCTGACCGAGATTGCCAAGCGCGCCTATAGCGATAAACTGCCAGGCGAGACGACGTCTGGGCTCGAGGCGACCGAGTTTTTCCGCGCCAAAGACAACGCGTTGCTCTACCCGTTCGGTGCACATCTGTGTGTGGTCGAAGTCACGCCCGAAACCGGCGAAACCATCGTCGTCGCATACTACAGCGTGGACGACTGCGGCCCACGCATCAGCCCCACGTTGGTGGCAGGCCAGGTCCACGGCGGCTTGGCACAAGGCATTGGTCAAGCGTTGTATGAAGAAATCGTCTACAGCGACAGCGGCCAGATCCTCAGCGGTTCGTTGATGGACTATGCACTGCCGCGGGCCGACAACTTCCCGACGTTTACGTTGGACAAAACCGAAACGGCCACCACGCTCAATCCACTCGGCGTCAAAGGTATCGGCGAAGCCGCCACGGTGGGATCGACGCCCGCCACCGCCAACGCGGTCATCGATGCATTGTCGCACTTGGGGATTACTGCCATCGACATCCCGATGCGGCCAGAACGCGTCTGGAATGCCATCAACAGCGTGACAACACACGCCTAAAAATCCGCCGCGGTGTGCCTCGGTGCACCGCGGCAGGGAGTACCCCATGGAGCGCTTACCTGCCTCGATACACCAATTGGACACCATGCACCTCGGTCGCGCCGAGATAATCTGCTGCTACCTCATCCGTGGCAGCGTCAACATCCTCATCGATCCCGGTCCGACCGTCGTGTTGCCGGCTTTGGCCGAGGCACTGGCGACGCATGGATTGACCTTTGCCGACATTGGCGCCATCATGCTGACGCACATCCACCTCGACCACGGCGGTGCTGCCGGCACACTGCTGGCGCGCTACCCGCAGATGACGCTGTATGTGCACGAGCGCGCTGTGCCGCATCTGGTCGATCCCTCCAAGCTCATCAACAGCGCCACCCGCATCTATGGCGAACAGATGGATGTGCTGTGGGGCGAATTTTTGGCGGTGCCGGCCGAGCGCATTGTGTCGCTCAACGGCGGCGAACCGCTGCACATCGGTGATCAGCACTTCACGGTCATCGCCGCACCGGGGCATGCCATTCACCACCTCATCTACATCCACGCGGCGACGCGGGTAGCTTTTGTCGGTGACATGGCGGGCATCCGCATGCCTGGGTATCGCTATGTGCGACCGGCCACGCCGCCGCCCGACATCGACCTCGAAGCCTGGGACGAGACGCTGCAAACCCTGCGCCATCACCATCCTACGGCGATGTGCCTGACGCACTATGGCGCGGTATTCGACAGTGAGGCGCACCTGCAGGCATTGCACGCTGCCAATTGGCGTTGGGCCGAACTGGTGCGCTCGTGGATGGTTGCCGGCATTGATGTTGCCGAGCAACTCCGGCTGTTGACCGCTCAGGCGACTGCCGATATGGGCGCCGAAGCAACCGAATTGGGCATCAGCGCGTACCAAAAAGGCGCATCCATCACCATGAGCCTGCAAGGGCTGACGCGGTACTGGTCCAAACGGCTCCCCCCGACCCCGTGACCGCCGCCATGGGCATAGACCACTGAGGATGATGGAACCGACAACCAGCGTGAATCAACTTTCTCAACCCAGTGTCGCGACCCATGCGGCGATGGGCAGCGCATTGTCTGCGGGGCAATCGGTGCTGGTGACCGGGGTCGCAGCCGGCGGTCAAACCCCTTTTCTCCTCACCCTGCTGCCCCATGCCCTCAAAGCCACCCTCATCGTCGTCAACAGCGAAGCAGAGGCACAACGACTCAGCACGACCCTGCGCAGGGCGTTCCCGAACCGTGTTGTGCACTCCTACCCCACCCATGCGGTCTATCCGTACGAGACGGGCAGCTACGAATCTGCCGTTGTACGCCAACGTCTGGTCGTTCTTGCTGATCTGCTCGCTGGCCATCGAGACACCATCGTCGTCGTCCCCTGGCGCGCCATCGTCCAAGGGACCGTTGCGCCAGCCGTCTATCAGGCATCACAACGCACCTACCGCTGCGACGATACGCTCGACCCCGTCACGATGACGGCCCAGTGTGTGGCACTGGGGTACCAACTCGTCCAAACGCTGTCCCAGCCCGGCGAAGTACGCCGCCACGGCGGTGTGGTCGATGTGTTCCCCGATGGTGAACCGTACCCCATTCGGGTCGAGTTCTTCGGGAATGAAATCGAATCCATCTCGCACTACGACATGCGCCGTCAACTGATTATGTCGTTTTTGCCCGACTATACGATCAGCTTACGCATCGAAGCCGATTGGAGCAACCAACCGGCGCTCCTCGAACACCTCCGTGCGTCAGGCGACTATGGCATGCGTGAGGCAGCGCAGCTCGAATGGGATGCGTTCCTCGATCCGTTTAGTCACAATCTCCCATTCCCCGGCATGTCGTTGCTCCTGCCGCTGCTCAATGACACCCCACCGTGCAGCATCATCGACGCACTGCCTGCAGATGGATTGCTCGTGTGCGTCGAGCCCGACCCCCTGATGAATCAGATGACCGAGTACGCCAGCCGGCTCGAAAAGCAGCGCACGCGCCTCATCCATCACGGGCTCCTGCCCGCCTGGTACCCCGACGTGGTCGTGCCTGCGCGTGCCATCACTGCACACACACATGTGCTCTTGCTCAGTGAAACCGTCCCCATCGCGGCCAAGCACTATGCGACGCAGCATGCGCTGACACACATGACGCTCCCCAGTGCGCGGCGCACCAGCACCCTCAGCGATACTCCGAACCTGGCAGCGTCTTTGCCCTTCGCAGAAGGGCAGTTCGTCTGCCACATTGACCACGGCATTGCCCTGTACGAAGGCATCGTGATGCAACACGTCGCGGGACTCACCAAGCCATATCTGAAGCTGCGCTACGCCGGCGCTGACCGACTCTATGTGCCCGAGCAGCAGTTTGATCGTGTCACGTGCTACGGTGATCCGACGAATGCGGCACCTTCACTCACGGTTTTGGGTACGCGCGACTGGTAGGTCGCAGCCCCTGTACAAAGGATTTGGCATGTCGCAGACACTCGCGCAACTCACCAGCCGCATCGCCGATAGTGCGTCCATAGTCTCGCTGTGCGAAGCCCTGCGCGGGGATGGTCAGACGCACCTCGCCGGGGTACGCAAAGCCGCACTTGCGCCGCTGATTGCTGCACTTGCTCTGCATGACTCGCGCCCGATGGTCGTCGTCGTTGCCCATCCAGACGAAGCAATTCGCCTCTGCGAAGACCTGAGCTTGTGGATTCCCTCGCGGCCGACCTATCACTTCGTCGCCAACGACGCCATCCCGTACGAACCCATGTCGGCCAGCACCGAGAGCACTGCCGCGCGCATCAAAGCGTTGCTGGCATTACAACGCAACGAACCAGCAATTGTGGTGGCTTCTATCCGTGCACTGTTGCAGCCCACCATCAACCCCGTTGATCTCGCCAATAGTACCCTCAGTGTCGTCCTCAATAGCAGGCTCGATCCGCTCAACTTCATTCATCACTGTGCCCAGATTGGCTATCGCTTGACCGCGGCAGTCTCGGAACCGGGGGAAGTCAATCGGCGCGGCGGGATTATCGACATTTTTCCGGTCGGCGCAGCCCAACCGGTGCGCATCGAGTTCTTCGGCGACGACATCGACTCCATCCGCAGCTTCGACCCGCTGACGCAACGCAGCACCGAGACATTATCAACGTTGACCATCGGACCGGCATACGAATATCACCACGCCCGCCGCGACGCGGTGGTCGAATGGTTGCGTACACAGGACCTGAGCGGCCTGCGTGACGAGGCACGCCATGAATGGGTGCAACTCATCGAACGCTTCGCTTTGGACGAACCGTTCGAGGCACGCGCCCTCATCGCACCGCTCTTTGCGCCAGATCTGCAGATGGCCTCTTTGCTCGATTACCTCCCGCCACACGCACCGCTACTCATCAGCGAACCGGTCCTCATCGCGCAGGCTGCCAGCGAATACGCCATGCAACACGAAACACGTCGACTCCAGCATGTCGAAAGCGGCGAACTCCCTGGCTGGTACCCCATCGTCATCCATCCCTGGCGGACAATTTTGCAGCGCGTTCAGGTCATGCACATCGCCACCAGTGATCTGCCATTCACCGAGTTGATGCTCGAGCCGGTCATCGAATCAATTCCGGATGACTTCTTCCGCGCAGTCGATTTATACGGCGGGCGCCTCAAAGAGCTCATCAGCGAGGTCGTCAAACGACTGGCCCTCGGGCAACACGTCTACCTGGTCACCCCGCAGGCTGCCCGCCTGCACGAGATGGTCCTCGAAGCGAGTGGCCCCGATACACACTTGCACCTCGTGCACGGCGTCATCGACAGTGGCTGGACGTCACCGTCGTTCGGCGTCAGCGTCTATTCCGACGCAGAAATCTTCGGCTGGACGCAACGCCGCAGCGCCAGCAAACCCAAGCGCAGCGAACGCGACGACCGCTCCTCCCAAGACCGAGCGGCGTTTTTGCGTGGTCTGCAGGTGGGCGATTTTGTGGTGCACATCGAACACGGAATTGCCATCTACGACGGCATGATTCGCCGCACCATCGATCACATCGAACGCGAATACCTCAACCTGCGCTATGCCGCTGGCGACAAACTCTATGTGCCCGTCGACCAAATCGATCGTGTGTCACGCTATATCGGTTCGGGCGATGCCGAGCCGACGCTGACCCGCCTCGGCTCCCAGGACTGGGAACGCGCCAAACGCAAAGCCCGCAAATCCGTCGAGGATTTGACCGAGGAACTCCTGGCCATCTATGCAAAACGGAGCACCGCCAAGGGCTTTCACTATGCACCCGACAATAACTGGCAACGCGAGTTCGAAGCAGCCTTCCCCTATAACGAGACGGTCGATCAGCTCAAAGCCATCAACGATGTCAAGCACGACATGGAATCAGATCAGCCCATGGACCGCCTCGTCTGCGGCGACGTCGGCTTCGGCAAAACCGAAGTAGCCCTGCGCGCTGCATTCAAAGCGGTCCAAGATCACAAGCAAGTCGCCGTCCTCGTCCCTACCACGGTGTTGGCGCAGCAACACTTCGAGACATTCAGTCGGCGCATGGCCGCCTTCCCCATCAAAGTAGACCTGATATCCCGTTTTCGCAGTGCCAAAGAGTCGAGCGGCGTCCTCGAAGCCACGAGCAACGGCAGGGTCGACATCCTGGTCGGCACGCACCGGATTTTGTCCAACGACATCCAATTCAAAGACCTCGGGCTCCTCATCGTCGACGAAGAGCAACGCTTTGGCGTCAAACACAAAGAACGCCTCAAGCAACTCAAAACCGGCGTCGACGTGCTCACCCTGACCGCCACGCCCATTCCGCGGACGCTCCACATGTCGCTCGCCGGCATCCGTGACCTGAGTGTCATCGAGACACCGCCCGAAGAGCGCATGCCCGTCAAAACCTACTTGATTCAACGCAACGATCGTCAAATCCGCGAGGCTATTGAACGAGAACTCGAGCGCGACGGGCAGGTCTATGTCGTCCACAACCGTGTGCATTCGATATTTCACGTCGCAGATCAACTGCATCGTCTCGTTCCCGGCGCACGAATCGGTATTGGTCACGGGCAGTTGCCCGAGCATCAGCTCGAGCGCGTCATGCTCGACTTCTATACCGGCAAAACCAACGTGCTGGTGTGTACGACCATTATCGAAAACGGGCTCGACGTCTCGTCCGCCAACACCATCATCATCGACGATGCGCCGTACTACGGCCTGGCCCAGCTGTACCAATTGCGCGGGCGCGTCGGCCGCAGCACCCAGCGTGCCTACTGCTACCTCTGTTTGCCTCCTGGCGTCCCGCTTACCATCGAGGCGCACCAGCGTTTGCAGGCCATCCAAGAAGCAACCGAATTGGGGGCAGGATTCCGCATCGCGATGCGCGACCTCGAAATCCGTGGGGCAGGTAACGTCCTCGGCGCCGAACAGAGCGGGCACATCTCGGCCGTTGGATTCGACCTCTATTCGCGCCTGCTCGAACAAGCCGTGCGCGCCATGAAGTTCCGCTTTGACAATACCCAACCCCAACCCAGCGAAGATGCCCAAGCGGTACCAACCTCACACAAGCGCATCAAAGTCGACGAAAAAGTGCTGGTCACCCCGCTGGTCACCGTCGACCTGCCTCTCAACGCCTTCTTGCCCGTCGACTACATACCCGACGATCAAGTGCGTTTGTCGACCTACCAACATTTGGCCGAGGCGCAGACCATCGTCGCCGTCAAAGGATTACGCGCCATGTTACGCGACCGCTTCGGCAAACCGCCCGAACCGGTCGAACACCTGCTCACCTGGCTGCACATCAAAACGCTGGCACTCCAAGCCGGTGTGCCGTCAGTGGTTGCAACCGAACAAGAATTCATCATCAAACTTCCCGATGGCCACGACGAACTGCGCAATCGACTGAGCCGGCGCTTTATCCGCGATCGCCACATCAAAATCGGTCCGCAATTCGTCCGCATTGCACGGTACCAAGCCGGGGCTGCCTGGCTCGAACACATCATCGCGGTCCTCGAATGTCTCCAACCCATTCCCGCATAATCCAGCGTCACACAGAAGGAACAAGCCATGATCCGCACCGTCTACGTCACCGACGCCACCTATGCCCACCACGATTACGAGCGCGCTGCCTTGGCTCCATACGACTGCACATTCACCGTCCGTCAGTGCAAAACCGCCGCGGACGTTATCGCGCAGTGCGCCGACGCCGAGGCACTGCTCAACCAATACGCGCCGTTGACGCGTGAGGTCTTTGCCGCGCTCCCCAACCTCAAAATGGTGGTACGGTATGGCGTCGGCTATGACAGCGTGGATGTGGCAGCTGCCACCGAACATGGCGTGATGGTCGTCAATGTCCCCGATTACGGCGTCCAAGAGGTCGCCGATCATACCCTCGCCATGCTGCTCGGTATCGTCCGCAAAATTCCGCAGACCGTGGCATCGGTCAACGCTGGGGTTTGGAACGACAACCTGTTCCATCCCATCATGGGTCTGGCCGACAAAACCGTCGGGCTGCTCGGTTTTGGGAACATCGCCCGCGAAGTCAACAAGCGCGTCCAAGCTTTCAACATGCGCGTGCTGGCCTACGACCCGTTCCTCAGCCCCGAGGTCTTTGCACAGCACCAGGCTACGCAGACTGGTTGGCAAGAAGTGCTCAGCCAGTCTGACATCGTTTGCATCCATCTGCCATTGAATGCCGACACCAAACACTTTATCAACGCCGAGCGCTTGGCCCTAATGAAGCCCACGAGCTACATCGTCAACACCGCCCGCGGCGGTATCGTCGACGCCCAAGCCCTCGCCGACGCGCTCACGTCGCATCGCATCGCCGGTGCAGCCCTCGACGTCCTCGAGCATGAGCCCATGCCGGCACTCCATCCACTCCGCGGCGTCGACAACTGCATCATCACCTGCCATATCGCGTGGTACTCGGAGGATTCACTGGTGCGACTCCAGCATTACGCTGGTCTCGAGATTGCCCGCGTCTGCGCCGGTGGGCAACCCAAGCACGTGGTCAATGCCCGTCAACTCCGGGCACCATAAATCAGGACGTCAGGGTGAGGTATTTTTCGTGCGGGGCTTATTGCATGAATATTTCGAGCAGGGCTTATTGCAATAAGCCCCGCTATAGAAACGTTAGACCCATGCACGTAGGTGCTTGGGTCACTGCCCGCTGAACACATACGACGTATATGCAATCGCTTCACGCACCATATAGAGCCATTCTTCGATGGGTCGCCGCGATATCGGGGAAGTGAGCGTCGGCGATGCATATGCCTCAAACCCCAAATCTTGGGCCATCTTGAGCGACCGCAACATATGGAACGGGTCACTCACCAACAGCACCCGTTTGAGGCGTAATGGAGCTGACAACGACGCTGCTGCTTGGAGGCTCTGGAAGGTCGAGCGACCCTCACGCTCCAACAGAATATTCGCCGCAGGCACCCCATTTTCTGTCAAAAACCGCGCTCCCGCCTCCGCTTCGGACAAGTTATCTCCGGTCCCCGTCCCACCGGTCACAATGATATAATTCACTTGTTTTTTTTGAAACAAATCCAGGGCGTGTTGCAGTCGTGCACTCAACACCGGCGACGGTGAACCAGCCCATACCGCAGCACCGAGTACGATAGCAGCATCGACCGGTTGCGTCTGATCGATCTGGCTTTGCGCCTTCACCAGCGCCACAACACCGGCCAAGTATAGTACGACAACCAATGCCAACCAAAACACTGCCCGGATGAAGGTCACTAATAGCGGCTGTTTGGGTCGGGCAATCAAATAATTCGCGTCACTCATGATTTTTCTCGTATGATGATGTCGTCATTATACCGGTACAACAAGAGGTCTCCATGCGCTTCACACTCCCGCCACGCCAGTGGTACATTCCGATCGCGTTTGCCATCGTGCTCATTGCCTCCGCATATCTGCGCATACCCGTTATGATACGCGCGGTGCTGTTCGCTGCAATCGCCGGCGCGCAAATCGCCGTTCTCTATCAATCACTCTTCGCCACCAATCGTCCCGGCAAAGTGACATATTGGCGCGGCGTCCGCTACGAGACGAAGCACAACGGGCCCCCCACCCGCCTCGACATCCAAGCACACATCCTCGATATCGTCATTGCAGTGGCGGCTTTCCTGATTGCGCTGTCACTCGGTCTGCGTGTCATCGGGTTGTAGTCATGGGAAAACGCAGGCGCCGCGGCACCTGCGCTGCTTGCTTCTGGATTGTCGCTGGCTCTACAATCGTGTGCGTTCCAACGCATGCTCGGTCGCCAATTGAAGGGCTGCGCGACACGGAGCAACCCGGGCATCCCAGTGATGTGTGCGTGCGCTGGCTATTGCCGCTTCTTGCATTGCGGCGAGGACGTGATGGTCCTGCATACATCCTACTACCGTAGCCGCATAGACATCTGTGTCACCTGCAGGCACCAAAATGCCATTGACAGCCGATGTGACAAACGTGCGCATCTCCCCCACATCATGCCCCACCACCACGATTCCTGCGCCCAATAACTCCAGCAATTTGGCTGAGCAGCGTGCGCGGTTAATCAACGTATCTGCGACCGGCACCAACGCAATCGACGCCTGTTGCAACAGCGGCGCGATGGCTTCGGGGTGCAACCAGCCATGCATCGTCACGCGCTGCGTCAATCCTGCCTCTGCAATCAAGCGGGCAAACGTCTGCTCTTCGGCATTTTCGCCAGCGCCAATCACATCCACATGCACACGCTCCTCGGCAGCACACACCTGTGCCAGCACCGGAATCAGCGTTGCACAGTCAAACTCCCAAAACCGCGTGTACAAAACCAGTCGGAAGGGGTCTTTGGAACTCAACAGCGGCGCTACGCCAGCCAGATCAGCGGCATTGGGCACGTACACAATCCGGTCACCACTACAGCCGTCCGCCCAACACAAACTCTGCAACGTCCGGCTCGCCACGGTGACGGCATCCGCATGGCGCGGCATGGTCCGTTCTTGCCAATCAAACAACCACTTGGTCGCAGGCGGGTAGGGCAATATGTCGTTCCAGCCGCCCGTCCCCTCACGATCATCGCAATCGATGACCAAGGGAATGGACGGGTGCCACCAATGCACCCACTGCGCCGCTAATCCCGCATGCCCCTTCGGTTTAAAGAGATAGATGCAACTGGGATTGGCGTGCAGGACTGCCTGCACCAACAATCGGGCCTGTTCGAGCTCGCCGAGCAGGCCGGGAAGCTTCGGGCTTGCGGTGTGGATCACAGTGACGCCGTCATATACACACTGCGTGCCGGCATCCTGCGGATTGTGGACGGGTGGGGCGACGATGACAACCCGCAGTCCATCCCGCGTCAATGCTTTGGCGAGGGGGAGCATGCGAGCCAAAAGCGTACCCTTCGGCCGGATGCCGAAGGGTGCAATCATGGTTATGTTGTGTGGTGTGTCCATCACACTCCTAGAGGCGTGATCGTGGGTCGAGTGCATCGCGCAGACCGTCGCCCATGAAGTTGATGCTCAACACCGTGATGAAAATCAGCGCAGCGGGAATCAACGGCAAGTGCGGAGCAACCTGCAAGTACTGGCTGCCGTCGGTTACCAAACGGCCCCATGTTGGGGTATCAGGCGGGAATCCGATACCCAAGAACGACAGCGTCGATTCACTCAAAATGGCATTACCTATTTCGAGCGTGGCTGCCACGATAATCGGGCTCATTGCATTGGGCAAAATGTGCTTGAACATGATGTTCGAACGCTTCACGCCGACACATATCGCAGCTTCGACGAATTCCTTTTGCTTCAACGAGATGAACGACGCACGCACAATACGTGCCGTCGACATCCACGCCAAAACACCGACCATCGTCACCACAATGACAAACATACCGAACTCGAGTCCCAATACCTTGGTCACCGAGTCACGGAACAAATACACCGTTAGCAGCAACAGTGGCAATTGCGGCAATGACAGGAACAGGTTCGTCAAGAAGCTCAGGCCTTCGTCGACATACCCACCCAAGTAGCCCGATACAGCGCCAATGACCGAACCCAGTAGGATTGCGATAATCATGGCAGTGACACCGACCGACAACGAAATCCGACCGCCGTACAACGCCCGTGCCAACATGTCTCGACCGAGTTCATCGGTGCCCAAAGGATGTTGTGCGATGGGGTTACTCATCGTGTAGGCAAAGTCCAAATCATCGCGGTTGACGGTCCACACACTTGGGCCAATCAACACGGTCAAAATCAAAAAGATGATGACGACTGAACCAAACATCGCCAATCGATGCTTCTTGAATCGACGCCATGCATCGCCCCACAGCGTGCGTGTTTTTTTGTTGGTATTCTGCGCAACCTCTGCGATTGCCTCAGCCACCGATGGTGTCGCTGCCATACTGTTTTCTTTCGCTTGGCTGGTACGCTATGTGTATTTGACTCGTGGATCGAGCACGCCATACAACAGGTCAGCTATCAAATTGAAGACAACCACCAAAATCGAAAAGATGAACGCAAGCGCCATCACGGTCGGGGTATCTGAATTCTGGATGGATGTCACCAGCAACTGACCCAACCCATTGACACGGAACAAGTTTTCGGTGATGATGGCACCTGCAAAAATCGCCGGAATCCCCAGTGCAATCAGCGTGACAACTGGAATTATGCTATTGATTACCACGTGCCGGATGACCACTGCCCAGTCGCTCAATCCTTTGGCACGTGCAGTGCGCACATAGTCCAACGGCAAATTATCGAGCATCGACGACCGCATAAATCGCGTCAGTGCAGCGGTTTGTTGGACCACCAACACCATCACTGGCAACACCATTTGCTTCAGCTGTTGCGTGATACCCGCAGACGTCGTCAAATCGAGCGTAGAACTATACACAATCGGGAACCATTGGAGATTGATAGCAAATATCAACATGAATGACAACCCAGTAAAGAACGACGGCAGTGCACCACCAATAAACGACAGGAAGGTAGTGATTTGGTCAAAGAACGAGTATTGTTTGACCGCCGATATGATTCCAACTGGGATTGCAATGAATATCGCAATTAAATAGGCAAGTCCGACAACTTGCAACGTTTGAGGCACACGTTGGAACACCACGTCGATGACCGGCGACTTCGTCGCAAACGAAAATCCCCAGTCTCCTTTGACCATCGAGGTTATCCAGCGCACATACCGCACTGGCCACGGTTTATCGAGGCCGAATGACTCACGGATGCGGGCACGTGTTTCCATCGGAATTGCCGGGTTGAGCGCAAATTGCGCAAGTGGATCGCCGGGTGCCAATGCAAGCACGCCGAAGATAATGACACTTATAAGGAGCAACGTCGGGATTGCTACCAAAATACGCCGAATGATGTATTGAGTCATGGAGTGATTCTCCACGTAATGCGTAAGAAAGAATAGGGGAGAAGAGGGGTGGGGAGGGATGAATACGGAGGTTGACCGTGGTCAACCTCCGTATGGTGGACTCGCTTACTTGGACCACTCGTGGATGTTCCACAAGCCCGAGTCAAAGGTGTTGAAGGTAGGACCATTCAACCCAATGATCTTGGCATTTGGTGTGCGGCGGTTGATCAACGGCATGACCGCAACGTCGTTGATGAGGAAGTCGTTCAACTGAATTGCCATTTCCGTGCGCTTTGCAACGTCGGTTTCAGCAGCGTAGGTTGCGAACAGTTCGTCGTATGCCTTGTTGCAGTAACGACCGTCGTTACCCTGGTTCCAGCTGCCCTCTGCCGAATTGACCTTGGCACAGGTCCAGCCTTCGAGGTATGACTGTGAATCGGTGCCCGAAGGACCGTTGGTGTACATCTGGATGTCCACAAACATCTTGTTCAGGGTGTCGTCATTGCCCGGATCGCCGGAGAAGAAGACGCCAGCGTCGACAGCCTTCAGGCTGACAGCGATACCGACTTCGGCCAGGTTGGCCTTGATGATAGCCTGTTCGCCTTGGCGAAGAGAATTGATTGAAGTCTGGAAGTACAAGGCCATGGTCTTGCCGTCCTTGGTGCGAGCACCGCCGACGTCCAACCAGCCGGCTTCGTCGAGCAGCTTCTTGGCGCCTTCGACGTCACGCTCACAGGTGGTGTTCTTGGAATCAACTGCCGAAGGCACAACCAAGATGTTGCAGCCTGCAACGCCCGTTGGACCGTACAGATTGGTAGCAATTGCCTGGCGGTCGATTGCCTTGTTGATTGCCTGACGAACCTTGAGGTCGGTCAAGAACGGGTGAGGCTGATCTGGCTCTGATCGCTTGGCACCCAAAGCGGAATCTGGGTTTGCGAAGTTGACGACGATACGCTCGACGCCGAATGAACCGCCAGCGATTGCTTCACACTTGCCAGCGGCAAGGATTGGCTCGAGGGCGTCCTTCGGAACCTGCAAGTTCCAGCTGTAGTCGACTTCGCCGGTCTCACACACTGCACGTGCAGCAGAAGCAGCGTCGCCGCCACCCTTGATTTCGACCGTCTCGAAGTAGGTCTTGTCGGCGTTGCGGTATGCTGGGTTCTTGACGTATACGACCACGTCGCCTGGCTTGAATTCCTTCAGCATGTAGGCGTTGGTGCCGATTGGTGCCAAGTTCGCAGCCTGACAGGCAGCGTCGATCATCGCAGCTTCGCCCACACACTTTTCGAACTGCTTCTTCTGGATCACTTGACCCGAATAGCTGACGAATGCGACGTATGGATCTGGATTTGCAGCCTTCCAGGTGATCTTGACGGTGGTTGCATCGACTGCTTCGATGTTTGCAATACCGTTGTAGTTCGAAGCCGTCGTTGCTGGCGTCTTCTCGTTCGATGCGTACTGCCATGTGAAGATGACGTCGTCAGCGGTGAAGTCACTGCCGTCGGACCACTTCACGCCCTGCTTGAGCTTCCAGGTGACGCTCATGCTGTCTGCAGCAACGCCGCCATTGGCCAAGGTTGGGATTTCTTCGGCCAAGTACGGTACCAACTCGTCAGCCGAGTTGTAACGTGCCAATGGCTCGAGGATGACGCCTGCTGCGTCGAAGTCCTTGGTGCCTGAAGCCAAATGTGGGTTCAGGATGGTTGGTGCCTGCCAGTAGAGGATGTTAAGGGTCGTGTCATTCTCGGCGACTGGGGCTGGCTCTGCAGTTGGCTCTGCGGCTGGCTCTTCGGCTGGTGCTGCGGTTGGTTCTGCAGCAGGTGCCTCTGCGGCTGCGGTTGGCTCTGCAGCTGGGGCAGCAGCGCCGCCACAAGCTACCAGCAACGGAAGCAACAATGCTGCTGCCAACAAGGCAGCTGCGCGCTTCCATGATGAGGTCGTTCGCATGTGTTCTGATCCTTTCGAAGAGAACGGAAAATCTTTTGCAATTCCTGGATACAAAGGTTCCCCTTCATATATGAAAGTTGCATGAACGTTATTCTAGAGTATTTATCTTGGTTCGTCAATGAATTTTTGTGCACTTTTGTCTATCTCATGCACAAATATCGCCCCTTCCATTGGTCGTATTGCCCTATTGCTTTGTTAAATGAGTTTTTTATGCATATTACTCGTGTATTACAGTTTTCGGCATCCGCTCTTCCGTTCACACCACCCCCACTCGAAGGCACAAAAATCCCGCACCTGTTCGCATCAGCGCACAGGTGCGGGAGCAGCGCGCGTTACTTGGTCTCGGTGTCGAGTGTCAACGTGCGATCGCCGAGTTCCTGGATCGGTCGTGCGTTGCCCGTGTATGCCTTGTTGAGTTGGGCAATCTGATCGGCGCTGAGTGATACGGAATCCTTCATCACCATCCACTTCACCCCTTCGGAGCACGGAGGAGTCGTCAAACTGCCCTCGTACTGGTACGTGATGTGCGATTGTGGCAACAGCGCTGGCCAGTCAATCATCGTCTGTGCTTTGGTATCCTTCGGCGTCGTGGTACCGAGGATGTACTGCTCCCATACAGCATTGGCAGTCTCACCCTGCATCATCAACACTCCAACGACTGCCAACACGCCGGCTTCGGACTGATGCACAAAATGCATCTCGGCCGCTGCCTGAACGCCGTCTATCGTGTGCTCACTTGGGGCATGGAAGTGTAACTGTTTGAGGGTATAGACCGTGCCATCGACCGTCAACGTATTGCCTGCGGCAGATACTGCTTGGACGGTGTGGCCGTTATTGACCAAATCTGCATTCCCAGCTGCATAGGCAAATATGGGATCGGGGATGTCGCTCTCGGCCGAAGCGGTGATGTTGATCGGCGTCTGTGCACTGCCATCCACACACAGCGTGTACGCTGGGTCCAATGTACCCCAGTTCTCGGGACCATCTTCGCCCTCGTACGTCCAATGCGCTGAAGTATGCTTCGCTGGCGCCTCGACTGCACTATCGGCAGCGGGCTGTGCAGCAGCTCCACAGGACGTCATCACCACCAAAACCAACGCCATCCGCACCATGTGTTTTGCACCCAAAATCATCTCAGTTACCCTTTAGTTACAAGCTGTTGCCTACATTCCTATATTATTGTATACGTTTCTCCATGGAATATGTTCCAAAACAGAATGATTTTAGTTCATATTCTATTGATGTTTTCTACTGCATGACGTTCATCTGAGGACATCCGGCAGGCGTTGAGAAAAAAAAGAGGCGTCAGTGACTGACGCCTCCTGTCACATTCGGACATTTACCATAGTAGTCAATAGTAATCAACCTCGCGTGTCGGTGCGCTGACGAACCCAATATCGTCGAAATACACCGTTCCACCGTGCGCATCTGTGTTTACTTCGAAGTAAATCTCCGCCGTCGCCCCTGCTTCACTCGTCATGTCCAACGTACCAGTCACCCAGCCTGCAGTACTGCATGCATCGAGATACCACACTAATACACCAACGTTGGTATACACCCAGATATAGTCCGTGCTACTGCCGGTGGCACAGCTCCGCGAACCGACAATCCGATACGAAAAACGCAGATACGGCGCAGTCGTGGGAATATAAACCGGCTGAGTGAGAATAGCGTACATACCTACAGTAGCCGACATGTACAACCCAGACTTGGGAGTCACGCTTCCGGAGGCAGTGTTGTACGCTACCGCATCCATCATCCAACCGCTCCCTGTTTCGAAACCACCATCCACAATGGTGTTTCGTGCCTTATCGGGATTTGGCGTGGGCGACGGCGTCACTGTCCGTGATGCTGTTGGACTCGCTGTATGGGTCGGGGGTGGTGTCGGAGTGCGACTTGCAGTATATGTCGGAGTATTCGTGCGACTCGGTGTCACAGATGCTGTTTGCGTCGCTGTAGAGGTGGGCGTGGGCGTAGCGGTTGATGTTGCCGTCTCAGTCGCCGTTCCGGATGGCGCTGGCACGACAGTCTGGGTAACCGTCGCTGATGGTGCTCGTACGGTTGCTGAGGGAGTCTTTATTGGTGATGCACTCCGTGTTTTGGTAGGGCTTTTGGTCGCTGTCCGCGTGGTAGTGCGTGGTTTGGGTATTGTGCGTGTTGCTGTCCGGGTGCTGGTGCGTGGTTTGGGTATTGTGCGGGTTGCAGTTCGCGTTTTTGTGCGTGTTTTCGTTTTGGTGAGCGTCGCAATACGCGCATACACCGCCGATCCGCCTGACGCATGCGGTACTGCCGGCCACTGGAAGCAAGTTACCAATATCAACAGCAGCACTGTTCCGGTGAGCTATGAGGAAGGTGTACCCATACAGCCTCGTTTCAATCCCTCGTACACGTTACCAACGATGTTCGACTATCCTGGGCCTGGATCGCCTAATAGTAATCAACCTCACGGGTCGGTTCGCTGACGAATCGAATGTTGCATGCGAACTGCTCGATGCTTCCATCGCCCATACGGGTTCAATGCCGGGTAGCCTCTTTTCGTAGCGGCGCGTCTTAAAGCCTATACACCCCTAGTAGTAATCCACCAGTCGCGTCGGCGCACTCACAAACCCGATATTGTCGAGGAAGACGGTGGTACCATTGGTACCAATATAGATGACAAGTTCTCGGCTATTACCTGCTTCACTCGACAAGTCGAACGTGAACGTTTCCCACCCCGCAGTATCGCAGCCATACCAATAGCTTTCTGGGTACCATCTATCTATGGAGATATACATATAACTTTGACTGCCAACACAGCTCGCACTTGACCCTGTGACGCGATACGAAAAACGAAGAATAGGCGCACTTTGCGGCACTATGACACTCTGATAAATTTCGAATTCCCTACCGGTGGTCATCATCATATACGACCCTGAATTGGGTAACACTCCACCACTTCCTGTAGAAAAAGCGAAACTCGGGTGGGTTGCCTGCCAACCGCCGGTTGTTTCAAAACCACCATTCACGATGGTGTTTAGGGCAGCATCAGGGTTCGGTGTTGCCGATGGGGTCAGGGTTGGGGTAGATGTTGGGGTAGATGTTGGGGTACGTGTCAACGTAGCAGGTATTGCCGTTGCACTCTTTGTCAATGTACGCACTCTCGTTGGGCTTTTGGTGGGCGCGCGTGTTGTGGTTTTGGTGGGCGTACGTGTTTTGGTTTTGGTGGGCGTATTTTTTTTTGTTTTGATGGCAATGCCGGAGATTGTCCCCGATTGACCCGACACCGGAGAAAATAATAATAGCATTGTGCTAGAAATCAAAATACAGAGAAGAGCAAAACCTATCTGGCGAAAAGAAAACGCACGCATACTGCTCCTCGTAAAACTAAAAAAGGTTTTTTTTTCATCTACAGTAGGGGGATATTATAGCATATATTTTTAATAATTTAGCAATTTTTGTTCTTCCACACCAAATATGCACCACAGAAGCGCACCATTTCTACATATAACTGCTTGCCACGCACAACTGCGACCGCCAACAACCATGGTGCGGATGTACGAATCAGATAATCCGTCACGTGTTTTCGCATCCGTTTGTGGATGAGGTGATTTTGCTCTTGCTGGTTGTGTCTCGACACAGTTTTTCGGTGTGGCATTCAGGCTTGGGTATAATGCAGCTACCGATACAGTGAAAGAACCTCCTGATGCACTATTCTGGCGAACTCATCCGTGCCCTCCAGGCAGTTGTCGGTACGCGTGGTGTGGTGATGGGCGATGCTGCCTTGATGACCTACGAAGCCGATGGCTGTGTGATGGACCTACACGCCCCAAATATCGTCGTGTTGCCGCAGACCAGCGAGCAGACTGCCGCCATTGTCAAAATCGCCCACCAGGCCCGCATCCCCGTCGTCGCCCGCGGCGCAGGGACTGGTTTGTCGGGCGGGGCGACGCCCATCCACGGCGGCATTGTCATCGCCATGACGCGCATGGAGCAGGTCCTCGAGGTCGACGCCGCCAACCGGCGCGTGCGCGTGCAACCCGGCGTCATCAACTGGGAGTTATCGCAACAGTTAGCCCCGCACGGCTATGCATTCATGCCCGATCCGTCGTCACAAAAAGCCTGTACACTCGGCGGCAACATTGCCAACAACAGTGGCGGGCCACACTGCCTCAAATACGGCATGACGACCAATCATGTGTTGGCGTTGCGCACGGTGCTTCCGAATGGAGACTTGATTTGGACAGGTAATGGCCGGATCGACACGGTCGGGTACGACCTGGCCGGGGTAATGACCGGCTCCGAGGGCATGTTCGGCATCGTCACCGAGGCCTGGGTGCGCATGACGCGCCTACCCGAGGCACTGCGCGTTGTATTGGCCTTGTTCCCCGACATCCCATCTGCCTCGCAGACTGTTTCGACCATCATCGCCCGTGGGATTTTGCCGGCTGCCCTCGAGATGATGGACAAGCTGGCCATCAAAGCCGTCAACGGCATGTATAAACTGGGCTTGCCCGACAGTGCCGGCTCGGCGTTGCTCATCGAAGTCGACGGCGTCAGCGATGGCCTCGACGAACTCTTGGCGCAGGTGGTGGGCATCTGCCGTGAGCACGGCGCCATCGAGGTACGGCCTGCGACAACGGCCGCCGAACAAGCGCAGGTCTGGGCCGCCCGCAAAAACGCTTTTGGCGCAATGGGCCGCTTATCACCCAGTTATTACTTGGTCGATACCGTCGTGCCGCGTACGAAGTTGCCGGCGATTCTGGCGCATGTGGGTGACGTCGCCAAGGACTTCTCCCTGCCCATCGCCAATGTCTTCCACGCCGGCGACGGCAATCTGCACCCGCTGATTTTGTTTGATCGGCGCGACAAGAAGCAACTCGAGCGAGCCTTGGGTGCCGCTACAGAAATCCTCAAGGAATCCGTCCGGTTGGGCGGCGTGGTCAGCGGCGAGCACGGCATTGGGGTCGAAAAGCGCGATTACATGGACATCCTCTTCAGCACCGCCGACTTGGCTGCGATGGCGGGTTTACGCAAATCATTTGACCCGTTGGATTTATTCAACCCCGGCAAAGTCTTCCCCGCACGGACGGGTTGCGGCGAACTGGCCGAACTGCGTCAGAACGCCATTGCGGCCAACGACATCGACGCTCTGCCGTCCGGCACGTGGGTATAGGAGCATCTGATGAGCAATCCTACACCGGTCCTTTCGACCGACCCGACGACGCTCGCGGCACACACCATTCACGGGGTCATTCCCGAGCGGGTCGCCATCCCGCGCAGCCAAGCCGAGGTATCTGCAGTGATGCACGACGCTGCCCAGCAGGGTTGGTCCGTCATTCCCTGGGGTGGCGGCACACAGCAGCTCATCGGTGCGCCACCGACCCGCGTCGACCTCGTGGTATCGACAGCGGCATTGACGGGCGTGCTTCAGCACGAGCCGAATGATTTGACCATATCGGTCGAAGCCGGGATGACCGCCGGTGCCCTACGCGCATACTTAGCGACCCATGGCCAGATGATTCCCATCGATCCCGCCCTGCCTGCGCGCACGACGATTGGTGGGATGATTGCGACCGCTGCTGATGGCCCGCGCCGCGCCCAATACGGCTTGCTGCGTGACATGATTATCGGCATCCACGTTGTCGAAGTGAATGGCCAGCCGTCGCGCGCGGGCGGGATGGTCGTCAAAAACGTCAGCGGCTTCGACATGATGAAGCTCTATCATGGCAGCTACGGCACCCTGGCGCTCATCACCGCGGCCAACTTCAAGCTCATCCCCATCCCACCGGCGCGGGGCAGTATTCTGCTTGGCTGTGCGACGCGTCACACTGCACTGACCATTGTCGACACGCTGATGCAGTCGCAGCTGACGCCGGTGGCGTGTGAGTTGCTGGATGCCACGCTGGCTCGGGCAGTGGGCTTCGAAGCCCAATGGGTCGTCGCAATCGGCTGTGAGGGCCCCGAGCCATCGGTCGAACGGCACATCCGCGATGCAGTTGCATTGGCCACAACCCATGGTGCCCGTAGCACCGTGCGCCGCTTGCAGGAGCACGATGCCCTCTGGCAGGTCATTGCCGATGCGCGCACGACAGATGCATTGGCCTCGGGTGAGTTACTGCTGCGCTGGGCGACGATTCCGGCGTTTGTTGGTGACGTCCTCGCGCGGATTGCGGATTGTGGCCAACGTCTGGGCGTTGACCCAGTCGTCCATGTGCGCGCCAGTGTGGGTTGCGGCTATGTGCGCTTGACGGGGCTCAGCAGCGCGCAGCAGAATGCCTGGATCGAAGCCATGCCCGAAGTGATTGCCGTTGCCACAACAGACACCACACTGGCGCGCTATTGGCATCCGCCAGCCGGTGGGGCCGACGTGATGCAGCGCATCAAAGCGGAGTTCGATCCGCAGGGGCGCTTGAATCCGGGTCGGTTTGTGGTCTGATATACAAAACGCGGCACGATTGCTCTGCAATCGTGCCGCGTTTTTAGTGGGTAGAGATTAGCGATAATTATCTCGATACTCAACAACATATGGCGACGCAGCATGCCCCATGACGACCAAGCGATTATTCTTGATTTCGACATTCGTCCAAATGACTGAACCGTTGATCCGGATATCAACAAATGCAGAATCACCAGAAATGTCGTCTTTGATTGTTGCTTCTACTCCATTTGCAGCAGAGAAATTGGTATCTGCATTTGCAGTAAACACATAGGTAGTCCATTTGTTTTGTCCCGTGAGTGACGTTTCAAATTTTGTGATATCCGAACCAAAGATGAATTTGGGATACCAAGTAATTTCGTGGGTAATCGCAGGTGGCGTCACCCCAGCACCAAGGTATTGATTCCCCAGCAAACCGAGCAACACACGATACGGCTCTGGTTTGTCTTCGTGCAGTTCAAACCGAGCACGTTCAAATATTTGTACAAACCGAGGTGTGCCTTCGAGTGTCCAGGTCATTGTGTACGACAAAGGCAAACCAAACAGTGCTAAGCTTTCAGCTTCGGTGTAGCCGGGCTTTCCATCGAGTTGCAAGCCGTGTGACTTCCAGTAATCCAAGAATTCGTTACAGACAAACTGTCTTGTTTGGGAAAACCATTTGCAATACTTGGAATCCTTCTTCAACGAACCGTCACTAAAACTGTCAGTGTTGTAGTCAACTGCCTGTGTTACATCTGACGTTTCTGCGTTAAATGTCGCAATCATATCAAAAGCACCGAGTCGACCCAACAACACGTCATACGGTGCGGCATTCTCAGGATGCAGTTCGAGGCGGTTCCGCTCGAAATTCTGTGCTTCGAATGTTTTACCTTCGATGACCATCGGGCCCTGGGCTTACTTGGGGAAGCCAAAGACTGGCAATCCACCATTGTTTTCCCAATACTGACGAATACGTCCACTGATACAGAATCCTGTTTCGCCAAAACAACGCTCCCCGTCAGCTGCTAGCGCAGGCCGATTGGGCGTCGAGCCCAAAAGCATGAATGCCACGAACACGATAGCGAGAAATTTCTTCATTCCTGTCCCCTTTCACGGTACATCCCTATTTAACCACAAATACGCATTACGTAAATAATATATTTACATTTTGACGTCATTTTGTACGCAGTGAGGCTTCTGCCCAATGAGTATCTCTCTGACGTCACGTTCCTCCAGCGCGATGGATACTCCCGCGGATGCACAACAAAACCGCGGGGCGACGACGTCGCCCCGCAAGAATGGGGTGTTTCCACCTGCCCCAAGATTCAGCGCGTGGCAGTGGGAATACTGCGGGTTCGTGTGACGGTGGGAACACCTCGTCCACCGGCTTTTTTGGTAGGGGTACGGGTGCGGGTAGACGTTCTGGAGCGGGTGGGTGATTTGCTGGGTGCTTTGATTAGTGTTTTGCTGGGTGTGGTTACTCGGGTGGCGCTGACAGTCCGGATTGGCGTCGCAGATACGGTCAACGTTGCGGTGGCTGTCGGCGTGCGGGTCGTCAAGAAGCCCACACAGCTCGCGCCGTGCGTGGTGCTGGCGCTGCCATCGGGGCAGGAGGCGTTTGTCCAGATTGCATCATTCAGCACTGCACCGGTCAAATCGGCATCGACAAACGTCGCATCGCTGAGGTTTGCGTACGTCAGGTTTGCGCCCCGAAAAGACGCGCGATTATACGTACCGGCAGTGAGAATTGCTCCACCGAGATTGGCATTGGTCAGTGTTGCCCCGCTCAGGTCTGACCCGCTCAAATGTGCACCTGCGAGAGTTGCACCGCTCAGATTCACTGCGGCAAATGTTCCCGCTGTGAGGTATGCATTACGCAGGTCGAGGCCGCTCAGATTGGTCCCCGCTGCGAAGGATGCGCCCGGCAAAAATGCCGTTGGTCCAAGCAGATAGCCCGATACGAGGGTCCAACTACTCGGCAGGCTGGCAGGCGTGCCGGTGTTGCCGCGCGCAGACAGCCCCGTCATGGTGCTGTTGGCAAGTACTGCACCCGAAAGGGTGCTGTAGGCAATCGTCGCGTGGGTGAAGTTCGCCTGTGCTGCATTGACCGACGTCAGATTTGTCGCCACCAGGATTGCATTGCTGAGGTTAGTTCGGGTAAGGTTTGCCTGCGTCAGATCGGCACCTGTCAGGGTGACAAACCCCAAATTGACATCGGTCAAGTTACTCCCGCGTAACTGTGCACCGGCGAGGTTGGCGGTGGGTCCGACCAGGTAGCCTTGGACGACTGAACACCCAACGGGGAGAATCGGGCTCCCTGTAATGTTTTTGCTGGCCACATTCGTCAGCGTCGCAGTGGCGAGGCTGATGCCATCCAAATCCACATCATGGAATACCGCATTGGTACAGTCGAGGCCTGCGAATGTCGATACACCCAGCAACGGGCGCGTAAACTTTGCTCCCTTGAACTTTGTGGAGTTGGTCGTCGCTCCCGTCAGGTTTGTGGAGGTCAGAATCGCTTCCGACAGATTTGCATACGAAAGGTCCGCTCCGCTCAGATTTGTGGACGTCAGAATCGCTCCCGTCAGATTTGCATATCCAAGGTCGGATCCGCTCAGATTCGTTGCTGTCAAATTGGCGCCTGTGAGGCTCACTCCGTACAGAGACAACGATGAGAGATCAGCACCCATCAAATCCGCATTGTCGAGATTGGCTCTGCGACCCACAATATGGCCGAGGATGAGTCGATAGGCGCTTGGCATGTTGCGTGGGACGCCGCGAATGCCTCCCGACGAAATCCCAAAGAGGAATTGCGGATCCAGATTGGCTCCTGCCAGATTGGTACCGGTCAAGCGCACACTATCCATGTTTGCATCCGAAAAATCTGCATCGGTGAGCGTTGCACCAGTAAAATCGGTGCGCGACAGAATCGCAGACGTAAAATCTGCTCCGGTAAAATCAACTCCACGCAGATCCAGCCCCGACAAAACACAATCCGATAAATCGACCCCAGGCCCTCGGGCGCTACAATCACCCCCGGAGCCGTACACCTGCGGGAGCGACGTACGCAGTCCTCCCAAAATAAGCGCACAACACAGAATTGAGATTTGTATATACCGTCGCATCGCTGTACTTTCTTTGTTGAAATGATGTTTCTGACAAATAATTCTCTGAATGGGAGTATATCATGGTTAAAATTAATAATATATTTATGTTTCAACAATCAGAGCAGCACATGCGTGTATACATAGCAAACGGGCATCGCGGTGCCGCAGTTTTCTGTGCCCCTGCAGCACTCCAGTGGTACCGCATGATTGTCGCCAGTGCAAAAAAACCGCGGGGCGACGACGTCGCCCCGCAGCACGATGCGTGTTTTCTACGCAAAAAACGACAAAATGATACCGAACAGCACGAAGTTCACCAGGTGATTGCCGATTTCGATGCCCCAGACATACAACGGATGCCCAGCAAACAGCTTGTTGACCAGGTATGTCGGCATCACAAAGGCCAGCCAAAAGAGGATACCGGCTTGCGCGCCTACTGACCACGTGTAGCCGTCGGGATGGAGCGCGTGCAGGACGACCGACATCATCAGCGCCTGAAAAAAACAGGCCACGAAGGTCAACCCAAAGACCATCCCCATGTTTTGGCCGCCGCCGGGGATCTGTGCGCCGGTTTTGCCGATGCCCGTCCACCAGACCGGGAAGAACGTCTTGGGGCCATACCAAATCGACCCGCTCACAATCGCGACAATCATGCACAGCAACACGCCCAACCAGGGGATAGCAGAAAAGTCAAACATCGTGACTCCCGTTCAATACAAATAGGACTTAGTACTGGTAGGTTTTGGATTCGTCAACTAAATCTCAAAATGCTACATATCGCGCTTTTATGGAGGTGTGCGATGCCGATTGACCTCGCTGGTCACCAGTGGGAACCGTACTGGATGAACCCAGACTATGTGAATTATGAATGATGAATGATGAATGATGAATGTTGAATGTTGAATGTTGAATGATGAATGTTGAATGTTGAATGTTGAATGATGAATCATGAATGATGAATGTTGAATGTTGAATGTTGAATGATGAATGTTGAATGTTGAATGTTGAATGATGAATGATGAATGATGAATGATGAATGATGAATGATGAATGATGAATGATGAATGATGAATTGAGGCATACACGAGAACACGCCGGGAGCCAAGCTCGCCGGCGTGTACTTTCTTTATCTCTCGCGGGCCAGTGCCCAGAAATAATACAATACTCAACCACTGATAACTGATAACTACTCATTACTAACTACTCATTGCTCATTCTCTCCCGACATTCCAGCGCAAATACGCATCGATGAACGGGTCCAAATCACCGTCCAGCACCCCTTGCACATTCGAGGTCTCGTGGTCGGTGCGATGGTCTTTGACCAGGGTATACGGGTGCAGGTAGAAGCTGCGCATCTGACTGCCGAAGTCGGCTTTTTGGAAGGCACCCTTCAGACGATCGCGTTCCTCACGCAGGCGCACAAGCTCACGCTCGAGCAGACGTCCGCGCAAGACCTTCATGGCGGTTTCTTTGTTTTGGATCTGCGAGCGTTCGTTCTGGCAGGTGACGACGATCTGCTCGGGTGTGCCTGGTTTGTAGGTCAGGCGCACCGCCGAGTCGGTCGTGTTGACGCCTTGGCCGCCATGGCCACCGGCGCGGTAGACGTCGACGCGGATGTCTTCGGGTTTGAGGCTGAGCTCCGGCGCGTCGTCGACTTCGGGCAGGACTTCGATGAGGGCAAAGGATGTCTGGCGCGTATTGGCCGAGTTAAAGGGTGACAGACGGATCAGGCGATGGACGCCGGCTTCGGCTTTGCAGAGGCCATAGGCATAGTCGCCGCGGATTTCGAGGGTGGCGCTTTTGATGCCTGCTTCTTCGCCCATGGTCTGGTCCACGAGGTGGCAAGTGAAGTTCCTTTTTTCGGCCCAGCGCGTGTAGGTACGCAACAGCATCTCGGCCCAATCGGCGGCGTCAGTACCGCCCATGCCGGCTTTGATGGATAGGAATGCGTCGCGGTCGTCGTAGGGACCGCTGAGCAAGACTTCGATTTCGAGTGCGTCTATGAGGGTGAGCAATGCCGCATATTCGCTGTCGACTTCACTGGCGAGCGAATCATCGCCCAGTTCGGCGAATTCTGCAGTGGATTGCAGTCGTGCATCGACGGACGCCCAGCGATTCAATTCGTTTTTAATGCGCGTCATGCGCTGCATCACCAGTTGGGCGTTGGTGGGGTTGTTCCAGATGTCGGGGTCGGCTGCTTGCTGTTCGAGGGCATCGAGTTGTGTTTGTTTTGTAGCGAGGTCAAAGCCGCCCACGGACGCCGTCAAAGCGTTGCCGTAGGGTCTCCACTTCTGCGAGGGTAATAGCCATGAGCTGTTCCTTTCGATATTGTGTTTATTATAGAGAAATTGAGCGGGGCTTATTGCAATAAGCCCCGCCCCATAGCCCCAGCCTGCCCCCGGAACGGGGGGCAGGCCGTGGGCCTATGGGTAGAAATTAGACCGAATGCAATACCCCGGCCAGTGCATTGATACGTGGCATCAGGGTTGCGAAGTTCTCGAGGGTCAGCGATTGTGGACCGTCCGAGGTGGCCTTATCGGGATCGGGGTGAACTTCGATCATCAGACCATCGGCACCCGCGGCGAGGCCAGCCAGCGCCAACGGTGCGACCAAGTACCATTTACCGGTGCCGTGCGACGGGTCGACGATGATGGGCAGGTGGGTGCGCTTTTTGCCCAGTGCGACGGCGTTGAGGTCCATCGTGTTGCGGGTGGCCGTCTCGAACGTACGGATGCCGCGCTCGCACAAAATGATATTGTGATTGCCCTGGTTCATGATGTACTCGGCTGACAACATCCATTCCTCGAACGTCGCAGACAGACCGCGTTTGAGCAAAACCGGCCGGTGTGATCGGCCCACTTCCTCCAGCAATTGGTAGTTTTGCATGTTGCGGGCACCGATTTGCAGGAGGTCAGCGTACTCGGCCACGAGGGCCACATCGGTGGGGGTCATGACCTCGGTGACGATGGGCAAGCCGGTCTCGGTGCGGGCTTTGGCCATCAATTTGAGGGCTTCTTCCCCCATGCCACGGAAGCTATACGGCGACGACCGTGGTTTGAATGCCCCACCGCGCAACATGTGTGCGCCGGCTTTTTTGATGGCATGGGCCACCGTCATAATCTGTGTCTCGGATTCGACGGCACAGGGTCCGGCCATGACGACGGCAGATCCACCGCCCACCTGCACACCACCGACGTCGACAATGGTGTCGCGCGGGTGGAACTCACGGGTGGCGAGCTTGTACGGGCGCGAGATGCGGACGACTTCGCGCACGCCCGACATGCTCTCGAGCATCTCTTGGAGTTGCGGTGGAATGGGGGTACCGACGATGCCGATGATATTCTGCGATTCACCGACGGTCACACTGCCGCGTAGCTTGAATCCTTCGACCCGCGCCAACACGGCGTCGAGATCAGCCTTGGCAGCACCGTTTTGCATAATGAC
>CAMCVW010000033.1 GCA_945881915.1 Thermoflexus hugenholtzii JAD2 | reverse complement strand
ATCGAGAATCACAATGGGCTGTTGCGCGAGTTTTACCCAAAGGAAACGGATTTTACCACCGTCTCAAACCAGCAGCTTTCATCAGCTGTTGCGCTGATTAATTACCGTCCTCGGAAATGTCATCAGTGGCGATCGACGAGTGAGTTATTTCTTACAGCGTTGTCGCAGTTGAAGTGACAATCAGCCAATTCCCCATTCATAATTCATAATTCCCCATTCATAATTCATAATTCATAATTCACAACAGGCTTTGTCCTTCGGGGCTGCAGAGGAGTGCCAAAATCGCTTTATGGGCGTGCAAGCGATTTTCGGCTTGATCAAACACCACCGAATGGAGCCCATCAGCGACGCCAGCGGTGACTTCTTCGCCACGGTGCATGGGTAAGCAGTGCATAAATTTGGTCGTCAGCCGGGCAGCGCTCATCAGTTTTTCGTTGACCTGATAGCCTTGCAACGCCGCGACGCGTTCGGCGGCATCGAATTGGCCCATACTGACCCAGACGTCGGTATAGACAATATCGGCATTGGCTACTGCCTCGTACGGATCTGTCGTGAGCAGCACTTCACTTTCGCTCTGTTGCGCAATTGCCCGCGCTTCGGCGACGATTTGCGCATCGGGTGCATAGTGCGCAGGAGTCGCTACTGCGATGTGCATTCCAGCCAGTGGAGCAGCGTGGAGCAAGGAATGGACCATGTTGTTGCCATCACCCACATAGGCGATACGCACGCCGCGCGTGCCGCCAAAGAGTTCCTTGACGGTAATCAAATCGGCCAACGTCTGGGTGGGGTGGTGCATATCGCACAGGCCATTGATGACGGGGATGCGGGCTGCGCCGGCCATTTCGACCAAGGTATCGTGATCAAACACACGCGCCATGATGGCATCGACGTAACGTTCGAGCACGCGGGCGGTGTCGGCGTATGTCTCGCCACGCGTCAATTGCATGTCGTTGGCCGACAAAAACATCGCATGACCGCCCAGCTGTTGCATACCTATTTCGAACGCGCTGCGTGTGCGCGTCGATGGTTTGAAGAACATCATGGCCAAATTTTTGCCCTGCAAGAGCTGATGGGGCACCCCGCGTCGCAGTCGCCCTTTGAGCGTCAAACCTGCCGTGATCAAATCTGCGACTTCGGCCTGATTCACATCATTCATCTTGAGCAAATCACGACCATAGAGCGAATGCGTCATGTTCTCACCTTCCCTACACAGACGAAATTAATCAAACTACACCGGCGCAGCGGCCGCCACCTGCGGAAGCTCACGGCAGCGTTCGACATCATAGGGATTGCGCGCACAGGTCTGTCCGGTCTGCGCCGGTGCCTGGATGCGCTGCGCCCAGCGTCCAATGGGCGGAACACCTAAGCCAGGCATGCGTGCGCTGCAGCTAACTGCTCTGCAACGGCCTGATGGCCAGTTGCCCCAGGCACCGTACGTGCCGCCACTGACGCCGCCATGCTGAAGCACTCCATCACATCTGCCTTGAAGGTTGCGTCGACACTCTGGAATACGTCGAGCGGCAACGCGACCATCTTGACCCCGCGTTCCTCGGCGATGCGGACCAACTGACCGACGACTTTGTGTGCAGTACGGAATGGGACGCCACGATCAACAAGATAGTCGGCAACATCTGTCGCCAACATCGCATCATCCAAACCACGCAGCAACGCAGCGCGGTTGAATGTCGCCGTAGCCAATGCACCTGCAGCCACGGGCAAGGTTAATTCAATGGTGCGAACTGCATCGAACAAGGGTTCTTTGTCTTCTTGCAGGTCCTTGTTGTAGGCCGACGGCAACCCTTTTAGCACCGTCAAAATGGTCATCAGACTGCCCACCAACCGACCGGATTTGCCGCGGGCTAACTCGAACGAATCGGGGTTTTTCTTTTGGGGCATCAGGCTCGAACCGGTCGAATACGCATCGGCCAGCGACACAAAGCCATACTCGGCGCTGCTAAAAAAAACCATGTCTTCGGACAAACGGCTGATGTGGATGCCGACCATGGCTGCCACAAACAAGTATTCGGCGATGAAGTCGCGATCACTGATTGCATCGACGCTGTTACGGCTGATGTCGTGCATCCCCAATTCTGCAGCCAAAGCGCGCCGATCAACCTTAAGCGGAGTGCCAGCGATGGCCCCTGAACCCAGCGGCAACACCGCAACGCGGGTCAGACAATCCGCGAGCCGCTCACGATCACGTTGCAATGGCCAGAAGTGTGACAACAACCAATGCCGCAACAAAATCGGCTGTGCGCGTTGGACGTGAGTATAACCTGGGATAATCAAATCCCCCGCGGCATCAGCTTGTACCAGGATGGCACGTTGCACCTCTTGGAGACACTCATCGGTACGCGCTATTGCTGCCATCACCCAGAGCCGAATATCGGTGGCAACTTGATCGTTGCGGCTCCGACCGGTGTGGAGTTTGCCTGCTACTGCTCCGACGACCTCGCCCAATCGTCGTTCGACTGCGGAGTGGATGTCTTCGTCGGCTGTTTTGGCGGGGAACGCACCCGATGCAAATTCATCATAGACCACCTGCAGTCCGCGTAAAAGGTCATCGCGTTCGGTACTCGTAATCACTCCGGCGACGCAGATTTGACGTGCCCACGCCATGCTGCCACGGATGTCTTGGGCCCACATCGCACGGTCAAACGGAAACGAGTTGTTGAGCTCGGCCATCAAAGCGTCGAGTCCCTGACTAAATCGTCCACCCCACATCGTTACGCCCTCCTCATTGTCACCGGTCCACAGTTACCCGCCGGCGGAAATAGACTACCCCAGCCACCAGCACTCCCACGGTTGTCCCCCACAAGGCTAACCCCCAGCTCAAACTCGCCGGCCAATACGTGAATTCCACCTCGTATGCTCCAGTAGGCACCCAGACACCACGGAAGATGCCGTTTACGGGGTAAATGGGCACACTTGCACCGTTGAGCGTAGCCTGCCACCCCGGATAATTGGTGTCACTCAAAACAAGGACACCGGACGCCTTTGCCACTCCTGTGACAACCACTCGATTAGCCTGGTAGCTTCGTACCTCGGGGGCTGTCACCTCACCAGTCACGCGCTCCACGACGGGAATCGCCACATTGGTGACAACCAGCTCCCCCATAGGGAACTGCGGCTCACGTAATCGCGAAAACACGGCATCCTGAGTAGCCAACTGCTCAACTCGATGCACCATGTAAGCTCGCGGCAGCGCGTTCGGGTTGAAATAAATACTTCCCTCATCACTCTGGTGTACCAACTCTAACCCGGGGAACTGTGCAATCAGGGGTGACTTCGGCCGAAATAACACATAGCGTACATTGGTCAAGTCTAGCCAACGTGGTGTAACACGGGCGTTGGTCAAGTACATGCTCACACTGTTGCCACCATCCTGCAGCTTCCCTTCCCAACGCCTTACAAAGCGTGCATACTCGCCCCAAATAAGCGAATCAAAGCCACGCACATCGTAGAGCTGTGCCACCATGTTGGTATTGGCTTGATAAAATGGGTAGTCGGCAGCAAAAATACGAAATAACCCGGGTTGACGTTGTAAAAAGTACTGCATGCGTGTCATTGGTAATACTGGATCCGATGGCACATCGGCTGGCACTTCAGCCCGAAAATCACTCGTGGCCACAACCGTTCGAGGGTCGACTGGTTGGTTCAACGGACGCCAGTACCACCACAGTTGCGTCGCCACGATGCATAGTACAACCACCGGCATCAAGGGATGGAGAGCCACACGGCGCCACCAGACCGCTGCTGTAGCAACAACAGCCAAACTCGGCCACAGCCACTCAACGCCTTGGTAAGATGCTAATATCAGCCATGGCAAACCGGGGGTAACCCGCCACGCATACCCGAGGGCAAGCGCAAATGCAAGTGCTGGCACCATGCCGATCAGATGCAAACGAATCGGAGTCGAGGATTGCAAACGCATGACCGTGGATGCGACCGTCACACCCATCAACAACGACGCTGGCAACATGGCACGGCTCAATTCCCGAAACTGCGACAAAAGCGGCACACTTTGCCACCACGATATCGGCGATATTGCATAGCAAACGCAGAGAAGAGCGACACCAGAAAACACCCGCAGTCGTGCATCAGCGAGAAGCCACCACCCGTACAACCAGAGCAACAACGGCAAAAGACCGATTTGCCAGTCAGGCAACGACCCATCTTTGAAGCCCCAATTCCCCGTAGTGTGCAGACTCGTCAATAATTCGGGAGCAATGGTAGTCACAATCGCTAATGGGTTGTACCCTCCCTTCCCGCCCGCCCGTGATACCGACAAGCCGAGCTCTACAGTGGGTAAAATTTGAGGTGCCATCAAACCAAAGACCAACACGCCAATCGCTACCAAGCCGGCAATCATATGTGGCACATAGCGTTTCTGCAGACTCCACACGATGCCAATGGCCACTATGCTTCCGGCAATAACCATATACAACGCTGTGTCGGGCTGTGATAAGCCGGCTAGTACAACACCAGCACCAAAGTAGACTGCCGCTCGCCTTGCCCCCGCCCAGTCAGCGCTTGCCATACTCGTTCCCAAAGCAATAGCACCATACATTGCCACTGGTGTCCATGCGATGACGCCACCCATGGTGGGCAAGGCGAGCCATTTAGTTGCAAATCCCGAGCCCAAATAGATGACGGGTACCAACAAGGAGGGCAACGGCGCTATCCGTAGAGAGCGCGCCAGCAACCAGGCACTCACTCCGCCAATCAGCAGATGAAGCCACGCTACCACGCCAAAAGCGTAGTCAGTTGGAAGGAGTGCAAAGAGAGCAGTGAGCGGATACCAGACACTACTGTTTGCAACCGCAAGAAATGGCGTCCCACTCAATATATATGGATTCCACAGGGGCAAATGACCCGACCACAACTCGCGCGCATAAAAGAGCCGCTGTGGGTAATGTTTCAAAATTAAATCGCTCGGCAATGTGTTGCCAATAGGCATGCGCTCATATGAATAATTCCAAGGGGGTAAATGCACCATGATGTTGAGTGGGAGCCAGGTATGTTGGCCGATCAACACGGGCGCCATAATTGTCGTTATCACACCAAAGATGATGACCACAAACCACACATCTGCAGGTTTACGAGCCCACAGATGATGCATATATTGCATCAATGATTTCCATACGACAATCTTTATTTGCACCAAGCTCATCCCTCCCTAACAATCATGGAAGAACATTCCCTCGCAGAGTTATCCGCATACCAACAGATAACGCGTAACACCGGTTACGTCGTATAGTGTGCGTTGACTTCGACGTATTCCTTCGAAAAGTCGCAGGTCCACATGGTCGTAGCTGCACTCCCCAAACCGAGATCCAATGTAACAAAGACATGCTCACGGTTCAAGAGTTGTGATGCGGCGTTCAAATCTGCATCCAATGGCATCCCTGCAGCAACCAGGCGAATTTGTTCAATCCCCAAACCAAAGTCAAGGGTTAGCGTATTAGGATTAATCTCGGCGCCGCTATAGCCAGCCGCGCAGACAACCCGACCCCAATTGGGGTCATTGCCATGAATGGCAGTTTTGACCAACGGTGAGCAGGCGATACTATCGGCGACGCGATGCGCCATGGCACCATCGGTAGCACCAGTGATGCGGATTTCGACCAGTTTGGTGGCACCTTCGCCGTCACGGGCGATTTTCTTGGCAAGGTCCATACATACCTCGGCCAGCACCGCAACGAATGCATCAAACGTTGCATCGGTCACGACCGCCCCCGAAACACCCGACGCAAGCAGCAGCACCGTGTCGTTCGTACTCATGTCGCCGTCGACGCTGATACGATTAAAACTCTGGTCTGCAGCCGTTTTGACGGCACGCTGCAGCAGCGCAGGTTCACAGGAAGCATCGGTCGTAATAACCGACAGCATGGTCGCCATACCGGGATGAATCATCCCGGCACCCTTAGCCATACCGGCGACGGTGAACGTTTTGCCAGCGATGGTACCGGTGGCAGTTGCCCGCTTGGGGCGTGTATCGGTGGTCATAATTGCCTGCGATGTACGCACTGCATCGCGACTCATCGTGGCGGGTGTGAAGCTCCGGATCCCGGCACTGACTTTGGTCATGTCGAGTTGGCGCCCGATTACACCGGTGGAGAGTACCAGCACCGCATCGGCACTGGTACCGACCATCTCGGCGGCGAGTTCGGCCATACGCTGCGCATTCTGCGCACCCTCGGTCCCCGTACAGGCATTGGCACAGCCCGCGTTGGCGACGACCGCACGCATGCGGCCGGCTGACGTCGCGAGCATTGCCTGGTCGTAGAGCACCGGTGCCGCTTTGACGCGGTTGGTGGTAAACACTCCCGCTGCACTACACGGCGCATCGCTGACAATCAGAGTCAGATCTAACGCACCATCTTTTTTGAGACCACAGGCTGTGGCAGCCGTCCGAAATCCGGGAGCGAGCAAAAATGCATCCGTCATGGTTTTACTTCCCGTCCACCAAAGCCTGCACCTTCATGGGCAGACCAAAGATCTTGATGAAACCTGCAGCGTCCTGTTGGTTGTACGTGTCGCTCATCGTGAAGCTGGCGATATCCGGGTTGTACAACGTGCGGTCTGCCTTGCGGCCGACCAAGATTGCATTGCCTTTATAGAGCTTGAGCCGGACCACACCCGTGTTGTTCTCTTGGGTGATGTCGAAGAATGCCTGCATGGCGCGACGCAACGGCGTGAACCACTGACCGTAATAGACCACTTCGGCGTAGCGCTGTGCGACAACGTCTTTGTAATGCAGGGTGTCGCGATCCAACGTCAACTGCTCGAGGGCTTGATGCGCGACGCGAATCAGGGTGCCACCGGGAGTCTCGTAGACGCCGTGCGATTTCATACCGACGAGTCGGTTTTCGACCAGGTCGATGCGGCCAATGCCATGCTTGGCGCCCAGATTATTCAAGGTGGTCAACAATTCAACCGGACCGAGACGTTTGCCATCGACCGACACGGGAATACCCTTTTCGAAGGCGATTTCGACGTATTCAGCCTTGTCCGGAGCATTCTCGGGCGATACCGACAAGGTGTGCATGACTTCCTCAGGCTCGTTCCATGGGTCTTCGAGCACGCCACCTTCGTGGGACATGTGCCAGATGTTGCGGTCGCGGCTGTAGATCGACTTCAACGTGGCAGTGACGGGCACATTGTGCTCGGCAGCGTAGTCGAGGGCGTCTTCGCGGGAGCGGATGTTCCATTCGCGCCATGGAGCGATGACCGTGAGTTGCGGTGCATAGACCATATAGGTCAGTTCGAAGCGGACCTGGTCGTTCCCTTTGCCGGTACAGCCGTGGGCAAGTGCATCACACCCTTCGAGCAGTGCGAGTTCGGCTTGGCGCTTGGCAATGAGGGGGCGGGCAACAGACGTACCCAAAAGGTACAACCGTTCGTAGCTGGCACCGGATTGAATCAATGGGAACAAGTAGTCTTTGACGAAGACTTCGCGCAGGTCTTCGACGTAGCACTTCGACGCACCTGATGCAATTGCTTTAGCTTCGAGGCCTTCGATTTCGTCGTCTTGACCGAGATGACTGCAATAACAAATCACTTCGGGATTGCCGTAGTTTTGTTTGAGCCACGGCACAATGATGCTGGTATCGAGTCCGCCTGAATACGCCAGCATGACCTTCTTGACCTTCGGACGTTCCATTGCCCACTCCTTTATGTAAATAAAAGCTCAACATCTGCACGGGTCAGCGTCTTGATTCCCCCGCGTTCTGGTGTGATGAGCTGACTTACCAATTCACGCTTGCGCTCTTGGAGCTGCAAGATTTTTTCTTCGACCGAGTCGCGCACGACCATTTTGTAGACCATGACGGGACGCGTCTGGCCGATGCGATGGGTACGGTCGGTCGCCTGCATTTCGACCGCGGGATTCCACCACGGATCGATATGAATGACATAGTCTGCCGCCGTCAGATTGAGTCCAACCCCGCCGGCACGCAGACTGATGAGAAAAAACGGATAACGCATATCATTCTGGAATGCGTCAATGATACTCTGCCGATCACGGGTCCGTCCATCGAGGTACGCATAGGCGATACCGCGTTCGTCCAAGGCTGCCCGGACCAGGGTGAGCATCTGCACGAACTGCGAAAAAACGAGCACGCGATGACCTGCTTCTTTAAGCGATTCGAGCGTGGCCAACAACGACTCGAACTTCCCTGAACCGCCCGCACTATTGGGGTCGATGAGGCGCGGGTGATTGCAGATTTGACGCAGACGAAGCAATCCTTCGAGCATCTTGACGCGGGCTTGCTGTGGTCCACCCGTATCGATCATGCCGAGCAGCAACGCCCGGTAATGATCGCGTTGCGTGGTGTACAATTTGCGCTGCTCTGGCTCCATGTCGCTCATCAGGATGTGCTCGGTGCGCGATGGCAAATCGGGTGCGACCTGGTCTTTGGTACGGCGCAGAATGAATGGGAATGTCAAGCGACGCAACAGTTGAATGGCAGCATCGCGACCTTCACCCTCTCGCGCAAACGTGTCACGGAAGGCCTCGGCAGTGCCCAGCAAGCCCGGATTGAGGAACGCGAACTGTGACCAGAGTTCGACGGCGTTGTTTTCGATGGGGGTCCCGGTCAACGACAAGCGCCGTTCACCTTGCAAGCGGCGCACCGCACGCGCTGTCTCGGCGGTCGGATTTTTGATTGCCTGCGATTCGTCCAAAATGAGATACTGGAAGCGGTACGCAGACAAAAATTCTATATCGCGCAGCATCGTGCCATATGTCGTCAGGACGACATCATATGCATCAAACGGCGTTGCGTCTTTGGCACGCCCCTGGTCGATATGGGTCAGCAACGTGAGGCCAGGGGTGAATGTCGATGCCTCACGCAACCAGTTGTAGACCAGTGAGCGCGGCAGGACGATGAGAATTGCTTTGGCCCCAGGATTACGCTCACGGAGTGATTGGATAAACGCCAAGGTTTGAATAGTTTTGCCCACGCCCATATCGTCAGCAAGACATCCACCAAATCCATATCGATTGAGGAAGTGGAGCCAGTCGTACCCAGCCTTCTGGTAACTGCGCAATGTCCCGTGGAATCCCAATGGCAATTCCTGTGCTTCGATACGTTCAAACAGCCGGAGTTGCTCACGACGTTGCTCAAACATTGCATCGACTTCTGCGCGTTGGGCTTCTTGGATGAGTTGGTCGACGATCGCCGTTTGTGCCGCTGCAAAGCGCAGGCGACCATCCCCCTCAGTGCCCATTGCCAACAACGGGGCCAGCCGCTGGGCGAGTTCGTTCGGGACATAGCCAATCGAACCATCAGGGAGCAAAATATAGCGCTCACGCCGGAGCACCGCACGGCGCACCACCGCCACATCGACGGATAAATCACCAAAATGGACCACCGCAGCCACGTCGAACCAATCGATATGTGAGCGGACTGTCACTGCCAGCTCGGGCACATCTGTGCGCATGCGAACGGACGGCAATGCATCCTCACCGAGAATCCGCATCCCATGCGAGGCAAGGACGCCAATCACACGCATGAGAAAATCTCGAGCTGGGATATTCTTGCGAAGGCGGAACGTACCGTCCTCCGACATCCGTAGCCCCTGTTGTTCGAGCAAACTCACACACTCGCGTTCGAGGTCGCTCTGTCGCGTGATGCGCACCAGGTGGAGCTCTTCGCCGCCGTGCAAGACAGCATGATGCGGGTACAGCGCATCGAACGCCAACATGTGGGTCGCATAGGCAAATTCCAACCGCACGACGGCCGTTCCGTCGGATTCTTGGAGCGTGACCTGACCGATCGGATCGACAATGACCTCATCCCAACGCACTGCGGAGCCGCACAGCGGCACACGCGCAGCGAGTTCAAGCAGACGCTGGTCAAATCGTTCCCGATCCTCGGCGCGCACCCGCATCGTCGGGCTGAGCAGCAATTGATCCACTAACGGGGTACGATCCCCGACACACACGAGGTTGGCTCCCGTCCAGACCCAATGCGGACTGAATGGCAGGAGGGTGCGATTGGCTTGATCGATGACCACGCTGCGTTGTGCACTATAGACGATACTCTGCAGGAGTAAATCAGACCCGTCTTCATCGCACGAAACTTGCAGTTCGCCAGGATCACCATATACATGTACCGGCTGACTGAACGTCATCGGTCCTTTACCCACGTAAACGGTTTGTTCAGCGAGTAACGCCAAGGCCGCTGCGTACAGCCATGCGCGTTGTCCGGGTTGCACAAGCGCAATAGACTGCTCACAGAGTAATGCCGCAGCTTGGAGTACTGCGGTTGAACTCTGCGGATACCCAGCAGGCGTCGGCGGAGCCCGAAGTGGGCGGATGTCGGCACCCTGCCAGTCAGATTGCCCCGACCGCGGTGTCACACTGGCCGGAACCACTGCCCACTGCTCGTCGCCGACGCCGAACGAATGATATTGCTGTAAAAAGAAACACACCACCGTCGCCGTGGGTGTCGCGGTGCTGATTCGTGGTTTATCCGACAGCGCAAAGAGCGTTTCCCACGATTGTGGTGGATTGCTGGTCATGTGCGCATATAACGCGCTGATCGCCACGACGCGATGCAGGCATGGTCCTTCGTCGCGGTGTACACAATCGCACAACGTGGTAACTCGCCCGGCAATCAGCATCGTTGTGACACGGCGCACCAGGGTATTGTCGACGACCACAACGACCGCACTGGCAGGTTCTACCTGCTCGAGGGTCACACTCCCACTGGCCAACAGTGCGTTTGCCCGGCGCCGCAACGCCGGCTCAACTGCCTGCAAAAATCCATCGAGGAGCGCTGGGGTTATCAACTGCACCCGTGCATTCGTCATGCCTGGCGTCCCTTGGCAATGCCGTAGTGATCTTGCAACGAACGGACGGTGAGTGTGCGCTGCTGCAGCTCACGGATCCCCGCCACGGTTGCTGCAGCACCCGTCAACGTGGTCACCAGCATGACACCGTAACGAATCGCCGCCGCTCGCAGCGCTTGTCCATCGTTGTACGCCGTCGATCCGAGCGGAGTGCTGATGACCAACTGAACTTTGCCCGATGCAATCAAATCTGCGGTGTGGGGTGACCCGTCAGAGATTTTGTTGACGGATTCACAGGCAATGCCCACCCCGAGCAACATCTCGGCAGTGCCACTGGTGGCGTACAACGAAAAGCCGAGATGCGCCAAATCCTTGGCGATTTTCACAATCGCGTTTTTGTCATTGTTGTTCACCGTGAGCAGGGCTCCACCCTTGGTCGGAATCTTCTGATTCGCACCCATTTCGGCTTTGGCAAAAGCCAGACCGAAGTTTGATGCATGTCCCATTACTTCACCGGTCGAACGCATTTCGGGGCTGAGCATAATGGTTGCGCCGGGGAACTTGTCGAACGGCAGGACTGCTTCCTTCACAAAGAATCCATCGACCTTCGGCTCTTCGGTGAAGTTGAGCTCCTTGAGCGTCTTGCCGGCAGCCACCTGCGCCGCAATGCTGGCTAACGGGTACCCTGTCGCTTTTGCGATGAATGGGACGGTCCGTGACGAACGTGGGTTGACCTCAATGACAAAGACCACGTCGTCCTTGATGGCAAACTGGACATTCATCAGTCCCTTGACGTTCAAGGCGATACCGATACGCTTGGTGACATCGCGGATGATTTCGAGGTGGTATGCGGTGATTTTGTACGGCGGCAACACCATGGCCGAGTCACCAGAGTGGACCCCGGCTTCTTCGACGTGTTCCATGATGCCGGCGATGACCATCTGGGTACCGTCACCGATGGCGTCGACATCGACTTCGAATGCGTCTTCGAGATATTTGTCGATCAACACCGGTGCACCCGCACTGACCACGGTTGCTTCGGCGATGTATTTTTCGAACGACGTGTCATCATAGGCAATTGCCATGGCACGCCCACCCAATACATAGCTCGGACGAACGAGCACCGGGTAGCCGATGCGGTGTGCAATGGCGCGGGCATCGCTGAGGTTGTTTGCCATGCCGTTGGGCGGCATTTCGATGTCCATGCTGTTCAGCAATGCACCGAAGCGACCGCGCTCCTCGGCCAAATCAATCGCATCGGGCGACGTGCCCCAGATGGGGACCCCGTTTGACTCGAGGCCGTGCGCCAGATTCAATGGAGTCTGCCCCCCGAACTGCACCAATGCTGGCACGCTGCGTACAGCGGGACCGAAGTCTGCACCCGCTTCGCGGTCGTAGATGTTAAGCACGTCTTCGAGTGTCAACGGCTCAAAGTACAACCGGTCGGCGGTGTCGTAGTCGGTCGACACGGTTTCGGGGTTGCAGTTGATCATGATGGTTTCGATATTGAGGTCACGCAACGCCATACATGCATGCACACAGCAATAGTCGAATTCGATGCCCTGACCGATGCGGTTGGGGCCACCGCCAATGATCATAGCTTTGGGTTTATCGCTGACGTTGGCCTCGTCACTGCCCGGCTGACGACTGTAGGTGCTGTAGAAGTACGGCGTGGATGCCTCGAACTCCGCAGCACAGGTGTCAATCTTGCGGTAGACCGGCACAATTTTGTGTGCTTTGCGGTGACTACGGACAGCAGAAATAGTCGGTTTATCTGACAAAATCGTTGCCAATTGTGCGTCAGAGAAGCCGTATTCCTTTGCCGTGAACAACAATTCGTTCGGGAGCGCAGTGAGGCTATAGCCGCTGAGCTCCTTCTCGAGTGCGACGATGTCTTGGAACTGCTCGACGAACCACGGATCAAAACCCGTCCGTTCGCAGATCGATTCGAGCGACGCACCCGCGCGGATTTCGTCGCAGACGCGGAAGACACGCCGCGGGGTGGGAATACGGATGTCGTCATTGCCGACCATCTTGACCTGATTACTGCCTACAAAGCCGGTTGCACCTATTTCGAGGCCACGCATGGCCTTCTGGAATGCTTCGGCGAACGTGCCACCGATGGCCATGACCTCGCCGACCGACTTCATCTGTGGGCCGAGGATGGGATCGACACCGGGGAACTTCTCGAATGCCCAACGCGGCAATTTGACCACCACATAATCCAAGCTCGGCTCGAACGACGCGGGGGTGAGTTTGGTGATGTCGTTGGGAATTTCGTCGAGGGTGTAACCCACTGCCAACATGGCAGCAATTTTGGCAATGGGGAAGCCGGTCGCTTTGGAGGCCAAAGCCGACGAACGACTGACGCGGGGGTTCATTTCGATTACCAAAGGAGTGCCGGTCTTGGGGTCGACGGCGAACTGGATGTTTGAACCGCCGGTCTCGACACCGATGCGGCGGATGACCATTTTGGCCATCTCGCGCAGGCGTTGAAGCTCACGATCGGTCAATGTCATCGCGGGGGCAACGGTCATCGAGTCGCCGGTGTGGACGCCCATGGCGTCGATGTTTTCGATGGTGCAGACGACCACAAAGTTGTCAACCCGGTCACGCATGACTTCGAGCTCGTATTCCTTCCAGCCGATGACGGATTGTTCGATGAGCACTTGCGTGACGGGTGACGCGCGCAAGCCACGTTCTGCGATCTCGCGCAGTTGTGCTTCGTCATAACCGATGCCGCCGCCACTACCACCGAGGGTGAACGAAGGGCGGATGAGAATCGGGTAGCCGATTTTGGCGGCTACGACGACCGCTTGGTCGACGGTGGTGACGGTTTCGCCCAATGGAACGCCCAGGCCTATCTCGAGCATCGCTTGTTTGAACAACTCGCGGTCCTCGGCGAGGGCAATCGCCTCCGGCTGAGCACCGAGTAACTTGACGTTGTACTTGGTGAGCATGCCCAATTCGTGCAACTTCATGGCCAGGTTGAGTGCCGTTTGCCCACCCACCGTGGGCAGGATGGCATCGGGTTTTTCTTTGATGATAATCTGCTCGACCGCCTCGGGCGTCAACGGCTCGATGTAGGTGGCGTCGGCGAATTGGGGGTCGGTCATGATGGTGGCGGGATTGGAGTTCACCAGAATGACGCGGTAGCCTTCACGACGGAGCACTTTGCAGGCTTGGGCGCCGGAGTAGTCGAATTCACAGGCTTGACCGATGACAATCGGGCCAGAACCAATGATGAGAATGCTGTGTATGTCGGTACGCTTAGGCATTGCGGCGTCTTACCCTTCCATCAACTGTACGAAACGGTCGAACAAGTAGGCTGCGTCGTGGGGACCAGGGGCTGCTTCGGGATGGTACTGCACACTAAATGCCTTCAGCCCTGGTGCTTCGAGTCCTTCGACACAGTTGTCATTCAGATTGACGTGGGTAACCGCTGCACCAGCAGGCAGTGAATCTGCCTGCACGGCAAAGCCATGATTGTGCGACGAGATTTCGACCCTGCCGTAGGCAGCGACAGGTTGATTAGCGCCATGGTGGCCGAAGCTCAGCTTGTAGGTCGTCCCGCCCAGCGCCAAGCCGAGGATTTGATGACCCAGACAGATGCCGAACAGGGGCACCTTGCCCAACAACGCTTTCGTATTTGCAATGGCATAGGTCACCATGGCAGGGTCGCCAGGGCCGTTCGACAAAAAGACGCCGTCTGGCTTCAGCGCCAGTACTTCTGCAGCAGGCGTCGTCGCAGGGACCACGGTCACCGTGATGTTACGCTCTGCCAATAGGCGCAAAATGTGTTGTTTGATGCCGAAATCATAGGCCACGACGTGCAAGTGCCGTTTGGCTTTGGTCCCACGCGAGCCCAAACCCCATTCGCCCACGCCGGTATTCCAGGTATAGGCAGCAGTGCAGGTGACCTGCGGGACGAGGTCGAGCCCTTCCATCGTGGGCACGCTGTGTGCCATGGCGACGAGTTCGGCGGGATCGAGCACCGTGGACGAAACGACACCACGCATAGCGCCAGCGGAGCGAATGTGTCGCACCAGCGCGCGCGTATCAATGCCGGTGATGCCGACGATGCCCTGGGTGCGCATTTCGTCATCGAGCGAAGAATCAGCACGGTAATTGCTGACGCGTGGGCTTGCCGCACGTACCACAAATCCCGATAGCCAGTACTTCCGGCTTTCGTTATCGGCATCGTTCACGCCGGTGTTGCCGATATGCGGTGCGGTCATGACGACGATTTGGTTGTAATACGACGGATCGGACAAGACTTCTTGGTAGCCAGTCATTGCCGTATTGAATACCACTTCACCGGTCCGTTGGCCGATTGCGCCGAATGCACTACCTGCCCAAATGGTACCGTCTTCGAGTGCGAGGACGGCTGGTGTACGGAGGAACCCTGCCTGCATGCCTTACTGTCCCTTCCCATCGACGTCGGAACGTCGCGTGGCAAATTCAATGACAACTGCTACTTCATCGCACCGCGCCTGTAACGGGCACAGCACACAATCGCGCCAGACTTTTTCGGGGAATCGTTCGTGTTCAGTCACGACGAACCCTTGGCGCTCAAAAAAACTCACCGCTCGCGTCAATGCGAACACCGTCGGGTAGCCACGTTGCTGTGCTTCGTGTACCAGCGCAGTGACGACTTCACCGCCCACGCCATACCGGCGATATTCGGGCAAGACTGCCAGCGAGCGTACTTCGACCAAGGCAGGACCCATCTCGAGCAGTGAGCCAATGCCGACGACCTTCCCATCGACTTCGGCGACCATCCAGTTGCCCACGGACGAGACGATATTCTCACGTGTCCGTGGCAACAGATGCCCGAGTGCGACGTTTTCGTCGACCACGACTTTGATTGCATCCACATCATCGTGGGTAGCCAGTCGCATATGGACTGCAGATGGCGGCGTACTGGTGGCGACATCACGAATAATCGTCATGCGACACCTCCGACAAGAATCACGGTGCCTGCTTCACTGCCCGTCGCCAATGCTTCAAGACCTTGTATATCGACGATCCGTGCTTGGGCTACCCCGGCCGCAAGGACGGCCAGTGCCGCTCTGACTTTGGGAATCATGCCACCATAGATTGCCCCGCTGAGGATGGCACTATCGATGGCCGGTGCGTCCAACTGCGCGACCACTGCCCCGTCGAGTTTGACCCCGGGCACGTTGGTGACAAAGGTCACTTCTACCGCTGCACTGCGACCGTCTAGGGCCAATGCTGCGGCAATCGCGCCGGCAGCGTCATCGGCATTCACATTATAACTGCCATCGTCGCCCAACGAGATAGGTGCAATCACCGGCACGACATCGGCTTCGAGCGCTTGCCAAAGCACTGCGGTACGTACCGAAACAGGCAGTCCGACGCGTCCTAAATCACCATCGGGATGTAGGAGCTTCGTCACACGGATGAGCCCACGATCGACACCCGACATCCCCACGGCGTCGACCCCGGCGACTCCCAGTGCCACCACCAAGCGCGTGTTGACCGCGCCGGCGAGGACCATCTCGGCAGCCGCCATGGCGGTCTCGTCGCTGACGCGTAAGCCCGCGACGAAGCGCGGTTCACCGCCCAGCGCCTGCTGAATCTGCCCTATTTCTTTGCCACCACCGTGGACAATGACCGGTTTGGGCTGCATGGCGGCGATGGCGTTCACCAGTCGCTGCACGAACGCTGGGTCATCGATGTCGTTCCCACCTATTTTGATGACACGGAGTGTGGTCAATGCGACGCCTTTCTAGCCCTGTTTGGTCAGGTCTGAACCCTGCAATGTGTAGGTGTACCAAGCCTCACGGCTGGTAGGGAGTGCGTCATACAGCTTCTGCGCAGGGTGATTATCGAGTGCAGTCTGCCAGTAGACGCCGGGGTAGCCTTCGGCCAACGCCCAGTGCGTGCAATGCAGAATCAACTGCCGGCCCACGCCCGTGCCGCGCTGGTCTGGAGTGACGTACAAATCATTCAGCAGACAACGTTTGGCAGCAGACACCGAAGACAAGGTACGATACGCCGTTACAAAACCCACCGCCTGCCCAATATGTGTCGTTGCAACCCACTGCGCGCCCAGGGCGGGCGTTGTGGCCAACGCACCAAAGTGCGCGCGGTTGCGTTCTGTATCAGGCGTGACGTGATAAAACGTCTGATAGGCTGCAATCAAGTGCAATACCATATCGAGGTTTGCCTCTGTCACTGGAATAATCGAAATCGTCACAGCAATCCCTCCGTCTCGGCGAATCCACACATCACATTCATACACTGAATGGCCTGTGTGGCGGCTCCTTTTGCCAAGTTATCGACACTCGACATGATAGTCACCCAGCCTGGCTGCGTCACCGTAATCGAGACGGCACACATATTGGTATTGGTCGTGTGCGCCATCGCTGCCAGCATACCGGCTGGCAATACCCGCACAAACGGCTCGTTGGCGTAGCGTTTCTCGTACAGCGCGCGGATGTCAGCCTCGCTCAACGTCGCATCGACACGGACATAGATAGAACTCAACATTCCGCGCACCACGGGAACGAGGTGCGGGTGGAACAACACCGTCGGGCTGAAGCCGTGACTGTTTTTGGCCAGTTCCTGCTCCATTTCGCCCACATGGCGATGCACATGCCCGATGTTGTATGGGGTGACCGTGTCGTGCGTTTCGGCAAACAACGTGTTCAGCTTGGCGGATCGTCCCGCCCCCGAAATACCGGATTTGGCGTCGACGATGATGGTCGAATCCGTGATGACACCGGCCTCGACGAGCGGCAGTGTACCCAAAATCACCGAGCTCGGGTAACACCCCGGTGCAGCGACCAACCGTGCCGCACGGATGGCTGCGCGGTTGCGTTCGGGCATGCCGTAGGGTACCGGCAACATGTCAGGGAAGCCGTGCGCGTGGCCGTACCAGGTTGCATAGCGTTCGGGAGTGTCGAGGCGGAAGTCTGCCGAAAAATCGACTACCTTGGCACCTACAGCCAGCGCACGCACGGCAACCTTCGCTGCAGCACCGTGTGGTAACGCCAACAACACCACATCCACCTGGTCAAACGGTGCATCCTCGACCGATGTGAGCGCGATATTGAGCGGGCCCGGGTATACCTCTGCCAATGACTTACCCGCCTGTGCTTCCGACGTCGCAAAGACGACCGTTACACCGCGGTGGCGCCGCAACCAACGGAATGCTTCGTAGCCGGCGTACCCTGTCACCCCACAGATTCCTACTCGCACCATCGTGTCGTCCTTCCTCAGCCAGTACATAAAAATCCCCCCGGGTGCGTATAGCTCCCGAGGGGTGATACTCAGTATTGGAGACGTTCCCGCCCTACCCAATGCGAATCACCGACCCGGGTCCTGTTCGGACTCGTCGTCGGTCTGCTCGTCGCAACATAGGGGTAGCGTGTGTCAGGTTAATCATGGTGTCTATATTAATAGGAAAAACGCCGCCTGTCAATTTTCCCTACCAGGTGAAGAACCGGGTCCCCGGGATTTGTCCATCAATGGCAGAAATCTCGCCGAGATGATACTGCGAATGCCCGTAGAGATGCTTCATCAAGTAGTCCGCTTTGGTCATACTCAGCATGTAGGGAATCGTCCCGCTGCCATCGTCATCGGCCAAATCCGCATATGCACCGAGTATGACCCGGACCTCTGCCTCGCTGAATGGTACGGTCAGGTCCCAATCTGCAATGTATCCTGCAAATGCTGCCGATTGTGCGGTCACCGCAGCGCCATAGGCAATCAACCCATCGATGGATATGGTCGCGCTCAAGGCCAACACGTCTGCTTCGCTCATTCCATACCCATCACCGAGATACGGGACCTGCATGGCTGCATTTGCGTGCGTCGTTGTCAAAACCTGTTGCTTGGGCACCACAAATCGTGCAATACAGGCGTCTTCGCAGCGATACGAATGCCAAATGCTCCAGATCATGGTATTCATGTTCGCGTGTGGCCGCGTGCGCAACCGATCGTGGCTGGTTTTGGTCAAAATAGCCTGTAATTCATCATTGGTACGGACGTTGTTTGCCAGCAGTGCTGCACAAAAAGACGCGTGTGTGTTCATACAGTCTCCATTTTATTGAGAAAAAGGCGGATCCAGAGTGGGCGACCATACCGGTTTGCGTGCCTTCCAGGTGGAACTTCGATCGCCTGCCAATGCACCGTCGTTTGCGGCAATCTCGCCGAGATGACACGAAGAGTGACCATCCATGTGTTTTATCAGCCAATCACCCTTTTCATCATACTGAGAAAACCGATCGTCTGCTCGGAATAATCGGCATCCCTACAGTCATCTGCTTCGACAATAGCCGTAAGTGTGCGGCCGGGAACGATGTGCTGAACGCTCACTCATGCCGATTTGCCAGCGCGTACGCACCCAGTGCCTGAACGGTCCATCCGTCGTCAGCGAACTGCCCGAGTTTGACTGCATCGCTCCGTGCACACACATCGTCACTCTGCCCCCAAAGCCATTTGCACGGTAGGCTGCACCGCGTGATGTGCGGCACCCAGCGCACGAACACCTGTTATCCGGTTGATGCGTTCGTCCTCGATGCGGCACATGTGCCACATGCACCTGGCAATCGCGATCATCGCAGTCATGGAGTGACGACGCAGGCGTTCCGAGGCTATGGTACAAAGGGACGCTTGAATTCGCAATGGAAGATGGCATGCAATGTCGCCAATCCATCGGTCATGGTGGTATGGTGTATCGCGTGCCACACGGGGTTTTCCCGCTTCTGGCGAATATTTCGTCCATCATAATGATCCACAATGGCATCAGAGCAACCCAACTCTGATATATTTATCGTATAAGTATGTACACCATGAAGGACGCACATGCGACGTCGCAGGATATTCGGGATGATTGGTGCGAGTCTATTCGGCGGCGTGCTCAGCGCGTGCGGCGTGCCTGCCACATTACCGACAACGAGCGGCACACCAAGTGGAATGAGTACAGCGAATGATGGTTCTTCTGCGGTGAGTAACGAGCCGCTGTCGCTTGCGGTTGCGTCTTCACTCGCTGCGGTGATGCAGGCCCTCGGCCCGCGGTATGCCAAGCTCTACAAAGCGCCACAACCGTTGACACAAGCAGCTGCATCGAGTGCACTCGCCCAACAAATCGTCGCAGGTGCGCAGTTCGATGTGTTTATCGCCGCCGACATGTCTGCCATGCAGCCCTTGATTGCGGCCAACATCATCGCAGAGTCGGATGTACACGCGATCGCCCAAACAGATTTGGTCATCGTGGCGCGGCCGGATAGAGGTTTGGTATCGATTACCGACCTCACAAAACCGGGCGTCAAAATCGTCGTCGCAGACGAAACCGTCCCAGCCGGTCGATACACGACGTTATTGCTCAAAGCCATACAAAAGCGGACGGGGGAGATAGGATTCGTGGCATCATTTACACAAAACGTCGTTTCGTACGAGGACAAAGCCAGTGCGGTGACACAAAAATTCTTTGCTGGCGACGTCGATGTGGCAGTCATGTATGCCGCAGATTTGCACGGTCGTGAGCCTGCCACGTATAGCATCATTCCGTTACCGAAACAGGTACACATTACCTCGACGTATTTTGCAGTCGTGCTCCCAGGAGCCAAAATCGGCGCAATCGAATTCGTGAACCTACTCACAGATGCCACCAACACAGCGGTGTGGAGCGAATATGGCTTCCGAACGATTCGAAAGTAATTTTCGGCGGACCATCCTGGTCGTGCTCGGGCTCCCGCTCGTGGCACTCATCGTCATGCCGCTGTTGGGGCTACTGACCCGCAGCAGTCCTGCTGCGCTATGGGGAGCCATGCTTTCGCCAGCGGTCCTGCAGGCACTCATCCTGACCATAGCGACGACCGGCATCGTCGTGCTGTGCACAATCCTGGCCGGGACGCCACTGGCCATCCTGATGAGTACGCGCACAAAAGAGTTCCACTGGGCACGCACGCTCATCGATATCCCTGCGGTGCTCCCGCCCGCGGTAGCCGGGATCGCGCTCCTCAGTCTGTTTGGCCGCTTCGGTCTGTTGGGCCAGCAGCTCGCACCCTATGGCGTGTTCATCCCATTTACCACGGCGGCGGTGATTTTAGCCCAACTCTTTGTGGCTGCACCGCTCTATATCCGCGCCTGTATGATTGCCTTCGACCGGCTCGATCCACTCCTTGCCGATGCGGCCCGCATCGATGGCGCGACGCAGTGGCAATACTGGACACAGGTGGTGTGGCCAATCGCCAGACATGGGCTCCAGGCAGGGATTGCATTGACCAGCGCACGCGCCCTGGGGGAGTTTGGCGCTACGGCGCTTTTTGCCGGCAATATGCCCGGACGGACGCGCACCATGGCGTTGGCCATCTATGTTGCGGCCGACACCAACCCAGAAGCCGCCACCGCCATGAGCATCCTGCTTTTGGCAATCGCATTGGTACTCCTCGGCATCACAAATCGCGGGTCTGCAACCGACACATCGTTTTGATCGTCGGGACGTGGCAGGGCAGCATTCCCTGCATCGGGAGGAGCAATGACACAACGACACTCTCGTACAGACATCAGCGCGTACCTTGATCGGTACTTCCGTAATCCCGCAGCGCGCAGCGCCTATGAACAGTTTTTCGTCGATAGTCTGCTCTACAGCCACCAGCAGGCGCCGATGCGCTGGGTTGTCACGCACGGCCAGGACCACCTCAACCTCAACGTCGGCCTCATGCATACGCTGATGCTCCGCACCGACTGGCTCGAAGTGATGGTGGATTATGCACACATCCCCGAGCTCGCGCCCGCTGAGGATGTCGGAAGCGAAGCGTCAGAACCGGATCCTCTGGTGGGAATATACCCATCTGTCCCTGGCTCGACCTATACCTACTTCGACCCCGATGTGTTCGACCAGTACGCTCCCATCCTCTGGGAGGCTCATCAGCGGATTATCGACAAGGCGGCCACGACGCGCATGAATCCAGGGGTCTGCGCCAAGCACACGCCCGCAGCACTGACCTACTTCGCGGAGCGCCAGCAGCACTACCTGCAGACGCGGCATCGCTGCACGAGCTTACCAGCTTCGCACTACACACAAAATCCCCCACGCTGATTACCGCATGGGGGATGCGATTTGGCACAAACACTATGGGAGTTTGACGCCCAGCAATCCAGCAATCACACCAATTTCACCAATGTGATTCTGTGGGTGCACTTGCGTGTAGTCCACCACGAAGCGCCCAACGTTCAACGCACCCCAATACGAAATAACTCCCTCGGTAATCGCCGGGATACACACAGCCTCACCCGCAACGACGGCGCGCATGTGCGCTGCATCCCATTGATGCTGCAGGCGGGAGGTATCGAGATTCGCCAAAATCTGCGTGCTCTGTGCTGCGACGGCGTTTTGGTAGCCTTGCAACCCGGCGATATCGATGGTTTTGGACAGCACATCGACATCTGCATCAGGCATTGCGGTGCCCATATGGCCGTAGGCAATGCCCATTTTGGCTTGCCAATTCCCGGTGGTATGTGACTGAGGGACGTTCCCGACAAAACGGCTCAACGTGATATCTTCGATGCGGAGCAGATGCCATACATTCCACGCAATGGAATTGACTCCGGCCTGCGGACGGCTCCGCAGTGTGGATTCTGGCATTGCAAGCAATTTGGGAAGTGCATCGCCATGCAACATTTGATGGCGAATTTTGATGAACTCAATCACGGTATTCCCTTTCGGTAAAACGATACATGTAGTGTACCGTACTGGTCACAAGATTGCATCTTTCACGGAACGGCCCGACTGTCAATATGCTGCAGCATCAATTCCGCAAGTGACCGAATATGCCCGTAGTACGCAGCATGACCTATTCGACGAATGCATTGATTTTTTGAACCAGATCATCCGGGTCGACGGGGGTTACAACGAAGTCTGTCGCTCCTTGTCGCATACCCCAGACTGTGTCGGCGTCTTGGTTTTTCGCAATGACCATGATGATTGGAATATGCGCGTAACGCTCATCGCGTGTCAGCGCGCCGGTGAGTTTGAAGCCGTTCTGCCCAGTCAGCACATCCATCAAAATCACATTAGGCAGTGCATCTGCAGAAGCCTCCTTGAGAACTTTCATTGTTTGCGCGGAATCCGCTGACGTACTCACCAAAAAGCCATTCTTTGTGAGCAATTCTACCAAATACTGCCGTTCCGACGCAGAATCAACCACAATCAGTACACGCTTTATTTCGTTCAGTGTCTCTTTTGCATTCTTGTTGTCGCTCCCCAACGGAGCTTCGAGCGCGGTATTGCCCGATTGTCCCATGGGAGTATCTGCAGCGGTGCCATCACTGAAAATATTCGAGCCACAGCCGGTAAGAGTAATCGCAATAAACACGACGATAGCGGTAAATTTCATCAGGTACCTTCTTTTACAACTTCTGCAATTTACTATAAAACATTTTCAATACGATGCAATAAAGAAAAATATATGCGGCAGTTCGTGTAGCTGGATACTGATGTCGATCAGCAGACCTGTGTGTGACAGCGCATTATCCTATCCCCTGTGGGTATCGCTGCGCGCAAACGGCACGTCAGATTGAATGCGCACACGTGTGCATTGTAAAATACTGCAAAATATAGTACTACATATTGTTATTCAAGCATCGAATACAAAAACCAGCATTATGTCTTGCTAATCGAATGTGCACACGTGTGCGCTAGAGATGTCGCGCGCAGTTTTGGCAAAAACCCGTGGGCGAGGATGAATTTTCCGCACATCACTGCGCGACCGCTGTGTGTGTGCGCTGACAAAGAGGCATGTTCAACAAAAAGTCGAATGCGCACACGTGTGCGCATTCGACTTGGAGAGACGGAAGCATCTACTTGGCGCGCATGGACCAAAGCTTGCTCGAGCCGCGTTCATATTGGATGGGATAGACGCCGGGAACGCCGAGTGCATCGGCAGCACGCCACGGCCAGCGTGGATCATCGAGGAAGGCTCGGCCCAGCGCGACCATATCGGCTTCGCCATCGGCGATGATTGCCTCGGCCACGAGCGGATCGCTAATCAGACCGACGGTGCGGGTCGGGATTCCCACTTCGTTTTTGACGCGGGTGGCGATGGGGACCTGGTATTTGGGGCCGGCGACGACCTTGGCGTGGGGGGTCGCACCGCCACTCGAGACACAGATGAAGTGCAACCCGGCGTCCTTGAGGATGTGTGCTTGGGCAACGGCATCGTCGGCGGTCAGGCCTTCTTCGTGCCAGTCGGTGCCGTTGATACGTGCCCCGAATGCGATGTGGGCAGGAATGACGGATTGGACCGCCCGCACGACCGCCAACGGGAAGGCCATCCGACCCTTCAAATCCCCACCCCAGCGATCGGTGCGTTTGTTGCTCAACGGCGACACAAATGATTGCAGCAAATACCCATGGGCCAAGTGCAGTTCGATGCTGTCGACCCCGGCGTTGACGGAGCGCACCGCTGCATCACGGAAGGCGGCAATAATTCGTTCAATGCCGGAATCGTCGAGTTCTTGGGGGGTCTGCCAGCCGTTGTCGTAGGGGATGGGACTCGGACCAACGACCTGCCAGCCACCGTGGTCGGGGCTGATTTGTCCCGCTCCCTGGCCAGGGAGCGGCGAAGATCCTTTGCGGCCGGCGTGACCGAGTTGCACACCGAACGTCACTGCCGGCGCGACGACCTTTGCATAGCGGATGACATCTGCCATGGCACGCATCGATGCGTCAGAATACATGCCCAAACAGCCGTGCGAAATGCGTCCGATGCGCTCGACCCCAGTCGCCTCGATGACGACCATTCCAGGGCTCGCAGTAGCGACTCCGGTTAAGTGGACGAGGTGCCAGTCGGTCATGACGCCGTCATTGGCACTGTATTGGCACATCGGGGCAACCACGATGCGATTCGGCATGGTCAATGGGCCGACCTGGATGGGGGTAAACAACTGTGCAGTCATTCGTGTCTCCTTTGTGTACTCCGGATGAATTATACGCCTCCACGGCCTCTAGTACTCACCGCTATAATGTGAGTGATTTAACCAGAAAGCACACCATGTCTGTTTCGCTGCGCTTTTTTGACAGCCATGCTCATCTGAATAATGACCAATTCACGGACGACCGTGCCGCAGTACGTGGACGCATGCAGGATGCGGGGGTGCTCAGGGTGTGCGAGATTGGCTACGACCTGGAATCCTCACGGAATGCAATCTCCAGCGCCGCCGCAGAAGCCGGCTGTTGGGCAATTGTGGGGGTGCAACCCAATCATCCCGAAGTCGCCCAAGACCCGACCTGGCTTGATCAACTCGACCTGCTCGCCCAACAACCCAACGTCGTTGCCATCGGCGAGATAGGTTTTGATCATCACTACGCAATTGCCCCGGTCGCCGAGCAAGAGGAGTTATTCCGTGCCCAAATCGCCCTCGCTGCCCGCCACCACCTCCCCATCGTCATCCACAGTCGCAATGCACACGCCGACACCCTGCGCGTCCTCACCGATGTGCGGCATCCCTATGGCGTCATCATGCATTCGTTTGCGGGAGACGTCACGTATGCCGAAGCGTGCGTCGATATCGGGTGCACCCTGTCGCTGAGCGGCCCGATAACCTTCAAAAACAATCACGCCATGCACGACGTGGTCACTGCAATCGGGCTCGAGCATCTGCTCATCGAAACAGACAGTCCGTACTTATCTCCCCATCCGTTGCGCGGTAAGCGCAATGAACCGACAAACGTCCCGCTGGTTGCAGCCTTCATCGCAGACCGCAAAGGGATGTCGCTCGCTGAAGTTGCACATGCCACATGGCAGAATGCCAATCGGCTCTTTGGATTGTCCGATGACACCCCGTGACTCCGCAACAGCGCCAATCGCGCATGCACTACGCATCCTCGTCGTTGCACCGACCGCGCCACATCGTGGGGGAATCGCCCAATTCAGCAGTATGCTGGGCAACACGCTCACGAACGACCATTGCGTTACATTCTGGGCCATTGATCCACTCTATCCAGCCCTGCTGTTCCCGGGCAATACCGCGGCAGACCCAAGTATTCACCCCGTCACCTGCACCATCGATGCACGTCTGCACGGGTGGAATCCCTATGCCTGGTATCGCATCTGGCGCACGACACCCGCTCATCACTATGACGTCTTGATTTGGCAGTGGTGGACTCCCTATTGGATACCGTTTTTGCTGATGCTGTTGCTCCAGGCGCGGTTACGTGGCATTCCGTCCATTGCCCTCAATCACCAGCTTGTTGAGCCCGATGCAGCTGCCTGGCAGGCGGTTTTTGCGCGGTGGATGCTCGCTCTTGCAGATGCAGTGATAGATTTCGGTACATCTTCCCGGGTGCACCGGCGGCAATCGACCATCGCGCTGCCGATTCACGGTGCTTTACTTCGGCGTGCGAACCCTGGCCTCTGCATTCGGGAGGATTTGGGGATTCCGGAAAATGCCACTGTCGTACTCTGCTTTGGGTTTGTGCGCCCTTACAAAGGAATCGATATCATCGTGACGGCACTCCAGCAGACTCCCGTATCTGTCCATCTGCTCATCGTGGGTGAGTGGTGGCAGCACGATCGCGCTTTGCACCTATTGTGCGACCACGAGGCTGTGCGACGGCGCGTCCACATCGTCGACCGCTACGTGCCAAATGAGGCAGTGGGGAGCTACTTTGCCGCAGCGACTGTCGTCGCTATGGCCTACCGCAGCGGCACGGTGAGTGGTGTGGCAACCTTGGCAGCGGCTGCAGGCGTGCCGCTGCTGGTGAGTGCCATCGGCGCGCTGGCCGGCCTGGCGGCCGTACGTGACGTGGTGCACCCCAACACCCCTGATGCCTGGGCAACGGCGTTGACCAGGCTGTGCAACGAGCCCGGTGCACCCGTCGCGCCAGTGCCTGTCCAGCCCAGCTGGCAGGCACTCCAGCGCGCCATCGAAGAACACGCAGCGGCTATCAGCCGCACGCACACGAAGGCACCCTAATGGATTCGACACATGTGCTGAGCATCGTCATTCCAGTCTTCAATGAGGAACAGACCATCGGTCAAGTTCTCACGCTGCTGACCAACCTGCCGTGTGCCACCCAGATTATCGTCGTCGACGATGCTTCTACCGATGACACTGCCGCAGTAGTAAGCGCGCACGAGTATGCGCACCTACTGACGATGGTGCAGCACCCCCAGAATCGCGGCAAAGGGGCAGCCATCCGGTCCGCACTCGCGTTGGTCAAAGGGACAGTGGTGGTCATCCAAGACGCTGACCTCGAATACAATCCAACCGAACTCCTCTCGCTGCTGAAGTGTATTGAAGCGGGCGCAGACGTCGTCTATGGAACACGGTTTGGCGTCCATCGCCCATTAGGAATGCTCGCAACGCACTACGCCGGCAATCGCGTCTTGACCGCACTATTCAATCTGCTGTATGGAACGCATCTGAGTGACCTCGAAACCTGCTACAAAATGTTCCGCGTCGGTGCCCTCCGCCAAATCGGCATCGACAATGATCGGTTTGATATAGACCCGGAGCTGACGGCCAAATGCATTCGTTCGGGGTACCAGATTGTCGAGGTTCCGGTCCACTACCTCGGCAGACCATACCGGGCCGGCAAGAAAATCCGCCCGAGTGATGCATTTGCTGCCGTACGGACGATGTGGCGCTATCGAAAGTACCGGCCGACATGAACCCTTCCATCGAGCGGCTGACATTCATCTGCACCAGCGCACCCTGGCACCCAGGGCCGCGTGCCCGCATATTGCCTCTGGCTGCCCATGCGGCGGCTCGGGGAGTTGCGGTCACCGTGCTGTGCCTCGATCCTGCTTTTGCGCAGCATCCGCGCATACAGGTTCAGGATACCGGTGTGACGGTGATGAATGTAGCGCAGATGCATATCGGTGCAGATGGAGCTCCATTCACGGGGGTATGGTTGTGGTGGATGGTGCTGCGCGCCACCGGCACACTGACATTCGCAGCGTTGCACAGCAGACCAGACGCGCTTGTCATTGCGAAGTCGCAGCCGATGAATGGCATCGCGGGGTTGATTGTCGGTGCCTGTCGTCGGATTCCTGTTTTGCTAGATACGGATGACGATGAAGCCGGCTCGCATACGCACGCACACCCATTTGTCGTGCGGGCACTCTCGTGGTTTGCGCGTCGCCTGCCGGGCTGGGTGAAATCCACGACCTGTGCGACACAATGGCAAACTAACCAGATAGTGAAAATCGGGAACGTGCGCGTGTCGGCCATCCCCAATGGGGTAACGGCTCAGCAATGCACATCACCGACGCAGGCTGCGCTCGAAGCCTTTCGGAGACAGCAGAACCTCCCTGCTGCATACCTGGTCTACATTGGCAATTGGTCGACGCGCGCACATGCCGTTGACCTACTCATCAGGGCGTATGCCGCGTCAGAGCGGCGTTTGCCACTCGTGCTAGCGGGTTCAGGGCATGACCGTTCCGTCCTGTGCGCATTGGCAGAATCCCTTGGCATCGGTGAAACAGTGGTTTGGATCGAGACACTTTCGCCTGCAGAGGTCATCCTGCTGCTGGCAGGGGCACGTGCGAGCATCGATCCCATTCGTGATACGCCTGCAGCAGCTGCACGTTGCCCCCTCAAAATCATCGAAAGCATTGCCCAGGGAATCCCTGTCATCACGAGCCCCGTCGGGGATAGGCAGGCACTGCTTGGCACCGCTGGAATCTATGCGACTGCGGGGGATGTTGATTCGTATGCAGAAGCAATCGATTACGCATGCACGCAGCATGATTCTGGTGTCGAACTGCCCCGTCTTGGCGCTGCCTTCCGGTGGGACATACTTGCCACACGCTGGTATCGCGCACACAAACTGATGCTCCCCGAGGTCGCGCATGCACGATGACGTCAGCATAATCATCCCTACGCTTGATCCCTCGCGTGTCGTTGCGTTGGTGCACGCCTTGCATGCAGCAGGGTGGAATGACTGCGTGGTTGTTCACCCCGGTGTGCCTATCGCACTCTTCGGCGCGCGCACCATCGCAACCGGTCCGGTACTGAGTCCAGCCGCAGCCCGTAATCGCGGTGCACGGGAATCAACCAAACCATACATGTGCTTCATCGACGATGATGTGGTACTGAACCCAGATGTATTGATGATGCTCGTAGACAGCTGCATGCAAGCAGGATTCGTCGCAGCGGGACCACTGTTGGCAGATGCCCCTTTGGATGGGTATTGGCGGCGTTGCATGCATCGCGTCATGGCAGGAGCGCAATTCAGCGGACATCCGATCCAATCACCTGTCGCGCTGATGAGCATGCTCCTCATGGTTCGTCGTGCGGCATTCTGGTCAATGGGCGGCTTTGACGAGCGCTATCAGAGTCCCGCTGGTGAGGACACTGCATTGACCATGCGCCTCGCAGGAATAGGGGGCATCTGCATCGACCGCAGTGTGCGCATTCATCACAATCCAGACCCCGACGGCTTTTGGCCTGCCACCTGGCGCCTCTGGCGCTTCGGAATTGCCTGGGGGCGAGTGGTGGCACAGAGCAATCGACCATCACAGCGTGTGCGCCGATTACCCCTGGTACTGCGGATGGGAATGATTCCTGCGCTGCCGTTTTTGGCACTCTACGATGCGTGTACTTCCACCACATGGAATTATTGGCTCGGGTATGCGTGGTTACGTGGTTGGTGGTATCTTGGCTGGTTGACTGGCCCTACCGGACAACGAGCTCCACAATGCTGACCGTAGGGATGGCGACCCGTAATCGCCCGCACCACTTGGCAGCCTGGTTGACGCACATTGCGACGATTTCGGGCGGGGACAGCGTACCGATTATCGTCGTCGATCAGTCTGATGAGCCGAGCAGCCTGCGTATGGCCGCGAACGTATCATACGTTCACCGGCCGGGCAAAGGATTAGCGATTGCGCGCAATCTCATCATTGCAACCGCACAGACCGCAGCCGTAGCTTTTTGTGATGACGATTGCCGCCCCGCACACGATTGGCTCGTCGTCGGAACAAACCTCATCGCAGAACATCCAGATGTCGTGGTGTGGTTCGGAACGACGTTCCCCAGTGGGGGCGATGCCCGCATTCACTACGCATATACCCACGCTGGGAGCACCACTTGGGCATCACGACCAGATGGATACGTGTGTCAAGCACTGCGTGCATCGACCCAATCATTTATAACCCAAGAGCCTTGTGCAATCCTCGAATTGCTCGGTCAGGGCAACAATATGCTGGTACGGATTATTCCGGGTCATTCATTTGAACCACTCCTCGGTGCAGGCGCTATCGGCGCATCTGGCGAAGACGTCGAATATACGCTGCGCATGCTCTGCAAGGGCTTCTCGTGTGCCTACGATCCCCGGCTCGTGATGATTCACGATGCATGGATGGCGCCGCGTGCATCGGCGCGTGCAGGTCACGCTGCGACCATCGGTATGCTGGCGGTGCATGTCTGGTATGCGTGGTACGGGAATCGCGTCGCCCGCAACGAAGTAGCCTTCCGGCTTCGCCTGCGTGCGGCACTCATTCCTGCAGGGTTTTATGCCAGTCCGCAGCTGAAGCATGAATTTGGCTGGTACATCCGCGAGCTCGGTGCGCTCGTTTGGGGATGTATGCTGGGCTGTTGGTCAGCCATCAGGCGAGGTACACCATGGCAGCAGTGACCAATTCGCGTTGGTCTGTACACGTCGGCGCAGTACTGAGTGGCACCGCGTTGGGCCAAATCCTCTCAGGCGTTGCGCAGGTACTCATCGTGCGGACACTCGGCGTTGCCGGCTACGGCCAATACTCGCTTCTCTATGCGTGGTTGGCGATAGCCACTGCGCTGCTCGGTGCCGGCATCGATACCTGGATGTTGGATGCCCAGAGTCGCAGTGCACAGCAATTGGATGGCGCGATTCGGCGCATCATGGGGATCAAATGCGCGGTCTGGATCTGCTGTCTGGGTAGCGCACTCATCTGGCTGAACAACTTGCCCCACCTGTTGATCCTCAGTGGGATGTTCGTGATTCTGATTGATTCTCTGTCGAGCACGGGGCTACAGATGTTGCGTGGCCAGAATCGCCATCCACTCGTGGCAATCCTCCAGCTGATCGGGCCAGTTGTTTTGCTCTGTGCAGTGGTATTCGGGCTCGCGTCGAATGTCCAGCAGGTCGTGTGGATCCAGCTCGCCGTTGCCGGGATTACCAGTCTCACGGTGGCGTACCAAGTCAAACCATTCCGCATACGCGGGAATGCAGATGCAAGCCGTGCGCTGACGGGCGCAATTCCGTTCGTTTTTTCGGATGTCTGCGCGCAGATATACACCCAAAGCACTACGATTCTTGTGGGCAGCTTGATGGCCAATACTGCGGTGGGTATCTATCGCGGTGCCTGGAGTCTGGTTGGGTATTCGTTTATCGTCCCAGCGGTATTGTTCCAGACGACACTGCCGCATCTGAATGCAGAAGTACGGCCGAACATCCGCAAGCACATCCTGCTGCGCACGGGAGTGCTTTTTTTGCTGTATGCGGGAGCGATGGGGGCATTCATTGTGTACGGTGCACCGTGGGTCTTGCCCATTTTGTATGGTCAGTCTTTTCTGCCTAGTGCAGCGTTGCTCCCAGCCTTCGCATGGATCCCACTGTTCAAAGCGATGAGCTTCTATGCCATCCTGATTTTGTTGATGCAAAAACAAATTCGCCGCCGCATCGTCGTCCAAGTACTGGTCGTGACACTCGTCTGGCTGACCGCGCCTTCGTTGATAGGCACTGCGGGGATCGCCGGTGCGGTGCACGCGCAACTGTTGAGTGAGGGGTTCTTGGGCATTGGCTATCTGCTGATTGCCGCTTTTTCGCTCCGTTTGACTGCAACGCCGGTCTGGCCACCCAAGCGCATCGTCGTGACAAATCTGCATGGCCTCGCGAATGTCGGAGACGCAGCCATCCACCAAGCACAATTATCACTGCTGACCCGTCTCTTCCCGCAGGCCCAGATTTCACTCCTGTATGTCCTGCCCGAACCTGCGCAACGACGATTCCCGCACACGACGGTCTTGCGTGGGGTACACAGCTGGGTGTATGGTCCGACGGGAGCGGTAGCACCATTGCACATACGTCTACGCAGACAACTCGTGTTTTGCTGTGCGCTGTTGGTGGGTCGCTGGATGACCATTCCGCATTGGGGCATGACCAACGACGAGTACGAGGCACTGTTGACCCTGCAGGAAGCAGACATCGTCTATGCCACCGGCGGGGGCTATCTGTATGAGGCACCCACGGCGCAGCGGTGGCGTCGGTTTGTACTGTGGGATTGGTGGCTGTTGGCGGACCTGCTGATTGCCATTGCCTGGGGAAGACCGTTCGTCCTCTTGCCACAGTCGATCGGGCCCTACTCCAGTGGACCGTTACGACGACTGGTGCGCTGGACCCTCACCCGCGCGCATACCATCTACGTGCGTGATTCGACGAGTGCTGCACTGCTGAGCGAGTGGCAGATTACACACCGCGTCGCACCTGATCTGGCATGGTCACTGCCGCGGAGCAGTACACCTGATATGAAAAAAGCGCCGATCCTGGGGGTCAGCGCACTGGATTGGGGAGCGCAGTACTCAGCATTCAGCGGACAGGCACGCTACGAAGATGCACTGGTCGAGGCACTGCTTCACTATGCTGCCCAGGGCTGGCGTATCCAGCTGTTTAGCCAGTGCCGCGAGGCGCAGCCGGCGTGGGACGATCGACTCGTCAGCATGCGCATTGCACAACGACTTGGTTCCGCCGGTGAGCTCATGCCAGACTACGCGACACCCGAGGCGCTCGCAGCTGCCTACGCGACCGTCGATTGTCTGGTGGCGACACGCATGCATGCGGCCATCCTGCGGATGAGCAATGGCGGTACCTGCGTGGTGATTGGCTACCTCCCAAAAGCAGCGGCCTTGATGAAAGACCTCGGCCTCTCACGCTGGCACATCCCGATTGCGAGCATCACGAGCATGCAGGTACAATCGGCAATCGACACTCGGGCTCAACAAAATCCGTTGCTCACCGCCGCACTCGTGCGGATAGATGAACAACGGAGCAGCTGGGAGGCGGCACTCGTCAATGCCGCGGGAGTTACGGCAGAGAAATAGTCGCTGGACCGAGGTCTTCGAGTGCATCAGCGCGGATTTCAACCACGCGTTCCGTCCCATTTTTTTGCATCAACGCGACCGACACCCCTTCACGGATGACCAACAAAATGACGTACCGCCCCGGTGGAATATTGCTGATAGCAAATGTCCCACTCGCATCGGTCACGCCGCCGATACCACCTGAATCGTCTGAAATATATGCTTGCGTCGCACCTTCACCGTACATCGCAGCCAGACGTACTGTCCGATTCGCCAGTGGTTGATTGTTTTCACTGAGGAGTTGACCGCGCAACAGACCCATGCCCTGTGATTGCACGCCAGTTTGTGCTGCCTGCGGCGTCCCTGCACTACAACCCACCAAAAAAAGCCCGAGCACGCAGATGCGGAGTATTTTGCGTCTGTTATACATAGAAAAAACCTCTCTATAACCCGAAGGTATTATTGCATACGGCTCTGCCCGTTGGTATGGTAATGGGGTAGAAGAAAGAGGTTCTGATGGAATTCATGCGCCGTACGTTCGTACAACTCGGTCTCGTCTTGATTTTGGTGATGGCCAGCGTCGGCTCTGCACACGCTGCGACCAATGCCTATGACGCCAAATATGTCACTTCCGTCTCGTATATGAATGTCGGGGCTGAGGATGCAAATCTGAATTTGACGTTCTACAATGCGGATCCTGCCTGCGTCACTGCATGCACCGTCAACTACCAACTGCTCGACACCGACGGGTCTGCCCGCGTCATTCCCAGTATGGCGAGTGCTTCGTTGGCAGTTTCGGCCGTTGCAGATTTGTCGACTACCCAAAAATACGGTGCAGTCGTCACATCCAACCAACCACTGATTGCAACAATGATGCAGGTCGCAAATGACAGCATCATCCGCACACAACCTATTTCGAACGGGTTCCGCAGCAGTGATGCGAGTTCCACAATCGTATTGCCATCTGTTATGAAGAGTTGCTTCACCGATGCGTTGACGACCCGCTTTAGTGTGCAAAACGCCGGTGCTTCGACGCTAACTGATGTCAACATTGATCTCTACTGGCCGAATGGTACAGCAGCTTCTACCACAGGCTTGTCAGGACTTACGCTTGCTGCCGGTGATGTGCAACAATTCGACCTGAATGGCATAACGGTGGGCTCTGTACCTGCAGGTGTGACAGTGCCGTCAGGATGTGGCTTCAATGGTTCAGCCGTCATATCGACCGCGAGCGGATCGCTCGTAGCGACTGCAGTCGAGCTCAGCAAAGTCAATAAATATGCAAACAGCTTCGAAGGGTTACCCGGCAGCACTGCTGACGGTGCTCTGACACTCTACTTGCCCTCGGCGATGTGCAGTGTGAATTATGGTGACGGCGAACAATCATCTTCATACGCCATCCAAAATCTCAGCAGCACCGCAGCAACCATCGATGTTGCGTTCAAATATCAAATCCGGGCTACCAACGGGTCTCTCGGCGCACAGCTAACCAAAACCCTGAGTCTGGTCATTCCCGCCAATTCAAAGGGCAGCATTCCAGGCTGTGATGCCTCCAAAAACAGTGTCGGCAACACCAACGCAGCAACCGGGAACGCGATGCCGCCTGCAGCGGTCGGTTCGGCAATCATCACGTCAGACCAAAAGATTGTCGGCCTCCAGAAGGTCAGTGGCGGAGGGATTTCGGCCGCGACGCCCGCAGTGATAACAGGCGGAAGCACGGTGTACACCCCGTTTGTTCGGTATACCACCAGCTGCTTTTTGGCCAGACCAACCGCAACAGTGTGCCGGAGTGAATCTCGGCAACGGACGTTTTTTGCGGTACAAAACATCGGGAATGCAGCTGCAAAAATCAAAATGACACTGTACAACTACAACGGCGCAGTAGTTGGGACGTATACGTCACCTATTATCGCTGCAGGTGCGAAGATTTCATTGAATCCAACCAGTGCGACCCCGGTCAGTCCGGGCACAACGGCTTCACTGAATGAATTCGGCTACACCGTCGTTTCAGGTAATGTCATCTACGCAGGCAGTGCCGTGTTCGAATCGTTGGACAGCGCCGGTACCGCACCTGCATCTTCCTTGGCCGTCGTGGTGCGCGTGTTGTCGATGTCGACGCTCGGGCAGACCGGCGATGACTATAACGGCACGCCGCAATAAAGACAGAACCACCCCTCCTGCATAGCAGGAGGGGTGGTTTTTTGTTCGTAAAATCTCATTGTGCGATGGGTGCAAAATTCTGGTACAGCGCTTGGTACATAGCGATATGCGTTCCTGATTCGTCGCTGAGGACCAGTTGCAATTGCCATGGCACCAATTGTGCTCCACCTTTTACATACGCAGGGATCACTTCATCACCGATGACTCCTTGCCCCACACTATATGCACGCATCGTCGCTGGGCTCCCTGGCCGAACCACCAATACTGCTCCAAGGACACTCGCTGCAACCGACCCATCCCATCGATTCCCCAGACTCCCATCCATCTGCCATTCACGGCTCGGCGTGCGATATTCGTAGACCTCCCCAGCGGCAGATACTGCCATCAATCGGTCTGCATTGACGACAAGCGTGACGGGGGATACGCCTCCCGGGAGCGTAGCGAGTGGTTGCCAGGAATCTGCAAAGACCCTCACGGTGACTCCCGCGCCGGTGATACCAAGGACCACACACTGCCCTTGCCAACGGACAATCTGCGCAGGATTCACATCCTGGGGCAGGTTTGTCACGCTCGTCCACTGCACGCCATCCCAATGCCGCACATCTGCGCCGGCTTGCGCACGAGTCAGCCAGACTCCGCTACCGTCAGACCACGCATACCCACGTGGCAGTGCAAAGGGTAATTCCCCTGCTGCTACCCAGCGTTGCGTGCTGCGATCATAGCGGTCGACCCGATGCTGTTGTGCGACAGTCTCCCCACCACCCATGGCATAGAGCTCACCATCGGCAACCGCGATGACGACCTGCGCGCGCGGTTCGGGGAGCGCAGGCAATGCCTCCCAGCGACTCACGTTGGGAGTGACCACAGTAGGGACGGGGATGATTTGCTGCGTGCGCCAAAAGCTGTATCCAACGGTAACAGCGATTACCGCACCAGCGACGAAGACTACGTCCCATCGCAGACTGCGGCGTGTAGGCTGCAGCGGCATGTTCGGTTGCGGCGGGTCTGGTGTCTGCTCCCCTCTCTGCGTCGGCAAAAATTCCTCTATCTCAGGAACATCGCTCGCCGCTTCTGTGGGCAGCGGTAGTACCGAGATGAAACCCTGCCGGACTGCATAGAGACTCGCTTCGGTCCGTGAAGAGACGTTGATTTTTGCGAAAATATTGCGGACATGGACTTTCACCGTGTTTTCGCTGATATCCAACTGGCCCGCTATCTGCCGATTACTCAGGCCCTCAGCGACCAACAGCAAAATTTGTTGTTCACGCTCACTCAGCATGGCATTCACCAAATCACCGCATAGATTGCCACATCGCCACTGCGAAAACGCAATGCAAATTGAGCCGACGTATCGAGCACCGACGGTTTGGCAGCGGTTCCTCGCTCACTCGCATAGATATACGTCACTTCGCGATGCGCAGCGACAAATTGCTCGACATACCCGAGGGACCCATCCGCAGTACGGAGGTCTGCGGTGGTCGCAGCAATCCCCGCGACAGCGGCAGGCGCTGCGTAGGTATACAAAACAGGCGGCGTTGTCACGGTTATCCCCGCAATCGGCAATAACCACCAACCACCATCGCCGCCGCGATCAACGCCCCACATCCAGCCAGCAGTATTGGTCATCACCGTGGCATCTGCGGGCAGGTTGTCCACTGCCCATTGGAGTGCAGCACGATCGTCTGCAGTGGCAATGATGGTATTTTCGCGGACGACGGTTGCGATGCCCGGGTACGTTCCTCCACCAATTGCCAACGCACAGACGACGATGACCCATTCAGGCAATCGACGCGCACAGACCATCAACGCCCACCCGATGCTCAACCCGATGGGGACGTACAATGCGGTGGTGACCGTTTCGTTCGTAAAAAAAGACACATACGGCAACCCGATGAGCGGTGGATTTGCCATCAATACCGTCAAAACAACCCAAAACAAGAGTGCCAGGCCAATCCGTGAACGGAGTTTGATGGTCAATCCCAATGCAAAAACCAACGCGGGCACCAGCCAACGATTATTCAATGCCCACACCAGCCCCCAAACGACCCCGTTATGGCTCACATTCCCGACCACATGCATCGCAGACGCACCGGCACCTGCCTGTGCATGCCCCCCCACAAACACCCACCAGGGGATAGTCAGCAGGAGCGCAACACCAATCGGTTTGAGCACCGTGCGCCCAGGGAAGCCATGAATGAGCACCAGCGCACACCCCCAGAGCAGTGCCAGCACAAACACAACCATGTGCGTCAATGCCAACGCCGCCATGATTGTCGCTAGCCACAGCCAGTGTGGTCGTTGGTCTCTGGGTCGCCACAACGTACTCATAAGCCAGAGTGCCGCAGGCAGGATCGTCATGCCCGCGAGCAACGTGTAGCGCCCCCAACTCAGGTAGTAGGCCGGCATAATCGACACAATCCCTACGACCACGATAGACACATAGAACGCCGGCCACGAGCGCCACCACTGCCACACGAGTGCTGCGAGCGCCAAAACGGCACAGACACTCCATACTTGCCCACTCACACGCAAATACTCTGCCACATCACGGCTCGCGATGGTACTCAATTGCATCAGCACGGCCATGATGCTGTGAAATCCACTGTGGTATGTCAATGCGGACACCGGCAGGTACGGTTCGAGGCTCCAGGGAGCGTGCCCAGCTTCGAACGCCACCCGAATCAATAGCGCATGGTGCACCGCGTCTACCCACGGTGGCATGGCGATTGCTTCAATCTGTGCGACGCGTGATGCCAGAAGCATTCCAATTGCAATGACACTTGCAATAATCCCGATAGACGATGGGGTCGAAAACTTTCGATCGGTGCTGCGTGCCCACCAGCGACGAAGCAAAAACAGGGTTCCAATACCGAGGAGACCTTGCCAGATCCAGACAGAAATTGCGATGTCGAGCCAAGCGGCCCAGGTATAGACGACCGCAATACCGGCAAACCCTACACACGCACGCACAAATGCAGGAACGCGACTCGCCGTCCATTCTTGTAACCACCAACCCGGCACGATGAGCAGACTGCCAAAAACGACAAACCACCGAGCCACTCCCCCGCCCAACCAGAGCGCAGCAGCCAAGCACAGTGTCATGAACAAAATAGTTCGTTGCGTGGATACGCGCAGTGTCATGTAAAACTCGCTTCGGGATTGGGAGGAAGTGACCCGTTCGCAGCATCGATATCTGCGCGTTGGAGACTGACCGTTGCATTGATACAACGCACGATTGAGGTCTGTCCATAGAGATCAAAACAAGTGAGTCCACCATTATCCATGCGCCAGCTCCACGCCTGCGCGAGTGGGGTCCCGAGTACTGCACACAATATCATTTGGATTGGTAATGCCTGCGTGACCACCACAACCCGTTGACCACGATGACGTCGCAACAATCCATCCCAGGCTGCGATACACCGTCGCGAAACGTCGCCTACCGATTCAGC
>CAMCVW010000032.1 GCA_945881915.1 Thermoflexus hugenholtzii JAD2 | reverse complement strand
CCCAAAAAAACATCTCTGCGTTGTGCGGAATATAGCAATGTTAGGGTTGTACGGTCTGTGCGGCAGCTGCGAGGACTTGCCCGGCCAACGTCGCACCGGCATTAGAGCCTTCTCCGCCATACTCGAGCATGACTGCGACGGCATAGAGCGGATTTTCGGCAGGAGCGTAGGCGATAAACCAGGCGTGCGGGATGCCGGTTGGATTCTCTGCCGTACCGGATTTGCCGGCAACGGTGATGACACCCTGATTTTGGGCTGCCGTGCCAAAACCATCAGTCACGGCATAGCGCATAGAATCCCGTATGCGAATCGCGTTGAGGCTACTCACCGCACGGCGAATCGGTCGGGTGATGTGGCTATACAAAGCTGCGTTTTGTTGGTTGACGACGCGCTCGACCACATACGGTTGCATGAGCACACCGTCATTGGCAATCGTGGCGGCAACGAGTGCCATCTGCAGTGGGGTGACCAAGAGCTGGCCCTGGCCAAAGCCCGTGTCGGCGATCGCTGCGGGGATAGCGAGGAATCCGTCATCCACAGAGAGCAGACTACTGAGCGTCTGGAGGTCCGAAAGGGTCACTGCACCATTTTGTTTTTCGGGAGTCACAAAACCGAATCGTTCTGCACTCGATACCAACCGTGTTGCACCGAGTCGGAGTGCGTATTGGGCAAATGCCGTATTACACGAAAAAGCCACTACACTGCGCAGACTGGCGGGGTTCCCTGTCTTGGCATTCAGATTTGGTATTGCATTCACGACTGGGGGTGCGCCCGGCTCGCTCTGGAATGTTTCGGGGCACGTAATGTCGTCGGGCTGGGCAATCCCAGCGTGCTCGAGCACAGCGGCAGCAGTGACAATTTTGAAGGTCGAGCCTGGTGGATATCGTCCTTGGATGGCGCGATTGAGTAACGGTTCATTTGCATCACTCTGGAGCATTCGTTGCCATGCGGCATCGAGTCGCAATTGATCAGCGACGGGATCTGCACCAAGCTCTGGAGTCATATCGCGCGGGTCATAGCTCGGTGAACTCGCCATGGCGAGGATTGCACCGGAGCGCGGATTGAGCACAACCACCGAACCGACTCGATTACCCAAAAACGCATAGACTGCTTGTTGGAGTTGCGCATCTATGGTGAGCACCACATCGTCACCGCGAACAGCGTCGCGGCGAAACATGCGAAAAATCTGGCCCAGCGGGTTACGTGAACCAGAGAGGTAATCTGCATAGGTTGCTTCAATCCCCGAAACGCCGTAGCGTGGGCTGACGAACCCGACAATCGGCGCAAACGCTGCGGGGGTATCGACTGGGTAACTCCGAGCGGTTCGTCCATCAGCGCCGACGGTCGTGTCGACGATGATTGTCCCGTTGCGGTCTCGCATGCTCCCGCGATGGACGCGGTTGGCCGCCATGACGTGGCGTACATTGCTCGACGTTTCACCCGATTCGGCATTGACTGCCACTGCATCTGCAAGATACTGCGACCAGATGACTTGTTGTCGGAGTAATTCGAGTGAGAGCATGCCAAACCCTAAGCCCATGATGACCGTCAGTGCTTGGAGGGAACGTTGAATCGTATTGACGCGTAGCCGGAGTGGGATTTGGCTAAACGCCAAATAGCCAGCTGGGATACTTGCCAGCCAGAGGCACCACAGCCAGGTCGATTCACGCTCCGGAGGTTGCGACATCCCATAGATGAGCATCCCGGCGGTGAAAAACAAGACCATGCGATGGAGGATAAACTTGGTCATACGATGACCTCTTCCGCCGACAGTGGGAACGCCGCGCGAACCGCAACTCCACCCGCGGGCGTGGTGAATACTTCGAGTCGACCGCCTACTTCACTCACCCGATAGATTAACATCTGCAACGAATGAAGCCCTGCCCGACGAATACCCGTATCGGGAAGCCCATTCCCGTCGTCTTGGATAACAACGGTGACGGTGCGATCATCGAATCGTATCAGGACCGACACACTCGAGGCCTGTGCGTGTTGTTCTACATTGATGAGCGATTCGATGATGAGGCGCCGAATCGAGTCGCAGTGAACCAATTGGATTGGTTTCGGTCGCCCGAGAATCACACAGCGCGCCGCAATATGTGTCGTCCGTTCAAACGAATCCGTGAGTAATTGTGCTTCTTCTGGGAGCGTTACATCTTGTGGTTGCGCAGCATAGAGTGCCAGACGTACTTCTGCAGAACGCGTCTGGGTGACTCGGAATCCGTTTGTCCGCGCAGATCGCATTGATGTGAGCGCACGTGGGAATCGCGGGACGACACGGCGCATCACTCGGCCCACCCACTGCGGGAATTCGACGGAAGAGACTCCAGTAAATCTCTTTTCGTGCGTGCGTGATTTATGGGTGTATCCTGCAATAGCAGCACAGAGCATTCCGAACGCAACCGGAGCTGCCAAAAATAGCATTCGATGAAGCAGTGCAGGGCTTTCTTCGGTATCCCAGATGCCATACAAGAAAAAGAGTACGGCACACAACGTGCTGCTGGCGAACCCTGCAATCACTCCGCCGCGGATACCATAGAGAATTGCAGGCAGCATCAGCAGTGCGACAAACGTGGGGTAAAAGGGACTGATCCAACCTCCGGTCACAACGACCATCCCTGCACCACAGACAATATCAATTCCCATCAGGAGCGGGTGACGGATACACAGTCGCGTCACTGGCTGAACAGCGATGGTCACCGCAGCACTCATCCCTACTGCAATGCACCAGACCCACCAAGATGAGACTGGGCGCTGTTGCATGAGTAGCAACAGCGCCGTCGTGCATACGCCAATCCAGCGTGAACCGATGATGAAACTATGACTAGACGGGGCAGTGTTCATGAACCAATTCCCCGCTTCTGGCTATTGCCCCAAAGCGCTGTAGGTATAGGAGTTGTCTGAGCTGTACAACATCCATCCAGCACCCGTACCGGCTTCATCGACTGCACGAATCTGTTCACGCACTTCTTGGGCACCGTATTGGACGATTTGGTCATCCGGCACCCAGATGAGGGTGAAGTCCTGGAGCCAAGGACGCAGGCGCGCGCGACTATCACCTATCTGTTTGGCACCCATTTCCATGGTACGGAAGATGACATCATAGGGGTGATTGGCGGGATTATCAAAGCCCAGATAGCCTAGCCCATAGTGAGATGGATAGACCATGGGGCAGATGTAGTCGGTCGTCTGCGCCATCATGGGTAAGCTCTGACCGATGATATCGATGGGGCTTTCGGTGGTGAATCCAAAGACATCTACCGAGAGAAACGCACCTGCCGCGTTGATGGCGGGTTGTGCCCGGTTGAGGACAGCTTTGATGGTGTCGTAGCGTATTTCGGGAGATGTTACTTCTTTGGAAAATCCGAGCCGTTCGCCATCAGACGGGCCAAATTCTAGTGATGGGAAACGAATGTAGTCGAAATTAATCTCATCAAAGCCATACGAAGCTGCTTCGACAGAGAGCGCGATGTTGTAATCCCAGACGTTCTCGTTGAATGGGTCGAGCCATGCGTATTTGATGGTCGACGTTGGATAATCGTAGAAAATTCCGCCTTTGAGAAGATCTCGCGCAGCCCATTCTGGTTTTGCTTCTGCCAAAACATTATCGTGGCTAAACATGTGTACTCGCGCAATGGTATAAATATTGCGCTTTTTGGCTTCGGCGAGAATAGCGTGAATGTCGTAATTTGCACTATACGTCCCTAATTCCCGAACGATGGGTACTTGTGAATCGTAGTAGATCAAGCCGAGATCGTCGCGCAGGTCTGACTTCAGGTCAATGACGATGGCGTTGAGTTCGGTGGCTTCGATTTGGTCGAAAAACTTCGTGATGAGTCGTGGATTAGACGCAACTGCGGCGGTGATGTAGACCGCTTTTGGTTCGAACGGTTCGAGCTTCATGACTGCCGGTATTTCGCCTTGGACGATGGGGACAACCAACTTGCGGTAACCCGGAGCGAGCACTTGAATGAAGCCAGATGCCGGCATCCCACTGAGGGTAAAGACACCGTCGGTGCCATCGATTCGCACCGTTCCCGAAGCGGATTTGTCGAGCGCTTCGGTCGCGATAATCGTTGCATGCCGAATCGGTTTTTCGGTTGTCGCATCGACCAGCGTTCCCTTCAAGGTGTCAGGGCGCATGACGACATCGAGTGTGGCAGTCGTCGCTGCATCGACAGTCGCGAGGGCGTAGCCTTCGACTGCGAATGTGACTGCGGTTCGTGCGGTGACGTTTTTGATCGCAAATGCTCCAGCGACATCGGTCACTGCAGTGATATCACCGGCACTTACCTTTACCCCTGCCAGCCCCTGCCCGCTGTATTGGTCCTTGACGATCCCGCTCAGGGTGCTGTTGATGAGTGCAATATCTGCAGTGGTTCTTTTCTCTATCTGCTGAGACTGCGTCACATAGTCAGCAAGCTGCACCTGGAGGGCAAATGATTCCGGCACCTCAGTGATGCTGTAAGAACCATCTGGGCCTGTGGTGGTCGACAACGTCGTGCCTGCCTGAATGAGGACACCAGCCAACGGCTGTTTGCTCCACGCATCGACGACCATGCCACGGATGACGTTCGGGCGTAGGACCACATCGACGACCGTATCGGCAGCGGTCAGCGTCTGGGGGAATTTTTGTTTACTCAAATCTATGGACTTTGCTTCGTAGTCGCTCATGGTGATCGTCAGCGTTTGTCGACGGAGCCACTGATCTACACTGTAGGCGCCCTGTGCGTCCGACATAGTTTTACTCGAACCGACTTGGATGATTGCCGAAGGGATCGGGGCATCGGTGTATGCGTCGCGGACGACTCCGCGGAGGGCGATTGCTTCACTGCCACATGCACTGATGAATAAGAGTGCCACGGCCAAAGGAATCATTTTGAGGAGCGACCGAAGTGATATTAGGTGCACGCAATTGGCTTTCTAGGTAACATGAGGTTGGAATAGTGCGGTACGTGCTAAAATGGCGCATCACTGGAATCACTATGCACCCCGGATTCACATCACGTGCGTCTATGATAGGTGTCACCGTGGTGGGTGTCAATTCTATGATTGCGATGCCTTCGGTACATGAACAAAGGAGTTTGTATGACCATCGACCATTCACTCATTGGTAACCGTTCCTACTGGCACGAGACGTCCGATTTGAACGTCCCTTCCGTTCCGCTCCCGAGCCGGGCTGCGCATGTCGTGGTTGGCGGCGGGATTGTCGGTTCTGCGACAGCGTATTATCTTGCCAAACAAGGCCTCGATGTTGTACTCATTGAGCGAGTGCATCCCGCACATGGCGCAACGGGTCGGAATGGCGGGTTCATCGGGACGGGTGCCGCCGAAGGTTACCTCGGTTCGACGATTCGCCTGGGCAAAAAAGCCGCCCAACACATCCATGAGTTGACATTGCTGAATGCCCGTCTGGCACGTGAACTGATTTATTCAGAAGGCATAGACGCACACTTCCGCGAACCAGGCACCATCAACCTCTCGATATCGGCCCAAGATCACGCCGAAGCAGCAGCAGGTATTGCAGCCCGCAACGCAGACGGCTACCCCGGCGAACTTCTCGACCGAGCTGCAGTGCAGAGCATGATTAATACGCCGTTGGGTGAAGAAATCGTCGGGGCTGCGTTCTTCCCCGGGCATGCCATGATTCACTCTGGTCGGCTGGTGCGTGGGATTGTGGATGCCGCTATTCGTCACGGTGCCAAGTTATCGATCGCAACGGTTGACCGCATCGAACAACGCGACGGGCATCCCGTTGTCATTACCGACAAAGGACCTATCATCGCGCAATCGGTCGTGTTGGGACTGAATGCGTGGAGTCGCCAGATTGCACCGGCACTCAATGGCATTATCACGCCCGTACGCGGTCAGATTATGAACACCGCACCGACGAAGCCGGTCTTTGCCCAGGGTATCGGCACGGACCTCACTCCGACGGGCGAGTATTGGCAACAGACGCTGGATGGTTCGATTGTCGTGGGCGGTATGCGTGCAGTAGCGCAGAATCGCGACGAAAACCTGTACGACATCGGAATCACGGACGACGTCCAAAATGCACTCGACACGGTGTTGCCACGGTTGTTCCCCGCGTTAAAAGATGTACCCATTGCCCGCCGCTGGGCAGGAATGATGGGATTTACCCCAGATTACATACCCGTGGTCGACGCCATGCCTGACATGCCCGGTGTCTGGGCAGCTGGCGGGTTCTGCGGCTCTGGCATGCCATTTGGGGTAATGGTCGGGAAATACCTGGCCCAAGCTGCGGTCGAAATGAAGACCCCAGCCGAAGTTGCCCCGTTGAGCCTCAATCGTCCAACCCTCAAGAAATAATCGAAAATCAACAGAGCCCCACGGCATGCCGTGGGGCTCTGTTTCGTTGTGCCGCGGGATGATGTCAGATTACCCCAACCGATAGACCCGCTTTGCATTGCTCGACCAGAATTTCTGCTGTGCGGACGGCGTCAATTGACGGGTCAACGCATCGACGGTGTCTACCCAAGCGCGATAGGTCGTTGACTGCAACGATACGGGCCAATCGCCGCCAAACAACACGCGGTCTTCGCCAAACACATCGAACACATGGTCGGCATAGGGTCGCAGATCATCGATATGCCATCCCTGGTGATCCGCTTCTGTGGTCATCCCGCTCAGTTTGCAGACGACATTCGGAAGTGCAGCGAGCGCACGCATATCCTTTTTCCATGGTTCGTGCAGGCGATTTTTTATGTCTGGTTTGCCGACGTGATCAAGGATAAAGGATACCTCTGGGCATTGTTCGACGAGCCCCACAACCGCCGGTAACTGGTGGTGAAAAATACAGATATCAAAGCTCAAATTGAAGTCTGCCAAGGCCTGGACCCCAGCGATGACATTGGGCCGGAGTGCATAGTTGGCGTCTGACTCACCTTGGAACAAACGCCGCACGCCTTTGATGCGTGGTCCAATAGACCGCAATGCCGCATAGTAGGCACGTGCTTGCAGTCCGAACTCGACCGGGGCAGCAGCAACGATTCCCTGTAGTTGTGGCATCCGCGTAGCCAGTCTATCTATCGCTACCGCTTCGAGATAACTGTACGGTGCGTCGACGGCAACTTCGAGGTAGACACACGCGTCAACTTCGACGCCGGTACTGTGTTGTGCAAACTGCTCTGCCATGAATGTGTGATTCAAGGTTGCATTGTCATCGAGCCACGAGATGCGGAATTGCGTCGGGTCCCAGAGGTGCAGATGCGTGTCGACAATAGCACACGGTGGCATAGGAGTTCCTTTCGACTCAGCGGAACAATATGGTATTGTAATCGTATCCGAGCATATGCCATGTTGTGGCATAATACTTAAGTTTGTTGAGTAAGTTTATGAAGTTATATTGATAGGATATGCACATGACTGCTGAGACGATGCAAGCCTGGCGTGACGAGCAAGAGAAAAGTCTGCGTGCTGATAATAGTTGGTTGACCGTGGCTGGTCTTTTTTGGCTCAATGAAGGGGCAAACACGGTCGGTTCTGATGAAGGAAACGACATCGTCTTCCCCGCCGGCTCTTGCCCTGCTACACTGGGGACATTCCATCGCACTGACCGCACCGTGACGTTTGTTGCTGCACCAGGCGTGGCATATACGATCAACGGTAGTACGCCCAAATCTGGGGCCTTGCAGGTCGACGGTGATGGGAAGTACACGCCCGACACGATTGAGCACGGGATGCTGAGCTTTTTTGTGGTGACCCGTCAAGAGCGGATTGGGATTCGCTTGCGCGACAACGACAGTCAAGCTCGACGTGACTTCACCGGTCGTGTCTGGTATGCGTACAATCCCGCTTATGTCGTCGAAGCGGCGTTCACGCCTGCAACGAATAACCGGACGATTTCGATACAGAATATATTGGGGTACTTCGAAGACACGCCGTGTGCCGGGACATTAACGTTCATGCTCAATGGCCAGACACAGACGCTCGAGGCAATCGACGGCAAGGGTTCGTTGTTCATCGTCATGCGCGACAAAACCAGCGGTCACGAGACCTACGGAGCGGGCCGATTCTTGTTTGCTGCTGCCGCAGTGAATGGCAAGACGACGCTCGACTTCAACAAAGCCGTTTCGCCCCCGTGTGCATTTACCCCGTACGCAACCTGCCCAATGGCCCCACCCGAAAATCATCTTCAGGTAGCGGTCCCCGTTGGTGAGCAGTATGTCGGCGAACACCACTAGAACGGACCAGGTATGTCGCTCGCATCGTACCAACACGTGTATCACCCTCCGACCGAGGCAGGTTTACCGACCATTTTGGTGCTTCATGGTACCGGCGGGGACGAAAACGATTTGCTCCCTTTAGCGCAGCACATCGCACCGGGTTGTGGTCTCTTGAGTCCCCGTGGGAACGTCTCTGAGCGAGGGATGCCGCGGTTTTTTCGTAGATTCGCCGAAGGTGTTTTTGACCTCGAAGATGTGCAGTTGCGTGCCGCAGAACTCGCTGCATTTGTAGGCAGTGCAGCGACGGAATACGGTTTTGCCGCACAGAATGTCTATGCGCTGGGGTATTCCAATGGTGCCAATATCGCCAATGCAGTGTTGCTGACGCAGCCACGCGCGTTGCGGGGCGGGATGTTGTTGCGCAGTCAATTGACGTACGTGCCAGAGGTTCTGCCTTCGCTGGCTGGCAAAGCGGTGCTGTTGAGTGCGGCGACACACGATCAACTCATCAGCATGGCCGAGAGTACACGCCTGTATGACACGCTGCAATCTGCAGGTGCGCAAGTCAGTATCACGTGGCAAGAAGCATCCCATAGCCTCATCAAAAGCGACATCGAAATGGCTGCGAGCTGGTGGAATGCGTTGATTGCGTAAACATTGACGCTTCGTATCCGTTTACCCGACCTCCTTCCATTGCCAGGCTCGGAGGTCGCTTTGTTTGTGTCGATGCAGGTCAAAGTGGTATGCATGCTTTTGCCCATTTGCACGTACGTATGGTGAATCGGACGTGATTGATGCAGATTCTACACATATAACAGTACGCCGTTTTGTCCCACCGAACGTGAAACAAAACGGCGTTGATTTCGCAGAGAATGGTACCTATCGAGGAGTTAGCTCACCCACACCACATCCGGCTGCAACCAGCCCGGTGCGTAGCGCGCGTTGGCCAATGACAGCGGCAGGACCTCGGCAGCCAGCGTAATCCCGATGGCGTCGTGCAGATATTCACGCCGTGCCTGAATCACATTCCACAACTCGGGGTCCTGTGCGGCAATGGCAGCCCGCAACGGTGCATCGGCGATGGCAACGGTGTCTTCACAGTTGAGCGCCGTGCCAGCAGGGGTCTGGCTGGGGATGATGTCGCACTGGATCAGCATTCCTGAGCGAATGGGATCGGCAGACCCTGGACGGATAGGCGTGTGACACCACTCATCGACACTGCCGAGGTGGCCTGGGTTAAGCGCTGGTTCGTATGGGGCACCGGCAAGGCTCTGCATGACGATGGCATGGACGTCGCCACCGCTGATCCCCACGCGGAGCGCTTCGTACCAGGCTTTTTGGGTCTGCATGTAGGGAGCGACGTAGGTATCCAGGTAGGATGCGTCGACCGTCGGTGCCAACACCCCTGCACGGCAGCACAAGCCGCCGCGGAATCCGACGGCGGTGGTGACGGCGTCTTTGAGTTGCAGCATGCGCGTGCTGGGGGAGCGCAATCCCACCACGTGGGTCTGACTGCCCGACATCATCAGGTGGCACGACAGCGGGTCGCCTTCATAGAGCATCTGCGCCACCGCGTGATGTTCACTCATGCCAGGGCGTGCACCGCGCACGATGCGATCCACAGCCAGTGCGGCACGCTGTGCACCCCACGCAAACGCAACCAGCTGTGCAGCATCGTTGTTGCTGCGCATGCCATGGGTTGGGTGCGTCATGCAGTGTGTCACATCACGGATATTGGCCGTACCGCCACAAGCCTTGCGGATGGCAGCCAGAAGCATTGCCGGCACATAGGCGGGTTCGGGTTCGTCTTGTTCGATGGGTTCCAGGTACTTCCAGCCCACCACACCGACCGTTGCGCCAGCGCTGAGCCCAATCGATTGCAAGACGGCACTCAGCCGTGGATATTGCGTGCGATCTTGACCCATCAGCCCAAGGCTCTGTGACAGATGCACCTCGAGCATTGGTCCAAACATGGACACGTAGCCGACGCCTTCGTTCCCCACGATAAACGCATGTTTGGGACCGAGCACGAGGATTGCTTCTTCGAAGCGCGGATCGAAATTCGTCAGGAAGGTGAGGTCAGCGCTGTGCTCACGGTCACCATAGACAACCACCCAATCACAGCCGGCAGCGGCCTTCAGCGCAGCACATCGTGCTTCGTAGAGCGCGGCAGAGAGTGGCTGTGGGGCAGTTGTGCTCAAGAACGTCGGCATTGGTCGATAGGCAAGCATGTATGTGCTCCTTCTGTTTGTGTGTGCTTGTACTATACTCAATTCCACTCCCCTGCGGAACAACACACACCCATTCCGGCGTGGATACGGCGAAGATGCTCTTTGGCCGAAACTGAAACCTCAAAGAGCGCGTTTGCCTTCCGTGTTGATGGAGTGGAGAACCGAGATGACCAAACCCCTTCTACTGGCTATCACCGGTCGGCCAGGCGTTGATAAAACGACCATTGCGCAAGCGCTGGCTCTGCAGCTCGGCTGGCCTTTCGTTCAGCGCGATGCGTGCATGGCAGGGTACGTGTACCGCCGCCCGGGAACACGTCTGCCGCATCAGAACGTCACTGCGGCGTTTTTCTCTGTATGACAACATTGCTCCAATACCAGGTATCGTGTATCGTCGAAGCAGCGTTCCAACATCCGCGCTGGGAACCACCTCTGACCACTGCATCTCTGCATGCAAGCGTGATTGTCGTGCGCTGCCACATTCCTTATGCAATCGCATTGGCACGTATGCAGAACCGCCTATTGCGTGACCCTCTGCGGCATGTGGTTCATCGCGACGAGGACTATATCATGCAGCAGCAGGCAACGATAGCGCTGGAATGGGTACCGGTAGACCTTGCATTCCCGACCGTAGACGTCGATGCACTGCAACCCGTTGAGACCAATGTCGCGACAATCCTCGCATTTGTAGCATTGCACAGCTGATTAGATCATTGTGAATTTATGAATTCGCAGTTTTTTTCGGTATCGAAATATCACAATCAGCATCCAGGTCGGTGGTATAGTTCTTGCATATACATATTGAGCGGAGTACCCCTATGCCACAGCATCGTTGGAACAGCGCAGACGCGCAGGCCATGCCAGCCATTGATGGACTCGTCTATCGGAGCCGACTGCTCGGCAGCGACCGCAGCGTCGTCAATATATTCGGCGGAAATACGAGCGCCAAAACCCACGAGGTCGATCACACCGGCAAATCAGGACAAGTGTTGTGGGTCAAAGCCTCCGGCAGCGATGTCGCCACGATTACCGAAGGCGGCTTCGCGGCCTTGCGCATGCCCGACATGGCACCGTTGATGGCGCGTGCAGCAATGAGCGACGAAGAAATGGTCGCATTCCTGAATCGCAGCACCTTCTTGGTTGATCGCCCTCGCCAGAGCATCGAGACGTTGTTGCACGCATTCATTCCTGCCGCACACGTCGACCACACCCATCCTGATGCCGTCATCAGCCTGGCTTGTGCTGCCGACGGTTTGGCGTTGTGCCGCAAATTATGGGGCGATCGCATGGTGTGGGTGGATTACATCCGGCCCGGATTCACGCTGTCCAAGCAAATCGGCGAAGGTGTCATTGGCAACCCGAAAGCCGATTTGGTGGTCATGGGCAAGCACGGCTTGACCGTGTGGGGGGATACCAGCGCAGAGGTCTATAGCCAGACCATCAAGGTGATTGGCGAAGCAGAAGCATTCATCACGCATACCCGCAATGGGCGCGTGATTTTTGCAGGAAGCGCCGTGCCGGCCATCGCCGAAGCAGAGCGTAGTGCCACGTGGACGGCTGTACTCCCCGCGTTGCGCGGCATGCTGTGCGCCCAGGGGAGCCAAATTGTCCAGATCGACAGCACACCTGAGGTCTTGGCGTGTATCGGCAGTGCAGGCGCTGCACAGTTCACGCAGATTGGGGCTGCTTGTCCCGACCATTTGGTGCACACCAAGCGCTTGCCCATGTTTGTCGATTGGCAGCCCAGTGCCGGCGTGCCCGCGCTCCTGAGTGCGTTGCAGAGCGGCGTCAACGACTATGTGGCTGCCTATACGGCCTACTTCGAGGCGCACAAAAGTGCCGATGACGTCATGATGAATCCGTTCCCACGGATCATCCTGATTCCCGGTTTAGGGGTAGTAACCGCCGGCGCAGACGCCCAAGCTGCCGACATCAGTAATCAACTCTACCACCGCGCCGTTGCCGTCATCAACGGCTGTATGTCGGTGGGGGAATACACCAGCTTGAGCGCAGCAGAGGCATTTGCGATTGAATACTGGCCGCTCGAGCAATACAAACTCAAACTCAAACCAGCGCCACGTGAGCTCGCTGGCAAAATCGCCATCGTCACCGGCGCGGCCAGTGGAATTGGTCGGGCAACAGCTCGCCGGTTGGCGGCGGACGGTGCTCATATCGCGATTTTCGATATCAACCTCGATGGTGCAAAAAAAGTCGCCCAAGAGCTCAATGACACCTACAATATGCGCCGCGCCATTGCCGTGCACTGTGATGTGACCAGCGAAGCGGCCGTGATTGCAGCGATGGAGCACGTCATACTGGCATTTGGTGGCGTCGATATCGTCGTCAACAATGCAGGATTTGCCATTGCCAAGCCAGTCACCGAGACAACGGTCGACGATTGGGACAAGATGCTCAATGTCTTGGGAAAGGGCTACTTCCTGATTGCACGCGAGGCGTTCAAAATCTGGCAGAAGCAGAAAGCAGGCGGCTCGTTGGTCGTCATCGCCAGCAAAAACAGCGTTATGGCAAGTAAAGGGAACGTTGCCTACAGTGCAGCCAAAGCAGCGGAACTGCACATGGCTCGTTGTCTCGCCGAAGAAGGTGGTCCCATTGGCGTCCGTGTCAATACGGTACTCCCAGATGCAGTCCTCGAAGGCAGTGGTATTTGGGATCAGGGCTGGCGCGCTGCGCGAGCGGCTGGATATGGGATAAAGCCGGAAGAGCTCGAAGATTTCTACAAAGCACGAACGGTGCTCAAGGTCAACGTCCGTCCCGAAGACATCGCCGAAGCAGTCAGTTATTTTGCAGGCCCGCGTGGCAGTCGGACGACCGGCGGGATGATTACCGTCGACGGCGGCGTCACTGCGGCCTATGCGCGTTGACAGAGAAGGAAAGCATATGACGTCACTTCGGATTGGAATTATCGGCTGCGGTGGAATCGGCCGCACACACAGGAACGCATGGGTAGCGGCTGGGTATACGCCAGTCGCCTTATGTGATACAACGCCGGGCGCCGCCGCGGCGTTGGTCGGCGACAGCGGTGCACAGGCATACGAGGATGTCGGGACATTTTTGGCTGCAGCGCAGCTCGACATCGTCAGTATCTGCACGCCGCCGAGCACTCATTGCGTATTGGCTGTGCAAGCACTCGATGCCAACGTGCATGTGCTGGTCGAAAAACCAATGGCTCCGTCGGTAGCAGAATGTAACACGATGATTGCCGCTGCTGATCGCGCCCATCGGTTGCTGAGTGTCGGGCTGTGTCACCGATTCCAACCGCACATGCAAGCGATGAAGCAGGCAATGCAGGATGGGCTCATCGGCACCCCAATGATGTTCCGCAATCGGTTTGCCGGTGTTATGCCAGATGTCCATCAGCGTTGGTTCAGTGATCCTGCGTTGGCTGGTGGTGGCGTCATCATGGATACATGTGTCCATTCGGTCGATTTGTTTCGGTTTTTCTTCGGTGATGTCCGCCGGGTGCAAGCCAGCGCCACGACGCGTGCGACGGATCTCGGTCCCGCCTTGCGAGTAGAGGATTCGGCAATTCTGACGTTGACGAGCCTCGACGGCGTCTTGGGTGTGATCGAAGCGAGCTGGCGCACAGCGCCAGGCGTCTGGACGGTGACGGTCTATGGCACGACTGGTGCATTGACGATGGACTACGACACCAAGCTTCTGGTCCACCAGCATGCAGACGGGGTCAGTACCATCCTTCCCGTCAGCGATGAGGATCGCTTCACCGCCGAAGTACGCCACTTTGCAGCCTGCGTGCGCGGCGACGCAGAACTCCTCGTGACAGCAATCGATGGCCGGCAAGCGACTGCGATTTTGGTGGCAGCGATGGCAGACGCTAAATCCACCTAAACAGGCTGCTTAAGTAGAGAAAAGCGGCAGGCTTGCGCCTGCCGCTTTTCTGCACCCAAAAGACACAGACTAGGTTTTTTTGCGAAGGACCATCAACGTCCACCACAACCCAATCAGTTGCAGTAATGTGCGCCAGATCCGCGGGAAGTTGAAAAATTGGCTTTTGCCGTAGGTGCGATGATAGTGATGGACGGGAACTTCGGCAAATGTTTTGCCGGCATCCTGGAGTTTTTTGACCAACTCGAGACAGATTGTGCCGCTGTCTGACGCGAGATTGATTGCAGACAAGACACTGCGTCGTATCAAGCGGAAATCACAGTCTACGTCGCGCAGTTTGAATCCAAACATCAATTTGACCGTGTGATGGTACACGCGGCCAATCACTTTACGATGGAACGGATCGCTGCGGTCTATTTTGTAGCCGTTGACCACGTCGATGTCGGGACGCATCGCTGCCAACAGCAACTTGAGCTCTCGTGGGTCGTATTGAGCATCACCATCGGTATAAAAGACAAATTCTTTGCTACAGGCAGCAAACCCAGCCCGCAATGCACCACCATACCCGAGCGGTTCGCGATGCGCTTGATAGGTAAAGCGCGGGTACTGTGTCGCCAATTGAGCAAGCACATCGACGGTAAAATCCGTACTGCCGTTTTCGATGACGATGACTTCGTAATCGTCGCTTACTTCTGAGAGCGTTTGGAGCGTGGTAACGACCAAACTCCCAATCGTTCCACCGTCGTTGTACGCTGGAAAGAATGCAGAAATACTCGGCCGCTGCGTCGTCATACCCACCCCCGTCTTGTGCGAATGTAGGCAGTATACCATCCCCGTGCCATGGGAGTAGCTGTGTGACGGTGCGGTTGTCGCTATGGTATTATTTGAGTATTGACATACATGAGTACCACCATGAATCCCCCACTCTCTTCTCTGTTACGAAGCGACATCGCTGGCTTTGCTCCCTACACGCCGATTGTTCCGCTTGATGTCCTCGCACAGAGGCTCGGGATTGCGCAGTCGCAACTCATCAAACTCGATGCCAACGAAAATCCCTACGGCCCAACCGCAGCCACCCGCGCTGCACTTGCTGCATTGAGTTCCCCCGAAGGTGCACGCAACCAGGTCGCGCTCTACCCTGACCCAGACACCACGAACCTGCGCCATGCTATCGGCGCACATCTGAACGTTTCAGCCGAACGAATCATCTGCGGGAACGGCTCTGATGAACTCATCGATGTCCTGATGCGTGCAACGATAACGCCGGGCGACGCCGTGGTGGATGCAACGCCAACCTTCGGCATGTATGCCTATAGCACGCACCTCTACCAAGGACAGTACATCGAAGTCCCGCGGGACGCAGCATTTGGTCTTGATATCGACCGCATGGTAACGACTATTCAACAGCACAACGCCAAAATCGTCATTCTTGCTGCGCCCAACAATCCGACCGGGAATCCGTTGACCCGCACAGATTTGCTGGCGTTGCTGGCGCTGCCGCTCGTTGTCGTTTCGGACGAGGCATATGCCGAATTCAGCGGCATCAGTTTTATTGATCTGATTGATGACCACCCGAACCTCGTCGTCTTGCGCACATTCAGTAAATGGGCCGGATTGGCAGGATTACGCGTCGGCTATGGGGTCATGCACGAATCATTGGCCAACGAACTCCGCAAAATCAAAGCTCCATACACGGTCAATGTCGCCGCAGACGTCGCCGCCACCGCTGCTGTGCGCGATTTTGCGACGATGCAGCCGGTATTAGATCAAATATGTGCCGACCGAGATGCTTTTGCGACAGCGTTGCAGGCGCTCGGTTGTCATGTCTACCCCAGTGTGGCGAATTTTCTCCTGGCGCGGACTCCACTCCCTGCTCCTGCGGTACGGGATGGTCTGATGCACGAAGGTATTCTCATCCGCTACTTCCCCAAGCCACGCTTGTCGGATTGCGTCCGCATCAGTATTGGGACGCCGGCGCAGCACGAACGTGTCTTGGGTGTGTTGGAATCGCTTTTTCGCGCATAGGAACAGATAATGAGCCACGAAGACCTCTCGAGCCTACGTTCTTTTGCCGCCGAACTTGCATACCTTGCTGGCCGAGTGACCCTGCGGTACTTTCAAACGGATGTGGGTGTCGAACTCAAAGAAGACAATTCACCGGTCACCACTGCGGACAGACAAGCAGAGCGGCTCATGCGTGAACTCATCGAACAACGCTACCCACACCATAGTATTTTGGGCGAAGAAGAAGGCGAGACACGGCCTGGTGCGAATTTTCGCTGGATTCTCGACCCGATCGATGGCACCAAATCTTTTGTCGCTGGTGTGCCCATGTACACCGTACTCGTGGGGCTCGAACGTGAAGGGGTGCCGGTGGTTGGCGCAGTCGCGATTCCTCCGAGTAACGAGCTCATCACTGCAGCACTCGGGCAGGGTTGTCTCTGGAACGGACGAAGCGTCCGGGCAAGTAGGACGACTGATTTGGCGCAGGCGGTGATTTCGACCACCGATGTCCAACACATGTACGAAAACGATAAGGGCCCAGCCTTCGATCGACTGCGGTCACGGGCACGGATGGTGCGTGGCTGGGGCGATGCCTATGGGCACATGTTGGTCGCAACGGGCCGCATCGATGTGATGCTCGATGCACTGATGAGCCCGTGGGACTGCGGTGCACTGGTACCAATCCTGCAAGAAGCCGGAGCCACCTTTACGGATTGGAATGGCATCACGACCATATATGGCGGAAATGCTATCAGCACCAATGGGGTCCTCTTGGAGCAAGTCATGAAGACTATCCGCGACGAAGCGTGATGTGAAAGCGAGGCTCCCATGCGGGTCGTAGCACTGATTTTGGCTGGCGGCGAAGGCGCACGATTGAGCGTTTTATCAGAAAAACGCGCGAAACCTTCGGTTCCATTTGCTGGCAAATTCCGCATCATCGACTTCCCACTATCAAACTGCGTCAATTCGGGGATTTTCGATGTCGCCGTACTCACTCAGTATCAACCGCATTCGCTCAACGGTCACATCGGCAATGGTCGTGCATGGGACCTTGATCGGGGTAATGGAGGGGTTCAATTACTCCAGCCATACCAAGGGCGCAACGAACAAGGCTGGTATCAAGGGACTTCCGATGCCGTTTTGCAAAATCTGAACTACATCCGTGAACGTCGGGCAGATTTGGTGGTCATTTTGTCGGGCGACCATATCTACAAAATGGATTATGCCCCGATGATTGAGTTCCATCTGCAGCAAAAAGCCGATTTGACCGTCGGAGTCATGCATGTCGCACTCGACGAAACAGACCGCTTCGGCATCATGACCGTCAACGAAGGTATGCAGGTCGTTGAATTCACCGAAAAACCAAAAAAGCGCGACAAGGGAACATTGGCCAGCATGGGCATCTATGTATTCAATGCCGATGCGCTCATCACCGCGGTGACGACGCAAGACGACGGGGTTACCCGGACTGACTTTGGCAAAAACGTCATCCCCTCAATGGTCGCCAATGACAGCGTCTATGCATACCCATTCGAGGGCTACTGGGTTGATGTCGGCACCATTGATTCATACTGGAAGACCAGTATGGAGATGATTGACCCCAATCACACACTCAATCTGTATGATCCGTCGTGGATAATTCACACCCGCTCAGAGGAGCGCCCTCCCGCCAAAATCGGACCACAAGCGACCATCAGCCAGAGCATGGTGTGCAACGGCTGTACGATTCACGGCACCGTCGAACGCTCAATCCTATCGCCCGGAGTCTACATTGCTCCCGGTGCAATCGTGCGCGACAGCGTCATCATGACCGATAGCTGGATAGGGCCGGGCGCAATCGTCGACAAGAGCATCATAGACAAAAACGTGGTTGTCGGGGCTCAAGCCATGGTCGGGACGGGGACAGACTATGACACACCCAATACCCTTCAACCCGACAAGGTAAACACCGGCATCAACGTCATCGGAAAAGGTGCCCGCATCCCCGCGAACAGCATCATCGGCCGCAATGTGGTCATCAATGCCGAGCGCACCGAATCACAATTCCCGTTTACAAACATCGCGAGCGGCAGCACCATCTAATCGTAATAATCGTCGTGACCCAGGTAATCCTGAGTCACGACGTTGTTGTTCCGCTCTCGGCACTCTTGCCGTATCACGATTGGTGGACCAAACAGCCGTTATGAGCGACTCATGCGCTACCCGACTCTGCCCGAAAAGTGAGTAACGACGAGATTCGCTGGGCTAATCCATGGTACCAACGTTGCGTCGCATAGGACTGTGCAAAATCACTCGTTGCAGCTTCGGGACCAGGATCCTGTCCGCCCGATTTTTCCAACATATACCAACGATGTTCCATAATCCAACGGTACAAATCAGCCTCGGTACGACCAGGGAAGTGATCGAGAATCTTTTGGCTGCGAATCACGGCAATGGCAGGCATATAAATGTTGTCATACCAATCCACTACTGCCGCAACCGATTTGATCGGTCGTTTTTGCTCGAGTCCCATGAAGTAGCGGCGGCCATTGATATGGCGGATAAGTTCGAGATATCCACCCGACTCCGTAAATTCGATACGTTGTTCGGGGCGTAACGTGTGCAACTGCGTCCATTCGAGGAAGTCACTGTATTCCTCTTTGAGTGGCAGCACATCTGCTGTCAGGGCTTTGGTCATGGGCACATCGACAACCAGCTCGATGATATTGGCATCGATAAATGACTGGCCAGCGCGACGTGCCACCGACACGCGATGATTGCCGTCGCGCACAAAGTATATTTCCCCCACTTTATACACATCTATGGGCGGCAGATTTATATACTGCATGGCAGCTTTGTTTATGTTCATCCACCGATCACGCGTGTTATCCGTTTTGGGCAAAAAATGCCGATCAAAATCGGTGTATCGACCTTCGCTCCCGACGATATGATCGAGCGGGATCGTTTGGAGTCCGAGACTGCGTTGTGCATGAATTTGGAGGCGCAGTCGGACGTCCTCGAACGCCAAAAGATCGTGTGGTGCATGATGAAGGGCATCGGTGAGCGCTGCAAACCATTCACGCCGACGCGCATCTTCGAACTGACTGCGCGCTGCAGCATCCATGAATTGTCGATCAGACATCTGTTTTTCCTGTTTTTCCTGTGTTTGCCTGCCGATCAATCGTCATATGCCGATATCCAGCGGTATTGAGTACCATTGTCTGATTATAGTAAGTTTCGGTGGGTACGCCGTATGAGTAGTTTCGGTGCACATGTCCGTGGATCCAATACGCTGGCCGGAACCAGCGTTGGAATGTGACAAATGCATGTGAACCTCGATGCGGCCGATCCGCTGCGTCGTGGATACCTGCGAGTGGCGCATGCGACAGCATGACATCTAAGCGACGTCGCGTCAGGGCGGTGTACAGCCGTACCCGCGTCGCCAGCCGAAGCATGCGCAACAGCATCTGCGATTCGGTATACTGTGCCCCAGATTCATTGTTATAGCGCATTGAACCGCCCAACCCTGCGATGGACAATCCCTGCGACGTGACAATCCGATCTTCCACAGACGTACAGCCACGTGGATATGTGAGTAATTCACCATCACCCGTCCATTCGTCTTTGTCGTGATTCCCTGCGACATAGACACACGGGATATTCAACAGCGAGACACAATATTCGAGATAGTAGTACGGCAAATCACCACACGCCAAAATGAGGTCTACGTCTGCAAATCGTTCTTTGATTTGCATGCTGTAGACCACCGGCACGACCTCATCACTGAGCGTCAATACGCGCATCGTGGCTCCAGTCATCTGCTCACAGGTGGGTTTGCAGAGTATACCGCATGCTGAGACGGTACACCAGGCTCCCGTAGCAACTAGACTTCGTCTTCTTCGTCACTTCCTGCCTCGATACACGGCAGGCGCAGACAAAACGTCGTTCCCACACCCAACGTCGACTGGACCGACACCGTTCCATGATGCGCTTCGACAATGTACTTGACGATTGCTAAGCCCAATCCCGCTCCTCCACCGACTGCTCCAGCGGTACGCGAACGAGATCTATCGGCTCGATAGAAGCGCTCAAAGATATGTTCGCGGTCTTCGGGACTCATGCCGGTACCGGTGTCTTGCACCGTAATGATGGCGTGTGTGTTGTCACCGTGCAATGCGCAGATCACCGTACCAGGAGCAGGAGTGTGCTGCAGTGCATTCATGCAGACATTGATGAGGGCTTGCTTGATACGATCACGATCGCCTTCGACAAACACAACTCGGCGCACCTCGAGCTTCAATTCGACCTCGCCTGCGAGTGGTTTGAGTTCGCGGATGACCTCGAGCAACAGTGTCGCCATATCGACGAGCACAAAGCGCATATTTGCGGCGGATTCATTCCGTGCCAGCATCAACAAATCGTTTACCAATCGAATCAATCGGGCAGATTCATTCTGCATATCGCGGAGTGATTCTTCGAGGAGTTCCTTGTCTCGTGCGGCACCGCGCTGCAGGATTTCGATATTCCCTTGCATTGCGGCGAGCGGCGTGCGGATTTCGTGCGATGCATCGGCGAGGAATCGCTGCTGTGCCTCAAACAGGTCATCGATACGACCAAGCAGGTCGTTGACTGTCACGGTCAGCAGTTGGAGTTCGTCTTGTACGACCGGCACAGGCACGCGTCTTCTCAGGTCAGCGGCGCTGACAATGCTCTGTGCAGTGCGCGCAATGACGTCGATGGGTCGGAACACCGCCCGCGTCAACCAGGCCCCACCCTGCGCCGAAAACATCATCGCCGCGACACCACCAAATGCCAAAGCATACAAAAATATCCGCAGTGCCCGTTCTGTTTCGGAAATAGATCGGGACAATTGGATGAGGCCTTGCACCTGTGCACTACCGGTGATGGTATTGGTATACAACAGCGGCATGAGTAGTGTGCGAACACGAACAAACCCAAGATCCATGGTGGAGCGCTGCGTGGTTGATTGGAGCGCGCTATAGACGGTTTCACGATTGAGTGTCAATCGTTGCGTGAGCGCTTGTTGCCCATTGAGGTTTGGAGAATACTCAATCGGGTTACCATCATTGTCATAGACCACAACAAACAGACTCGTCGTGGCAAAGCTATCGAGGCCACTTCCTTGGGCAAGAAAAGCGGGCAAATCTGACCGCTCGGTACGCAACGAAGGCTTGTTCGCAGCATCATTGAAGCTCTGAATCAACACTTGAGAGCCGAGATCGAGCTCATTGTCTATCCCATTAATGAGTGCTCTATTGACCACAAAGTACAGGCCCACATCAAGAGCAGTCAGAGCCATTGCAAAAAGGCCGACATATGCCAGGGTGAGCCGGAGGCGTAGCGACATGATTTCCTACTTTTCTCGGGTGTATGCCGCAGCAACCCACCCGGTGGTTCCGTCCAACATACGCACAGGGAGCCAATTCCCGTCTTCGATGACCAACGATCCGACTACGTTCAACGTCGTTCCGTCGGGAATTGTTCCTCGTATTGCAGCGTCACGGTACGGGGCAGAACGCAAATACAGTCCAGAATCGCCCGTCCCACTAACCACAACCTGACGTTCGCCGGAGTATGGTGAAACGCCGGTCAGCGTCGGAAGCAGCGTACCACTGTCATATGCATCCGTCGTATCTGCCGACGGTGGCGCAATCACCGTGGCGAGATATAGAATCACCGCAATCACCACCGCCACAATCATTCCCATGCGCGGACCTGGCTGCATGACGGCATGTATCCCGCTTCGTCGTGCAACGAGTACTTGCTGCGTGGTGCGTCGATTGTCTTCGGTTGGCGACCGATACGACATCCCATTTGCTCGCGACGGCGGCACAGGAGATTCGTCAGCGCTGCCTTCGGTGTTTTGCGGGTCTTCGTACATCTGCATATTCTCGAGAAAACTATTCTTCGTTCATCCGGCTACGCCAAAATGCCAGCAATTCGCGGACAATCTGCTCCATACCGATTTGTGGTTCCCAACCGGTCACTGCCTTTAATCTGGTATTGTCACCGCGCAGTATCGGTTCATCGACCGGGCGAAGTCTCGCAGGGTCGACCACGATTTGCACCGGGACGGTACCCTGTGCGAGGACCATATCCAGAATGTCACCCATTCGGGTTGCAATTCCTGAGCACATATTGTAGACCGTGCCGCCCGGTGCGTTTTGCAGCAATGGCCAGAGTGCACGAGCGACATCGTCGACGTGGGTATAGTCACGCTGGGGTTCGAGATTCCCGACCTGTATACGCGGCTCCTGACGGCCTGCCTCGATAAGCGCCATCTGCCGACAAAACGTCTGAATTGCAGTCCGATCACCCTGGCGCGTCCCGACATGGTTGAATGAACGTGTCACAACCGTCTGGATACCATACGAATCGAAGTACTGCAAACCGAGCAATTCTTGACCGACTTTGCTAATGCCGTATGGCGACGCTGGTCGCATCGGGTGAGACTCTTGTATGGGAATTGCCTCAGGCGCGACGATGCCGTACTGGGCACTCGATCCCGCAATATGTACCCGAGCCGCTGGTGCGTGGCGACGCACTGCTTCGAGCAGGTGGACTGTTCCTTCGATGTTTGCCCGCATCGTCGCAACCGGCGCACCCCACGAGGCCGAAGGGTAACTCTGAGCCGCGAGATGGAAGACATACTCCGGCTGGGCATCTGAGACAGCATCTGCGACCGCATATGGATCTTCAATATCACCTTCATAGACGCGTATGTGTTCAATAATCGGTGCCAGTGCACGTGGGTCGCTCCGCCAGCGCTTGAAAACGCTCAATTCTATACCCGGTTGTGTCACTAAGTATGCTGCCAGTGTGCTGCCGACGGGGCCGGTTGCACCGGTGATGAGTACTCGTGGCATTCCTGCTCCTTGGCAATGCTGCATGTTAGTCTATTTTACCAGAATCGATACATACCGTTAAAATGTTATGTCAAACAAATACAGAGCGTTGTATCACCACAGTCAACATGCATACGGTATAATGCAGGCATATTCGAGCCATTGCGGTAGAAGGCATCCCCATGAAGTATATCGCTACCATCGGACTAGAAGTCCACGCACAGATCCGCACGTCCTCCAAGATGTTCTGTGGGTGTCGTACCGACGCTGCCCATGCTGCACCCAACACCAATGTCTGTCCGACATGTCTCGGGCTGCCCGGCGCGTTACCGGTGCCAAACCGATCTGCAATTGAACAAATTGTCAAGACCGGTATCGCACTCCACTCGACGATTGCCGCAGACAGCACGATGAGCCGCAAGAACTATTTTTATCCTGACCTCCCGTCTTCCTACCAACGGAGCCAATTCGAAGATCCGCTGTGTATTGGCGGCCATGTCGACATTGTGGTAAACGGGATCGATCGCCGAATCAATCTGACACGCATCCACATCGAAGAAGATACTGGAAAGCTCAACCACATGCCTGACGGCACGTCGTTAGTTGATTACAATCGTGCGGGCGTGCCACTGATGGAGATTGTCTCGGAACCCGAAATCGAGAGCGCCGAAGAGGCGCGACTCTACTTCCAATCGCTGCATCAACTGCTCAGCTGGATTGGGGTCAACAGTGGCAACCTCGAAGAAGGAGCCTTGCGCTGCGACGCAAACGTATCGGTTCGTCCCGAAGGGCAAAAGGAATTCGGCTCGAAAGTCGAAATTAAAAACGTCAATTCGTTCCGCAACGTAGAACGTGCCATCAACTTCGAAATAGAGCGACAGACCCAAGTGCTCACCGACGGCGGCAAAATCACCCAGTCCACGCGTGGCTGGAACGATGCGACCGGCAAGACCGTCGAACAACGGTCCAAAGAATTTGCACACGACTATCGCTACTTCCCCGATCCTGACATCCCACCTTTTCATATGGAACGCTCACTGGTCGATCAGATCGCTACCACGCTGCCCGAGCTGCCAACGGTCCGGCGGAACCGCTTCATTGAACAGTATGCCGTGAGTATTGCAGATGCAGAACTATTGACCACAAACACCACGGTCGCTGCATTCTACGAGACCACCGTTGCCGCAGTCGTCAAAAACAACGGTACGGCTCGTGACGCATCGGTATGGATTTTGGGTGAATTTTTCCGGTTGCTCAATGATCAGGGCGAGTCACTCACCGAAGCAGCCACCAGAATGACCCCTGCGCACATCGCTGAGCTCATCGGGTTGCTCAACAACGGAACCATCACGCGGGCCTCTGCGAAGGAGGTCTTCGAGATTTGTTACCGCGAAGGAACAGCCCCCGAGTCAATCGTCGCCGCACGCGGTATGGCGGTCATTGGCGATAGCGATGCCCTGCTCAAAATGGCACGTGATGCGGTTGCGGCGAACCCCAAGGCGGTGGCAGATTTCAAGGCAGGCAAGGAAGCCGCAGTCAAATTCTTGGTAGGCCAAATAATGCGCCAGTCCCGTGGGCAAGCAAGCCCACAAGCGGCAGAATCAGCAGTGGTTGCTGCACTTGCGGAAGTCTAGTCCGGTTCCCAGGATGTATGCTGCGCTGTTTTTGACACCGCCGTAACACGGTCCGCATCGTTTGTGCGGTTTGACACAAACTCCTCCTAGTGCTAGTATGGTGCGCGTCATTGGCGCGTACTCAATACCAGCGATTTGGAAAGCAAGTAGGTTATCAATGCCTCCAATTACAGAACATGTCGTGCTCCGTGATCTCGATGTACCAAACATTGCTGATCTCGATGTGTACATTCAGCACGAAGGGTACGAAGCCCTCCGCAATGCCGTCAAAGAAAAATCCCCACAAGACATCATCAACGTCGTCAAAGACGCTGGGTTACGTGGTCGTGGCGGTGCAGGATTCCCTGCAGGGGTGAAGTGGGGCTTTTTGCCCAAAGACGTGTACCCGCGCTACCTCTGCTGCAACGCAGATGAATCCGAGCCGGGAACCTTCAACAATCACCAAATCATTGATCGGAATCCTCATCAACTCATCGAAGGTGTAGCTCTCGCTGCGTATGCAATCGAGTGCCAAAAGGCCTTCATCTATATCCGTGGAGAATTTGCGGCAGGAGCATTACGGCTCGAAAAGGCAATTGCCGACGCGACTGCCCGCGGCTTCCTGGGCAAAAACGTCTTCGGTACCAACACATCCATCGAAATAATCGTGCATCGCGGTGCCGGGGCGTACATCTGCGGCGAAGAAACTGCACTGCTCGAATCGCTCGAGGGCAAAGTTGGTCATCCGCGACTCAAGCCTCCATTCCCCGCCGTTGCTGGGTTGTATGGCAAACCAACCATCGTTAACAACGTCGAAACATTGACGAACGTTCCACGCATCGTTCTCAAGGGTGTCGAATGGTACCGCAAAAACGGCACCGAGAAGAGCCCCGGCACCAAAGTATTTAGTCTTTCTGGTCATGTCAATAAACCTGGCAACTACGAAGTCCCCTTCGGTGTCACCATGCGTGAACTCATTTATGACTACGCCGGCGGCATGCGCGACGACAAAAAAGTCAAAATCATCGTCCCCGGGGGCGCTTCATCTGCATGGTTGACCGAGGCAAACCTGGATGTCGCCATGGACTATGAATCACTGGCTGCAGCTGGCACCATGCTCGGTTCCGGCGGCATTATCATCCTCGACGAGACCGTTTCTGCGGTAGAACTCGCCTACAAGATGGATGAATTCTTCAAGCACGAATCCTGTGGCAAGTGCACCCCCTGCCGCGAGGGAACGCATTATCTGGTCAAAACACTGCACAAATTCACACATGGTGGTGCGGTAAAGAACGACATCAACAAGCTGCACGATGTCTACAATCAGATGGCTGGGAACTGCTTCTGTTTGCTTGGAGAAAGCGCCGTGGTACCGATTCGAACCGCATTGCGGCTGTTCCCCGAAGAATTCGAAGCCGCGTTGGCCAAGTCACCCGCACGTCATGCCATTCCACTCACGTTAGCACACTAGCGCCACCGCCCACGGTGAGCCGGGAGTAGTAATTCAATGCCAGACGTTAATCTCATCATCGACGGTCAAGCGGTCTCGGTTCCAGCCGGGACCAATCTCGTCGATGCAGCGCGGACTGTCGAAGTCGCGATACCAGTTTTCTGTTATCACCCCAAACTCAAGCCCGTCGGCATGTGTCGAATGTGTTTGGTCGAGGTGTATACCGCCCGCATCGACCCTGCCACACGCCAAGTCGTCATGGGCCCGGATGGATTGCCACAACTCGCTCTGATGATGAACAAACTGCAACCCGCCTGCGTGACGCCAGTCAGTGAAGGCATGGTTGTCAAAACCACTACCGAAAAAGTCAAGTTCGCCCAGCGTGGTGTGCTCGAATTTTTGTTGACGTCGCACCCCCTCGACTGCCCTGTCTGTGACAAAGGCGGCGAATGCCCGTTGCAAAACTTGACCATGCAGTGGGGACCAGAAGTGAGTCGCTTTGACTACAGTGACAAAGTCCACTTCGAAAAACCAATCAAACTCAGTGATGTGATCTATCTTGACCGCGAACGCTGCATCCTCTGTTCACGCTGCGTCCGATTCCAAGACGACATCGCCGGTGATGAAGTTCTGGGATTTGACAATCGCGGTCGCTCATGGGAAATCATTTCGAAATCCGAACCCGGCTTCGATTCGAAATTCTCAGGCAACACGACAGACATCTGCCCAGTGGGGGCATTGACCAACGCAGACTTCCGCTTCCGATCACGTGTGTGGGAAGTGCGCAGCACACCGAGCATTTGTACCCATTGTTCGGTGGGTTGTAACCTCAGCCTCGACGCCCGTCATAATTCGCTGATGCGTGTCATGCCTCGTGAAAACGACGACGTGAACGAAATCTGGTTGTGCGATAAGGGACGTATGGGTATGCGCTTCGTCGAGAGCGCAACTCGCGTTACCACCCCGCTCGTGCGCCAACACGGCAAACTCGTTGCCGCATCGTGGGACGAAGCGTTGACCCGCATTGCGTCAAACTTGTCTCAAATCGCCGCCAAAGGCAATGGACAAGTCGCCGGCATGATGAGTGACTCCGCCTCCAACGAAGACCTGTATGCATTCCGCAAACTCATTACCGATACATTCCAGTCCACCTCCCTCGACCACAGACCCGGTGCCGTCACCGATGTCGCCATCGATGAAGCCATCATCACCGCAGGTGTCGGTATGGGCACGAGCCTGCTGTCACTCGGGAAGGGAACAGCCGTTGTTGTTCTGGCAGCTGATGTAGAAGAAGAAGCGCCACTGTACGTGTTGCGGCTCCGCGGAATCAAAAATCGCGGTGGTGTCGTGCATGTGGTCAATTCATTTGCCACCAAATTAGGCACTAGTGCATCCTCAGATACGCGTATCAAAGCTGGTAGCGAAGCTGCCTATGCCAACGCATTTCTCAAGTTGGTCCTCGAAGCACAGGTCGCCAGTGGCTTCGATCGCCGCGTTCGTAACCTCGACGATGTGCGCAATCAACTCTCAAAACTGTTACTCGACACGCTCCTCGAACACGCTGGCGTCAGCCGCGCGCAGTTGCAAAAGGTCGTTGATGCATACATGGCCGCCAGCAATGCAATCATCGTCTACGGTCGCACAGCCCTCCAAATCGGTGCAAGTGTGACACAGACAATGGCAAATGCTGCAATGGCAACCGGTAAATGCGGCAAAGCAAACAACGGCTTGATTGCCTTGACCACGGGAGCAAATACCTTTGGGGCTGTCTCACTCGGTGTCCGACCTGGCAAAGACGGCGCAGCAGCAAATGAATTCTGGGCCCGCGCCGAAGCAGGTACACTGCGTGGTTTGTTGGTCGTCGGGCTCAACCCAGCCGCCAATAACCCAGCAGCAGTCGAGGGGCTCCAAACCATCGCAAAACACGGCTTCTTGGCAGTGCAAACGATGTTCATGAACGAAACTGCCGAACTCGCCGATGTGGTGTTACCGCAAATGGCTATCGCCGAAACTGACGGTACCATTACCAATGCAGAACGACGAGTCCAACGCTTCCGCATCGCAATGGCTGCTCCCGCAGCCATGCACCCAACATGGCAAGTATGTGCACAGATAGCAGAACGAGCAACGGTGGCTACCCCTGCCTCCAAAAACGCGACTGCGGTACTCAGCAACTGGAACTATGCAGTGACAAGCGATGTCACTGACGAAGTCGCACAGAACAATCCGCGCTACGCTGGTGTAACCTACACGAGCCTCGACCTCAGTATCAACTCATGGGGCCGTCAGGCAAATGAGTCGGTGTACTATGACGGCACTTCCTACACAAACACCGAAGGCAATGGTGTCCAGCTTAAGACTGTCGCCGACGATGCAGGTGCTGCACTCACTGTGGTCTACAGTCCGCCGGTCGAATTTGAGCCTAAAGGTGAATTTGGCTTACTGATGCAGACACCGGTACGTGCATATAACGGCGGGACCTGGAGTATCGATTCAAAACTCGGGAGTCGCCAGGTTGCAGCCCACGTGCTCATTTCATCCGCAGATGCATCGCGTTGGAATATCAGCGCAGGTGATGCGATTACGGTTGCATCCCCGATCGGATCAAGCACACTCCCGGCGCAAATCGATAAGAATATTGCAGCGGGTCATGTACTGATGCCGGACGTCGCTGGTGCCCCTGTCCATCTCGCACTCGGTGCATACACCCGCGTCGCCATACGGCGTGCCGAATAGCAGGACGCTGAGGAGGATTCGATGACCTGGTTAGACATACTCATCCTACTAGTACGGTGTCTCGTACTTGCACTCGCTTCTGCGACATTGTTCGCCTACTTCACATTGTTCGAGCGCCGCCTCTTAGCCAAATTCCAACACCGCATCGGGCCAAACCGGGCTGGGTATATCCCCCTGCCTGGAGGTAAGAAGTTATTCGGTGGTTGGCTCCAACCTGCTGCAGATGCGGTCAAGTTGTTCTTGAAAGAGGACGTTGTACCAGCTATGGCGGACAAGTGGGTCTACATCATGGCACCAGGCTTTGCGGTTGTCCCGGCTCTCATCATCTGGGTAGCTATTCCCTTGGGAACATGGCCAGATGGGATGGGTGGTAATTGGCTTCACTATGCCCCCATTGACGTCGGCGTGTTGTACTTACTCGCCGTCACTTCGATTGGTGTGTACGGTATTGCCATTGCGGGTTGGGCATCGAACAACAAATACTCGATGATTGGTGGCGTGCGTGCATCAGCCCAAGTAATCTCGTACGAGCTCGCGTTGGGTTTTGCTATTCTCGCGGTGGTGATGCAAAACAGTACCTTTCGGACTGAAGAAATAGTCACCAGCCAGGGTCTGATTTGGAATATCATTCCGCAATTCTTGGGTTTCATCATTTTCTTAATAGCGAGTACCGCAGAGGTCGTTCGTTCACCCTTCGACCTCGTCGAAGCAGAACAAGAACTCGTCGGTGGATACAATACCGAATACGGCTCGATGAAGTTCGCACTCTTCTTTATGTCCGAGTACATCAAGTTGATTGCAATGAATGCCATCGCAGTGACGTTATTTTTAGGTGGCGGTAACTTCCCCGGCATTGACACCCTGGTTGCAGCGATCAAAACGAGCAACGGCGATACCATTGCCTACGCAGTACAAGGCGCACTCACGCTGGGAGCATTTTTGCTCAAAACAACTGCGCTGTCGTTTTTGTCAGTCTGGGTGCGTGCATCTGTACCACGGGTACGCTACGACCAATTGATGCACCTCGGATGGAAGGTTTTGCTTCCGCTCGGGTTGTTCAACGTCGTCATGACTGCGGTTTTTGGTGTCCTATTCCCAGCAGATAGCCTCATCGCCAAAATCATCATGTGTGTAGTCGGCGTCATAGTCGTCGTTATCGTATCTGCTACCGCGACACCAAAACATGCCAAGCGTGGTGTGACACTGGTCAATCCATCAGCAGGGAACTAGAGAGGGTCACATGCTAGGAGCATTCTTCAAAGGCTTGGGCACGACGTTCAAGTACCTGTTTAAAAAGCCCGTCACGGTGCAATACCCGGAAGAAAAACGGCAAGTGCATGAGCGCTTCCGTGGCCGCCATCAGCTCAACCGCTTCGAAAACGGGATGGAACGCTGTATCGGCTGCTCACTCTGCTCTGCAGCGTGTCCTTCCGATGCAATCTTGGTCATCCCAGCCGAAAACAACCCCACTGCACCAAATTCGCCCGGTGAGCGCTTTGCAGCACGCTACGAAATCAACATGTTGCGCTGTATCTTTTGTGGATACTGCGAAGACGCCTGCCCAACGAACGCCATCACCCTCGAGCACCACTACGAGCTTTCGTTCTATGACCGCAAATCGGCCATCTATGACAAGACAATGTTGTTGGTCCCGATCGACAAAGGTCACGGCGACATTCCACCCGTGTTGACTCAGATGAATCGGCGCCCAAGCCCGCCGGCTCAGATTGACCTGTAAGGGGACCTGCATGGATTTACTGCTATTTGGCATTCCTGCGCTTGTTGCAATCGTAGGTGCGATCGCGATGCTCCTCAGCCGTAATGCGGTGCATAGTGCGTTGTACTTGCTCCTGAACTTCGCTGCGATTTCCGTTTTGTATTTGCTCTTGCAAGCGCCGTTTTTGTTTGCAACGCAACTCATCATCTACGCCGGCGCTATCATTGTGCTGTTCTTGTTCGTGGTCATGCTCCTCGGTGCAGAACGCGATGAACAAACACCCCATGCCAATCCATGGCAAAACCGAGGAGCCATCGTCGGTGGTGTGTTGCTTCTCGTTGAACTTGCCCTGCTGTACGTGAATAACCCCGGCACGATTCCCATCGCGGCAAACCTCGACGACGGCTTCGCTGCGCCGACCGAGATTGCTAAGGCGCTCTTCACAACGCATCTTTTGCCCTTCGAAATCGCTTCGTTTGTGCTTCTGACGGCTCTCATCGGTGTCGTCGTGTTGCATCAGCGCCGTAGTTAAAGGAACGCAGCCATGGTATCGACACTTATGTATGTCGCGCTGAGCGCATTCCTCTTTGTCATCGGAGTTCTCGGGGTCACGTTACGGAAAAGCGCACTGATGGTGTTCATGTCGGTTGAGTTGATGTTGAATGCAGCAAACCTGACGCTCGTCGCTTTCGCCAATCAATGGAAATCCGTCGATGCCCAGATTATGGTGTTTTTTGTCATCACCATTGCCGCTGCCGAAGTCGCAGTCGGGTTGGCTTTGTTGGTGATGATTTTCCGTCGCAAGAACACCACCGACATCGATTTGATGAATACGCTCCGGGGTTAGGATCCGATACCGTGCCGTGCACGGCTACCGAATGCAGAGCAGCTCATGACGCAACTTTCTTGGTTTATCGCGTTAATACCCGCAATTCCACTGCTTGGTTTTCTTCTGAATGCCCTCTTCGTCAAAGGCGAAAAGGCAAACGGTCTGATTGCCAGTGTTGCAGTGGCAGGCGCCTTCGGCGCAGCAATTGCCGCAGTACTCGGCCTCAATGGCCTCGACGAGGCTTCTCGCCAAATTAGCATTCCACTGTGGCAATGGCTTGCCGTAGGGAAGCTCGACGTCGCATTCGGGTTGTACTATGACCCGTTGACAGCAGTGATGACACTGCTCATCACCGGCGTAGGCACGCTCATCCACATCTTTTCGGTCACGTACATGCATGGCGATGCCCGTCCACGACGGTACTTCGCCTATTTGAACCTGTTCGTCTTTTCGATGTTGATGCTGGTGATGTCTGACAATTTGTTGGTGCTGTTCCTCGGATGGGAAGGCGTGGGTTTGTGTTCATTCTTGCTCATCGGGCATTGGTTCGAACGCAAGAGCGTCCAGCCAGGGATTGTTCCCAGTGAAGCAGCAGCCAAAGCATTTGTGGTCAACCGAATCGGCGATGCCGGCTTGTTATTGGCCATGATGTTGATTCTGTCACGGTTTGGGACGTTATCGTTCTATGGCCCTGATGGCAATTCTGGTTTTTTCAGCAAGTTATCCGAAGCATCCTTCACGATGGTAAACCTCGGTTCACTCGGAACGGTTTCGGTCGTCAGTGGGATTGCCTTCCTAATGATACTTGCTGTAGTAGGTAAATCTGCTCAACTCCCACTCTTCGTATGGCTCCCCGACGCTATGGCAGGTCCGACACCCGTATCTGCACTCATCCACGCTGCTACCATGGTCACCGCGGGTGTCTATTTAGTCGTTCGCAATCACATGTTGTTTGATTTGGCTCCTGACGCCGCGACATGGCTCACGATTATTGGCACCATGACGGCACTCATCGGAGCTACTGCAGCGTTGACCCAATTCGACATCAAACGGGTGCTCGCGTACTCAACAATCTCTCAATTGGGCTTCATGATTGCTGCAACAGGGATGGGGGCGTATACCGCAGCAATGTACCATCTGTTGACCCATGGTTTGTTCAAAGCACTCCTGTTTTTGGCAGCCGGTGCAATCATCCACGGGCTCCACGATGTACAAGACATGCGTCGTATGGGTGGGTTAGCCAAGTCTATGCCGACGATCTACCGCGTGTATCTTGTCGGTGCATTTGCGCTCGCTGGAATATTCCCATTCGCTGGCTTCTGGTCAAAAGACGAGATTCTCGTGCACGGCTGGTTCAATGCACAATCAATCACAACGACAGTGGTTTTGCTGTTTAGTTCACTGCTAACTGCCTTCTACATGGGTCGTCAAATTGCATTGACCTTCGCCGGTGAAGCACGAGACAACGAATTGCACGCACACGAACACCTCGGCACCATGAAGTGGCCGTTGATTCTGCTGGCTATTGGTGCAGTAGTAGGCGGTTTGATCAATCTTCCTGGGTTGTACACGTTGCACGATTGGTTGCGTCCGGTGTTGCATGAACCGACCGAACTCTACACCGTCGGCATGGGTGTCTTTGCTACAATCACGACGCTGCTGGCAGCTGGGAGCGGATACCTGGCATACCGCATATACAGCGGTCCCGCTCTGGCAAGTATCAAATCTGGTGCCGAAGATCCCGCACATTATTACCTCGGTGACATCTGGAAGGGGTTTGAGCTGGGCTGGGGTGTTGATTTCGTGTATCAGCGCTTCTTTGTGCGCCCATATCGCGCCCTCTCGGAATACGTCTACGAAGTTTTTGACGTCCAGGCTATCGATGGGATTCTCGTCGAAGGCAGTGCTCGTTCCGTCGGTGCACTCGCTCGCCTCAAGTCACAAGCGCAGAACGGCAGTGTCCGGACCTATGCATTCGTCTTTTTAATCGGCGTCGTCCTCGTAGTCGGATACATGGTATTCGGCGCGTAGTCAGGGAGTGGCAGAAATGTCGTCCCTGGGTGTGGGGTGTTCGTGAATCAGCTAGGTTTTCCACTACTCTCACTATTGATAGGTACACCGCTCATTGGAGCCGTGTTGATTAGTCTGACTGCCGCGAGCGCACGCTCGTTGCAACGCACAATCGCCTGGATCGTGAGTATCGCAAATGCCGCCTTGGTAGTGTACGCGTTGACCGCCATGCAACCATTGGGTGGCTACCAATTCGTCGAGTCCGTCGAGTGGCTGAGTGACATCGGACTGAAGTATGCCGTGGGCCTTGATGGGATCAATGTATGGATGGTGGTCTTGGCCACCCTGTTGACCCCACTCGCGCTCTTTGCCGCTCGCAACGAATCCACGCACCAGAAGTCATTCCATGCGTTGATTCTCGTCTTGTCAGCTAGTCTGATTGGCGCATTCGTTGCAACGGACCTACTGCTGTTCTATGTCTTCTTTGAGTTGACACTAGTCCCGACTGCAGTACTCATTGCAACACACGGAAGCGGAGATGCCAAGGCAGCCGCAATCAAGTTTTTTGTCTACCCATTCATCGGCTCTGTGTTTATGTTGGCAAGCATTGCTGGTTTGGTCATCAATCACTACCAACAAACCGGTTTGATGACATTCGACAGTGTCATATTGAGTGGTGCGGTCCTCAACGGGACGCTCGTACTTGACCAAAACCTGGAACGTGCGCTGTTTGCGGGGTTCTTTTTGGCATTCGCAATCAAGACACCAATCTGGCCATTCCACACTTGGATGCCACAAGCACAAGCGAGTACACCATCAAATGGTTCCGTTGACATCGCCGGTATCCTCCTTAAAATTGGAGCATATGGCATGTTGCGGTTTGCGTTGCCGTTCTTCCCACATGCAGCCGTGTGGGCAGCTCCTGCAATCGGCGTTTTGGCAGTCATCAGCATTCTTTATAGTGCCGTGATTGCTTTCGGCCAAAAGGATATGAAAGTATTGCTCTCCTATGCAACAATAAGCCATTTAGGCTTTGTGATGCTGGGCATTTACTCACAGACGGTTGAAGGTGTGACCGGCGCATTGATTACAATGATCAATAGCGGATTGACCACTGGAGCGTTATTCCTCATTGTGGGTATCCTTGCTGCGCAACGTGGCAGCCGCAACCGTGATGATTTCTCGGGGGTTTGGCTCACAGCGCCGACCTTCGGTACATTGACGCTCATTACCGTTTTTGCTTCTATTGGTGTTCCAGGCTTGAACGGTTTTGTCGGTGAATTCCTCAGTATGCAAGGTGCATGGTTGGCACCGCAACTAGGGTATTCTTACGTGGTATTTGCGGTCATTGGGATTGTCCTTTCGGCTGCGTACCTGCTGCGCATGTATCGTGGCGTGTTCATGGGGGCAGCTCCAGAAGAGAACGCCATCCATGAGCCTTCAACCGGAGAGCTCGCAGTCCTCGGTTTGCTTATCGTGGCGATGATTGTCATTGGTTTGTACCCAAACATCATCACTTCTATCAGCAACGCGAGTGTCACCGATCTCGTCAACAGTCTCAACGCCAATTCACAGTAAGCGGTACGCCGGCCCTTTGTAATGGAGTAACCACTATGGCACAGATTGCGTTGCCAAGCATAGATTACATGGTCATCCTCCAGATACTCATCATATTTGGATCAGCCACAGCACTCTTGCTGATCGACCTCTTTATCCCTGCAAACCAAAAGAAAATCACTGCATTACTGGCACTCGGAGCGACTATTGGAGCGCTCGTTGCTGGTCCGTACAGCAACAGCGGTGTCACCATGGCCAATGCAGTGGCGTTTGGCTCTTCGACCCTCATCGTGAACAGCATCATTCTGTTTGCCACAGCCATCAGTATTTTGTTTGCCAGCGATGCTATGCACAAGCAGGGTATCGAGCGCGGCGAAACATACGTCCTCATGTTGCTCGCAACAGGCGGTATGCTGTTGCTTGCACAGGGTGCGAGCTTGATTACCTTGTTCCTCGGCCTCGAGCTTCTTTCCATCGCGTTGTACATTCTCACGGCAATAGCGTATCCACGCATTGCTTCGGAAGAAGCCGGACTGAAGTACCTCATCATCGGTGCATTCGGTGCGGGATTTCTCGTTTTTGGGATCGCGCTGACTTTCGGTGCAACCGGTTCGTTAGTATTGAGCGAAATAGCTACTCGTATCCCGGTCACAGGTATCGAGCGCAGCCTGTTTTTCACAGGGATTGGGTTGATGTTGGTGGGCTTTGGGTACAAAGTATCCCTGGTACCGTTCCACATGTGGACTCCAGACGTCTACCAAGGCGCACCTACCTCGATTACATCATTCATGGCAGTCGGGAGCAAGGTTGCCGGGTTCATCGCCATCATAGCCCTGGTCCAAATGCTCGGTGCAGAAGCACAAGTGATTACACCGGTCCTCATGGGTATAGCAGTCCTCACGATGCTTGTCGGCTCAATTGTCGCCATTAATCAGACCAGTCTCAAACGAATGTTGGCATATTCAAGCATCAGTCATGCGGGATTTGTCTTGCTGGGAGTCCTCGGCAGCACACAGGCGACCGGTCTGCGTGCACCGATATTCTATTTGGCCGCATACACGTTGACAAACTTGGCAGCATTCGGAGTCATCATGGTACTCGAAGGCTCCGAAGAACGTGATCTCACGCTCGCCGATTTGACTGGGCTCTGGACGCGCAACCCTTGGTTGACCGGTATCATGGCGCTGGCACTCTTGTCACTCGCCGGCGTCCCGCCGACCGTCGGTTTCCTCGGAAAATTCCTGGTCATCAGCGCCGTCTGGCAGAGCGGCTATATGTGGATGGCAATCATTGCTGCCTTTGCTTCAGCATTTGCAGCTTTCTTCTATGTACGAGCTCTCCTTTCGATGTTCTCGGGAACGACAGACAGACCGCGAATGACTCTCGATGCACGTTCGAGTCTGGCATTACTCATCGTCGCAGTCGGGATTATTGCCGTCGGACTCATGCCCTGGAGCATCAACGCCATTGCCTTAGCTGGCAGCTAACGAATCACACCAACACCCTCCTGCCATAGCAGGAGGGTGTTTTTTTGTCTCCACACAGGTTCGAGTTTTGCCATTGCTTTTTTCACGTTCCTACACGTACAATCCTCCAATGAAAACAAACAGCATCGGCGGAACACATTCTCCCTACCCACATTGGATGAACGAGCCAGCACATAGAGGCGACACCGCCCACAACAATGCCCTGCAAACCACGGTCGTGTGTGATAACGGAACATGCATATTGCGTGGGTTGTTCGGTCCAGATAGAAGTACGCTGTAGATTCTATTTGCAGCCGTACCTTTAGTAAACCGTTTGATGAACGAATTGCGGTTCGCCAATCCTCCCTACTCTGTCGTGCGACACGCAGCAACCAGCGGCCCAGCGAAGTCAGAATAGAGCAACAAAAAAGCGCCTCGGCATAACTGCCGAAGCGCCTAACAGAGCGGTCTACTTGGTACCGTGGAGGAGGTACACGTATGCACCTTTCCCACCAAATTTGGCTAGATCGATTGCACCAATAATCAGAGACTGTGTACCTTGCTCGTAGCCCGCAAGGAAGAAGCCGTCATTGTTGAGGCCTGGCGTCCGATTACGAAAGGTCCAGCCACTCGTCCCGAGTTGTTTGTTGTAATAATCGGCCACGGCACTCAACTCTGCAGTGCTCGTATAGGACTCCTCAACGATAGTTTCTGGTTTTACACTGCCCAGTTCGAGACCCACTTTTGCTTCAGCCTTCCATCCGGCGATGATGGCCTCGAGTGCAGGGTCAGCGGGTGCAGCCGTATCGTTTTTCGCGAGTGCAGTTGGGACGACTGCGGCACTGCCACCACAGGAAACAAGAAAAGCAAGTGCACAGAAGACCAGAAGCACATTTCGCACAGAGTTCATGATGGTTCCTTCATAACGACAAGATAACAGTATTATACCTGACCGTGATGGAATTAGCGGTCTGCGCTGATACGCATCGCAACAATCCCATCACGACTGTTTGCTTCGGCAAAGAGCGTCACAACAGATAGCTCGGTTCCTAGCCGGTAGGTCCGCAATATGCGCGAGTCTCGTGGAGGCAAAGAAGGATCAATACTCCATCCATTCGCCAGTGCGGACTGATCATAACTCAGGGCTACCTCGTTGATAGGGCGCAAAACACGGACATAGGTTGTATCGACAGTCACACGAAAACCCTTCGCACGTAACATGGCGTGCATGTTATTGTCGTACGCAAGCATGACATCGGGGAGGCTCGATGTGTTCGACACCTTGTACGGAAGGGCATCTACGGGGTCTGGAATGCTATTATCAACCGGAGTCGTTGTACACGCCACTACGACAAAACATGATAGTATCAGGATGAGTACTCGTCGCATCAGGCCCTCACACAAGGAATCGTATGAACCACATAGACATTATCACTGACGGCGCCTGTTCCGGCAACCCGGGGCGTGGCGGCTGGGCAACCATTGTCATACAGGACAACAAAATACAAGAATACTCGGGGACTGCTCCCGACACCACCAATAATCGGATGGAGTTGACTGCCGCACTCATCGGTTTACAAAATACACCCATCGATCAAGAAATTCATCTCTACACCGATAGTCAATATCTCATCAATGGCATCACCAAGTGGGTCAAGGGCTGGCAGAAAAACGGGTGGAAGACCCGAACCGGTGATCCGGTCGAAAACAAAGATCTGTGGGAGGCGCTCATCACACAGACGCACGTCGGGGTCCACTGGCATCATGTCAAAGGGCATGCGGGGCATATCCACAATGAACGCGCCAATCTTCTCGCACAGCAACAAGCAGGCTCTCGCACTGCAAAAAGTAGCATCGTGACAGCACCACGGGTACGGACAGCTACAGGACCTACGAGCGAACTCCGTTTTCCCTGTTATGTCAGCTTGGTCACGGGTGTTTTGGAACGCCACGAAACCTGGGACGAGTGCAAAGAAGCCACCCATGGGATATCCGGTGCGAAGTTCAAAAAAGTTGCGTCATTGGCCGAATACCAGGCACAATTGCGCAGTTGGGGAATTACTGTGGAGCGATGACTTTTTCGAGCCGGGCAAAACTCGCAATCAGACGTTTTTCACCAACCGCACTGTCGGCGAATCGCACAACGACCTCTATATCATCATCTACCGCTTTGGCTGCCAAAACGACACCTTCGCCAAATCGTTGGTGCCGGACGACATCGCCAACTTCATACTGCACGAGCACGACTGGCGGTTTGTGGGCAGAAGCAGTCCCCCAACCTAGAAATGCTGTGGTACTGCGCGTGCCCGACGAAACAGGACTCACCGTTCCCAGTGCCGTCGCATGCGCAAGCATCCCTTTCGGAATATCGCCCAAAAATCGTGATGGGAGCGTCTGATCATATCTCCCATAATTCATGCGCCGGAGGACCCGCGACAGTGCCAACCGTTTGCGTGCGCGAGTGACCCCGACATACAGAATTCGTCGTTCTTCTTCAATTTGTATGGGGTCACTATGGGTCCGAGCATGCGGAATCAATTCATCTTCGAGCCCCACCAAAAAGACATTGTCGTATTCGAGGCCTTTGGCCTGATGAAGGGTAATGCACACGACGTGATTATCAACTGCAGCGAGTCGATCGACATCGGCTACCAAGGCAATTTCTTCGAGGAATCGGAGTAACTGTTCATCGATGGGTAATGCAGTGTACTCACCGGCAACCCGCCGCAATTCATTGACGTTTTCGACCCGTGATTCCGCATCGCTACCACCGTATTCGTTTACCAACCCTGCAATAAACTGTGATTCAGTGAGCATCTCATCGAATGCATCCAATAGCGACAGTGTCGGGGCGCGCTTGACGAGCCGGTACAGTCGTGCCCCAAATGTCATCACACGCTGCCGTGCAGCGCCACGCAGCGCAGGGACGGTCGTGCTGTCCGCTGCAGCGTCGAGCAATGCCTTATACAGCGAGGTATTGTGTTGACTTGCCCAGTCACTCAAATGCGCAATGCTCCCAGCCCCGATGCCCTGTGCTGGGAATTCAATTGCCCGTACCATAGAAATATCATCGTTTGGGTTAGAGAGGAGTCGTAACCACGCGAGGACATCTTTTATTTCGCGTCGTTCATAAAAGCGCATACCACCGATGACGACATACGGAATGCGCCGTCGACTGAGTGCTTCTTCGAACGCACGACTCTGGGCATTCGTACGGTACATAATGGCGCAGTCGGCATAGAGGCCGATTCCTTTTTTTACGATGGTCTCGATGGCATCACACACCCGCTGCGACTCTTCGTTTTGGTCGCTGCATTCACGCCACGTGGCCGGTTCACCACCCGGAGTTTGCCCACGCAACAGTTTGCGATGGACTCTTTTCGGGGCAGCGTCGATGAGTACTTGTGCAACATCAAGGATTGCTTGGGTACTTCGGTAGTTCTCGGCCAAAATAATGACCTGTGCACCGGCAAAATCTGATTCAAATCGGCGTATGTTGCGCACATCAGCACCACGCCAGCCATAAATGGACTGATCGTCATCACCTACAACAAATATGTTGCCAGAGCCGCGGGCGAGTGCGCGGACCATTTCGTATTGCGCCCGATTCGTATCCTGATATTCGTCAACAAGAATATAGCGATACCGGCGGTGGTAGCGAGTAAGGATTGACGTTTGGAACAAATCTATGGTCAGGAGCAGTAAATCGTCGAAATCGACGGCTGCCGCAATCTTGAGCAGCTCACTGTAGCGGGTGTATGCCGCAGCATAGATACGGCCTTCGGGGCTGCGACTCGCGGCTGCATACGCTTCAGGATCGAGAAGTTCGTTTTTGGCGCTCGATATCGCGCTCGAAATAGCCCGTGGTGTGAATGGCTTGTCTGGCAGCTTGAGTTCTTTGCTGACACGTTTGATGAGGCGCTGCTGATCATCATCGTCATAGATGAGCCACCCGTCTGCTAATCCAATCGCGCGACCATCACGACGAAGCCAACGTGCTGCCAAACTGTGGAATGTGCCGATATCCACTTTGCCTGCTAGGTCAACACCTACGAGATGTTGCATGCGTTCCCGCATTTCGCGCGCTGCTTTATTCGTGAACGTGACAGCCAAAATTTCACTCGGTGCGATGCCGTGCTGCAGAAGGAATGCGATGCGATGTGTCAGAACTCTCGTCTTGCCCGATCCCGGCCCAGCCAACGTGAGCACTGGCCCATCAATGGTTGTGACCGCCGTTCGTTGTGCATCGTTTAGTCCTGCGAGCAAATCCAACATCAGGATTCCTTCCGTGGTCGATTCATATGAAAAAAGGGAGAGACGTACGAACGTCTCTCCCACAGCATACCAAATATCTCAGGAGCAGCGAAAAATGAAACCAATTCGCCCGAGCACAACCTGCGCCCCATCGGGGAGTTGGGTTGGAACTCCAGGATCAATACGGACACCGTTCACACGGGTATGATTTGTTGATTGCAAATCGGTAATCATCCATTGTCCCTCAAGCACCGTCAAGCGTACGTGGCGTCTGCTCACACCACCGCTCTCGGCACCATACGGAGTCATATCGACTTCGGGATGAACCCCACTAATGGGATCATCGCGACCGATGATGATTTCGCGGCGACCACTGGGCAACGTCAAGACTGTACCCGATTCGAGCTGTAGGCGAGCATTCGGGGCGACGGGATTGACGACCTGACCAACGGAACGTTCTGCCAATGTTGGAACATCGGTAGCGGTAATGGGGGCTAAAGGACCCGATCGTGGTGCCATTGCGAGGAGATCATCGGGGATTGCGGGAGCGACAGCCCCTGCCTGCGGCACGATCAACGGCGCCGATGCAAAGGAATTGTGCAGCGGTGCCAACGCAGCAGAAGGGAGCGGCTCTTCTGGAGTAGCAACGACGCGTGGTGCTACGGGCGCAGGAGCAACCACATGGGGGAACGGTACTTCGTCAGGATTCGACACGCGCGGAATCGCAGAATCCACACCGTACGCAATCAAATCTGCGTTGATCTGTGTTGCGCTCGTGCGCGCATCAATGATGCCCTGGACCACTGCACGTGGTGTTGCTGAACCAAATGTACGTTGAATTTGTTCGAATTGTTCGATGATCTCTATCTGCCGCGCCATATCTTTTTTGAGGCGTTCGATGAGCATGGGATCGATTTCGGGGGGGAGTGGCAAAGCATCAAGATCCGCTTTTAGGGTGATCAGCATTTGTTCAGCTTCGCTTATCCCCATCAAGACAGCTTGTGGAGTTACTTCGCGGAAGGTTGTTCGCATGGCATCAAGCTGATGAATGAGGTCCTGGTGCCGTTTGATTTCTTGCTCGAGCACCGCACGTTGTCGTTTGAGTGCCTGAATGTCAGCAGGAGACGGTGCAACAGCTTCGATTGTGTCAGCAACTTCATAGACTCCATCCACGGCCACAACTGCAACTGAACCGTGAGATTGCGGTACTTCCTCGTCGGACAGCACACTGCCTTCTGGAATACCTGCAGCGTCATTCGCAATATTATGTTGTGCATCAGCTTGTTTAGCTGAAAATGAATCGGCTACATCAGATTCAATGGTGTAATGCAATGGACCGGACATGTTTGACGGCGTTGGGGCATGGAAAGAATTCATATCTGTCGCAGTGTCTGCAAATCCACCGCTCGGCAAATCTGACACACGCAATTCGCCGCTCATCCCTGAAGCATCCGGACTGACCGGATTGACCGCTGCACCACACTGCTCACAGTTGGATTCACCGGGCAAGACGACAGCACTACATTGACTACAAGTCAATGCTGAGATGGAAGGAACTGCGTTGGCTGTTACTTCGACAATAGAAGCTTCTAGCCGGGCACCGCACGATTCACAGTACCTCACGTCGAGTTTATTGATTTCA